>CALEWY010000085.1 GCA_937925335.1 uncultured Acidimicrobiales bacterium
TACGGAGATGTGTATGCCGGGTGATAACACTGATATGTCGGTGGAGTTGATTAACCCGATTGCGATGGATGAGGGTTTGCGGTTTGCTATTCGTGAGGGTGGTCGTACTGTTGGCGCTGGTCGCGTGACCAAGATCGTCAAGTAGGGACTCCGAACATGGCAGCCAAGCAAAAGATCCGCATCCGCCTCAAGGCCTACGACCATGAGATCGTGGATCAGTCGACAACCAAGATCGTCGAAACCGTCGCTCGCACCAACGCCGAGTTCCGGGGCCCGATCCCGTTGCCGACCGAAAAGCACCGGTTCTGTGTGATCCGGTCGCCGCACAAGGACAAAGACAGCCGTGAGCACTTCGAAATGCGAGTGCACAAGCGTCTGATCGACATCCTCGAGCCGAACCCCAAGACGGTCGACTCGCTCCAGCGGCTCGAGTTGCCTGCCGGTGTCGACATCGAAATCAAGATCCAGCAGCTCTAGCTCGCAGGATCACGAGCAGCGCCGAACGGCGCATGCTCGACCGGCGCCGACTCACTCGGTTCACATTGAACTGAACGGCAAGCCGAAACACAGATGAGAGACAAAGCACAGAGCCCGGGTCCGATGGACCCGGGCTCTTTGCATGAAGATCCCTTTCGATCGCCGGTGATGACCCCGCCGCGGGGCTCTCTCCTTTGCGATCTCGGGGAGGTGTAGTGGCCGACCGCCACGGACGGCCGCTTCACGTGAACGCGGTGATGAAGGCCGCCCTCATAGGTACAGAGATTCGAGACCCGGTTTTCGTACACCCTGAGGCGTCTTCGTCATCCATTTGTCACAAACCACGAACGGGAGTCAGGCGGTGCGGCGCTGACCGATCATGGTCTGTACCGCCGGGTGGTTCCGCAGCCGCGCCAGCATCCGACTCCGGAGCGGACCAACGCTGTGAGGGCTGACCTCGAGCATCGACGCGATGGTGTCGTAGCGGTAGTGATGCTCAGCAAACAGCAAATGCAGCAGGGCGCGATCGCGATCGTTCAGCGAGGCAACCGCCTCGATGACCGCCCGCTGTTCATCGAGACTGAAGTCTTCGGTGGCCCAATCGAACCGCTGCTGGGTTGTGCCTTCGTTGTTTGAGCCGTGCACGTCGACCGTGAGATCGATCTCGTCGGTGAGGTCGATCGGGGCGCTCGGCCGTTCTCTCAATCGCTTGGCGCTCAGGCAATGGTTGGTCGCAACCCGGACGATCCATGCGGGAAGACTCTCGGGAGAGTGGATGCGGTGGCGATTCTCGAGGAGGCTGAGGAACGTTGCCTGGAAAACCTCATCACGATCGGCTTTGCCGAGGCGGTGGGTTGCCGCGATTGCAATGACCGCCGGGCCGAACTCATCGACGGCAGCCTCATAGGCCCATTGTTCGCCAGCGAGAAGGCTGACGAACATCGTGTCTGGGGCCACCTCCATGATCGGCGACGATATCTCCGAATGCCGCGAGGAGGGAAAATCACCCCGAGTGGAATCATCCCGGGGCGCAGGTAGTCTCTATCGGTCCGGCTAGCGCTGGATAGAAGTCCTTGCAGGCCCGGCCACGATCAGTACCGGGAACCCCTAGGCACAAACCGATCCCGCCCCGCCGCTTCGCCTGTCGTGTGCTCATGTTTCAACATGAGCTGCTTCGGATGGTGCACGGGGCTCCACGTGAACGGCCGCTCTCCGGTGGCCCGCTGACGGAAGACACAAGCACATGACGCAAAAGGCGATTGTCGGCGAAAAAGTCGGCATGACACAGGTCTGGGACGACGACAACAAGATCGTCCCCGTGACCGTCGTGCGAGTCACACCCTGTCGGGTTGTGCAGATCAAAACCCCCGGGACCGATGGCTACAGCGCCATCCAGGTCACCATGGGGGAGCGCGACGCAAAGAAGCTGAGCCGCCCCGAGGCTGGCCACTTCGCAAAGAACGGTGTGGCCCCGGGCCGCGATCTCGTTGAGCTTCGTCTCGACGACGTTTCACCGTATGAGATTGGCCAAGAGATCTCCGCTGAGATCTTCGAGGCTGGTGATGTCGTCGACGCGATCGGCACATCGAAGGGCAAGGGCTTCGCAGGTGTGATGAAGCGCCATAACTTCGCCGGCCAGCGCGCCACGCACGGCGCCCACCTCGTGCACCGCATGCCCGGCTCGATCGGGATGTGTGCAACCCCCGCACGAGTGTTCAAGGGAACCAAGATGGCTGGCCGCACTGGTGGCGAGCGTGTCACGACCCAGAACCTCACCATCGTGAAGGCCGAGAACGAGAACGATCTCATCCTCGTGAAGGGTGCCGTTCCCGGACCCAAGGGCGGGCGGGTCATCATCCGCAACGCCATCAAGAAGCCGACCAAGGTGGACGCCTGATGTCGAAGAAAGTCACCGTTGAACTCGACCCCGCAGTGTTTGGCATCGAGCCGAACATGCCGGTCATGCACCAGGTCGTCAACGCTCAGTTGGCCGCCAAGCGCCAGGGCACACACAGCACCAAGACCCGAGCCGAGGTTCGCGGCGGTGGTGCAAAGCCTTGGAAGCAAAAGGGCACCGGTCGTGCTCGTGCTGGCTCGAGCCGCTCCCCGATCTGGGTCGGTGGTGGTATCGCTCACGGACCAAAGCCCCGTGACTATGCCGAGCGCACCAACAAGAAGATGAAGCGTCTGGCGCTTCGTTCCGCTCTGTCGGATCGAGCTGCAGACTCCAAGGTCGTCGTCGTCGACGACTGGAGCTTCGACGCCCCGTCAACCAAGAGCGCCAAGTCAACGCTGAGCGATCTTGGTGTCGAGGGTCGTGTGTTGATCGTGCTTGGCCGTGAAGACGCCAACGCCGAGAAGAGCTTCCGGAACCTCCCTGAGGCTCACGTGCTCATGGCCGATCAGCTGAACACCTACGACGTTCTCTTGAACGACTACATCGTGTTCTCCCAAGCCACGCTCCCAACGAATGAGCCGGCAGCTAGCACCGAGGAGGCGTCGGCATGAAAGACCCGCACGACGTGATCATCCGTCCAGTGGTGACGGAAAAGACCTACATCCAGGTCGAAGACACCAACACCTACACCTTCGTCGTCGCACCGTCGGCTTCGAAGCCCGAGATCAAAGACGCCATCGAAGCAATCTTCGACGGCGTGAAGGTCAGCCGGGTCAACACGCTCAACCGCAAGGGCAAGCGTGTTCGCAACCGACGCAACAACACCTTCTCAAAGCGGTCCGACACCAAGCGAGCCATCGTCACCCTCTCCGAGGGCGAGATCGAGCTCTTCACAAGCTGAGGATCTGAACGATGGCCATTCGCAAACGCAAACCAACAAGCCCGGGACGCCGATTTCAGACTTCGTCTGACTTCTCCGACGTCACCCGCACCAAGCCTGAAAAGTCGTTGCTCGCAAAGCAGCACTCGACCGGTGGTCGCAACAACTACGGTCGCAAGACCGCCCGTCACCGCGGTGGCGGCCACAAGCAGCGCTATCGCGTGGTCGATTTCCGACGCAACAAGAACGGCATTCCCGCAACCGTTGCTTCGATCGAGTACGACCCGAACCGCAACTGTCGTATTGCCCTTCTCCACTACCACGACGGTGAGAAGCGCTACATCCTCGCCCCTCGTGGCCTGCAGGTTGGCGACAAGCTTCAGTCCGGCGCCGGATCAGACATTCGTCCTGGCAACGCCATGCCGATGCGCTACATCCCCGTCGGCACCGTTGTCCACGCCGTGGAACTCAAGGTCGGCGGCGGTGCCCGCATGGCTCGTTCCGCCGGTACGAGCGTTCAGCTCGTCGCCAAAGAGGGCGATTCCGCAACACTGCGTCTTCCCTCGACCGAGATGCGCCGTGTCTCCATCGACTGCATCGCCACGGTTGGCGAAGTCGGTAACGCCGAGCACGAGCTCATCAAGATCGGTAAAGCTGGCCGTGCCCGCTGGAAGGGCAAGCGCCCCCAGACCCGTGGTGTTGCCATGAACCCAGTCGACCACCCTCATGGTGGTGGTGAAGGTAAGACCTCTGGTGGACGCCATCCCGTGTCCCCATGGGGTAAGCCCGAAGGCCGAACCCGTAAGAGGGGCAAGAAGTCCGATGACCAGATCATCCGCCGTAGGCGGACTCGTGGCGGACGGAGGTAACCGATGCCGCGCAGCCTGAAAAAGGGACCTTTCGTTGATGAGCACTTGCTCAAGAAGGTCGATGTCCTGAACGAGAACAACGAGAAGCGCGTCGTCAAGACGTGGTCACGTCGTTCCACGATCATCCCTGACATGGTCGGTCACACCATCGCCGTCCACGACGGTCGCAAGCACGTGCCGGTGTACATCACCGAATCGATGGTTGGTCACAAGCTCGGCGAGTTCTCGCCGACTCGTACCTTCCGCTACCACGCCGGCCAGGAAAAGACGGGTCGTCGATGACCGGACTGAAGACCAACGAGCGTCCGGGTACCCGGGCGCAGGTCCGCTACTTGCGGATGTCAGCCTCCAAGGCCCGTGTCGTGCTCGATCTCATTTGCGACAAGCGCGTGGCCGAAGCCGGACAGATCCTCGACCTCTCAGAGCGTCTCGCCGCGAAGGAGATTGCCAAGGTTCTCAACTCGGCCATCGCCAACGCAGAGCACAACGACGAGGTCCCAGCCGACGAGCTGTACGTGTCAGCGTGTTACGCCGATGAGGGTCCAACCCTGAAGCGTTTCCGTCCACGTGCTCGTGGACGAGCTGGTCGTATCCACAAGCAGACTTGCCACATCACGGTCATCGTGAGCCGCCTCTCAACCGAGGAACTCGATCGTCTTCGTGAAGTCGCCGCCGCGAAGGGCAACACCACAGCAGACGCAGCAGCGTCTCGCCGTGCTCGTGTCGCCAAGAGCAAGGGTGACGACGCCGTCGACGATGCAGCTGAAGACGTCGTTGAAGAGCCGACGACTGATGAAGCAGCAGCCGACGACGCCCCCGAGGTTGAAACCTCTGAGGTCGAGTCCGAGACGCTCGATTCTGATGGTGATGGTGAAGTGAATGCTGAGGATGCGTCGCCCTATGGCGATGGCAGCCACGCCTTGATCGATGGTGATCCTGATCAGATGCCTGAGGGCTTCCCGGTCAAGGGCAACGACGATTCGAAGCTGTACCACAACGAAGACAGCCCCTTCTACGGTCGGACCAAGGCTGAGGTGTGGTTCGCAAGCGACGAGGCAGCTGAGGCAGCCGGGTTCTCCAAGCCCGAGTCGCAGCAGAAGAAGGAAGCAGCCTCAGAGGCTGAAGCCGATTCGAAGGACGACGCCTGATGGGCCAGAAAATCAACCCGTACGGCTTCCGTCTTGGTGTTACCACCGACTGGAAGTCCCGCTGGATCGCCGATCGCCAGGAATACCGCGATTACCTCATCGAGGACTCGGCAATCCGGAACTACCTCATGGAGCAGCTGCCGAACGCTGCCATCTCTCGCATCGAGGTTGAGCGCACCCGCGACAAGCTGCAGATCGACGTGCACACGGCTCGCCCGGGCATCGTCATCGGCCGCAAGGGCTCCGAGGCCGACCGCCTCCGCCAGGGTCTCGGCAAGATCACGGGCAACCCCCGGGTCAAGCTCAACATCATTGAGATCAAGCAGCCCGAACTCGACGCTGCGCTGATCGCTCAGGGTGTTGCTGACCAGCTCGCTGGTCGTATGGCATTCCGCCGTGCGATGAAGCGTGCCGTGCAGAACGCGATGAAGGCCGGTGCCAAGGGCATCCGGATTCAGAGCTCTGGTCGTCTCGGCGGCGCCGAGATGGGCCGCATCGAGTGGTACCGCGAAGGTCGAGTGCCGCTGCACACGCTGCGCGCCGACATCGACTACGGACTGCGCGAAGCACACACCACCGCTGGACGTATCGGCGTGAAGGTGTGGCTCTACAAGGGCGACATCCTCCCGTACAAGGCCAGCAACGACAAAGCCGCCAAGGAAGCCGCAATGGCTGTTGGCGAAGCAGCCGGCGAGGCGCCAATGCCCGTCGTGTCGTCATCTCGTCGCCCGGCAAAGGCCGAGGAGACCACCCCAGAAACAGCAACCGAAGAGCCAGCACCGTTGGTCAAGGAAGCCGATCCGGAGTTCGAGCGCCTGCTCGCCGAAGAGGAAGCCATCGAGGCAAGCCTCAAGGACAAAGCTGGCGACGAAAAGTTCCGTGAAGGAGATGCGGACTGATGTTGATGCCAAAGAAGGTTGCGCACCGCAAGCAGCACCGCGGCCGCCGCACCGGAGTCGCCAAGGGCGCCACGAGCGTCTCGTTCGGCGAGTACGGAATTCAGGTCCTCGAGCCGGGTTGGATCACCGCCCGCCAAATCGAGGCCGCACGTATCGCCATGACCCGCCACATCAAGCGTGGTGGCAAGGTCTGGATCAACGTGTTCCCAGACAAGCCCGTCACCCAAAAGCCAGCTGAGACCCGCATGGGTTCCGGCAAGGGCAACCCCGAGAGCTGGGTTGCTGTGGTGAAGCCCGGTCGAGTCATCTTCGAGATGTCCTACCCGGATCCCGAAATTGCAAAGGGTGCGCTCAACCGAGCCATTCAGAAGCTGCCGGTCAAGGCACGCATTATCACCCGAGAGGACGGCTTCGATGGCTGATAGCGCAATCACCGATCAGTCTGACGCCGAACTCGCCGAGGCTCGCGCCGAAGCGAAGCGGGAACTGTTCAACCTTCGTTTCCAGCTCGCCACGGGCCAGCTCGAAAACAATGCACGTATCTCACAGGTCAAGCGTGAGGTCGCCCGCATCAACACTGAAGTTCGGGCCCGTGAGCTCGCCGCTGCCACCAAGGGAGAGTCGTGATGGCTGCTGAAACTGCCGACACTGAGGCACGCGCTCGACGCAAGGTCCGTGAGGGCCTCGTCAAGTCGAAGAAGATGGACAAGACCGTTGTGGTCGAGGTTGTCCGCCGCTCGCGTCACCCGCAGTACAACAAGACCGTCCAGAGCCACAAGCGCTACTACGTCCACGACGAAGAGAACACGCTGAACGAGGGTGACCTCGTCCGGATCGTGGAGACCCGTCCGATGTCAAAGCTCAAGCGCTGGCGTTTGCTCGAGATCTTGGAGCGTGCACGATGATTCAGCAAGAGTCCCGACTGCGCGTCGCCGACAACTCCGGCGCTCGCGAAGTCCTCTGCATCAAGGTGCTCGGTGGTTCACGCCGTCGTTACGCCTCGATCGGCGACATCTTCGTCGCCACCGTCAAAGACGCCATCCCTGGCGCTCAGGTCAAGAAGGGTGATGTCGTTCGCTGCGTCGTCGTTCGGACCAAGAAGGAAAAGCGTCGTCCAGACGGCAGCTACATCCGTTTCGACGAAAACGCTGCAGTGCTCATCAACGAGCAGAGCCAGCCGCGAGGTACCCGCATCTTCGGCCCAGTCGGCCGTGAGCTGCGTGACAAGCGCTTCATGCGCATTGTCTCCCTCGCCCCGGAGGTCCTCTAATGAAAATCCGTAAGGGTGATCGTGTCCGGATCCTGTCCGGCAAAGACGCAGGTCGCGAAAGCGTGATCTCGGCTGCCTTCCCGGCGACGGGCAAGGTCAAGGTCGAGGGCTACAACATCGCCAAGCGCCACACCAAGCCGCAGTCGGCTGAAGAACCTGGTGGCATTCTCGACAAAGAGATGCCAATGAATGCCTCGAACGTGGCCATCTTGAGCCCCAAAGACGGCAAGCCGACCCGTGTTGGCTACAAGGTCAACGACGACGGCACGAAGGTTCGCATCTGCAAGCGCTCAGGCGCTGAGATTCCCGAGGCCGAAGCATGAGCAAGATTGAAACGACCAGCCTCGTCACCACGACGGTCGGCTCCCTTGGGAGCCCCCGCCTGAAGGTGCGCTACCACGCGGAGATCCGCGACGGTCTGAAAGAGCAGCTCGAGCTCCCGAACATCATGATGGTGCCGGCGCTCGAGAAGATCGTCGTCAACATGGGTGTTGGCGATGCGCTGCAAAATTCGAAGCTCCTCGACGGTGCGGTCACCGACCTCACCGCTATCACGGGGCAAAAGCCGATCATCACGAAGGCCAAGAACTCCATTGCGAGTTTCAAGCTTCGTGAGGGCAACGCCATCGGCACCAAGGTCACCCTCCGAGGTGACCGCATGTGGGAGTTCTTCGATCGACTCGTCTCCCTTGCGATTCCTCGTATCCGTGACTTCCGCGGGCTCAGCCCCAAGTCGTTCGACGGTCGAGGCAACTACACATTTGGTCTGAACGAACAGCTGATGTTCCCTGAGATTGACTACGACACCGTCGACGTCACCCGCGGTATGGACATCACGATTGTTACGACCGCGAAGACCAATGCCGAGGGCAAGGCTCTGCTCGATGCCTTCGGATTCCCGTTCCGACGCGATGGGCAGGCCCAGTAATGGCGAAAAAAGCACTAATCGAGAAGCAGAAGAAGACGCCGAAGTTCAAGGTGCGGGGCTACACCCGTTGCCAGCGCTGCGGTCGCCCCAAGGCCGTGTACAAGCGCTTTGGTCTCTGCCGTATTTGTTTCCGTCAGATGGCGCATGCGGGCGAGATCCCCGGCGTCACCAAGGCCAGTTGGTGAGGAGGAACGTTTCATGTCAATGACCGATCCCATCGCGGACATGCTCACCCGCATCCGCAACGCCAACATCGCCATGCACGACGAGGTTTCCATGCCATCGTCGAAGCTGAAGCTTGCCTTGGCCCAGGTGCTGCTCGACGAGGGTTACATCGACTCGTTCAACAGCGCTGACAACACCGCTGAAAGCCTTCCCTCGGTTGGCAAGACGCTCACGATCGCTATGAAGTACTCGCCCGAGCGCGAGCGAGTGATCAGTGGCATCAAGCGTGTGTCCAAGCCCGGCCTGCGCGTCTACACCAAGTCAGATCAGATCCCCCGTGTTCTCGGTGGTCTTGGTGTTGCCGTGCTCTCGACCAATAAGGGTCTCATCACCGACCGCGAAGCCCGTAAGGGCAAGCTCGGTGGCGAAGTGCTCTGCTACGTCTGGTAGGCACGAATGTCTCGTATTGGAAAAGCACCGATCACCGTTCCCTCGGGCGTCGACATCAACGTCGCTGGCTCGAACGTCACGGTCAAAGGCCCGAAGGGTGAGCTCGCAATCACGCTCCCCGACGCGATCTCAGCATCTCTTGATGACGCAACACTCAACGTGGAGCGAGCCAACGACGAGCGTTCGTCGAAGGCGCTGCACGGTCTCAACCGTTCACTGCTCAACAACATGATCGTTGGCGTGAGCGAAGGGTTCCGCAAGGACCTCGAGATCATCGGCGTTGGCTACCGAGCCAACGCAAAGGGCCCCTCGAAGCTCGAGCTCTCGCTCGGCTACAGCCACTCAATCGAAGTGAACGCCCCTGACGGCATCACCTTCGATGTTCCCGAGCCCACCAAGATTGGTGTCATCGGGATCGACAAGCAGGTCGTCGGCCAGGTGGCCGCCGAGATTCGTGGCTACCGCAAGCCCGAGCCCTACAAGGGCAAGGGTGTTCGCTACGTCGGCGAGCATGTGGTCCGCAAGGCCGGAAAGGCAGGTAAGTGATGGGTACCAAGACCAACCGTCGCCAAGCCGCTCGCTCACGTCGTCAATTCCGTGTTCGCAAGAAGGTCATCGGCACCCCCGAGCGTCCTCGTTTGGCCGTCTTCCGGTCGAACAAGCACATCAGCGTGCAGATGATCGACGACACCACCGGCACCACCATGGCTGCCGCATCAACGTATGAGTCCGACCTTCGTGACGGCTCCAGCTCCATCGCTGGCGCCACCTCGGTCGGAACCCGCATTGGCGAGCGCGCCAAGGCGGCCGGAGTCAGCACCGTCGTGTTCGATCGCGGTGGCAACCGCTACCACGGTCGTGTTGCGGCCCTGGCAGACGCTGCCCGCGAATCCGGACTCGAGTTCTAGGAGACCACGATGGCTAACGAACGAAACGATCGAGACGACGGACGCGAGTCCAGAGTCATCACCATCAACCGAGTCGCCAAGGTGGTGAAAGGTGGACGTCGCTTCGCCTTCACCGCTCTCGTGGTGCTCGGCGACGGCAACGGCCGCGTCGGACTCGGCTATGGCAAGGCGAAGGAAGTTCCCCTCGCCATTCAGAAGGGCACCGAAGAAGCCCGCAAGCTCATGTTCGATGTCGCCATGGCCGGCGGCACGATCACTCACCCGATCATCGGCATCAACGGTGCCGGTCGAGTGATGCTCAAGCCAGCCGCTCGTGGTACCGGCGTCATCGCCGGTGGTGCTGCTCGCGCCATCCTCGAAGAGGCCGGCGTGCGAGACGTCATCTGCAAGTCGCTCGGTTCGGCGAACCAGATCAACGTGGCACGAGCCACCATCGATGCGCTCGCAAGCCTGAAGCGCCCCGATGAGGTCGCTCGCCTGCGTGGCCTCGACGCCTCGGAGTTCACTCCAAAGGGTCTGCTCGACGCCTACAACGAAACCAAGCGCGGTGGCGCTCCGTCTAGCGAATCTGTCGAGGCCTGATCATGGCTGAACTCAAGATCACCCAGATTCGGTCCGCAATCGGCACCAAGCCCAAGCAGCGAGGCACGCTTCGTGCACTCGGCCTGCGCGGCATTGGCAAGTCGAACGTGCTGACCGACAAGCCCGAGGTTCAAGGCATGCTCGCACGCGTGCCTCACCTCGTGACCGTCGAGGAAATCTCATGAAGCTGCACGATCTCAAGCCCGCCGAGGGTTCCCGCAAGGCCGGGAAGCGCAAGGGCCGTGGTATCGCCGGAACCGGCGGTAAGACCGCCGGCCGAGGCACCAAGGGACAGAAGTCTCGTGGACGCGGCAAGGTGCGCGTTGGTTTCGAAGGTGGCCAGCTGCCAATGCAGCAGCGTCTCCCGAAGCTCCGTGGTTTCCAAAACCCGTTCCGGGTTGAGTACCAAGCCATCAACCTCGACACCATCAGCGAGTCCGGCCTCACCGAGGTCACCCCTGAGGCGTTGCTCGAAAAGAGCCTCGTCGGCAAGGGTGCGCTTGTGAAGGTGCTCGGCCGTGGCGAGCTCACCGGTGCTGTCACCGTGAAGGCTCACGCATTCTCGAAGTCGGCCGAAGCAGCGATCACCGCTGCTGGTGGCACGGTTGAGAAGCTCGACCTCCCGTTCTCCGTGCGTCCGCCTTCATCGGGCAACCAGCACATGAACCGCTAGACGGTCGAACAACCAGATATCTGTTGTCGAGTGGGGCACCGTGTGATCGACAAGATCGCATCGGTGCCCGTTCTCGTTTCATCCCGCACTTCGCCCGTCTTGCCCGCTTTTGTTACCGGCCCGGTACGCCTACTCAGTACCGGCCGGGGGCAGCGCTAGACTCTCGCCCGTTCTCGCTACGTCCCGAAAAGGCCTTCCGTGTCAACGCTCAAGAATGTGTTCCGCACGCCGGAGCTCCGCAACAAGATTCTCTTCACGCTCTTCATCCTCGCCGTGTACCGCCTGGGCAACCAGATCCCGGCTCCGGGTACGAACCTCGAGGCAATCGAGCAGCTGCGTGATCAGAGCGACGAAGCCTCCGGTGGCTTCTTTGGTTACCTGAACCTGCTGACCGGTAACGGTCTTGGCTCGCTCAGCTTCTTCTCGCTCGGCATCCTGCCGTACATCACCAGCTCGATCATCATCCAGATCCTGACGGTCGCCGTTCCGAAGTTGGAGGAATGGCAAGCCCAGGGTCAAGTTGGTCAGCGCAAGATCACGCAGTGGACTCGCTACATCGCGGTGGCTCTCGCTCTTGTGCAAAGCACGAGCATCGTGTTCTTGATCAACCGGAACCCCGCTGCCTTCTTCGGCACGCCGATCGACTTGTTCCCGGATGGCAATGCCTTCCGCATCTTGCTGGCCGTCACCTGTATGACCGTCGGAACCGCCGTGTTGATGTGGCTCGGTGAGCTGATCAGCCAGAAGGGCATCGGCAACGGCATGTCGCTGTTGATCATGGCGTCGGTCGTGTCCAGCCTTCCCGGCCTCGGCATTCAGATCAATGCGCTGAAGGGCATCGTTGGCCTCGCCATTGCGCTGCTTCTCCTCATCATGTTGACCGCAGGCATCGTGTTCGTCGAGCAGGGTCAGCGTCGCATTCCGGTCAACTTCGCGAAGCGAGTCGTTGGCCGCAAGCAGTACGGCGGCAACAACTCCTACATCCCGTTGAAGGTCAACCAGGCTGGCGTGATCCCGGTCATCTTCGCCTCGTCGCTGCTGCAGCTTCCTGGTTTGATCGTCAACGTGTTGCCGACGAGTGGCAACATCAACCCCATCACCGGAGTCTCTGACGATCCGAACTGGGGCGACCAGGTTCGCCAGTTCATCAACAACAACCTGTTCCAGCCGGACAACCTCGGCTACATCTTGGTCTTCGGTTTGTTGATCGTCGGGTTCGCCTACTTCTACAACTCGATTGCGTTCGACCCGGTTCGTCGAGCCGATGAGCTTCGCAAGTCCGGTGGCTTCATTCCCGGTATTCGTCCCGGTCCTCAGACCGAGCGTCACCTGGCGAAGATTCTCAACCGCATCACCTTCCCCGGCTCGGTCTTCCTTGCCGTCGTCGCCTTGATCCCGTCGGCAGTGCTCGCTCGTTACATCGGCGGAGCCGGCGGCGCATCGAACCTTCTCGGATTCTCAGGCGTGTCGATCTTGATCGCCGTGGGCGTTGCCCTCGAGACGATGAAACAAATCGATTCCCAGTTGATGAGTCGTAACTACGAGGGCTTCTTGAAGTAGCCCGCACTCGAGCGGGCAGTGCCTGCTTGAGTGATCGTTCCCGAACGCTTTACAGGTGTGCGGTGCGTCTGCAACGGTGTCGGTTCCCCGCGCCGGGCAACGAAGCCCGCCATGATCTCTTCGAGGTAGCAGCCGCATGTCGAATCCGATCCGTCTGGTGATCTTTGGTCGCCAGGGTGCAGGCAAGGGCACACAGTGCGCCCGTTTGATCGAGCGCTACGGCGTTGCACATATCTCGACCGGTGACATGCTCCGCGGCGCGGTTGCTGCTGGCACCGAGATGGGCATGAAGGCCAAGGCTGTGATGGATGCCGGTGATCTCGTCAGCGATGAGATCATCCTCGGCATCGTGCGCGAACGTCTCGCTGAAGA
>CALEWY010000086.1 GCA_937925335.1 uncultured Acidimicrobiales bacterium
ACGGTCATCACGATCGACTTGGCGGGGGTGCCGTGGCGGCCCAGGTCGGCGAGGTTGCCGGGAATCAGCTTGTCCTTCGCCATGGCGTAGGGGTAGCGAGAGGCCGACATGATCCCGGCATTGCCGGTCGATGCAAACGCCGCGATCGCGGCGACCACGATGAGGACAACGCCGATGTCGAACGGGGCCCAATCCAAGAAGACTGCACCGGCGTCGGCGACTGGAGTGAGGCTTTCCTCCAGCTCCGACTGCTCGAGCACGTTGATCAAGATGAGTGTGCCGAGGGTGTAGATGATCGTTGCGGTCGCCAGCGACAACGTCATACCGAGCGGGATGTTGCGATCGGGATTTTCGATCTCCTCGGCAACACTTGCCACCTTGGTGAGGCCGGCATAGGAGACGAACACGAGGCCGATGGTCGACACAAAGCCGACCACACCGGAGCGGAAGAAGGCCTGGTTCTCACCATTCGGTTCGAGGGCCGACACACCTTCGACTTCGGTGAGTCCGAGGATGATGAACGCCGCAAGAATCACGACGAGCGCTCCGACGAGTATTCGTTGGAGGAGGGTCGTCTCTTTGGCCCCGACCACGTTGATGACACCGAAAACGATGGCCAGGATCACTGCGAGCACGGTGAACGGCAGATCGACGTAGATGCTGAGGTAGGCGCCGAGGCCCACGAGCGCGAAGGCGCTCTTGAACACGACAGCAACCCATGAACCAAGGCCGCCGACGGTCCCCATGAGCGGGCCCATCGCTCGGTCCAAGAAGTAATAAGTGCCGCCGGCCTTTGGCATGGCGGTCGACAATTCGGCCATGCAATACATCGCCGGCAGGATCAAGAACCCGGCGAGCAGGTAGGCGAGATACACGCTGTCGCCCGTGAAACCGGCTGCGATACCGGGCAGCAGGAACAACCCGGAGCTGAACATCGCTCCAGTCGACATGGCGTACACGTCGAACAGGTTGAGGTTCTTCTTGAGTTTGTCGGCCATACGAGCCTTTCCGCTCCGCCCCGATAGTAGCGAGGTGCTCCGCAGCGGTGGGACCTCTTGGGGCCAGTCCCAACATTCAGAGGTTTGACCAAGAGACACTCGCCCCGGAACCTGCGCCACTTCCCTGGACTCTTGAGACCACGGCCAATACGTTGCGTCGATGGACTCACTTTCCGTTGCACGAAGCATGCGCGGCTCGATGGGGATGATCGCCATGGAGTGGTTGATGGCTCCCTCAACCGCCGAGAAGGCGGCCGCCGCTGGAATGCCGGAGGCGGTGATGGACTCCTACGCGGTCGGCCGGCTTGGCGTCCTCGGCGACTGCCCGGTCGACAATGTGGTGGCCGCCGCGTTCTTTTGGGAGCCGGACTTCATGCGAGGGATGGTCGAACGAGGCCGAGCCGTGACTTCCCCCGCCGAAGGCGCTGCGATCTGGGCCAAGATCTGCCAGGAGTGGGGCGAGCGGGTGCTGGACGGGTTCGACGGCACCATCCGCCTCGGCGAGATCGCCGAGAAGGTGGTCGAAGCCGCCAGCCCGCTCGGGGCACCGACGTTTGTTGGTTGGCGAGATCAGGCACTTCCTGCACCTGGCCCTGGACGCACGTTCCAGCTGTGCCAATGCATGCGAGAGTTGCGATTCGGCCGTCACGCGTCCGCCGTCATCGCTGCCGGTATGGGTCCGGTCGAAGCCATCTTGAGCGGGCCGACCGGCGAGTGGAACGCCGAGATGTTTGGTTGGTCAAAGCCTTACCCAGACGTCTCCGGTCTCGATGAAGCCAGGCAGGCGATCGAGAACACAACGAACGACTTGCACGCTGCCGATTTCGACGTGTTGACCGACGACGAACGAGCCGAACTACGCAACCTGGCGAAAGCCGCTCGGGCCTATGCGGCCGAGCGAACAGGTGGCGAACGCACTCCGCAAGGCTGAGTCGGCCACTTCGTCTTCGCCCCGACCTGCTTGCTAGCTTCAGCTCGTGGTCATCACTTCTGAAACCGCTCACGCAACGTCAGACAAGGCGATCGCAACCTACGACGCCATCATCATCGGCGCCGGCTTTGGCGGACTCTACGCGCTGCACCATCTACGCGATCAGATGGGCTTGTCGGTTCGGTCCTTTGACGGCGCGAGCGATGTGGGCGGCACGTGGTGGTACAACCGATATCCCGGCGCCCGCGTCGACGCACCGAGCAGCCCGTTCTATGGCTACACGTTCAGCCAGGAGCTGGTCGACGAATGGGTGTGGCCCGAAACGCAGAGCAAGCAGTCCGACGTTCTTGCCTACATCGAACACGTCGCCGACAAGTTCGACCTCCGCAAGGACATCCAGTTCGACACGTTCGTGACCGACGCTCGCTACGACGAAGACACCCAGCACTGGACGATCGAAACCGACAGCGGCGAGCGAGCGACGGCCCGCTTCCTCGTGTGCGCGATCGGGGCGTTGTTCGTTGCGAACAAGCCCGACTACCCGGGTATCGACGACTTCGCCGGCGACATCCATCACACGGGTCGTTGGCCACACGAGCCCGTGTCGTTCGAGGGCAAACGAGTTGCCGTGATCGGCACCGGGTCGTCCGGCGTTCAGGTGGTTCCCGAGATCGCGAAGACGGCCGACCACCTCACCGTCCTCCAACGAACACCGCAATACGCACTTCCCGCCCGCAACAAGCCGCTGGCCGAAGAAGAGCTCGACCAGTACCGCAAGGATTGGAGTGAGTTGCGAGCATCGATGCGCAAGCGCGGCGGCTGGCCATTCAGAACCAGCAAGCTCGCACCGGCAGACCACACCTTCGACGAGCGCCAGGAGCGCTACGAGGAGATGTGGGAGCGCGGTGGCATGCACATGGCGATCAACAGCTTCACCGGCGTCTACACCGACGAAGACCTCAACGAGGAGATCTCGGAGTTCGTGCGCAGCAAGATCCGCGCCACCGTCAATGATCCCGAGACGGCCGACAAGCTGATGCCGAGTTATCCATTCGGGACGAAGCGCCTCATCTTGGACAACGGCTACTTCGAGACCTTCAACCGCGACAACGTTGCGCTGGTCGACCTTCGAGAGAACCCGATCGAGGAGTTCACCAAGACCGGCGTGCGCACCACCGACGGGGAGCATCCGATCGACATCTTGGTGCTCGCCACCGGATTCGATGCGGTGAGTGGTTCGATGCTCAAACTCAACCCGAAGGGCCGAGGTGGGGTGCCACTGAAGGAAAAGTGGGCTGAGCGTTTCGACAACAACTTGGGCATGACCATCGCCGGCTACCCAAACCTCTTCATGATCCATGGTCCGGGTTCACCCGGCGTGTTCTTCACGATGCCGCTCGGCGCCGAGTTGCAAACAGCGTGGATCGAGTCATGTCTTCGCCACCTCGACGACGCCAACCTCGGGTCGATGGAAACAACCGAAGAGGCGGAGGCAAATTGGGACGCAGAAGTCACCGGGATTGCCAACCGCACCCTCTACCCCCGAGCCGACTCCTGGTACATGGGCGCCAACATCCCCGGCAAACCCCGCCAGTTCCTCGGCCACCTCATCGGCTCGCGCTACTTCGACCGACTCACCGAGGTCGCCGAAGCCGGCTTCCCCGACTTCACCTTCGAAGACCGCCGCTAGCTCGAACCTGCGTAAGCGATGGGGTCAGACCTCGATTTACGCAGGTTGGGCGGACCGGATACACCGCGACGCCCGATTCGACGCAAGTCGGGTCGACACGATGGCTGAGTTCTGCCGATCGGTTAGACGGCTTGTCCGGCGAGTGCTTCCGAGGCCGCCTTGGCGACGTTGAGAAGCGCGTCGACTCTTCGTTGGTCCGGTGTTCGTCGAGCAACGTCGGAATCAAAGTCATCCGCGTCGAGCAACAAGAGCTCGGCCTCAGCTCGCATGAGTGCACGCACGAATGGGCCGGCCCCCGCCGAACTCATCTCCACGTTGAGCTGATATCTGCCCGCCTTCGTCATTCGCCGATCGCCCTTGGCAAGCGTTGTGAGAATGTCTGCAGCTGATTCGCCGTAGCTCGTTGGTTCCGCGCTTCGATTATCCCGCTCGAGTTTCGTCATGTCTGGACAGTAGGGAGTCGCTATGACACCCAGTGCCGATCGCAGGCCCACCGTCAAACCGACACGACCAACTGCGTAAATCGAGGTCTGACCAAGGGCTAAAGCCTGCCCGACCACCTGCGTAAATCGAGGTCTGACCCCACGGGTTACGCAGGTTTGGCGTTGACGCCGGTGGCGCCGATACCGAGGGGTGCGCTCTTGCCCCCGGCTCGTGCTTTGGCCACGACCTCTCGAAGGGTGAAGGGTGCGGCCAGTTCCGCGGGGGTTGAGTCTGGGCCGAGCTCACCGACGCGGACGTAGTCGCCACGGTCGGCGGCGAGCCGGAAGTCGACGAGGGCGCCAGCGGGTTCGCCGACCTGCCCAGCAGCGCCGAAGCCGTGGCCTTCGTTGGTCTGCGTGCCGGTGGTTGCTTGGAAGCCCATGCGGTGGAGCAGCTTGGGGCTCGCCCGCTCGATCACCTCGGGCCGCACGGACAACATCCAGTTCTCCTGTTGGCGCATCGCCCCGATCTGCATGCCGTTCAGCATCACGATTCGTGGCGTGTCGGTGTGGTTGATGCCTGTGCTGTGAAGAAGCCGACCGTCGATCATCACGATCGTTCCGGCCTTCGCATCCACGTTGATCGCCGGCGGCAATACACCGACCGGTTCACCCGTGCGGGCCGCGTCGGTGAGCACTCGATGGCTCCCTGGGATAAGCAGCGTCCCGCCGTTCGTTTCATCGACGTCGGTGAGCGGTGTCAACAGATTGAGCGTCAGTGGGTGGGGAGAATCGGGAGCAATCCCCTGGTCTTGATGAAGCGCTTGGGGCACGCCACCATCCAAGGAAATCGCAGCGATCAACGATGCGCAGATCCATCCCGTTCCAAGCGCCTCGTCGACGAGCTGTTCGATGAGCGGACCGCCTTGCACCACGCTCGGGTCCTGCTCGATGAGCGCTTCGAAGCATCGGCCCTTGTTCACGCAGCAGTTGATGTTCTGCCCGCTCTGGGTCTTCTGCGCGATCCCCGCGAGGCGCTCGCCCTCGGCCTGCTCGAGCACCCGGTTGCGAAGGATCTCCACCTGATCAGGAGCGATTGCGCCGTCAATCTTGCAGTAACCCCAGCGAACGAAATCGCTCCGCAACCGCTCGATGTCACGGGTCGCAACAGGGAGGTCGACGTCCCTCCAATGTGCGTGCTTCGCCCCGGTCGTCGTGTCGTAGTACGAACCCGGCCGGAACTCCCACTGCCCCCATTCGGCGCTTCGTTTCGGCGGGACGAAATAGATCTCGGGGTTGTTGGCGAGGACGGATGCCATGGGCTCACGAGACGTCACCTCATCGCGATACATACGCACCTCAGGCGCCGAACGATCCCGAACGTTCTCGGGATCGAACTCCTTGGGGATGGACACAGATCGCATCACGTCATCAGCCTCTTCCGCTGGACAGCACCCACGAACGTAGAGGAGCGCTCCCCCAAGCTTCAAGCGAGTGGCTGGCGGTAAGGAGTTGGAGGCAGCGACCGGGTAACGACCGACAATCGGGACGGGCCAGCTGTCAAGCGAGGCTCGGTTCGGATCCTGCTGACATCGACGCTGCGCTGACCACCTTCAGCTCTGGTCGGAGCAGCTCTTCGACACCGCTTTCATCAGCGTCGAGACTGGGTGCAAGGCCAGCGAACAACCGATCGAAAACAGCCAGGCGGTCGAACTGCATTGCGAACGAGCGGGCATGGTCCTGTCGGGCAGCTCGATCGACATCGTCCATCTCGATGATGGCTTGATCGAGCGCCCGGGCGATGGCTTCGGGCGAGCCAGCGTCCACGATCAGAGCGGTGTCTCCCACCGCTTCGGGAATACCCCCGGTGAGCGTGGTGATCACCGGTCCGCCTCCGGCGAGCATCTTTTCCACGAGCGCAATGCCAAAGGTCTCGACAAACTCAGGCATGGGTTTGCTCGGCAATACATAGGCAGCAGACGCGGACATCAAGAGCCGCTTCTCGTCGTCATCAACATCATCGAAGAACAGAATTTGGTCCGCACAGTCCGTCGCCGCAGCGACAGCCATCGCTTCCATTCGCGCTGTTCCCGTCCCAGCGATGACGAGCTTGATTCGATCCTTGGCCGCCGACTGAGCGAAGCCTGTGATCAGATCGACGACACCCTTGGCTGGCGTGATTCGAGACAGGAACAGGGCGAAGTCGTCGCCTGCCAACCCTCGGTCGGCGAGGGCACGTCGAACGTCGCCCGGATCGATCTCGGTGAAGGTTGCACTGTTGACCGCCGGGTACGAGATGCGAACTCGGTCCGAGCACTGCTCGGCGAAGGAGCTCCCGAGCACAGCATCGACCTGCTCCGCCGATTCGACGATCAGTTCCTTGGTGTAGTGCGAGACGGCGACGCAACGATCGTGGGCGAGGTAGGTCGCGAACACGGCGGCTGCTGCGCCGATCGCTCCATCCGCCAGGCAGTTGCGGACAACGTTGGTGATGTCGGAGCCAACGGCTTCGGCCACCATGGTCACGTCGAGGTCCGGGTCGAGTTGGCGAGCGATTCCGTACGCCTCCATGGCCGCATTGGCGTGGGGCGTGAGATACAGCGAGAGACAAACGGTCGGTACGTCGTCGGTGAAGAGCTCGACCAACCGGCCCACCATGCCGGCGATGTAGCGGCCATCGGGAACCTTGTAATCGCCGACCGGGGCCGGTCGCTCGACCGTGATCCCGGCGCTGTACGGCAGGACCGAGTCCAGCGGTTTGAGCGGAAAGCCATCGAGGACTTCAAGGGGCCAGGTCACGATGCGCACGTCGTCGTAACCCCGCAACAGAGCAGCCTCAGCAAGGTTCCGGGCCTCGCCCGAATGCCCGCAGATCACGGGATCGGCTCGCACGATGATCACCAGGCGGCGTTGCGGACCGCTGGCTGGAATCGAATCGGGGGTGGCGGCGGTGCTGGGCATGGGATGGCTCCTCAGCTGGCGGGTGGTGCAGCGGGTCGTTGCGAAATCGATGGCGGGCGGGTTGACATCGCCCAGTTGGACGGCTCATCGGCGAGCTGGAGACGTAGCGTCGAGGCAGATCGGACGCTCGAGCCGGCGATCCATGACTGGTCGAGTTCGACCCCGTCGAGGGAGGCTCCGACGATGAACTGGGGAGCGGATCCCGGGCCTCTGGGTTCGAAGCCGTCGGACTCAATGACAAGATCGCTCGACCCCGTCCACGGTTGACCTGTTCGGATTCGGCTGCGGGCAAAGGCCGGCGGGTGCAGCAAGAACACGTCTTGGCCGGCCACCGGAAACAGTCCGAGTGAGGCCCACACGTACCACGAGCTCAGTCCGCCGGAATCGTCGTTGCCAGGCAGCCCTCCACGACCGGTTCCGAATTGGTGCTGGAGAATTGCGTGCACGATCTCGGCGGTGCGATCGGGTCGGCCGGCGTAGTGGTAGGCCCACGGCGCCTCGATGTCTGGCTCGTTGTTCAAGCCTTCGAAGCGATTGAGTGCGTACCCGGCTGCGAGCTCATCACCAAAGGGCGGGGCGCCGAGTTGTTTCACGGGGCTGGCATCGAAACCGAAGAACTGATCGAGCAGCGCGACGAACGCCCCCTCTCCTCCGGCGAGTTCGATGCGGGCCGCCATGTCGTGGAGCAATCGGAACGAGTAGTTCCATCGTCCGCCCTCATAGAAGGTCGAGTCCACGAGGAGTCCGGTATCGGGATCGAACGCGTGGATCCAGCGGGTCGCGAGCCCGTCGAGTTGGTCGGCCAAGGTTTGGTCTTCGAGCTTGCGGGCGATCTTGGCGGTGCAGTGATAGCCAAAGGCGAGATCGAGCGTGTGGCTGATCGGGTGTGCGACCCCGGCATCGAGGAAGTCCTCGCCGTAGTTGCGTCGGAGATCGGCGGTGAGATGGACGAGCGCCCACTCCCAGTCGATGTCCGCCAGGTCGGCGGCCAGAGCGTCCGCGAAGAATGTGTGGGCGAGTGCGCTGGCTTGGCGAAAGAAGCGGTCTGACCCGCGTGCCATCCGGTAGCCAATCGGCAGATTTCCTTCCTCGCTCGCGATCTGAATCAGGGCAAGCAGCAACTCGCGGGATCGGTCTGGGTCGATCAAGAGCAGCAACGGCAGCTGCGTCTTGTAGATGTCCCACATCGTGCAGATGTCGAATGCGAACTCACCATCGGCGGACCAGAACGGACTCTCGTCGACCGCGAAACTCGGCTTGATCATGGAGTGATAGAGCGCCGTTGAGAAGATCGTCCGTTGTTCGGACGATCCGCCATCGACCTCGATCGCTCCCAGATTGTCCGACCACAGCTGGCGAGTCGCTGAACGGCGAAGGTCGAAGCTCGATCCGTCAGTGTCTTCGAGCGTGCGATCCGCCTCGGCCAGCTCAAGGTCGGCCCGCAGGTTCGCCTCCGCCTGATCCGCACCACGCAGCGAGAAGCCCATTCGAATCTCGATCGGTACGTCGGCGTCAACCGAGCCGCGGAAAATCGACCCAAACGGCCGCAGGGTCGTTTGCCGGATCGAGTCGAAGTCGAGCCGGCGACCGCCGTTCATCAAACGCCGGTCGTACCAGAGGATCTGGCGCCACCCGGGCACATCGCATTCGATGTGAACCGCCAGTGGCACGCCTTCGACCACAATCTCACCACGAACCGCGTTGGTTCCGACGATCTCGAGGTTGGCTCGCATCGGAACGGTCTGGCCGTGATCGATACCAAGGCCGCCAGCGGAGAAGTCGATGACGATCCGGGCGTCGCGCGATTCGGGAAACGTGTAGCGATGAATCGCACTCTTTGGCCCCACGGTCAGCTCACAGCCAAACCTCGAGTCGAGCGTGGCCGAGTAAGAACCCGGCGACGCCTTCTCATCGCTGAGCGGCCACAGCTGTCCAAGCTCATCGAGCGGATCGACCATCGGGGTCACGCAGAAGTAGTTGTAGTACTTGCGAATCGCTCCCGTACCGGACTGCTGAAAGTGCGTGAAGCCCGACGCGAGCAGCCGGTCATGGACCGGAGTTGGGACCCCCTCGGTGCTCTTGTCGTAGAGCCCGTAGCCGGTTGGGTAAGCGCCGGAATAGGCACATGCCGACACCATGCCGAAGGGCGCAACCGCCCCCGGATGTGTGTTGCCGACCTGGGGCTTTGGAAACCACCACGTCGCTGCGAGGCCCGTCGGTGCGGGCAGGTCGGTCGCCCCGGTTCCGATGAACGGGTCAACGAGATCGATTGGTCC
>CALEWY010000087.1 GCA_937925335.1 uncultured Acidimicrobiales bacterium
CAAACTCCTCATCGACGATCTGTCGTTCTCGTTGCCAAAGGCCGGCATCGTCGGCGTGATCGGCGGCAACGGCGCCGGTAAGACGACGCTGTTCAACATGTTGACCACCGCTGCGTCCGACGGCGACGGCGAGAAGCCAGACAGCGGCACGATCACCGTCGGCTCAACGGTCGACCTCGCCTACGTCGATCAGTCACGAGACACCCTCGATCCCAACAACACCGTCTACGAAGAGATCACCGAAGGCCACGATCTCCTCGACGTTGGCGGCAAAGAAGTGAACGGCCGTGCCTACGTCGCATCGTTCAACTTCAAAGGCTCCGATCAGCAGAAATCGGTCGGTGTGCTCTCCGGTGGTGAACGCAATCGCGTGCACCTGGCGAAGGTTCTGAAGAAGGGCGGCAACGTGCTGTTCCTCGATGAGCCGACCAACGACCTCGACGTCGACACGCTACGTGCGCTCGAAGATGCACTGGAGCGCTACCCCGGCTGTGCCGTCGTGATCTCCCACGATCGCTGGTTCCTCGACCGCATCGCCACCCACATCCTGTCGTTCGAAGGCAACTCGCAGGTCCGCTGGTTTGAAGGCAACTTCTCCGAGTACGAAGAGTTCCGCATGGCCGAACTCGGTGAAGACGCAGGACCGAGCCGAGTCACCTACAAACCGCTCGCCCGTTAAGAGACCAACGGTTCCGCCTGAGCAACTCCACCGCTCAAGCCAGCGTTTTTCGGCGCCGATGTTCTCGTATGGCTTCCAAGGCGGCAATCAAAGAGAAGCGTGAAAGCCGGGCTGTTGTCCGGCTGATCGAAGCGGGCTCACAAGTGGAGTGCTGGACCTGTGAGGTGTTGCTCAAGTTTCGAGCACGCCAGCGCGATGAGCAGGTGATCTGCAACGTCTACGAAGACGGTGTGTGGCAACGGGTGGAGCACTTCCATCCCGATTGCTACGACGAGGTTGGCAGGCCATACGGCGATGCTGAGCAGGCGCCGTCTCGCCGCCGCTCATCGTAGGGTGGCGTCCATGAGTGCAACCCCGGCCGACCACACCTTTGCCGCTGAGCTGGCCACCACAACAGGTGTTGCCTTGCTGGGCGTGCGCCAACGCTTGGTCGAAGGTGGCATCACACATTTCGAGTTGAAAGATGCAGGCGATGCCGCTGCTCAGCAGGTGATCGCTGCAGCGCTCGCAGCCGAGCGGCCTGATGACGCTGTGTTGTCCGAAGAAGCGACCGATGACCGGGTGCGGCTCAACGCCGAACGAACCTGGATCATCGACCCGCTCGACGGCACCCGTGAATACGCGGAGCCGCCTCGCACCGATTGGGCGGTTCACATCGCACTCGTCGTGAACGGCGATCCGGTCGCCGGCGCTGTTGCGTTGCCCGCGCAGGGCATCACACTCAGCACCGCAGAAGCGCCCGTGCTTCCCGATGCGGTCGATGGCCCCCCACGCGTGATCGTCAGCCGCACCCGTCGCCCTCCGGCGGCGCAGATGCTCGCCGAGAAGCTCGGCGCCCAGTATCTGGAAATGGGTTCAGCCGGAGCGAAGGCCATGGCCGTCGTTCGAGGTGAGGCTGACATCTACGCCCACTCGGGTGGACAGTACGAATGGGACAACTGCGCTCCAGCCGCCGTCGCACTCGCCGCAGGCCTTCACTGCTCACGGCTCGACGGCTCTCCCCTCGTCTACAACAACCCGGATCCGTATCTGCCAGACCTCTTGATCTGCCGCAAGGAATGGGCTGACAAGTGCCTCGAGATTCTGAATGGCTGACAACGCCGAGCCCGTCGTCTGGAAGACGGTGGGCCGCGTTGGCCTGATCACACTCAACCGTCCGCATCGATCGAATGCTTGGACGGGCAAACTCGACACGGCCTACCGACGCTGCCTGGCCGAGGCCGAAGCCGATGAGGGCATTCGAGTCATCGTCATCCACGGCGAGGGAAAGCGCTTCTGTGTCGGCGGCGACTCGCAGGCACTCGAAGGCCACGCGTCGAAGGGTGAATACGACAACGGCTTGACCGGCGCTGAAGCGACGCCCGGCTATGGCCTCGATCCGCGCTTCGACCATCCCTTTGCCAGCCACTTCGGCTTGACCAAACCCGTCATCGCTGCCGTGCATGGCGCAGCTGCTGGAATCGGGTTCGCCCTCGCCGCGTTCTGCGACATTCGCTTCGCCAGCCCTGGCACGAAGTTCACCACTGCTCACGGCAAGCTCGGCCTCGCCCCCGAATACGGCCTCTCCTGGATCCTTCCGCGCCTCGTCGGCCTCGGCCGAGGGATGGACATCGTGTTGACCTCACGAGTCGTGCTTGCCGAAGAAGCCCTGACGATGGGGCTGGTCAACCAGCTTCACCCCGAAGACGAACTGCTCGATGCGGCCCTCGCGTGGGCCGAGAACCTCGCAACGACGGTTTCTCCACAGGCGCTCGCCGCATCTCGCCAGCAGATCTATCTCGATCAGCACCGCGACGTGGGCACCTCGGTGACCGAATCCGTACGGCTTTTGCAGGAATTCATGGGCACATCGGAGTATCGAGAGGGTGTTGCAGCCCTCGTTGAGAAGCGTCCACCGCGCTTCTGAGGCCAACTTTTCTTCTCCACAGAACGCACTGAAACAGCCACTTTGGGTGTTTTCACCCACTTGGAGTGACATTTTCTGTAAACGTTTTGTCATATTCCGCCGATCACTGATGCATGAGCTTCAGGCGGACAGCTCTCGCAGTGGCGGGAATCATGGTTTTGTTGTTGTCGATCGTCGTGGTGACACGGCCGGGCGACGAGGTTGCACTGACGAGTCCGGATGGGTCGAACCCGCCGAGCCTCGCTGTTGGTGAGACCTTCGGCCCCAGTGGCACTGCGGTTGGCGAGCCCGGCTCCGAGGGCATCGACTCTGATTCGAACGGCGTGAGCACCGGCAACTACTCCGATGGTTCTGACGCCGACCCTCGCGATGGCTCAAGCGATCGTGATGCCGCATCGTCGAACGACTCCAGCAACGGAACGACCAGTTCGAACGGCGTGCCGGCCACCCTTCCCTCAGGCAACGGCACGAACGGAAACGGCACGAACGGCAACAGCAGCGGCTCCACCGATGGCACCACCTACCAGCGCCCCGGTTCAACCGTGAAGACACCGGTCACCGCTGCGCCAGGAACCGGATCCAACTCGCCGACGAGTGATCGTCCAGCATCGACCCAGCCGGTCGTGACCCAACCCGGTGTCACCCAACCGAGCCAGACGCAACCACCGACGACCAAGAGCCCGGCCAAGTCGCCGACCACCAAAGCGCCGACCACGCGGCCGCCGGCGACCCAAACATCGACGACCCAAACACCGACCACGCAGGCACCAGTGACGCAGGCACCTGTTTCATCCGGCACGGCCTTCGCTGGTGTGAACCTTGCTGACTGGACCAACTCCGACGCCATCGTGAGCTCGAATGGGCAGCCCGGTTCGTTCCGCACGGCGTGCACCACGAGCCACTTCAACTTCGACGACGCAATCGTCTTCCCGGGTCAGCGCAACGCCACCCACCTCCACATGTATTTCGGCAACACCGAGGCCAACTACGCCTCGACCGGCGACAGCCTCGCTGCTTCGGGCGACGGCACGTGCCAGGGCGGCCAGCTCAACCGCAGCGCCTACTGGGTGCCGGCGGTGATGGACCGCAACGGTCAGGCTCGTCCGGCTCAGTACATGCTCGCCTACTACAAGCGTGCTGGCGACGAAGAAGTCGTTCCGTTCCCGAACGGCCTGAAGATCGTCGTTGGTAACGCGATGTCGCACAACGTGCAGCCCGGTCGTGAACAGCCGATCGATGCGGGCATCGACTACCGCTGGTATTGCGGCTCGCCGATCACGACCGGTGCGTACAGCTCCGGCCGTTTGATTCCGAACTGCGCACAGGGTGACTTCCTCACGCTGTCGCTGATCTTCCCCCGTTGCGGTGATGGCCGACTCGACTCAGCCGACCACAAGAGCCACATGGCATACCCCGCCTACTACGGCGGCCCGTGCCCATCGAGCCATCCAATCCGTCACCCCCAGCTGACCTACAACATTCACTGGAACAACAACGACACGAACACCGCCGGTTGGTATCTGTCGAGCGATGATCACCGTGCGCACGGCGATGGTCTTCTTCCTGGCGGCACCACAACCCACGCCGACTGGATCGGTGCGTGGCACCCGGATGTTCTGACCACGATGACCACCGGCTGCCTCAACGCCCCGCATGACTGCAAGGGCGGAACCATCTCTCCGAGCCTGCGACTGAACGGTCCGAACGTTCAGGGTTACAGCCCGTCGAACATCTACAACCGCGGAGCGACCCTGCCGCCACTGGACCCGAGCCAGTTCCGATAGCGGCGCATTCGCCAGAGACCGAGACAACGACGTCTCACCGACAACCTTCGTCGCCTTTGGGGTTCAGCCCCATCGATGCGACGAAGGTTGTCGCACTTTTGACGTCGAGCCAAGCGAGTCCCGGCGTCGACGAATCGGTGTGAACAACGCCACGTCCCGCCCGACTGAGGGAAGCGGGCATCCATCGCCCACAATTGTCCCCGTGACCGTGACCGACCCCCTCCCAGCAACCGGTTCTTCCGCCGACGACCTCCACCTCGGATCGTTCACAGACGATCAACCGTGGAGTGTTGCCTCCAACACCCTTCGTTGGCGTGGCGCGGTCGCCGGCTTGCGCGAGCAGCAAGCTCGATCGCTCCCGGCTCTCACCAAGTCGCCGAAGCTGCCGCCTCTGCGTCGTGCCGTCACGGTCGTGCGCGTGCTCGGCCTGGCCATCGTGATCTGGGCGATCAAAGAGCGTGGCCGCTCAACCTCGAAGGCTGGAATTTCACGCCGCATCCGCCTGGCTGCGGAGAAGCTCGGCCCGACCTACATCAAGCTGGCGCAGATCATCTCCGCCGGCGAGGGTGTGTTCCCGACCGAGCTCGTTGAAGAGTGCAAGAAGTGCCGCGATCAAGTGCCGGCTGTTCCGTACGCCGACGTTGTGGAGATCGTCGAGCGCGAGCTTGGCCGTCCGCTGCAAGAGATCTTCGCCTCCTTCGAGCCCGCTCCCCTCGCCGCCGCCTCGATCGCGCAGGTCCACCTCGCCACGCTGCGCACGGGCGAAGAAGTTGTCGTGAAGGTTCAGCGACCCGGCATCGACGAGCTGGTGATGAAGGACTTGAAAGTCCTCGCATGGATCGCTCCGTTCCTCGTTGGCCGTATCCCCGTCGCCGCGCTGGCCAACCCACCGGCACTCGTCGAGCTGTTCGCCGAGACGATCGTCGAAGAACTCGACTTCCGCCTCGAAGCCGACAACATGCTCGACATTGGTCGGGTCTTCGTGGAGCTGAAGCAGACCGGCTTCGTCGTGCCTCGCCCCCACCCCGAGCACGTCACCACCCGCATCCTGATCATGCAGCGCATGGAAGGGTTCAACTTTGACGACGTCGTCGGCATGACCGACGCCGGTATCGACACCGAAGACGTGATCCGCACGGGCATGATCGGTTTCCTCGAAGGCGCCTTCTTGCACGGTGTCTTCCACGGCGATCTCCACGGCGGAAACCTGTTCGTCCGCGACGACGGCCGAACCGCACTCGTCGACTTTGGCATCACCGGCCGCCTCACCGAACGTGAGCGCATGGCGTTTCTCAAGATGATGATGACCGCCACGATGAACGACGTTCGTGGCCAAGTCGATGCGCTTCGATTGCTCGGTGCGCTTCCAATGGACACCGACATCGACGCCGTCATCAAAGACCTCGGCCTCGACGGCCCGCCGCTCGACCCGACCAAGCTCGAGCCAGAGGAGATGGTCGCCGAGCTCCAGCGCATCATCAAGGCGTTGCTCGCCTACGGCGCTCGGATGCCGAAGTCACTCATGCTCTACGTGAAGAACCTCATCTTCATCGACGGAGCCATCGCTCGGCTCGCTCCCGAACTCGACATGTTCGCCGTCGTCACCGACATCGCCACGCACTTCGCCACAACCCACGGCGCCACGATCGCCCAGCAGTTGGGCACCGCTCAAGAGGACTGGAAGCTTGATCTCGACGGCGTGAAGGCCGGCTTCGGTGTCGATCCGAGCGAGATGACCGAGCTGACCTACGCCGAGCTGCAAGAGCGTCGCAAGCTCATCAACAAGCGCCTCACCGGCCGCGACATCAGCTA
>CALEWY010000088.1 GCA_937925335.1 uncultured Acidimicrobiales bacterium
TTCTGGGTGCGTGAATCACCGCTGGGCGACGATTGGCGCACACGGTTCGTCTCGGCGTGATGCGTGGGCCCAAAAAGGTGTCGAGCGGGGCCGAAGCCCCGCTCAACACTCGTCCCACCGGGAGGGAATCGGGAGACGAGATCGTTGCGTTGGCGACTGAAGCTGTCAGGCTAGTCGACCTCAAGGAGTTCCTTGTGGCACCACCTAGCATGACCTTCGGTTGCGTTTGCGGGCGTTGGCCACACCGTAAGGTTGGGGCCGAAGTCGTCACCGTAGACCGGCGAGACGCATCCGTCTATGCCGTCCGCTCATCGTCCACGTTTTGGGACAAGAGGTCTCGGCTCGGTGGTGCCATCGATCGACAGCACCACCGAACAGACTCGAACGTGCCTAGGGCTGAACGAACTGCACTCGGCGGTTTGCCGCCAGCGCCTCTGGCGTTTCACCCTCGGCAAACTCGGTCGTCTCGCCGTAGCCAACCGAGGTGAGGGTCGTTTCGTCGACGCCGGCGGCAACGAGGTAGGCGCGGACCGCATCGGCACGACCCTGGCTGAGTGCAAGGTTGGCCGCATCAGCGCCGCGAACGTCGGTGTAACCCTGAATCTCAACCACGAGACCGGGTGATGCAAGGAGCGCTTCGGCCACCGTGTCGAGGGTTGACTCGCTTTCGGCGAGGATGACGGTCGAGCTGGTTGCGAATTGAATCGGCTCGAGTTCGAGGAGCGCATTCACGTCGCTCACGATGGTGCCGCTGTTGTCGACGGTGAGGTTGTCGATCACTTCGGTCACACCCGGAACGGCTGCGGCCTCGGCGATGACCGTTGCTCGGTCCTCTTCGGAATCGACGGTGCCGGACACGGTGGCCACGGTTCCCGCCACGCTTGCGTCGGCGCCACTGACACCGTTGTCCTCGAGAACCTTTGCGACGTCGGGCTGGAGAGCACGGAGACGGTCGACCACTTCGGTCACACCTTCAACGTCAGCGACGGCCTGGATTGCGCCCTCTCGCTCGTCTTCGTTTCCGATCACTCCGACGGCGGTTGCAATGGTGCCGTCCATCGTTGGGGCGACATCACCGACGCCAGCGGCGGTCATCGCTGCGGTGACATCAGGGAGGAGAACCTTGAGCTGGTTGTCGACCGACACGATGCCGGCAACGTCGCCGGCGGCTGTCTCTGCGCTGGCCGAATCGTCCTCGGTGCCAACGAATCCGGTGAGGAGAGCGACGTCACCGTCGGCAGATCCTGTGGCACCAAAGCCGCTCACAGCAGCGTTGACGTCAGGGGTGAGGTCGAGCGCTTCAGGTTCGACGATCGTCTCAGGCTCTTCGGCGACGGTGGTTGCTGGCGTCTCTTCTTCGCCATCGCCATCGCCATCGACGACGGCGGCGACGGCGCCTGCCCCGGCGAGGTTGGGGTCGATGTCGGGTGCATCGGCTGATGCGGCGATTGGTGCGTCGACGGCGAGCGGGAGTTCGTCACCGCCACGCCACTGGTTCCATCCCCAGATGAGAGCGAGGACGGCGAGCACGGCAAGGCCGAGCACAATGATCTGGTCATTTGCTGCAACCCCCCACTCGGGGATGAGCTTTTCCTCATCATCGTCAGCGCGGGCGGGCACGGTTTGGTCGGTCTCCACGTGTGTGTGACTCCAGTCGTCGTGAGAAGTCGCGAGAAGTTGAGTGTTTCTGCCCAACTTCTTGGGCGTCGTGAATTCATAGTCCGTGTTTTGTGAACGTCGTGGCGTTTCGTGCCACAATCGCCCGGTCCGTCTTTCCAGCCTGCATTTGGAGAACCCAGTGGAGATTTCCGTCGAGGTCAACGGCGTCGCTCAATCGCACGACGTCGAACCGCGAACCCTGCTCGTTCACTACCTCCGGGAGGTGGTCGGGCAAACCGGCACCAACGTCGGTTGCGACACCTCTTCATGTGGTGCGTGCACCATTCACCTCAACGGTGAAGCCGTGAAGTCCTGCACGATGCTCGCCGTTCAAGCCGACGGCCAAGCGGTGACTACCATCGAAGGTCTGGCTGATGCCGACGGAACGATGCACCCCATGCAGGATGCGTTCATGAAGTGCCACGCTCTTCAGTGTGGCTACTGCACGCCCGGCATGGTGATGGCCTCGGTCTCGCTTCTCGATGAGAACCCGAACCCGACCGAAGCTGAAGTGCGAGAGGGCCTCGAAGGCAACCTCTGCCGCTGCACCGGCTACCACAACATCGTCAAAGCAGTCCTCAGTGCTTCTGGAGCAAGCCAGTGATCCCCGTCGCATTTGATTACGTTCGAGCCGAGTCGGCCGATGCCGCACTCGCAGCGCTCGCCGAGCACGGTGACGAAGCCAAACTCATGGCCGGTGGCCACTCGCTGCTTCCGATGATGAAGCTTCGCCTGGCCTACCCGTCGGTCGTGGTCGACATCGGCCGCCTCGACGACCTTTCCTACGTGAACGACGGTGGCGATCACATCGCCATCGGTGCGCTCACCAAGCACCGGGCAATCGAAACCAGCGACATGGTCAAAGAGCACGCCCCGTTGCTTGCTCACGCCACGAGCCAGGTTGGCGACCCGCAGGTGCGTCACCGCGGCACGATCGGTGGATCACTTGCTCACGCTGACGCCGCAGCCGATCACCCCGCAGCACTCCTCGCCGTCGGCGGTTCCGTCGTCGTGAACGGTCCCAACGGTGAGCGAGTCATCGCCGCTGGCGACCTCTTCGCTGGTTTCCTCGAGTCGAGCCTCGACCCAACCGAGATGATCACCGAGGTTCGGATTCCAAAGCACTCCGGTGCTGGCTGGAGCTTCCAGAAGTTCAACCGTCGAGCTCAGGATTGGGCCATCGTCGGAGCATCGGTGCAGCAGGTGAACGGCGCCGCTCAGGTGTCGCTCGTCAACATGCACCCAACGCCGGTGCGAGCCACTGCCGTCGAAGAAGCCCTCGCCGGTGGCGCATCAGCCGCCGATGCTGCCGAGCAGGCGCACGTTGGCATGGAGCCATCGAGCGATTTGAACGCCAGCGTTGAGTTCCGTCAGCACCTCGCACGAGTGCTCGTCGGACGAGGTCTCGCCGAAGCCGGCATCGCGTAAGCGACGCAGGCACTTCAGACACCGTTCGTTCGAGACACGTCGCGAGCAGAACGAGCGTCCTCTGAGAATCGTTTCTCTTCTCCCCTCCGCGACCGAGGTGCTTTGGCACCTCGGTCTCGGCGCGTCTGTGGTCGGTGTCACCTTTGAGTGCAACGAGCCAGCGGAAGCTTCGAAGCTCCCGCACATCACCGACACGATCATCCCGCCGGGTGCAACGCCGGGTGAGATCGATCGCATCATCAACGAAGCGATGGCTGCGGGCACCGAGCTCTACACGCTCGATCGTGAGCGGCTGGCCTCACTCGATCCTGATCTCATCGTGAGTCAAGACTTGTGTCGAGTCTGTGCGCTGCCGTCGGGTGATGTGACCGCCGCCGTCGAATCGCTCGGCTGTTCGAGCGAGGTCTTCAGCTACGACCCGATGACCCTCGACGGTGTCCTCGACGAGATGGAAGCACTCGGTCGAGTCGCCGGCGCTGGTCCGGAGGCTGAGCGAGCGATCGAAGCGTTGCGTACTCGTCTGGCCGCGCAGCGAATGGTTGCGGCGGCGAGGAACGAGCGCCCCAAGGTGCTCATGCTCGAGTGGCCCGATCCACCGTTCACACCCGGGCATTGGATTCCTGATCAAATCGAAGCCGCTGGGGGAGAGGCCCTGCTCGCCCACCCGGGCGGCCGCTCGTCGAGCTGCACCTGGGATGACGTTGCAGCCACCGAGGCGGACATCTTGATCGTCGCCCCGTGCGGGTTCGATCACGAAGCAGCACAAGCACAGCTCACCGAAGTGCTCGCCCGCCCCGAAGTCGCTCAGCTGCCAGCGGTGAAGAACGGTCGGACCTACGCAATCGACGCCGATGCCTACATCGTGCGCCCCGGCCCACGCCTGATCGACGGCGTCGACGAACTCACCAAACTCATCCACCCAAGCTGACTCAGCCGAGCGCCCGCCCCGCCAGGCGGTGAGCGCGTGGATTGCGGAGGGATCTGCCGCAAGTTCTTGCGGGGATTGGCTCCGCTTGTGCTGGGTCGGCTGTTGCGGAGGGATTTGCCGCAAGTTGTTGCGGGGATTGGCTCCGCTTCGGTGGGCGCGGTTGTTGCGGAGGGATTTGCCGCACGCTGTTCAAGAACGAGTCTTGCGGCGATCAGCTCCGCTTTGTGACGATGTGGCAGCTTGCTGCGCGTGTGGACCTGACTAGTCTCACTGAGAGCAGTACACTCGTCAGAATGCGAGAGATCCTCTCCGACCTCGATCGGTGGAAGCGTCAAGGGAAGAAGATGGCCGTGGCGCGCGTCGTCGACGTCGAAGGCTCCGGCCCTCGACAGCCGGGTGCTGCGATGGCGGTCAACGAAGACGGCGATGTTGCCGGATCGGTCAGCGGCGGTTGCGTCGAAGGAGCGGTTGTCGTCGAAGCGCTCGACGTGATCGAGACCAACGATCGCCGGATGGTCACCTTCGGCTATTCCGATGACGATGCGTTCGCCGTCGGCCTCACCTGTGGCGGAACCATCCATCTCTTCCTCGAACCGCTCGACTGGTAACCCGTGATCTTCGACGCCCTCCAAGCTGCGATCAAGGCTGAAGAGCCCGCAGCGCTCGCCACGATCATCGATGGTGGCAACGACGCAAGCCCCAACGGGTCGAAGCTGTTGCTGCGCCCCGGCCACGATGTGATGGGCACTCTTGGCAACGACGATCTCGATCGAGTCGTCATCCGTGACGCCATCGGCGAGCTGGCCGCTGGCACCTCAGGCGTTCGTCACTACGGCCCAACCGGTGAGGCCCGCCAAGACGATCTGTCGATCTTCGTCGAGTCCTTCGCTCCACCTCCGCAGATGCTCATCTTTGGAGCGGTCGATTTCACCGCCGCTCTGTGCCGAGTGGCCAAAGTCCTCGGCTACCGGGTGACGGTGTGTGATGCCCGCCCGGTGTTTGCGACACCGCAACGCTTCCCGTATGCAGACCAGGTCGTTGTCGACTGGCCACATCGTCTGCTCGAGAAGGTCGGCGACGATCTTGGGCCTCGCGATGCCATCTGCGTGCTCACGCACGATCCCAAGTTCGACGTTCCCGCGGTGATTTCGGCGATGAAGACCAAGGCTGGTTACCTCGGAGCGATGGGTTCTCGTCGAACAACCGACGATCGAAATCGTCGTCTGATCGAAGAGGGAGTTTCGGAAGAGGAACTCACTCGGGTTTTGGCTCCGATCGGCTTGGATCTGGGGGCTCGGACGCCTGAAGAGACAGCGATCTCGATCTGCGCGGAGATCATTGCCCTGCGATCTGGACGGATCGCACCGTCGCTCAAAGATTCCACGGGCGACATTCATCGGGCCTAGTCGTTCAAATCGGCGTAACTACAGCCGAATAGAACATCGTGAAGCCGGAACGTGGTCGCGTTGGCCCGATGGGTTTGTGGCGTCGCCTTCGACTTGGTCAAAAGGTCGGAATGGCGGTGCTGGCGTCTTGTATTCCGCTTGTCGCGCTCGGTATCCAGGTCGCAAACATCGCTTCCAACCTTCTTCAGGCCCAGGTTTTGAACAACGTTGGTCTCGCTGGCCAGGTTGAATCGGAACGAGTGAACGCCTCGGTCGATCGAGCGTCCGACGGCGTCACCTCCATCGCTCGTGACCAGCGCTTCCAAGATCTTGTCGACGGCCAATCAGGTCTCGGCTCCGTTGCGACCAACACGACGGCCTTCCAGGAATACCTCGATGTTGTCAGCGGCCGATTCCGCACCGACGGGCTCGATGCCCTCGAGGTGATCATGGGAACCGGCACGACGCTGTCGAGCGGTTCGATCAGCTCGGCGACTCGCGGCCAGCTCCTTCAGATGGGCTCTGCTGAGTCCCTGGTCGGAACCGTCTTCCTCAACTCCAACGGCCAGCCAAAGCTGCCCGTCATGGAACGCTTCACGCCTCGTGGGGGTGGCATCGGCGTCACGATCGTGAGTGAGTGGGACGTGCAGACGTTGCTCCGCGGTGGTGTTGACCTCGAGTCGCTCGGCGAATCCGCTCGCACGCTCGTGCTGCAGCCGAACCCCGATGGAACGAACCTCGTCATCGTTCGAACCGATTCGAACGTCGTCGGCCAGACGGTTGCCCTCGAGACGAACCCCGTGCTCGATCAGCCCTCACCCGTCATCGAAACCAACGACCCCCTCGGCGTTGCCGTCGTGCAGGCGAGCTCACGAGTCGACGTCGGCCCCGCGTGGATCGCTGTGGTCGAGGTCGATCAAGACGATGTCTACTCAGAACTTGGCCAGGTGCGCCTGGCCGTGATCGCGGTGTTCGTCGCTGCTGGTCTGGTGATCCTCATCGTCATCGCGATCGCATTCCGAAGTTTCGTGAAACGCCTCGGCCGGATGACCGATCTCGCCGAATCCGTCGCCAATGGCGACCTCACGGTGCGAACCGGTGATGATCAACTCGACGAGCTCGGTCGACTCTCGATGGCCTTCGACGACATGGCGCAAGCGCTGGCTGAAGACATCGCTCGCCGTGAACGAGTAGAAGCCCAGCTCGCTTACCAGGCAACCCATGATTCGCTCACCGGTCTGCCGAACCGCCATCAGCTCATCGAAGAGCTCGATCAGATCTTGATCGAATCCAACGAACTCTTGAGCGTGCTCTTCGTCGATCTCGATGGCTTCAAAGAAGTGAACGACCGACACGGTCATGGTGCTGGCGATGAATTGCTCGTTCGTGTGGCCGAGCGCTTGCGTGATGTGTTGCGCCCGATGGACTTCCTCGCTCGCCTCGGTGGCGACGAGTTCGTCATCGTGTTGCGCGGTATGGGTCTGATGGAAGCGGAGCGACTCGCAAGCCGAGTCGTTGCTGCCCTCGAATTGCCGTTCATCGTTGCTGAAGTCGAAGTTGGCATCAGCGCCTCGATCGGTGTGTCGTCCGCTTCGAGCGATCGATCGTCTGAACGCCTCATCAAAGAGGCCGACATCGCGATGTATCGAGCCAAGGCCATGGGTAAGGGCCGTGCGGTTCGAGTCACCGAAGAGTCGCTCGAAGAGGTCGACAAGCGCGTGTCGATCCTCACCGAACTTCGTCAGGCCGCGAACAACGGCGATCTCGAATTGTTGCTGTGGCCGATCGGCGATCTTGAAGACGGCACGCTCACTGGCATGGAATCAACCGTGCGCTGGAACCACCCAGAGCGTGGTGTGGTGCCGCCGGCCGAGTTCTTGCCGCTGGCCCTCAACTCCGGATTCGCGAGCCAGATCGACGAGTGGGTCATCTCGAACGCCGTGCAGCTCGTCGCCGACTGGCGTGACGAAGGTCTGCCTGTCGACGACCTCGAAATGTCGATCAACCTCACGACCGAGATGTTCCTCGATCCGCGCAGCCGTCAGCTCCTCACTGAAGAGATCAGCCGACACAGCTTGCGCACGTCGAACTTCCGAGTCGAGGTTCCCGAGACGATTCTGCGAGGCGATGGCACGCTCCTCAAGGACGTCTTTAACACCTACCGAGCGATCGGGATGCCCGTCACGCTCGACCGATTCGGCTCCGACTACTCGAGTCTTGACCGTCTGCCTCGTTTCGCAATCGATGCGGTGAAGATCGACCTCAACCTGATCGCCGACCTCGCCAACCGACTCTCGAGTCGTGCGCTCGTTGGCTCGCTGATCACGCTCGCTCAAACCGCCGGTCTGCGAGTCGCAGCTGCTGGTGTCGACGACGATCTCCTGCGTCACCAACTCGTCGAGTTGAAGTGCAGCCGCGGCCAGGGCCTGTGGCTCTCCCCGGCAATCAATGCCGACAAGATGGCCGAACTCATCGCCGCCCGACGCCTCGTCGACACCTTCTGACCCAGCCACCTGACCCAGCCACGGAGCAGCCTCCCGCTCAGGTCGGACTACTGCGCCGCCAAATCAGCGGAAGCGGCGGCTCTCTACTCCGACCTCGCTCGGATGTGAGGCTTAGACGTCGCGGCGGTCGTCGACACCGCTGACTCGGCGGTCGATGTCGCCAAACTTCTCGTCGTAGTCCTCCATCGAGGCCCGCACGACCTGGTGGGCTTCCTCGGCGCCATAGGTGCCGACCACCTCGATCGAGTTCGTACCATCGCCGGCGACGTCCATCTTGTAGGTGGCGAAGTAGTGAACGATGCGGTTCACGACGGCTGAGGGAAGGTTCTTCAAGTCCTTCGCGTAATCGAACACCGGGTCGTTGGCGAGGCATGCGACGATCTTGTCGTCAGCCTCACCATCGTCGAGGAGGCGGATGCCGCCGACGACCCGTGCGCTCATCACGACCTCGGCTCGGGCGATTCGCTGCTGGCTCAGGATGCAGATGTCGAGCGGGTCTTTGTCGCCGATTTCGGCGCGAGGGGTGAGGGCCGCAACTCGATCGCCGCAATAGGTGCGGGGAATGAAGCCGTAGAGCGTGGGCGGTAGTGCTGAGCTGCCCTGCGGACGGTCGACTCGGAGATAGCCCGTCTGCTTGTCGATCTCGTACTTCACTGCGTCGAAGGGTGTGATCTCGATGTATGCCTCGACGATCTCGGGAGCATTCTCGCCAACGGGCAGGCCATGCCAGGGGTGCGCACGGAACTTGTCGAAACTATTCGCCATGTCGCCACGGTACCTTCTCGACGGTGACCGACTGGACGGTGAGCGATTCGATGGTGAGCAATTTCGGGTGCGGACGGTGCGTCTGTGAGTGACCAGACGGTGACCCACGCAACCGCCCGGGCAACGATTGCGGGCGTGGTGTTGGCCGGCGGTGCTGGATCGCGCTTCGATGGCCCGACGCACAAACTGCTGGCCGACTTTCGCGGCAAACCCGTCGCTCGTGCCGCCATCGACGCGGCAAACGGCGCTGGGTTCGAACAGCTCTACGTCGTGCAGGGTGCCGTCGATCTCTCCGACATGCTTGCCGACCTCCTCTCCGATCGAGTGATGCTCATCACGGCACCCGATTGGGCAGACGGCCAATCGCGTACGCTCCAAGCAGCGATCGCTCAAGCCGACGCCGACGGCCACGGCGCCATCGTGATCGGGCTCGCCGACCAGCCCCTCGTTCCGAGCTCAGCGTGGCGAGCGATTGCGGCGTCGAGAGGATCGATCGTGGTGGCCGAATTCGACGGCGATCGCCGCCCTCCGGTGAAGCTTGACCGCTCCGTGTGGCCAGACCTGCCAACAGAGGGCGACTTTGGCGCCCGAGAGCTCATTCGACAACGGCCCGATCTCGTTTCTGCGGTAGCGTGCAGCGGCAACCCCATCGACATCGATACAGCGGAGGACCTCAGCCAATGGAGCTGACCAACGAGTTCGTCATCGAACGCCCGATTGACGAAACCTGGACCATTCTGAACGACCTCGAGTTCATTGCGCCGTGTATGCCCGGCGCACAACTCACCGAGATCGAAGGTGAGGAGTACCGAGGTCTCGTCAAGATCAAGGTCGGTCCAATCACCGCCCAATACAAGGGCAAGGCTCGCTTCGTCGAGCAGAACGCTGTCGACAAGGTCGCTCGCCTCAAGGCTGAGGGCCGTGATCCACGTCAGGGTCAAGCCAACGCGATGGTCGTCGCCAACATGGAAGAGGTCACCCCGACTTCCACGCTAGTGAAGATCCACACCGACCTTGGCCTGTCCGGCAAGATCGCCAGCTTTGGTCGAGGCGCAATCGAAGACGTCTCCAAGAAGATTCTCGGTCAGTTCACCGACAACCTTCGAGACAAGCTCGCTGAGGGCGCCGCACCTGCTGCTGCTGGCGCCGCTCCGGCCGAGGCTGCTGCTGCCACCGGTGCTGCGGCGATCGCTGCTGCCGCCTCCGACGCAGCCGACACGACCGTCGCCTCCAACGCGGCAAGCACTGCCGCTGCAACGGCGTCCGCGGCCACCAACTCAGCTGCGAACTCGGGCGCCGACGCCGCCGCTGGGGCCAAGGACGCTGCCGCTGACGCCGCTCCCAAGGTCCGCAAGATCGACAGCCCCGAGGCTGAGCCGGTCGACTTGATGTCGGTCGCAGGCGATTCCATGGCCAAGCGCCTTGCGCCGGTCATCGGTGGTGCCGTGCTGCTGGTCTTGTTGCGGTGGTTCCTCAAGGGTGGCGACTCCGACTGAAGTCTGGGGAATGCCGTCTGAGGAGTTCGCGCTGGTTGCCAGCGACGAGGAGATGGTCGCGAAGCTCATCGGTCGTCGACCGATGGGCACCTACACAGTGGTCGTTCGACGTGATGACGGAAGCCCCGTCGTCATGGAAAATGCCCCGCTCTTCGACGACGGCCGCCCGATGCCGACTCGTTTTTGGCTCGCCGACTCGTTGCTGAACCGAGTCGTCGGCCGGTTGGAATCGAGCGGCGCGATCGACATCGTCGAAGCCGAGATCGGCATCGAGGCGATCGCCACGATTCACGAGGCGTATGAAGCCGAACGCGATGCAACCTTGCCAGACGGACACGAGGGGCCACGCCCTAGTGGGGGAGTTGGCGGCACCCGCATCGGCGTGAAGTGCCTGCACGCTCACTACGCCTACCTGCTCGCCGGTGGCGACGACGCCGTTGGTCGGTGGGTAGAAGACAAGCTCCGGGCCGATGGCGATCATTTCGATCCTGCCACTCCTGGCGTCGCAACCCAGCTCGCACGGGCAGCCGGCGAAGACTCGGAGATATCCCGGTGAGCCAGCGACCCGACGATTCAGCCGGCACTGCGTCTGACACTGAACCTGGTGCTGCATCTGGCTCTGAACCTGGTGCTGCGACGGCGATCATCGATCTTGGATCGACCTCGAGCCGGCTTCTGATCGTTGTCGGCGGGGGAGACCCGATTCAGCGCCAAGTGATCACGCACATGGGGAACGGCATCGGACCGAACGGCGAGCTTGCACCAGGGGCGCTCGCCCGAGTGCGCGAGGCTCTTGCCGGTTTTGCTGCTGAGATGGACGCGCACAGCGTCACAAACAAGCGCGTGACCGCAACCGCCGCCGCCCGCAATGCGCCGAACGTGGCCGAGCTTGCAGCCATCGTGCAGGCAACGACCCAAACCGAGCTCGACGTGTTGTCTGGCGACGAAGAAGGAGCCGCGGCGTTCGCCGGCGTGCTCAGCGATCCGAACGTGCCAGACGGTGCCGTCGTTGTCGTCGACATAGGTGGCCGGTCGACGGAGATCATCGTTGGCTCCCGCGCTGACGGTGTGATCGGCTCGATGTCGCTTGACGTTGGCGCCGGCGGAATCACCGAAGAGTTCATCGAGTCTGATCCGCCTGCTCCGGCCGACCTCAGCGCCGCGCTCTCGGTGCTCGAAGTGTTCACGACCGACGTTCGAAGAGAGTTGCCGATGGCAGCGTCGGTGCTCGAAGGCGGAACCGTTCTGGGCGTCGGCGGCACGATCACCACTGCGGCCGCTGTCGAGATCGGCATGGTCACCTACGACCCCGAGGTCATCCATGGGTTCGAGCTGACGAAAGAGGCGACCGAAGACGTGTTCCGCACCCTCGTCACCGAGTCTGCAGAGGACCGTGCGTTCAACCCTGGCCTCCAGGCCGATCGTGTTGACGTGATCGTTGGCGGCATGTGTGTGCTGGTGGCGATCATGCGAGCGTTCGGCATCAGCTCGATCACGGTGTCTGAGCGAGATCTGCTCGATGGGCTCGTCGGTGGACAGAGCGGTGGGGGACAGAGCGGTGGGGGACAGAGCGGTGGGGGACAGAGCGGTG
>CALEWY010000089.1 GCA_937925335.1 uncultured Acidimicrobiales bacterium
TCCATGGTCAAGTTAAATGAAGTTGTAATTTCTGCAGGCGTTGATAAGGATCGTACCATCAACGAAATGGCAACTATTTCATCAAGGCAGTTTAGCATGGAAGAGGTCAACCGTACGGGCAGGCTAAGCCGCTTGATCAAGCGGTTTTCCGGGATCGGCTCCGACAAATTGTTGAGATTGAGACGCGACCCCAAAAATGTTGAACAGGCGCGAATGTTGAGATTGAGACGCGACCCCAAGGGTGGTTGAGCAGCGTCAGGCCGGCGGGGTTGGGGAGGCCACGATGCCGCATTCGTCGAGTTGGTAGGCGACGAAACGGTCGATCGCCTCGTCAGTCTCGGCATCGAGACCAGGCTCGAAATCGGCATTGGCGAAGGCTTCGGCCGCGATCGCCGCGTCGGCGAACACATCGGTCGGTGCGACGTTCACCATCTGATCGATCGTGGCGACGAAGTCGTCTCGGCTTCCGGCGCGGCTGGCGTCGGCAGCGAACGAGCAGAATGCGATCGAATCGACATCACCCTCACCAGCATCGGCACCCGCTGGTTCGGATTCGCCGGCGGGGTCAGTCGAATCGCCTTCGACACCACCCGAATCAGCACCATCTGAATCAGCACCATCTGAATCAGCACCGTCTGAATCAGCACCGCCTGTATCAGCACCATCTGAATCAGCACCGTCTGAATCGGCACCGTCTACATCAGCACCGCCTGAGTCGGCGCCACCTGATTCGGTGCCGTCGCTTTCGCTCGGCGTTGAGGAGCCAACGTCAGGAGCGTTCGCATCGTCGGCCGAACCACTCGTGCACCCGGACAACACCGCACCGAGTGACAGTGCTGCGCTCAACACAACGATCGCCCGAGTTGAACGCAGCCTCATCACCACTGAAGCCTCATCACTCGGCTGCGAATGCTTCGAGATCGACACCACACTCGTTGAACAGCGCGATCACTTCTGGAGTCGCAGCGTCGGCTCCTTCGGCGTCGACTCGATCGATTTCGAGCAACAGCAGCGGCGTCAAACCATCGATCAAGCAACCGGCCGCATCGACCGAGATCGATTCGTCTTCGCTCACGGTCTCGATGAAGGCGGTGCGGCCCTCGGGATCTTGCAGCAGGGCAAAGATCTCCTCAGCCTCGGCAAGGTCTGCCTCGCTGAAGTCGCCGGTGTCGCCACTCGGCTCAGCACCATCTCCGGCATCTCCATCCGCCGCATCGCCATCAGCCGCATCGCCATCAGCGGCGTCACCATCGACAGCGTCATCGGCAGGGGCAGCCGTCTCAGGGATCGGCGGACAGTTGGCATCGGAGAACGCCTCGAGCGCGTCACCCGACGCATCAACGTCCGGGCCACCAAGCTCGTTATCGAGACGCACACCAGCAGCGATGATGTTGTAGTCAAAGTCGCTGAGAATGCCGTCCATCTTCGTGAGCTCGGCAACCTGCACAGCGACATCGTCGGCGAGCTCTTCTGGGGCAACCTCGGTCGCCTCGGTCACCAAGTCGATCTGGTTCTGCATGAACAGTTCCATCTCGGTCGCATCGAACGCTCCGCTTCCCTCGAAGAATGCATCGGATGTGATCTCGGCGTTGTTGCGCAGCTCGCAGAACCGGTCGACGTCAACAGATGATTCGATGATGAAATCGTCCGCCGCCGTTTCCTCGCTCAGGAGCGTGCTTTCGGTCGTCTCGACGTCAACACTCGACGCTGCGTCGTCGCTACCGCCGGTGCAGGCAGCGCCGAACAAGCTGAACGCCGCAACAGCTGCGACCGTTCGTGTTGCGGTGCGTGTCGCTGTTCGTGTTGCGGTGCGGGCAGTCGTAGTCCGCCCACGGCGGGCAGGAGTTGCGTTCTTTGAGTCAAACATTGAGGTTCCCTCCTCGGCAATCGTGTTGGAAGAGTAGAGCGCTTTGCGCCCAACAGCCCTCCACCACACATCGCCCGTCGAAAGTTCTGGGGTGACCGAGCACGTCGTTCGATCGCTACTGCATCGGCACAATCGGCTCGGACCTCAACGAAAGTCTCGGCTCATCGACCCGGTCTGCACCAAGAGCGGATCCATCCGCTCGGCCACGATGTTGACAACCGCGCCCTGCCGCTCACACCGCCCGCGCACCAACAACGCCGGCGCTGATCGAACGACCTTGCGATAACGAGCCCAGCAGCCAACCGACACCACCACGTTGATCAGCCCGGTCTCATCTTCCATGCCAATAAACGTGGTGCCCGATGCGGTTGCCGGCCTCTGCCGATGTGTGATGACCCCGGCGACCAGCACCTTCGTTCCGTGTTCGATCGCGGCAAGACCAACCGCTGGGATCACGCCCGCATCATCGAGCGTCTTGCGCAAGAACACCGTTGGATGGCCATCGGGGGCAACACCCGTCGCCCAAAGATCGGCCAACGCCTCATCACGTTCGCTCATGCCAGGCAGTTGCGGCGCTTCGATACCCGTCACGATCCCCGGCAACTTGTTGCCACCACTCTCGGCCACCGCACCAGCAGTCCACAGCGCAGCCCGACGATCAGCATCGCTATCCCGACCAGATGCACCAGCAGCTGTTCCACCAACGGGGTCGCGACGAGTCAGCGAACCCAGCGCTCCCGACGTCGCCAATGCCTCCAGCTGGTCGCGCTTCAAATCAGCCCGGCGAGCGAGATCTTCAATCGACGAATACGGCCGGTTCGCAGCGATCGTTTCGGCGACGTCATCACCGATGGTGCGCACCGACCCGATCCCCAACCGCACCGCCCACCCGTGATCACGCCGTTCGGCATTGATCATCGAGGCATACACATCGTCGGTCCCCGGCACACAGACCTCGACCGGCTCATCGAAGTCGCCACCGTCAACATCACCACGCCCCACATCACCGCGCCCCGCAGCGCCGCGCCCCACCTCACCACTGCCCAAACCGCTGCCTTCCAGCGCCCGATCACCCACGGCCTCCAAACTCGACACCGCTTCAGACTCATTCACATCGGGAGTCAGCGATGGCACGCCATGACGGCGAGCGTCTTGCACCAACGAATGCGGCGAATAGAACCCCATCGGCTGCGCTCGGAGTAACGCCGCACAAAACGCTGCCGGGTAGTGAAGCTTGAGCCATGACGAGGCATAGACGAGGTAGGCAAAACTGATCGAGTGGCTCTCGGGAAAGCCGTAGTTGGCGAAGGCGACCAACTTGTTCCAGATCTGATCTTGCACGTCGACACCAACACCTCGCTCAGTCATCCCCGCTTCGAGCCGGGTGCGCAACTGCTCCATCCGCGCGCGACTCCTCTTCGACCCCATCGCTCGCCGAAGCTGATCGGCCTCGGCGGCCGAGAACCCCGAGATGTCGATCGCCATCTGCATCAACTGCTCTTGGAAAAGCGGAATGCCAAGCGTCTTCTCCAACGCTGGTTCGAGCAACGGATGGAGATAGGTGACGGGCTCATCACCGTTTCGCCGACGGATGTAGGGATGGACTGAACCACCTTGAATCGGCCCAGGACGGATAAGCGCAATCTCCACGACGAGGTCATAAAACGTGCGAGGCCGAAGCCTTGGCAAGGTGCTCATCTGCGCTCGTGACTCCACCTGGAACACACCGACCGAATCAGCAGCGCACAACATGTCGTAGACCACATCTTCTTGGCCAAGCGCTGCCAGGTCGACCTCCTCCCCGTGATGGTCGGCGATGAGATCGACGCAGTAGTGCAGCGCTGAGAGCATGCCGAGCCCGAGCAGATCGAACTTCACGAGCCCGGCAGCCGCGCAATCGTCTTTGTCCCACTGCAGAACCGTGCGGCCCTCCATCCGTCCCCACTCGACCGGACACACCTCGATCACCGGCCGATCGCACATCACCATTCCGCCCGAATGGATACCGAGATGGCGCGGCAGATGCTCGAACTGGGAGGCGAGCTCGATCACATCATCTGGCAGCTCGGGTGTGTCGCCAGCCCGTTTTGGTTCCGACGTCGGCAAGCTCGTCGGCCCGTTCTGCTCGGGGACAACAATGCCGGGATTGTTAAAGCCGCCGGTCGCAACCGGATCGACCTGACGCTTCAGGCCACTCCACCGGTCGATAGTTTTCGCAAACGCATCTTGTTGGCCCGGCGCATACCCAAGCGCCTTTGCCGCATCGCGCACCGACGACTTCGCTCGATACGTGATGACGTTGGCCACTTGCGCGGCATGGCGCCGACCATGCCGTTCATAGACGTATTGGATCGCCTCTTCTCGTCGATCGGACTCGATGTCCAGGTCGATATCAGGCGGCCCATCACGCTCGGGCGCCAGGAACCGTTCGAACAACAGACCGAGCGACACGGCATCGGCCTTGGTGATGCCAAGCACGTAACAGACAGCAGAGTTCGCAGCCGACCCTCTCCCCTGACACAAGATGTCGCTCCGCCGACAGAAGTCGACGATGTCCCACACCACGAGGAAGTAGCCGGGGAAGTTGAGGCTCTCGATCAGGTCGAGTTCGTGATCGAGCTGGCTCCATGCGCCGGGGACCCACTCGCTGCCACGAGTCCCATACCGAGCGACGCCGGCGGCTTCGACGAGGTGGCGGAGGTAGCCCATCTCGCTCATCGGTTCACCCGTCGCCGGATCGTCTGGGCATGGAAACGGCGGCAGATTCGGGGCGACGAGCGACAGGTCGAACGCACACTCCAACCCGAGCGCGGCCGCTCGTTCGACAACTCCCGGATATCGACCGAACCGACGGGCCTGCTCATCACCTGACCGAAGATGAGCCGACGCTGCGGCGGGCAACCATCCTTCGAGCTCATCGAGCGAACGACGCGATCGGACCGCCGCCAACGCCGATGCCAACTTCCGATTGGCCGGAGCGGCGTAGTGCACGTTGTTGGTTGCGAGGACGTCGACCCCTGCCCGGGCCGCAATCGAAACGAGTGCGTCGTTGCGAACCGAGTCGAGCGGCGAACCGTGATCCCACAACTCCACGAACACGTTGTGGCGCCCGAACCGATCGATCAACGAGCCGAGCGCTCGCTCTGCGGCAGCCGGGCCTTCACGTTCGAGCGCCCGAGGCACGGCTCCTTTTCGACAACCGGTGAGTACTGCCAGGTGGTCGATCTCCCCCGGTTTCAACCAACCATCGATCTGACCCATCGATGCTCGAGGAGCACCTTTCTCACCGCTGAGCTGCGCCTCACTGATCACCCTCGCAAGCCCGGCATAACCAGCCGGGTCACGAGCGAGGACGAGCAGATGGGTTCCATCGGGATCGGCTTGGCCGGGGTTGATATCGAGCTTGTCGATCGTCAGCTCGGCACCGAACACGGTTGGGAGTCCGACCTCTCGAGCCGCCTCGGCAAAACGAACAACACCGTAGAAACCGTCGTGATCGGTGATCGCCAACGCTTCAAGACCAAGCCGGGCTGCCTCCTCAGCGAGCGCCTCGGGATGTGAGGCACCGTCGAGAAAACTGAAGCTCGAATGACAGTGCAACTCGGCGTAGGGAGTCGTCGATTCTCGACGGTGAAAGGCAGGCGCCTCATAGGCCGACCGCTTGTTTGACCACGCCGGGCTGTCGCCGCCATCAGCACCCTCGGGCCGCTCTTGTTGGCTGGGCGCGTCTCGATCCGACAACACCGATTCGAGATCCCGCCACGGGACGGGAGCGTTTGACCACCCCATCACTCAGAGCGTAAACGAACACCTGTTCGATCGCGCCCGCGGACGCGCATTTTGCACACTTCTGGTCAGATCAGCCCAACGACTTCTGGATCTAGCCGCCTTCGGCGAGCCGATTCAGCTTCGAGAGAACGCGCGCCTGACGCCGTGAATCCATCTCTTCAATCGGCACAACGTCGCCCGCGAGGGCGTCTGCCCGTTCGTCGGTCGTCATCGACTTGAAGCGGTGCCATTGTTCTGGCGTGGTGTCGGCGTCAGAAGCCATGAGGCCACCATACCGCAGCGGCATCGGCCACTATCAGGCGATCACCTACCCCTAGTAAACGGAGCCCGCTCGGTTCGCCGCCAACACACCAGCGAGCGACTCAGCTCTCCGACTTGGCGGGGAACTCCATCGAGTCGAGGATCGGGTTCGCAACATTTGCCAAAGCGGCCAGGGCCATGAAGACCGCGTCGGTTTGCTTGTCGTTTCGATCGAGACGGCTCATCGTTTCGAGTCCGAGGAACAACGCGGCGAGTGCATAGGCCAACTCATCGGTGGGGACGAAGGCCGACAGCGGGTGATCGGCAAGTACGCGCTTGAGCGCCTCGGAGATCAACTTGTTCCATGGTTCGAGCGTGGCGAGCACATCTGGGCCGAGCTCGCTTGACATCGACCAGCCAGCGACGATGGCCGATAGCGCCGAGTGATCAGGATCATCGACCGCCTCGTGCAACTCACGGCCCAGTTGCACAAGATCGGGCAGATTGTCGAGCGTGGCGAGCCGCTCTTCGAAGCGAGCCATACGACGAGCGTTCGCCCGTTGCAGTGCGGCGAGCAGCAGCTCCTCAACCGAACCGAAGTGGTAAAAGACGAGCGCCTGGTTGAAATCGCCAACCTTGGCGATCGCTCGAGCACTCGTCCCCACCAACCCCTCGCTGCGCACGGTTTCAAGCGCGGCATCGAGGATCTTGTCTTTCGTTGCTTGCCCACTCTTGGACGAACGACGTTGAGCCATCCCGAGAGTGTGCCCGCTAGGAGCAGGCACCGGAGACTCCAATGGAACACGCGCCCGGCGGAGGAGGTGGTGCGCCGAGCATTCCCGAGACCGGACCGCGCCCAACGCTCAGTCCGTGCACGACTTGGCGAGCGACCACACGCATACCCGGCCGCTGCAGCCACCGAGAGAGCGATCGGTAGTCGCGAAGGGCCCACAACACGGCGATGAACGCCTCGGGGCCAACCCAGATCGACTGTTGACCATCGACCTCACCAGGATGACCAACGACGACGAGCTCCTCACCAACCGGCAACCAGTCGCCAGCCCAGTTCTGCACATACGGGGACGACGAACCGGCAAAGGCCAGCGGCACGATCGGCGCCTGATTCTCCAGCCATACGCGGCACCGCCGACAGAGCTCGCATCGATCATCGAAGATGACCGTGAGCCCTGCCGGCGGCGCCGCTGGGGTTGAGCCAGCCGATGTTGAATCAGTCGCAAGCTCAGCAGGACCGGTCGAGCCAGTTTCACTTGAGCCAACTGCAGCAGTTGCGCTTACGTCAGTCGCAAGTCCGGCGGCTGTTGAGCCAGCGTGATTCACCAGCCCACTCACACCTGGGGGCCGTTGATCGGGCCAGGATTCGCTCCCGCAAAGTTGACGGGCGGTGTCGGGAAGGTCGGAGCAACAAAGGTGGGAGGTGGCGGGGTCGACAGCTTGCGGTCGCCGTAGGTCCGAATTCGCCACAGCACGATCATGTTGAAGAGGTGAATGCCACCGAGGCTCAACAAGAGCAGACCGATCCGAGCGACGAGGCCGTTGAACGCAGCAATGAGGGTTGCCCCTGCCGAGACCTTGTAGATCAGCAAGGCGTAGCCGAGGTTCAACAAATAGAAGCCAACGACAAGCAGGTGGTTCACCGCCCGGGCAGTGCGGTCATCGTCGAACACGTCAGCCAGAAAGATCTCGCCGTTACGAAACAGCGTGCGAGCAAGCCAGATCACGAGTGAGACCGCGATCGCGGCGTAGACGAGGTAAAAGCTGATCGATAGCTGATCGCTCACGGCCTCTGCAGTAAACGTCTGAGTGGGGGCTGATCCGAACATGACCAACGTTCCTTTCGGGGTTAGATTTGAGCGTTTGCTCAAATCTGATGTTGTGAACATACGCTCACATCGTCAACGCGTCAATGAGACCCTCGTCACACGACACTCTGGCCCCAGCTCGGGCGCGGCCTTCTGGCGGCCACAAGGGGCCACCAGAGGCCCACACAGCCGCCAGCGAACCTCACGTCTCAGATCCGGCGGCCACAAGGGCAACCAGAGGCCCACACGGCCGCCAGCAAACCTCACGTCGCAGATCCGGCGGCCACAAGGGCCCACACAACCCCCAGCAAAACCAGCTCGGTCGTGATCGAGGTTTAGAGGAGGGAGCGGACGATCGCTGTTTGTTCGGCGCTCATGCCTCGGTGGCGAACCTGGTCGGGGTCGGTCGAGTCGATGTAGGTGCGGAATCGGTCAGCCCGCTCACCATCGGCCAGCAACACGCCGAGCGGTTCTTGTTGCGTCCGGATCGTGAACACGATCCACGGATGCTCGAGCCCCGCTTCGATCGGCCGCAGGGTTTGGCGTTCGCTTCGAACCATCAACTGTTCGAGCGCGTTCTCCGCTGGGACGACCGGGTCTGTCGCCGGACGATCTGGCTGGAAGAGACGAGCGTCGGGATGGATGAACCAGTTCCGCCGGTGCACGCCAGCGCCCCCTCGCGAAGCCATAGCGGTCAACAGCGAATCGACTCGCGAACCAAGCTCCGACTCATAACCCTGGACCGGGCCGTGCACATCACCCATCGGTCGGCCGATTTTGGTTGCCAGCCGCCATCGAGACGGGAAGCAGACAACCGCAGCGTCGAGGCACCAGCGAAGCGACCCTGGTGCTTCAGGTGCCGGCTCGTGCAGTGCCGACTCGTCATTTGCCGACCGCGGATGTGCCGACCCCTGAACTGCCAAACCTTCATGTGCTGACCCGTGGCGGACTGTCTCCTGAGATGGGTTGCGGAGGTTGAGAAGGCAGAAGTCTTCCTGGACGGCGAGAGCAGCAGCGACGAGTGGATGCTGATCATCGGGAAAAGCGGGCGCGATTCCACCCACACCCACAACCACATCGGCACCCAATCCCGCGCTCGCGTCAGCACCGCCCTCAGCTCTCAAGCCGGAGGCACCGTCGGCAGAAACGAGATCGTGCAGCGCTCGTGACACCTGCTCGATCGACGAAGGATCAACTCCGTCAGCGAACGCAACAACGTCGTTCGGCCGCTCAGCAATGAGCTCTCGCCGAAGGGCAAGTTCGTCCGACCGTTTCGCGTCGGTGAGAAGCCAGGGACGTTGCCCGAGCGAACGTGTACCCATAGAAAGCCAACGGCTCGACGGATCGAAATCGATCTCGTCGAGCCATGACACGTCTGTACTCTCGCCGGGCTGTTCAGAGTGATCTGACACCTGGCAATCATGCCCCGTTTCCGTGGGCGAGCACTTCGGACCTGCGCGGATAGGTAGGACATCGCACTGCGATGCTCCTCCTCCGGCGTCGAAACACCACGCTGGTCTGTTTGGTCGACGAGTCGTGCGGCCTCGTTCCTCGGCCTACCGACTCATCTCCTGATCCAACGTCAGCCGGCGACGTCACTGTCGCCGACCAACGTCGGAGTCTTTGCGGGCCGATCGCGATCGCTCGGCGTCGGCCCGTCGATCTGATCAGATACCGGAGTTCTCGGCGGTGCCGACGTTCGGCTCACCGTCGATACGGGCCAGCATGCAGACGATCTCGCGGTCGTCGATCTGGTTCCAGCCGGACTCGAGCGGCGTGAGATAGGTGTAGGCGTAGACCGAATCCGCGTATGCAAGCCCGACGTACGCATCGAAGCGTGAGAGACAGCCAGCATCAGCTGCTGCGTCGACAGCCTGGGTGCCGGGGAAGTCGCCCTCGGGCATCTCGAACAACGCGTAGACCTCGAGGTCATGCTCGTCGGCACATGGAACCGCTTGGAGCGACTCAACTTCGCTGGCGGTGCTGTTGAGCACGCAATCGCCTTCCTTGAGCGAGAAGACGCCAACATCGCCACCCTCGACAACGTCACCCGCATCGTTGCGAGTGGTGTCGTCAGCAGCGGTTGCTCCGCCGCAAGCCGTGAGCGCAAGTGCTCCAGCTGCAAGCGAAGACGTCACAATCTTCGAGAATCGAGATGCCATTGGAAGGTCCCTCCCTGTGGGTCCATTCACGGTCGGTACGCATTGGTTGCGCACGCGGTGTGCACATTCGCACGATTATCAATCGACCGAAACGGCACCCGGGTTGAGAACTTCTTCGGATCGATATCTGGTCGTACCGGAGCCACCCCCGTAGCCTTGTCGCCGTGAACGACTTGGCCAGCCTGGACTCCCGACTCCGGGACGCAATCCTCAACATCGGACCGATGGTGGTTGCGTTCTCCGGTGGTGTGGACTCATCGCTCGTCGTCGCGGCCGCTCGGCGAGCACTCGGCCCCGATCAAGTCATCGCCGCAACAGCCGACTCGGCATCCCTCGCCACCGGCGAGATCGACATCTGTCGGCGCTTGACCGACGAATGGGGCGTTGAGTGGATTCCGGTCGTCACCGAAGAACTCACCGACCCTCGCTACCTCGCGAACGAAGGCGATCGCTGCTTCTGGTGTAAATCTGCGTTGATGGACCAGCTCGAGCCGGTCGCCATCGAACGCAACAGCGCCGTCGTACTCGGTGTGAACCTCGATGATCTCGGCGACCACCGCCCTGGACAAGAAGCCGCCCGCGAACGTGGCGCTCAGTTCCCCCTTGTCGACGCTGGGTTCTCAAAGGCCGACGTGCGAGCCCTCGCAAAAGAATGGGATCTCGAAATCTGGGATCGGCCCGCCATGCCGTGCCTGTCATCGCGCGTTCCTTACGGCACGGTGATCGATGTTGCGCTGCTCTCTCGAGTCGACCGAGCCGAAGCAGCACTTCGGGCACTCGGTTTCGATGACGTTCGTGTCCGCCACTACGGCGACACCGCTCGGATCGAAGTGCCCGCACATCTGCTTGCAACAGCTGCCGCAAAGGCTGAGGCGATCAACGACGACATCCGAGCCGCCGGTTATCGCTACGTCACACTCGATCTCGCAGGGCTGCGAACCGGCAACCTGAACCAGGCGCTCACGAACGACGAATGAGCACTCCCCTATGAGCGAAAGCGAACCCGAGGTTCGACTCGACCTCGATCGAAGCGCACGGATCGGCATGCCCGAGGCAATCTTCTGCCACGGCAAGACCGTCGCCCAGTGCGAGGCGATCATCGAGTCGCTGCTCGACGGGGATGGCGACGCCATCGTGGCCACCCGAGCGACCCCTGACCAACAAACGGCGATGGCCAAACTTGCGCCGACAAATCACGTGGGCGAAACGCTCACGTGGCGTCATCGGCCTGCGACCAGTGCTCGCATCGCTGTCGTCGCCGCCGGCACGTCCGATCTCGATGTGGCGAACGAAGCTCGTCTTACGCTCGAGGCACTCGGCCACACCGTCACGACGATTAACGACGTTGGCGTCGCCGGCCTTCATCGGCTGACGGCCGCCCTCCCTCGCCTCGACGATGCTGATGTGGTGATCGCAATCGCCGGCATGGAAGGTGCGCTACCAACCGTGCTCGCCGGTTTGATCGGCCAACCCATCGTGGCCGTTCCAACCTCGGTTGGTTACGGCGCATCGTTCGATGGCGCAACGGCACTACTCGGAATGATGGCATCGTGCGCACCCGGTATTGCCGTGGTCGGAATCGACAACGGGTACGGAGCGGCGTGTGCCGCCCATCGAATCGTGTCGCACCGCGCATGAGCTCAGCGAGCATCGATTCGGGCGGAGCGCAGGGCCTCTGGCTCAACCCGTGTTTCGGCGCGTCGGGCGACATGATGCTCGGCGCATTGGCCGGTCTGCTCGACGATCCCGATGCCGCTCTTGCGCCACTTCAGCGACTGAACCTCGATGGCTGGAGCGTGCACTTCACGATCGAGGATCGAAACGGCCTCTCATCGAGCCGAGCCAACGTGCATGCGCCGGCAGGCGAACACGGTCGGCACTGGAGCGAGATCGACGAGCTGCTCGCAAGCTCTGATCTGCCCGCCGCAGCGGTCGACGGAGCGCGCCACACCTTTCGTCGGCTCGCGGAGATCGAGGCGGAGGCACACGGCGTTGCGATCGACGATGTGCACTTCCACGAGGTTGGAGCGCTCGACGCGATCGTCGACATCGTCGGCTCATGGTTGCTCTTCGATGCGCTTGGCTTGAGCACCGACCTCACGACGTGTGGTCCGGTCGGCCTCGGCCACGGGACGGTTTCGGCCGCCCACGGCGAGCTGCCCGTTCCCGCCCCGGCCACCTTGTCGCTTCTCGATGGCTGGCCAACACGCCCGGTCGATATCGCCGCCGAGACCTGCACACCAACCGGTGCAGCACTGCTCACCACGATGGCTTCTTCCTCTGGTCCACTTCCCGCTGGCGTCATCGGCGCATCGTCACGCGGCGCTGGTGGCCGAAACCCGACGACACACCCGAACGTGCTCACCGCTGTTCGCATCGAGCGCTCCCCTGCTGAAGACGCACCCGAGGGCCAGCCCACCAAGGCTGTCATCGTGGAAACGAACCTGGACGACGTCACCCCCGAGACGATCGGCTACGTCATCGATCGGGCACTCGAACTCGGTGCCGACGATGCCTGGGCAGTTCCAATCGTGATGAAAAAGAGCCGGCCAGGCCACCAACTTCGCATCCTCACGTCCCCGGATCGCACCAACGAGATGCGGGCGCTGCTCGCTCGAGAGACCGGCACGTTGGGCACGCGCACGATCGCTGTCGACAAAGTTGCCGCCGAGCGGACGTTCGACGTTGTCGAGGTTCGCGGCGCTCGAGTCGCCATCAAGGTGGGCCCTCACCGCGCCAAACCCGAGCACGACGACATCGCCGCGATTGCGCGCACAACCGGTGAGCCGCTCCACGTCATCGCTGACGAAGCACTGAGCATCTGGCGGACTCACGGTCATCATGTGGCTCGCCAGACAGACCACGAGTAGCTCCCCGACTCGGGGGGACATCATGCTCCCAAGGTGGACATGATGAGTGACGCCCGCCACACTACGTCCGTGGCCAGTTCAGCAACAGCGAAGATTCTGCCTCGACGACGTATTGGTCGCTCGTGGCGCGAGATCCGACGCGGCGCGGCCGCCGCCCGGATCAAAGACCTCTTCTACGGCGCGACCGCCGATGCTGAGGCGCTCGACATGGCCATTGCCGACGCTCTTTCAGTGCTCGCCCAGCAGGGGGCACCGATGCGAATGGGCGAGATGGCCGATGCGTTGCGAATCACTCCGGCCACCGCCACCCGCGCGGTCACCTGCCTGACCGACAAGGGTCTCGCGGAGCGGGTGAAGGCCACCGACGATCAGCGATCGATTCTTGTCACCGTCACCCCGCTCGGTCTCGACCGCTACGCGAGCATCAGCGAACGCGTCGCCACCGGCCTCGACGAGATCCTCTCCGAGTTCGATGAGCAGGAGAAAGAGCAGCTCGCCGACCTGCTCGAACGGTTCGTGAAATCGGTCGACCGCTACGTCGCCACCAACGACGTCTCCAACGAGTCGAACTAACAAGACCTCTGCCGAACGGCGCTTCGGACGGTCAGTTTTCGTCAGACACGAAAAACGTGTGAGAATCTGCGGCCATGAAGGCAGCTGTTCTCAACTCATGTCCTGGCCACCTCGATATCGAAGACGTCGAGATCGGCGAACCTGGTCCTCGTGAGGTCTTGATCAAGACCGCGGCAGCGGGTCTTTGCCACTCCGACCTCCACTTCATGGAGGGCAAATACCCGCATCCCTGCCCCGCCGTGCTCGGTCACGAATCGGCCGGTGTCGTCGAAGCCGTTGGCTCGATGGTCAACTACGTGAAACCTGGCGACCACGTCATCACCTGCCTGTCGGCCTTCTGCGGCTACTGCGAGCAGTGCCTCGCCGGCCACATGTCGTTGTGCGAGAACAAGAACATCGAACTCGTCCGCCAGCCCGGTGAGTCGTCACGAATCACCCGCCAGGGCGAGGACGTCAACCAGTTCCTCCACCTCTCATCGTTCGCCGAGCAGATGCTGATCCACGAGCACGCTCTCGTGAAGATCGACGAAGAGATGCCACTCGACAAAGCAGCGCTCATCGGTTGTGGTGTCACCACCGGCATGGGCGCTGTGTTCCGCACCGCCAAGGTTGAGCCCGGCTCGACGGTTGCCGTCATCGGCTGTGGCGGCATCGGCCTCTCCGCCATTCAAGGTGCCCGCATCGCCGGTGCAAACAAGATCATCGCGGTCGACATGGTCGGCTCGAAGCTCGAACTGGCACAGCAGCTCGGCGCAACTCATGTCGTCAATGCCAGCGACGGCGGCTCGGTCGAAGAGGTGAAAGACATCACCTCGGGTGGTGTCCACTACTCCTTCGAAGCTGTCGGCATGAAGCAGACCGCTGAGGACTCGTTCAACATGCTCCGCAACGGTGGCCAGGCCACCATCATCGGCATGATTCCCGTCGGCACCAAGGTCGAGATCCACGGCGTTGAGTTCCTCTACGAGAAGACGATGACCGGCTCAAACATGGGCTCGAATCAGTTCCGCACCGACATGCCCCGCTTCGTCGATATGTACCTCGACGGCCGCCTCATGCTGAATGAAATGGTCTCGAAACACATCGCTCTGGAAGACATCAACGAAGGCTTCGAAGAGATGAAGACGGGCGCCTTGGCCCGCAGCGTCATCACTTTCGACTGACGCGATCCTGCGGCCTGTCGCCCCAACAGCCGTGGGGCAAAAATGGGTTTAGGTGACCACTGTTCATGCCGATTCTCAGATCGGCATGACAACCACTTCTCGACCGACATCGACCCCCGCTGAGGGGTCATGGCAGAGTCGCCCGGCCCTGAGCTGGGCGCTTCGGATTGTCTCTGTCATCGCGCCCGTCGTCGGGTCGATCGCCATCACGTGGGTCGTTTCAAAGACGTGGGATCCACCAATCGGCCTCAGCGGCCGAATCGTGTGGTGGCTCTGTCTTGTCATCATCGCGACGGGTTCACTCATGGCGATCGACCGCATCGCTCGTCGCCTCGTGCCGCTCGCAACGCTGTTCCGAATGTCGCTCATCTTCCCGGATGCGGCGCCATCCCGGTTTGCGGTGGCCATGCGAACCGGCACGACCAAGCAGCTCGAACGCAAGCTCCGCTCAGCTGAGAAGAACGGCGCAATCGAGATGGAAGCGACGGAGGCGCAAGCCGCCGAGTCGATGCTCGAGCTCGTCGCCGCGCTCAGCGAGCATGACCGCTTCACCCGCGGCCATGGCGAGCGCGTCCGTGCCTACACCGCGCTCATCGGCGAACAGGTCGGTCTCGACGACGTCGAGCTCTCCAAGCTCCAGTGGGCCGGTCTCATTCACGACATCGGCAAACTCGCCGTGCCCAGCGAGATCTTGAACAAGCCCGGTCGGTTGACCGACGAGGAGTTCGAGATCATCAAGACACATCCGGCGGCTGGCGATCGCATGATCGAGCCGATGCGGGCATGGCTCGGCGAGTGGGCCGACGCGGTCGTGCAGCACCACGAACGCATCGACGGCAAGGGCTATCCCGCTGGCTTGCGTGGCGATCAAATCAGCTACGGCGCCAAGATCGTCTCGGTCGCCGACACGTTCGACGTGATCACCGCAGCCCGCTCCTACAAGAGCCCCATGTCGGCCGAGCTGGCGAAGGCCGAACTCACCAAACACGCCGGCACACAGTTTGATGAAGACATCGTTCGAGCGTTCCTCAACGTGTCGATCGGCCGCCTCCGTCTCGCGATGGGCCCGCTCTCGCTCATCTCGAACCTCCCCTACCTCGGCGCCCTCACCGCTCCGGCCGCCAGCACCGCGACCGCTGTTGTTGTCGGCGCCACCGCAGCGCTCGGTGGGGGTGTCGCACTCTCGTCGCCGTTCGAAGAAGCACCGGTCGCGATCGCCATGTCGGAAGCGGTGAACGAAACCACCACGACCACTGCCGAAGTCGCCGTGGTCCTGACCGAGACGACCGCCGAGGTCAACGCTTCATCCACACCACCGACGAGCGAGCGGTTCCCGGCAACCACAACCACCGCTCAAGCAACGTCGAGCACGGTTGCGAGCTCGACCGCCACAACCGCGCGGCCAACGACAACCGCTCAACCTGCGGCGACGACCGCACCAACAACACCTGCGACCACGGCCGCGCCGACACCGTGTGAGTCGGTGATCGCCGGCGAGGGTGATCTGCGCAATGCCGATCTCACGGGCTGCAACATGTCGGGCCTCACGCTCGACGGACGTTCGTTCGCCGACGCTGATCTCAGCGGCGCAAACCTGGCCAACACGACGATCACGAACTCAAACTTCACAAACGCCGACCTGACCGGCGCCAACTTGAACGGCGCGGACATCAGCGATGGAACGGCGACCGGAGCAAACTTCACCAACGCCAACGCAACCGGCGCAACCTTCACCAACTTCGAGTTCACAAACACCGACCTGACGAACGCGACGTTCACCAACGCAACGTTCACCAATTCGAGCCTGGGTGGATCCACACTGATCGACGCCAAACTCAACGGCCTCACACTCGTCAACTCTGATCTCAACACGGTCAACGCAACCCGGGCGACGTTCGTGGGTGCTCAGCTCACCGGGGCGGCGATGGCGGATGCCACCTTCACGAGTGCCAACTTCACCAATGCCAAGTTGACGGCGACCGATCTCGCCCGCAGCAACTTCACCTCGGCCATGTTGACGAACACACTGCTCGATTCGAGTGGCATTCAAGACACCATCATCACGTCGGCCACCATGACCGGAGCGGACATGTGGGCGGCATCTGGCTGGCCGGTCGGGGCGGCGTCAGCCACCTGGAACAACACCAAGTGCCCTAACGGTGTTACCGGTTCGGCGAACTGCTTCCCGTAGCGGCTTTCGTTCCCATAACGCAGCTCAGATGCGTGGCGAGAGCGCCTAGAGACTTTGGAACGGGGCGGCGTAGACGAACGCTCCAGCGAGGTCCGGCGAGAAGGTCGTGAGTGGTCGAACCTGGAAGAACTCACCCCACGCAGCATCGGGTGGGTCGATCCCGACCGACGTCGAGGCGACGAATCCGAACCGTCGATAGAAGCCTGGATTGCCGAGCAACGCGACGAGCGGCTCGCCCGCGGCATCGGCAGCTCCGAGAACGGCGTGCATCAACGCCGAGCCAACGCCATCACCTTGCAGCTCTGGCGACACACCGATCGGACCGAGCCCCAGAGCCGGCACATCCTCATCGGCCGCGCTGGGTCGAACGATCGAGCCTCGGCTGCAAACGACGTGCCCAACAACCAACCCGTCTCGTTCGGCCACGAAGCTGAACTCGGGGCAGGCACCGTCCGATCGAAGCGACACTGCGAGCGCTGGCTCGACCTCGCCACCAAACGCATCTCGGTGAATCGTCTCGACCACGTCTGCATCGGCCGGTTGTTCTCGTCGTATCAACATCGACGGTCAGCTTGGCACGCTCGGCACCGCCTCCGAACGGAATTTGTGTGAGCTCGGTTCCGATGGCTACGAAGCCGGCTTCGGCGACCGGTTTGGCAACGGCTTCACGACATACCCGGCCGGCAGCTCCTCGGAGGAATCGGCGACATGGAACCGAGCAGCCCTCTGGGCAGGCTCGGAAAGCGTTCGATAGTCGTCATAGGAAATGCCAGGCAGGGTCGGTTCGTGGAACCACGGCGCATAGAACTCCACGTTCGGAATCGCCCGCAGATCGTCTGACAAGTTTGGTGTTCCGCCATGCCATGCTCGAACGTCTCGAATCTGGATCGACCCGGCGAGAGCGGGGGTGACGGTGCTCAACCTCATCCACTCGGGTTCTTCATCGAGTGTCGGAATCGGGCCTCGAGCATGCTGTGAGCCAGGGATCTGACGAGTCGGCCCGTTCAGCGCATGCTGATCAAAGGGCAACACGTTGATGCACACGTAGGGGCACGGCAGATCTCTGGTGGAGAGCATCGTGCGGGGATCGTGAAACGAGCTGAACGGCGTCGAGTCGTTGCTTCGCCAATCGCCCATGTCGCTGTGGAGCGGCTGATAAGCAGAGGCTCCTGGCAGACAAAAGTCACCACTCGCCGAGCGCAGCGAGTAGCCATCCGACTCGAAGATCTCGGCCACGATCTCGTGGATGAACGGCACGTTCATCAGCATCTGCCACTCGGGGCGGTGCGCCATGCTGCGAGTCACACTCGACCCACCGAATGAGTATCGATGTGAGCCGCGGTTGCCCGATCGTTGCTCGTCGGCAGCGACGATCTCACGGGCGACTTGAGTGACCCCATCTCGGAGAAACGCCGTTTGATCTGCTGTCAACACGTCGCGGATCACGACGAATCCGTCACGACGGAAGATCCGAACCGCGCGTTCGACCTCTGATTTTTCGAGGATCTCGAGCCCCGCGAGGCCGGCGTTGGCTTCGAGGTAGGCGCGGGCCTCGACGGTCGCCGGTGCGTCTCGATCGTCGCCCAGCCATCCAATGTCCGACCAGGTCGCTGTCGTCATCTGGCGAAGTTAGCTCATGCCCCGCTCGGCACTACCCTCGACGAATGGACATGATGTACAACCGTCTCGGCCGCTCCGGACTGCGCGTCAGCGCCCTTTCGTACGGATCGTGGGTCACCTTCAGTGCTCAGCAGGGCCTCGACGATGTCGTCGAGTCGATGCAGGCGGCACGCGATGGCGGCTGCAACTTCTTCGATAACGCCGAGGCGTACGCCGGTGGTGAGGCCGAGAAGCTCATGGGCCAAGCCTTCGAGCAGCTCGGTTGGGCTCGCGAGACCTACGTCGTATCGACCAAGTTCTACTGGGGCATCACCGATGACCCGAACACCAAGTTCACGCTCAACCGCAAGTACTTGATGCAGGGAATCGATCGTTCGCTCGAGCGCTTCGGCCTCGACTTCGTCGACTTGATCTTCTGCCACCGAGCCGACCCAGACACGCCGATCGAAGAGACCGTCTGGGCGATGCACGACATCATCACCTCCGGCAAGGCGCTCTATTGGGGAACGTCGGAGTGGACGGCGGATGAGATCCGTGCCGCGATCGAGATCGCTGAGCGCCACCATCTCCACAAGCCGGTGATGGAGCAGCCGCAGTACAACATGTTCCACCGCGATCGCGTGGAGCAGGAGTACGCCCGGATCTTCGACGACTACGGCTACGGCACCACGATCTGGAGCCCCCTCGCTTCAGGTCTGCTCACCGGTAAGTACCTCGACGGCATTCCCGACGACAGCCGCGGTGCGCTCAAGGGGTATGACTGGCTCGCTGATCAGCTCACCGACGAGACCCAGATGGCAAAGGTTCGGAATCTGGTGCCGATCGCCGAGAGCCTCGACTGCTCGCTCGCCCAGATGGCGCTCGCCTGGTGTCTCACCAACCCGAACGTGTCGACCGTCATCACCGGCGCCAGCCGACCATCGCAGGTGGTCGAGAACTTCAAGGCAATCGAGGTCGTCGAGCGGTTGACCGACGACGTGCTCGATCAGATCGAATCGGTGTTGGCCGGCTGACCCGCTGCCGGCTGGCTCGCTGATCGCCTGTTCCGTCGCTGCTGGCTGCGTCGCTGCTGGCTGCGTCGCTGCTGTTACGTCGCTGCTGGCTGCGTTTCGGCCGGCGCAGCGTCGTCAACCTCATCGGCGTCGGCCGCGTCTGTCGCCTCTGTCGCAGTCGTGCTTCGGGTGGCCCGCTGCTCCGCAGCTGCGTACACAACGATGGCAATCGCGGCGATCGAGCCCATGATCGCCAGGGTCGGACGGAGGCCAATCGCTTCGGCAAGTCCGCCGAGCGGGAACGCCATGAGCCCGAAACCAGCAAATGCCAGCTGCATGATCGACTGAACTCGACCCTGCATGTCGTCTCGGGTGGTCGTGAGGGCCAACGTGTTGGAGAGGGACATGTAGCCCGTCGTCGCCGCACCGATCAGCATCGTGATCGAGAACGCCACAAAGATGTTCGGGGCGAATGACAGGGCAAGAACGGTCAGGCCGAAGGCAAAGCCAGAGCCGAGCATGATCCGGTGGCCATTTGGCCCATCGGCAATTGCAGCGAGCTTGAACGACACGGCAACGGCGCCGATGGCGCTCGCCGAGCTCATCAATCCGACCCAGAATCGGCCGTAGCCAAAGATGTCTTCGACCAACGGCGTGATGAACGAGACGTAGTTGAAGCCAAACATGATCACGGCGAACGACGACAAGACGAGGCGACGGAGATCGGGACGGCCGGCGACGTAGCGAACCCCGTCGGCGATTTCAGTGAATGGGTTTCGCGGTTCGGCGTTGGCGGCCGGCTTGTTTGGCAGGCGAGCCAGGTTCCAGAGCGATGCGGCGCTGGCGACGGCGAGGACGATGTAGGTCCAACCGATTCCGATGAACGCAATGCCGGCGAACCCGCCTGCCATCGCTGGGGCAAAGACTCGAGTGCCATTCATGCTCAGCATGCTCAACGTGATGGCATTGCCCAGCTGGTCTCTGCCAACGAGTTCGGCAGACATCGCAACTCGGGCGGGACCAAGAACACCAAACGCCGCACCCTGCATGACCGCGCTTACGAGCAGCATCCAGAAGGCGGCAACGTCGAAGAGAACGGCAACACCCATGCCTGTCGCCGCCAAGAAGATGGCCGTCTGGCTCAGCAGGAGGAGGATGCGCTTTGGGAACCGGTCGGCGGCAGCGCCTCCAAGCGGCGTGGCGACCAGCATCGTCAGACCAAAGACCGCAAAGACCAAACCGAGCGCGCTCTCGCGTTCGGTCAGATCCCAAGCCAGGATGGCCCGAAGCACCATTTGGCCTTGGACGGAAAGGAAGGAGAAGAATCCGCCCCACCACAGAACCCGATACTCAGGGATCTCGAGCGACTTAAACGCCTCTTTGCGCGTGCTCTTCTTGGGGGCGGCTGCAGTCATAGTTCGTTCTTCAAACTATCGGCCGATTGTCCCCCACCGTCAATCAGAGCAATCCGATCGTGCGACATGCTTCACATCGGAACGCGCCCGATGGACGAACCTGCGTCGCTGCGGTGCAACCGGGCACCTCGAACCGACGCACGTTGCTCAGGCGGGCGCAGTGGTCAGTCGCAGGTGCGGTGGTCCGTCACAGTGCAATGGTCAGGCGGGCGCAGTGGTCAGTCGTAGGTGGCCTCGAGCCACCACTCGCCATCTTCGATCACGACGAGATGTGCTGATCCGTCGTCGAGGGTGAGCTGCATCCTTGCTCGACGGCGATGACTCATGACATCCCACCATCGTTCATCGGCCGGCCACGGCCCGGCCCACGCGGTGACCGACCGAGAGCCTCGCTTCGACCCGGCCTGGCGATGGATCGCTTGTGCAGTCGGCCCATTCAACCCAGAGACTCGAGCAGGGTTTGCCGTGATCTCACCACGGCCGGTCACCCCAACCACTCCCCCGGCTGCATCGATGATCGTCAGAGGGATCGGGTCGGCCAGAACCATCGCTGGAGCAGGCTGAGGAACCGACCCCGGCCACGGCTCGTCGATCCACTGCCGGGCGGTTGCGACTCGTTCTTCTCCGAGATCAACCGCCGCCGCCGGGATGAGCGCAATCTGTTCGCCAGGACCTCGACCGCCGCGCCATTCAGGAACCGTCACCGCTTCAGGCCCGAGCAAACCCTGCAACCGGCCGACCGCCCGCGTCACATCATCAGCTCGCTCTGCTCTCCCTCCCCAAAACCCAAGTTGGCGACCCGACGCCGGCACCACCTCATCAGGGATCAACGTGAGCCGAGCAATCCCCGCGCCAACCCCAATGTCATCAGGAATCTCTTGAGTCCAGTCGTCGTGGCGGTTACTCCCTCCGGGGGACGTTCCACGGAGACCATCACTCCCTCCGGGGGCCGTTCCACGGAGGTCGGCCGTTTCAGGACGCTCACGAGCCGACTGGCGCATCATCCGGGTCAGGTGCAGCCAACCATCGAGCTGCCATCGAGCTCGTTCAGCAAGCGCTGCGGCCGAGAGCGCACCGTCGTGACGCCAGAGCCGAAGATGCTGTTCGCCCGATTCGGTCTCGGCCTCGATCCCAACTCGGACACACGCCAGCCCATTGCTCGACAACGATGCATGCAGCTCATCGGCGAGCGCTTTCGCCGCAAACGCACACCGATCGATGCGATCCGCAGCCGGCTCGAACGCCCACGTCACAGCAAGGTCAGGGGCTGGCCGGCGAAGGTCGGGCGGGTGCTCGTCTTCTCCCCTCGCTAAACGATGAGCGATCTGTCCCTCTTGACCAAACCGACCGACAACATCAGCCGGGTTCAGCGCGGCGAATGCGCCGAGAGTCGAGAGGCCGAGCCGCCCAAGCACGTCGATGAGATCAGCCGTTGGAGTTTGAGCCGACTGCAGCTCGGCGATGGGAAGGCCGGCGAGGAACGCAGCCGACTCACCGGGATCGACGATGCGAGGCCCGTCGATCGCTCGCTCGGATCGAGCGGCCAGCCGGGCCGTGAACGCACCATCGGCAACCCCGACTCGACACGATCCACGATTGGCCAACACCGGAAGGACGACCGCAAGCGTTTCGTCGGCCATGGCCTCATCACCGCCGAAGAACCGTGACGGGCCTCGTGTTGGGAAACCGAGCAACCCCGGCCCCCGAATCTCGACATGAGGCGTGAGCGCTTCAAGAGCGATGGCCAGCGGTTCAAAGAGGCGGCTCTCGCGGTCGACATCACGATCGAGCACCGCAACATCGGGGCAGCGGCCCTGCGCATCACGCCGACGCAGCCCGACCGACACCCCCTCAGCCCTGGCTGCTGGTGAGCACGCAATCACTCGATTGGCGACCACCACAACCGCTGGCTCATCGAGCGGGATACCCCACGCCACCACCGGCCAATCAGGGCACCACACCACGGCCATCCGAGTAACTCGGCCGCTGGTTCCACCGGTCACCACGTCACAGGAGTTGGAGAAGCAGGGGTTTTGGAATGGGTGTGCCTTGCTCCAGCAGACCGTGGAGAAGCAGCAGGGTCGACAGTGGACTGAACAGCGGTTTCAACAGTCGACTCAATAGCGGGTTCAACAGTCGCCTCAATAGAAGTGGCAGCCCCGAGGGCACCGCGAGCGTCTGGCAGCCACATCTCGACCGGCGCACCAGCAGCACCGGTCCGTCGCCCAGCCGCGCTGACCGAAACGAGACGACGTTTGAGGTGGCCATGACCATCGCCGATCCCGTCCCAACGAAGCGTGTTGACCGAAAGGGTGAGATCAATCGCACTGGGCCACGTGGCACCACCGTCGAGATGAACGAGCACCGTGCCCTGCTCACGCGCTCGAGCGGTGAGCCGACGCTGATCACGCACACCAACGCGCATGCCTGGCGCAAAAGCGACGACGTCGACCGATTCACACAACGTGGCGATCACGGTTGCCCATCGGCCCGGCCCCGGATCTTCCACAACGAGCATCCGGTCGAGGCGCACGCCGAAACCAGCGGCTGCTGCCACGTTGAACGATGGAACACCAACGACCGCAAGCCAGCCCTCGGCTCCGAGCGCTTCCCCGAGCATCGCCATCGACAACGACCAGCCGCCACAGCCTTCGACCCCGACGCTCCATCCCCGCTGCAATCCGCCCCAGGGAAAGAGCGGCTTCAGTAGCTCGGGAACGTCGAGAACCTGCTCGCCTGACAGCGTGACAGGCTTCAGTTTGGCGAGAATCTCCGGATCGAGTCGCTCCCGCAATCCTCGTGGTTCGGTGTCGACCACCGATACGCCCGCCATGACCATCGACCCATTATCGAACACCTGTTCGATTCTCGCAACCTCTGGAGTTCAACCTCTTTGGGTCAAGTCTCCACTTGCAGAAGTTCAACACGCGAGTTGAGAGCGCTAGCGAACGGCTTGAGTGTTCTCATCAGAACCTGCGTAAATCGAGGTTTGACCCCACGGGTTACGCAGGTTGGGGCCAGATGGTGATCACGTCGGCGTCGAGGCCGGCGAATGCGGTCGTGAGTGCCCCAAGGTGGTCGTCGTCGTCGAACGCTCCGACCACAGCCCCGCCCGAACCGGTGAAGGTGGCGGGTGCATCGAGATCGTCAGCAAGGTCGATCAGGGCTCGCTGAGAGTCCGGCACTGGACCGAGCCGGAGACGTAGCCGCATATTTTCGCCGATGAGATTGGCGAACTGATCCGACGCTCCCCAGCGAAGAGCCGCTCGCCCCTCTGCTGCCACACCGGCAAGCGATCGAATCGTGTCTCGCACGACCGCGTCACCACGATCGAATCGAGCTCGAAGATC
>CALEWY010000090.1 GCA_937925335.1 uncultured Acidimicrobiales bacterium
GAGTTGCTCGAAGCGTGCTCGATCGTCGGCCTCACCGAGGTTGAGCACGATCGCTCGTTTGCCGCGGTTGTCCTGGGCAAAGCTGGGATTGGGCAGCGGCTTGTCGATGCCAACGGCGGCAAACATCGAGCGCTGCGGGTCTCCCTTTGCGACCTCCACCTTGATCACGTCAGCGCCCCAGTCGGCCATCAAGCCCGCAGCTGATGGACCTGCCACCCACTGGGCGAGCTCGATCACTCGAATGCCATCAAGAGGACGCTGATCACTCATAGAGCGAACCCTACGTTCTCGTCATCCACGGCTCCCAAATCCATGACCCGAGACCGAGGCGACAGCGGAGACGTGAGGACCGCGACGACACGGACGATCGTGACGCCGAGACCCCGGCGACGCTAGGACCGATTGGGGGTTCGATTGCCCGTCATCGTGAGCGTCCCAATGACCGTGGCGGCGAGCAATCCCCACCAGGCGAGCTGGAAGCTGCCGGTGACGTCATCGACCAAGCCGGTGAGCGGCGAGGCAATCGTCAGGCCGCCGAGGAAGCCGAGCATGACGAAGCCGGTCGAGCGGCCAGAGTCTGAGGCGGGAACGGTGCGGATGACGGCGAGCATGGCGACGACGTTCCACGAGCCGAGGCAGAACGCACTCACCGCAGCAAACGGCCAAAGCACCCAGCCGCCGATCTGCAGGGAGAGCGCGAGTCCCAGCACACAGACGATCGATGCGATGCCGATGGTGAGAAGGCCCTTTCTCGGTTCGACCGACCGCTCGGTGAGTTGTCCCCAGATGATTCGGCCGACGATGCCGAGTGCTCCGTTGACGGCGATGAGAAGCCCGGCACCCGTGGTCGAGAACGACAGTTCTTGTTCGGCGAAGAGCGGAAGGAACCGGAACACACCACCGGTCGAGAGTCCGAAGAGTGTGGCGAAGATGGCGACTCGCACCACGAATGGGTCGAGCTTTTTCGACGTCGGCTTGGCCGTGGCTGTCGTCAGGTCGTCGGGGTTTGTTTCAGCGACCGGATCGGCGTCGATTCCGAACCGGGCGAGTAGAGCAACGGCGAACGAGGCAACGCCGAGAATTGCGACGGCGATTCGCCAGTTCGAGAGGTCGGCTGCCGTCGGCAGCGTGAGCCCGGCGACGAACGAGCCGAACTGCACGCCGGATTGCTTCAGGCCGGTGATCGTTCCCCGCTCGTTTGGTTCGAGGCGATCGGCGATGAGGCGGTTGGTGGCCGGGTTCGACCATCCCTGGGACGGGCCGGAGAGAATCGACGAGCCGAGAAGCACGAGCAGATTGGTCGCAACGGCCATCACCAGGAGGCCGATGCCGCTGAGCACACACGTGATGGCAGAGGCCGCTCGTGCCCCGATCTTGTCGGTGATGGAGCCGAGCCGTGGCGACGTGATGGCGCCGAGGCCGGTGTTGACCGCCCCGACGATGCCGATCTGAAGCCCCGTGAGCCCAATCTCGTCCTTGAGCTCGGCGGCAAGAACACCAACGGCGAAGAGATGGAACGTTGACGCAGCCATCGTTCCGACAAGCACCGTGATCAACGCCGTTCGTTTCGGCGCCGCACCACCGTTCAGCGTGACGCCGTTGTTCGAAACCCCGCGGGGGGATGGAGGGATCTCGGACACGGCCGCAGGCTATGCCATGTGACGGCGCTGCCATCCAACGGTGTCGCCATCCAACGGTGCTGCCATCCGGTGACATGGTGGACGGTGCCGTCATGTCGACGGGTGGGAGCTAGCGTCGTTCGAGATGCCACACACGACGACCATCAAGGTTCGATTCTCTGAACTCGACCCCTACTCGCACGTGAATCACGCTGCGTATGTCACGTATTTCGAGGTGGCACGCACCGAGGCGCTCGAGTCGATCGGTGCATCGCTCGAAGACGTCGCGATTATGGGCATTCAGTTCGTCGTGACCGAGATCGAGGTGAAGTTCAAGAAGCCTGCCGTTGGTGGTGATGTGCTCGAGGTCGACACCTGGATCGGTGAGGTTGGGCGAGCCAGCACTCGATGGAGCCAGCGGATTCGGCGAGGCGATGAGGTCCTTGTCACCGAGGAGCTCAAGGTGGCGATCTGCAACGAGAAGGGCCGCCCGACTCGGCCGCCCGCCGACCTCATGGCCAAGATCACCGGCGAGATCGCTGCGCCACCTGCGGGCTGAAGGCGATCGTCGGGCGTGAGCTTCTTCGGCACCGGTGGTGAGGATTGGGTCGAACTCGACGTTGATCTCTTCGATCGGGAACGACTCGGTGAGCTGCGCGACTGGCTCGACGACGCTGCGCCTCGCTTGGAGCAGTGGCTCGGGAGCGACTATGACATCGACATCGATGGCTTTGGTCATGCCGTGATCTCCGCCGGGGGCCGACCCCGATACGAGATCGAAATTGGGCGAGACGGTCGAGTCATCTTCACCGCGATTCTCAACCCCGAAGGGCCCCTCTGATGAGCAGCGCACCGGCGTTTAACCGTGACTTCGAACCGACCTATGGCGAGGTGGTTGAACTCTCGCCGCTCATCCGTCGAGTGGTGGCGAAGAACCCCAACCCATTCACGTTCACGGGCACCGGCGTCTACCTGATCGGGCGCGGCGATGTCGCCGTGATCGATCCCGGTCCGACCGTCGACGAGCACCTGGATGCAATCGAAGCAGCGCTTGGCGAGGGGGAGCGGATCACACACATCCTCATCACGCACACGCACACCGACCACACGGCTGGAGTGCCCAAGCTGGTCGCCCGCACGGGCGCGCCGACGTATGGCTTTGGCCCCCACGGCCCAGTGCCAAAGCGGAACCCGCTCGATGCGGTGTCGTTCGACGAGTACTTCACCGCCGAGGAGAAGGCCGACTTCGAAAAGCAGTGGGCCGACACCCCAGACGAACTGAAGACCGAGGGCCCAGACACCGACTTCGTGCCCGACGTGGCCGTCAGCGACGGCGATGTGATCGAGGGACCGGGCTGGACCGTCGAGGTGGTGCATACGCCGGGCCATACGTCGAATCACATCTGTTTCGCCCTGCGTGAAGAGAAGACGCTCTTCACCGGCGACCACGTCATGGGCTGGGCAACGTCGGTGATCTCTCCACCCGACGGTGATCTCTTCGACTACATGCACAGCCTGGCCAAGCTCCTCGAGCGCGACGACGTTCGGTACTGGCCAACCCACGGTCCGGCGATCGAGGATCCGCACACCTACGTGCAGGCGTTCATCGATCATCGCAACGGCCGTGAAGCACAGATCGTGACCGCACTCGAATCCGGCCCCACCACGATCAAGGACATCGTCCCAGGGATGTACGCAGAGGTCGACAAACGCCTCTGGCGAGCAGCCGCGGCCTCGGTCTATTCGCATCTGCTGGCGTTGCTCAAGGCAGGGCGGGTGACAGCGAGCGGCACGGTTGACGAAGATGGCGAGCCGATGGTCTCCAGCACATGGACGCTCGTCGACGCAGGTGCACCGGCATGAGCATCAGCCTGGAAGACCGCGTTGAACTGCACGAACTTCCGGGTCGATACGGCGACGCCATCGACGACCGCAACTGGCCCGGCCTCGATCGGATCTTCACCGACGACGCCGTCTTTGACCTGACCGATCTCGGTGTGCCGCTGTTGGAAGGTCTTCCCGAGATCAAGCGATTCATGGATGAGGACGCGCAGCATCCGAAGACCCACACGATGACCAACATCTACGTCGATGAGACGGTCGACGGCGCTGGGCTGGCCGTTGTGAAGCTGAACTTCCGGATCGTCGCACTACAAAAGGGCGGCCTCACCGGCACGGCGTCGTACTACGACGACGTCGTGAAGACCGATGTTGGATGGCGTGTGAAACACCGAGTCACCACACTTCGCCGGCGGCCCCTCTAGCTCGAGCGCTCGCCTTGCCCCGACTCGAGCGCTCGCGTTGCCCCGGCTCGAGCGCTCTGACTCGAACGGTCTGACTCGACCCGGCGTGACTCGATGGGTCTGTCTCGAGCGCTCTGACTCGACCCGGCGTGACTCGACGCGCGCGGGACGACGGCGCAGCTCGAGAGTCACGAACCGAGCTTGGCCTCGCCGACCTTGGCCGCTCGTTTCATGAGCGAACGGTTGCCCTCCTGACGGATCAGGTTGAGCCGGACCGACGTCAGTTTCCAGCCTTCGTCGGTTCGGATTGCCTCGTCGGTGTAGGTGCCGAACATCGTGTACTTGTCGCCGCCGCCGTCGTTGGTGAGCCAGTGCTCGGCCCGCATGTGTGCGGTGATCGTGGCTCGGTCACCGTCGATCTCATAGCGGTGCGAACCCATGAAGTGCTGTGAACCATCGAGCCCTGCGAAGAGCGTCTGGATGCCGGCGACGATCTTGTCGGATTCGACCGGGCGAGGATCAGGGCCGCCCGAATAGTCGCGCATGTCCATGGTGACCTCGTCGGCAAAAACCGATCGCCACAGCACCCAGTCCTCCCGGTCGAGTCCGAAGGCGTAACGGTGAAGGAGGTCGCGAAGATCGGATTCGTCGAGCAGCCGCTGGATGGCCTGCTGCTGATCGGTTGACTCACTCATGCCTCAGCTCCTTGATCGGTCTCGTTTTCGCCACTTGCCCATTCGTCTTGGCCGAGGGCCTTGATGTCAGCAATGTCGTCGACCCCGAGCCACTCGCTGAACACCGCAGCGTTGTGCTCGCCCCGAAACGCGGCGACACCGATCTCGGAGTAGTCGGTCTCCGTCATTCGATAGGGGTTGCGGATCACCTTGCGGGTCCCGCCATCCCGGTTGTCGATCTCGGCGACCGTCTCTCGATGCACGAGCGTCGGTGATTCGAGCACCTCGCCGCACACACGAATGTCAGCCCACGCCAAGTTGGCCTTGTCGAAGGTTGCGATGACAGCGGCGCGGTCGGGGAGCGAGCAGAGGTGGTCCTCGATGATCGCTCGCCGTGACGCGATCTTCTCGCTGATATCCGCGTCGGCCGGTGTTGGGTCGCTGAGTCCCGCCGTGTTCGAGAGCTGGTGCCAGATCCACCGGAGGCCACCGGTGAGCATCTTCGGGCCGTCCGACGTTGGCCACGCCTCACCGTTGAGCGACTCGGCCCGCCGACCACCGTCGAGTGCGTTGAGGATGATGTCGGCGGAGTAGGTCATCGCATCGATCATCGCCATGTCGATGTGTTGCCCAATGCCTGTTTGGTCACGGGTTCGCAGCGCCGCCTGCACCGCGATCACACCGTGCAGACCGGAGAGAACGACGGCCGCGCTGAGCTCGAGATCGAGTGGCATCGCATCCCCGACCGGCGACTGGGTGATGCCCGCCTCCGCATGGATGATCGAGGCGTAGGCCGCTCGTTGGGACTCGGGCCCCTCCTGGCCGAACCCGCTGATCGACAACATGATCAGATCGGGTTTGCGGGCCGAAAGAGCGGGCCAGTCGATGCCGAACTTCTTCATCACCCCTGGGCGGAAGTTCTCGATCACGACGTCGGCTTGCTCGGCGAGTCGGCCGATGAGTTCGGGTCCCTCGGGGTCGTTGAGGTCGACGCAGATGTTGCGCTTCCCGACGTTTTGTTGGGTGTAGTAGGTGGAGAGCCCGGCAGCCTTGCGACCCCACAGTCGAGTGACGTCGCCATCGGGCGGTTCGACCTTGACGACGTCGGCGCCGAGCTCGCGCAGCGTGCGGCCGGCGATGGGGCCAGCGAAGACTCGGGTGAGGTCGAGAACTCGAATGCCCTCGAGAGGCCGGTTGCCTCCGAGGCTGGCAGCGCCGGCCATCAGGTCAACTTCCCCATGGAGAGCATGCCGTTTTCGTCCATCATCTCGTTCTGTTCTCGATAGAGCTTCAGCAACTTGGGGTGGGTGAAGATCCAGAACTTGCCTTCCATCATCCCGTTCAACACAATGTGGCCGACCTCGTCGGGGTCCATGCCATTCGCCAGGAAGTTGCCGATCTTGTCGCCGAGCTTCTTGCTTGCTTCGCCCCCTTCGGAGACCTCACCTTTGACGGCTTTTCGGTTGCGAACGCTGTTGCGGCTGATCTCGGTATTGATCGGTCCGGGGCACAGAACCGACGCCCGGTGCGGACCCTTCTGGATTCGGAACTCCCGCTCGAGCGTGGCCATCAGGGCGATCACGCCACTCTTTGCCACGTTGTAGGGTCCGGACGCAGCGCCAGCGATGAGGCCAGACACCGACGATGTGGTGTTGATGTGGCCGCCCCCCTGGGACTGCTGGACCAGCGGCTGGAAGACCTTCACACCGTGGATCGGGCCCATGAGGCAGACATCGAGCGTCCATTGCCAATCGTCCATCGTGACGTTGTAGAGCTTGGCAAACACGGCAGCCCCGGCGTTGTTGCAGAGCACGTCGACCTTGCCGTAGGTGTCCATCGCTGCATCGGCGAGCGACTGAACCTCGTCGAACTTCGTGACGTCGGTGGCGACACCGATGGCGTCGTGGCCCTCGTCGCGCAGGCTGGCGGCGGCGGCTTCGACCCGATCGGCATCGAGATCGGAGAGCACCACCGACATGCCAGCACTGGTGAAGGCGCGAGCCATGCCGAGCCCAATTCCGCCGGCGGCACCCGTGACGACGGCAACCTTCCCGTTCGGTTCGAAGGAGAGATCTCCGGATGGGGCACTGGCGGATTGGGTGCTCATGGGCCGAAGTTAGGTGGACGCGGAATCGCTCGCCAGCTGAGCTTCAGCCAAACTGGGCTATGGCATCAGATGCGACGTCGGGTCGAGAGGCAGAGAGCGACAAGAAGAAGGCCGACAAGTTCGTGATGAACTTCGAGGCGACCGAACGGCCAGATCGGCCGCCTCAGGAGTACTACGACGAGATCAAGGCTCGGTTCGCCGAGGAGCGCGATGTGCGCCTTGGCTATCGACCGCCCGGCACCGAGAACTACCGCGAGCTCGATGGCGCAATGGCCGAACTGGCCCGTGATCCCTATGCCGACGATTGGGTCGAGCGGGAGCCGATCATCGATGGCAACTCGGCCGACGATGGTGTCGAGGTGCTCTTCATCGGTGGCGGATTCTCCGCACTGTTGGCTTCGGCCCGCCTTCGTGAACAGGGTGTTGAGTCGATTCGGATCGTGGAGCGTGGCGCTGACGTTGGCGGCACCTGGTACTGGAATCGCTATCCCGGCGTGGCGTGCGACGTCGTGGCATATGACTATCTGCCGCTGCTCGACGAGATGAACTACATCCCGACCCGGCACTACGCCCAAGGTCCGGAGATCTTCGCTCACTGCCAGGCGATCGCGAAGAAGTACGACCTTTACGACCTCGCCGTGTTCCAAACGACCGTGACCGAAACGTTGTGGGACGAGGAGGCCCAGCGTTGGAACATCACGACGGATCGTGGCGACACGATGCGGGCCAAGTTCGTCGTGTGTGCGAACGGCACGCTGGCGAAGCCTCGGCTGGCACGGATCGATGGCATGGAGCAATTCAAAGGCAAGGCGTTCCACACGTCTCGCTGGGACTATGAGTTCACCGGCGCCGACCTTGAGAAGCTCGGCGACGTGCGAGTCGGCATCATCGGGACCGGTGCGAGCGCCGTGCAGATCATCCCGAATCTGGGAGCCAATGCGAAGAGCGTGCACGTCTTCCAGCGGACGCCCTCGTCGATCGATATTCGTGACGACTGGGAAACCAGCGATGAGTGGGCGGCCAAACAATCCGAGGGCTGGCAGGCGAAGCGGCGAGCGAAGATCGTGTCGAAGCTGCGAGAGCAGGCCGAGCGTCGTGGGCAGCTGCGAGACGGGATCACTCGTGAAGAGAAGATTCGTCGCCAGGAGAACAACAACATCGATCAGATGATGCGGATCCACAAACGCATCGATGACACGGTCGACGACCCGGAAACGGCCGAAGCGCTCAAGCCTTGGTACATGCTGATGTGCAAGCGACCGTGTTTCCACAACGAGTACCTGCCGACGTTCAACCGGCCGAACGTGCACCTCGTCGACACCAAGGGCAAAGGCATCACCGAGATCGGTGAGAAGGGTCCGATCTTCGACGGCGTTGAGTACGAGGTCGACCTGCTGATCTACGCAACCGGCTTCGAGGTGCAACAAACCGGCATCTACAACCGAATCGTGGGGGAGCGCGGCGTCGACCTGAACGAGAAATACTCGAGCGGCATTCGCACGCTGCTCGGCGTGCACTCAGCCGGGTTCCCAAACCTGTTCATCATGGGCGGCTATCAGGCGTCGTTCCAGTTCAACCTGACCGACCTGTTGTCGGTCCAGGGTGATCACATTGCCAACGCCATCGCACATACGCGTGCCGGTGGTTACGACACGCTGGACGTGACGACCGAGTCAGAAGAGTGGTGGGTGCAAGAAGTGATCTCACATCGAGGCAAGACCACTCGTAACCAAGAGTGCACCCCCGGCTACTACAACTTCGAAGGCCAAGAGAACCGCCGCCAAGACGGCAACTACAACGGCGGCTTCCCCGCCTACATCGACCACATCGCCTCCGTCGAGTCCGCCATGGACGAGCACTTCACCTTCACCACCGGCTAACTCCCTCGTCCGCAACCCGGTTAGTGAGCGGAGCGAACGGTCCGGCCGCTGTGGACGGTGCTCGCCTCGTGGGTCGAGTTGTGAGCGTCAGCGAGCAACTCGGTTAGTGAGCAGAGCGAACGGCGGCGGCTGTGGGGTGCGGTGGTGCTCCTGTGGGCCGCCGGTGACGGTGCTCGCCTCGTGGGTCGAGTTGTGAGCGTCAGCGAGCAACTCGGTTAGTGAGCGGAGCGAGCGGCGGCGGCTGTGGGGTGCGGTGGTGCTCCTGTGGGCCGCCGGTGCGCGGCTCAACTGGCGAGACGGAGGGCAGCGTCGCGTCGAGCGGTGATGATTGCAGCTGCTTCACCGAGGCTGCGTTCGGGGAACTTGGTGACCTCACGCCAACCGAGTCGGATGGTGAGGAATCCATGTCGGGCGCCCTCACGGTCCCGAGCGTGGTCGTTCTCGATCGCGTCGGTCGTGAGATGCCACGGCCGACCGTCGCCTTCGACGATCGTTTTTCCGATCGGCTCAGCGATGTCGATGATCCCTCGGATGCCGGCATACCAGGGTGGACGGAATTGACGTTTGAGTCCCGGGACGCCGCGAGACGTCAGACCGTCGAAGATCACGCGTTCGAGTACCGATTCGGACATCGCCTCATCGCCCGCCACGATCCCGATGAGTGAAGCTGTTTCCTTTCGCCGAGAGCGCCCGTTTCGATCGAGCCGTTGGAAGGTGACGATCAAATCGTCGGGATCCAGAGACCCATCTCGGATCAAGCGTTGCGCCGCACTCGTCCATCGGCGCTCGTGCAGTGGTCGAACGACATCGATCAAGGCACGGCTTGGAGTCGTGACTGCCAGGCCATCGACGCTCGTCACGTCTTCGTCGAACCACAGTCGAGTTTCGTGAACGACTGACCCAGGCGCCTTGTTGTCTGTGCCCTTCGGGACGAGCACGTGGACCGTTCGTCCGGGAATTGGAGCTCCGTGCAGCCGCAAGGAGCTCTCGTGAGAGATCGCACCGCGCGATCCGATCTGGGCGACCCAGAGCTCAGTCCGGTCCGCGGCTAGCGCGTTCACAACGAAGAGCCCTTTCGCCCGACGATCGAGAAACTCGCTCTCGACCCTCCGGCGCACAGTCCATCTCGAGACGCCAGCGGCTTGCATCGCCGGCATCGTGACGACACCGCCGGTCTGACTCGCGAGGGCGATGATCTTCTGGTCTGCCGTAGCGTCCACGTCGTTACCTGATGAGCGGGAGTTGCGGCAGCTGAACTGCGAGCAGCCAGGATGCGGCGGTCGTCGGCGTCTACCAACCTCGTCCGCGTCGACCGCGCCCGGAGCGCGTCATCACGACCGGCTGGCGGCTGTGGGGTGCAGTGGTGCTCCCGTGGGCCGCCAGTGAGCGCTCGTGTTCGTGGGTGGCGGCTGTGGGGTGCAGTGGTGCTCCCGTGGCCGCCGGTGAGCGCTCGTGGTCGTGGGTGGCGGCTGTGGGGTGCGGTGGTGCTCCCGTGGGCCGCCGGTTGGAGCGCAGGCGGGCGCCGGATCGGGCGTCAGGTGGTGGGGCTGTCGGCCTCTTCGATGTCGGTACGGCGGACGCCGAGGACGAAGAGGATGGCGTCGAGGTAGGGGACGTTGAGAGTGGTGTCCGCGGCCTCTTGGACGACCGGTTTTGCGTTGAAGGCGATGCCGAGGCCGGCGGCGTTCAACATGTCGAGGTCGTTGGCTCCGTCGCCGATGGCCACCACCTGGTCGAGTGGTATGTCTTCGAGCGCTGCGATCTTTCGCACGAGCTCGGCCTTGCCCTTGCGGTCGACGATCATGCCGGTGACTCGCCCGGTGAGCTTGCCCTCGTGGACTTCGAGCGTGTTGGCGTAGGCGTGGTCGATGCCGAGCTCGGAGGCCAGCGCTTGCGTCGCAAGCGTGAACCCACCCGAGACGATCGCGGTTCGGTAGCCAAGGCGCTTGAGCGTTCGAATGAACGTGCGGGCACCAGGTGTGAGTTCGATCCGCTCCACGACGCGGTCCAATAACTCGACGGGGAGACCTTCAAACAGGGCGACTCGCTCGTGAAGCGACTCTTCAAAGTCGAGCTCGCCTCGCATTGCTCGCTCCGTGATCTCTGCGACCTGGTCTCGACACCCAGCCTCATCGGCCACCAGCTCGATGACCTCTTCTTGGATAAGGGTCGAGTCGACATCGAGCACCACCAAGCGAGTGGCCTTGCGGCCGAGGCCTTCGCGATGGACCGCGACATCGCAGCGAAGCGTGTCGGCTGTCTGAAGCAGGCTCGCCCGAATGCCCTCACGGTCTTCGCCGCTCACGACGAGTTCGTACGCCAGCACGGGTTCGCGAGCGAGCCGCACGATGCGGTCGATGTTGCCGCCCGTCTTGGCGATGGCGCCGGCGAGCGCACCGAACTCGGTCGGAGTCACCTCGTGGCCGAGGATCGTGACGACGAGACCGGGCGATCGGTTGGTCGGATTTGGGTCGACAACTTCGAAGTCGATGTCGATCTGGCGTTCCCATCCGAAGTGCAAGAGCTCTTTGACGATGTCTTTCCCCGCGGGGACGCGCACGATCAGGTTGAGGACGAGCCGCCCTCGAATGATGATCTGCTCGACGTCTTCGATGCCCGCGCCGGTTTCGGCCAGCAGCGACATGAGCGCTGCGGTGATGCCAGGGTGGTCAGGCCCGTTGATGCGCACGAGAATCGTGTCGATGTCGTCGCTCTTCAGAGCGGACTCCACCTCGATTGGTTCGCCATTCATCATGGTTCGGCCCTCGTTAGCCCTCGGCTTCGGGCTCCAGTGTGGCAGCGACCGTGAGGGCTTCCGCCCCTGCGGTCAGGGTCATGTCAGAAACGACGCCAGCCTCGGCGACGTCTGCTTGAACCTGTTCGAGGAGAGTGATTCGCTCTGCTGTGTCCGAGACGGTTGCCGTCTCGATGACGGTCCGCAACGACCGCTTTGACTCCGTCTTCGTTCGACGCAACTCGGTGAGGGTCTCCCCAGCGACCGACAAAAGCGCAGGGTCAGCATCACCAGCGGATGCTCGAAGCGCTTCGGCTGCCGGCCACGCCGAGGTGTGAACCGAGCCTTCGCGCCACCAACTCCAGACCTCTTCGGTTGCGAAGGGGAGGAATGGTGCGAAGAGCCGCAAGAGCGTGTCGAGGGCCTGCGCCAACGCGGCGTGGGCCGAGGCCGCAGCGTCGTCACCCCGCGAGCCATAGGCACGGTTCTTGACGAGTTCGATGTAGTCGTCGGTGAACGACCAGAAGAACATCTCAGTGCGTTCGAGCGCACGGGCATAGTCGAACTCTTCGAATGCCTTGGTGCACTCGTCAGCCAAGATCGCGAGACGAGCGAGCATGGCCTGGTCGAGTCGTTCGGTGACCGGCGCTTCCAATGCACTCGCCAGATCACCCATGCCCATCGCAAACTTCGAAGCGTTGAGGAGCTTGATCGCAAGACGGCGGCCGACCTTCATTTGGCCTTCGTCGAACGCGGTGTCGGTGCCGGGTCGTCCGGAGGCTGCCCAGTAGCGAACGGCATCGGAGCCGAACTGCTCGAGCAGGCCCGATGGTGTGACGACGTTGCCGACCGACTTCGACATTTTCTTGCGGTCGGGGTCGAGAATCCACCCGGACAGACAGGCATGGCGCCACGGCGCGGCCTCTTCTTCAAAGTGCGAACGGACCGCGGTTGAGAAGAGCCAGGTTCGAATGATGTCGTGGCCCTGCGGCCGCATGTCGAACGGGTAGACGCGTTCGAAAAGGTCGGAATCGTCTTCCCACTTGCCGGCGATCTGCGGCGTGAGTGATGACGTTGCCCAGGTGTCCATGATGTCGGGGTCGGCCATGAAGCCGCCGGCGACACCACGCTGATCGGCGGTGTAGCCATCGGGAACGTCGGTCGACGGATCGACCGGCAGCAGCGACTCGTCAGGAGCGAGTGGCGTGTCGTAGATCGGCTCACCGCTGTCGTCGAGCGCGTACCAGAGCGGAATCGGAACGCCGAAGAAACGCTGGCGGCTGATCAACCAGTCGCCGTTCAAGCCGTCGATCCAGTTGGTGTAGCGACTCTGCATGTAGGGCGGGTGCCACTGCATCTCTTCGCCACGGGCGATGAGTGCCTCACCAAGATCGCGCTCACGCCCGCCATTGCGGATGTACCACTGGCGGCTGGTGACGATCTCGAGCGGCTTGTCGCCCTTCTCGAAGAACTTGACGGGGTGGGTGATCGGGCGGATCTCACCGACCAGTGCATCACTCTCTTGGAGCAGCGTGACGATCTCTTCCTTGCCGGAAAAGACCGTCTTGCCGGCCATACGTCCGTAGCGCTCCGCGGCCTCGGCGGACATGACTTCGGGAGCCTCGTCGATGAAGCGACCATTGCGGCCGATAACGGCTCGGGCTGGCAGGTTGAGCTCGCGCCACCAGGTGACGTCGGTGGTGTCACCGAACGTACAGATCATGGCGACGCCGGTGCCCTTTTCAGGATCAGCGAGTTCGTGGAAGACCATCGGGACTTCGACACCAAAGACGGGCGTTGTGATCGTCTGGCCCTCGAACTGTGTGTAGCGCTCGTCGCTTGGATGGGCGACGACGGCGACACACGCGGGAAGCAGCTCAGGGCGCGTTGTATCGATCAGCAGATCGTCACCCGTCGGAAGCGTGAACCGAAGCTTGTGGTAGGCGCCCGGCATCTCTTTGTCGGTGAGTTCAGCCTGGGCGACCGCGGTTTGGAAGGTGACGTCCCACAGGCTGGGCGCTTCCTGCTGGTAGGCCTCACCTCGGGCCAAGTTGCGCAGGAACGCTCGTTGGCTCGCGCGCCTCGAACGCTCATCGATCGTTGCGTAGAGCAGCGACCAATCGACGCTGAGCCCGAGCGAACGCCAGAGGTCTTCGAAGACCTTCTCGTCGAGCGCGACGAGCTCGTCGCACAGCTCGATGAAGTTCGGACGGCTGATCGAAACCTGTCGCTTGACCTTCTTGCCGTCCGGACCGAGCGACTCGCGAGCAGGCGGCTCGAAGCCCTCCTCGTAGGGGAGTGACGGATCACACCGGACCGCGAAGTAGTTCTGGACGCGGCGTTCGGTCGGCAGCCCGTTGTCGTCCCAACCCATCGGATAGAAGACCGATTTGCCGGTCATCCGCTGGTAGCGAGCGATCGTGTCGGTGTGGGTGTAGCTGAAGATGTGGCCCATGTGGAGCGAGCCGGAGACCGTGGGAGGCGGCGTGTCGATCGAGAAGACCTGATCCCGAGTTACGGACCGGTCAAAGCTGTAGGTGCC
>CALEWY010000091.1 GCA_937925335.1 uncultured Acidimicrobiales bacterium
CCTCTTCGAGTGAGCCGTATCGACGCAACGGAACTGAATTGAGCATCTGCTCGGCGACGACGGCCGGATCGTCGTCGAAGTAGATGCTCGTTGCGTCGGCCTGGGCTTGAACCTGGTTGTCCCACATCACACCCGGTCCGATGAATCCCGGACTGACGGCGTTGACGCGGATCCCGTCCGATGCGAGATCTTTCGCTGCCGACTTCGTGAGCCCGATCACCGCAGCCTTCGAGGCCGAGTAGGCGGACATGTTTGGCGCACCACCGACGCCTGCCATCGACGCCATGTTCACGATCGATCCACTCACACCGGCGGAGCGGAGCTCTCGAGCCGCTGTTTGCAAGACGTTAAAAACACCCTCGACGTTGACCGCGAGAACCTTCCGCATGTCGTTCGTTTCGTAGTCGGCGATGTTCGCAAACGAGCCTTGGTAGCCAGCATTGTTGAACACCGTGGTCGCCGGTCCGAGCGCAGCAGAAGCAGCACTCAGCTGGGTCCGCACCTCGTCGACATTCGTGACGTCGAAGGGAGCGAAGTGTGTGGCGGCGGCCCCTGCCGCAAGACATGCGGCGGCGGTCTCATCGAGGCCCGTGGAGGCAGCGGGGTGATCGGCCAGGACGAGGCGGCCACCCTTGCGGGCAGCGGCCACGGCGACGGAGCGACCGATGTTGCCAGCAGCGCCGGTGACGAGGAGAACATCGCCAGGCTCGCCCGGCGTTTTGGTATTCATGGCCCTGCGGGGCACGAGACGAAGGGGAGACTTCCGCTCGTGACCCCAGCAGGGCCGTATTCGGCGGCGGTGTCGCTATGCCTCGACACGCAGCCCATCACTTCCAAAGACGTGGATGGGGCCACCAAAATCAACCTTCACTCGATCACCGCGGCCGGTTTCGGTTTCACCACGATCGCGCACGACCAACGTCGTCGGTTCGCCGCGGTGGGAGACCGTCACGTGCACGAAGGACTCTGAGCCGAGTTCTTCGACCACCGTGACCTCGCCCTCGATACCGGTCGTCCCAAGCGTGAGGTGCTCAGGTCGAACACCGACCGCGACCTGATCCAAGTCCTGGCTCTTGAGCTGCGACAACACCGACTCTTCAAGTGGGATTGCCGCGCCAGCGATGCCCGGTGCACCGTCGACATCTTCAGCGTCGAGCAGGTTCATTGCGGGTGAGCCAATGAAACCTGCGACGAACTTGTTCGCCGGTGCTGAGTAAAGAGTCCTCGGCGCATCGACCTGCTGCAGCTCGCCGAACTTGAGGACGGCAACGCGATCCCCCATCGTCATCGCTTCGACCTGGTCGTGCGTGACGTAGACCGTGGTGACACCAAGCCGAGCCTGGAGATCAACTAGCTCGGTACGGGTCTGCACTCGGAGCTTGGCGTCGAGGTTGGACAGGGGTTCGTCCATGAGGAAAACCTGGGGTTTCCGCACGATGGCGCGACCCATCGCCACTCGTTGCCGCTGACCGCCCGACAAGTTCTTGGGCTTACGATCGAGGTACTCGGTGAGGTCAAGAATTCGAGCGGCTTCGCGCACTTGCGCCTCGCGCTCTGCCTTCGGAACCTTGGCCTGCTTCAGAGCAAAACCCATGTTCTGAGCGACCGTCATGCTCGGGTACAACGCGTAGTTCTGGAAGACCATCGCGATGTCGCGATCTTGCGGTGGTTTGAGTGTCACGTCGACACCGTTGATGTGGACACTGCCCGAGGTCACCGTTTCGAGGCCGGCGAGCATCCGTAGCGCCGTTGACTTTCCACAGCCAGACGGACCGACGAGCACAAGGAGCTCGCCATCAGCAATATCGAGGTTCAGCTTGTTGACCGCTGGCTCTTCAGCGCCGGGATAGAGCCGGCTCGCTGCTTCGTATCGGACTTCAGCCATGAGTCGTACCCCTCTGATGTGTGTCGTGACTGTGATTGGTCGTGCTGTGTGCAGTCGTGCTGTGTGCAGTGGTTCTGTATGCGCTGGTGCCGAGCATCACTTGATGGCTCCCATCGCGAGACCACGGATCATTCGCTTCTGTGCGACCCAACCGGCGATCACGACCGGGAACGTTGCGAGCACCGAGGCGGCGCTGAGCTCGGCAAGGAACTGACCTTGGAAGTTCTGCTGTGCGTTGACCCAGACCGGCATGGTCGACGCACCGGTCGGGTTCAACTGGATCGCGAAGAAGAACTCATTCCACGCAAAGATCACGCAGAGCAGAGCGGTCGCAGCCAGCCCGGGTGCAACGATCGGCAAGATCACCTGACGAAGCTGACCCATCAGACTGCAGCCATCGATCTGCGCGGCCTCGATCAGTTCCTTGGGAACCTCGGCGAAGAACGACCGCAGCATCCAAACGGCGAGCGGCAGGTTCATCGCCGTGTAGAGGATGACGAGGACCGTCCGCGTACCGAGCAGATTGAGATCTCGGGCGATGATCCAGACCGGCATGATGATTCCAACGATGGGCAGGAACTTCGTCGAGATGAAGAAGAACAGGACGTCGCGCCACTTGCGCATCGGACGGATCGCGAGCGCGTAGGCAGCTGGTACGGCGAGGATCATGACCAACACCGTCGAGATCAGCACGATCCAGAACGAGTTGCTGAACGCTTCGCTGAACGTCAGCAGCCCGCCCCCGGTTACTTCGCTCGGTTGACACAAGTTGGTGAGCTCGGTGAACCACGACACCCATTTCGAGGTTGCGGTCACATCGCAGAATCGGTCGGTGGTCGGGTCGAAGACCAATGTCGGGCTCGCGTTGGCGACCGACTCTTCCTTGAAGCCGTTCAGCACAAGCCAGAACAGCGGGAAGAAGAACAACAGTCCGATAATCCACGTCAGCAGTCCAAGGATGGCCGCCACCACCCGATTCTGCCCAAGAATGGGTTCGGCCTTCGGTGCTCTCGTGAAAAGGGCCATCAGGAGTCGTCCTCCAGCAGGTTCGACAACACTCGCAAACCAATGTTGGCGATGATGATCGATGCGATCACCACGATGATCGAATAGGACGACGCCAAGCCGAACCGGTTGCCACCGCCGATCGAGCGCTGGGCGATGTAGAACGGAAGGTTCTTGGCTCCGGGCTGACCACCAACGATGACTTCGATGTGGTCATAGACCTGAATCAGATAGATCGCTCCGAGCAGCGTGCCGAGCTCGAGGAACGGGCGAAGCTGGGGGAGTGTGATTTGGCGGAACGAGCCCCACGTGGTGGCACCGTCGACCCGAGCAGCCTCGAGGACCGACTGATCCTGGCCTTGAAGGCCAGCGAGCACGATCAGCATCATGAACGGGCTCCACTGCCAAACGAGCACGACGACCACTGATGCGAGTGGAAATCTGGTCGCGAACTCGATGGAGTCGAACCCAAACAGATTGAGAACCCAGTTGATGACGCCGAAGGTGGCGTTGAACATCTGCGTCTTCCACATGAATCCGGCAACCACGGGCATCACCAGGAACGGGGTGATGAGCAGGGTGCGGATGAGGCCCTGCCCGAAGAACTTTCGATCGAGCAGGATCGCAAGGAGCGTTCCCACGATCAGGGAGAACAGCACGGCCATGACCGTCATCTGGACGCTCACCCATGCGGCGTCTCGGAAGAACTTGTCGCCCGGCAACGACGCATAGTTGTCAACCCCGATGAATTTCCGCGGGTCGGGTTTGTCGAGCCGCCACTCGGTCAGGCTGTAGAAGAGCGTGAACAGAAAGGGGATCTGCGTGACGACGATCGTGAAGATGAGGGCAGGAAGTATCGGCAGGCGCCGCTTCCACCCTTCGCGACGTTCTAGTCGTCGGACTTCCTCTTCATGACTGATGGCCGCGGCACTGCTTGTTGTCGCGCTCGTCATGGCACTCCCCCTTCGTCTCCCGATGTTGGCATGGTTGCTATGTCGCCGCCCACAAACAGCGAAGCCCGGCCGGAACAATGCTCCGACCGGGCTTCATTACTTCAAATCAGCAGAGCTAGCTGCTGACCTCAGATGCGATGATCTGGCAGTCGGCGAGTGCATCGTCGACGCTGATCGAGCCAGCGATCGCTGCCGAGAACAGCTCGGTGCAGCGGGTGCCGACGTCCTGGAACTCAGGAACACCGACGTACTGCACGCCTGGCAGACCGGGCCGCGGCGTGGTGCCGGGGTTGTCGATCGGTGCGGCGAGCATGGCGTCAAGGGTGCGCTGAGCGAATGCGTCAGCGGCCTCGAGGTACTCAGGACGCTCGTAGAGCGACTGACGGGTGCCCGGGGGAACTGCACGCCAGCCGTCCTGCTCAGCGATGAGCTCGTGGTAGTCAGCGTTGGTTGCCCAATCGATGAACTGCCATGCAGCATCCTGGTCGCTGGTGCTGACCGGGATAGCGAGGGTCCAGGCCCAGAGCCAGCCGGAGGCGTCAGTTTCCTGGGTGGGAGCAAGAGCGAACGCCGTGTTTGCGACAACGTCCTCGGGGAAGAGGCTGGCGGCCACGGTGGCGTCGTACCACATGGCAACTCGGCCCTCTTCGTAGAGGGTCTTGCACTCGTTGAAGCTGGAGTTAGCAGCGTCGTCTTCGCCAGCGTCGTTCAAGAGGTCGACGTAGAAGTTGAGCGCCTCAGCGAACTCAGGCTGATCGACCTGAGCCTCACCGATGGAGCCGTCGTCGTTGGCGAGCCACCAGGTGCCACCGAAGGTGTTGAGCACGGTGGTGAAGGCGGCGCCAAGGTCGCCCCAGCCGGGCTTGCCACGGAGGCAGATACCAGCGACTTCATCGGAGTCGATTGCACGAGCGATCTCGGCAACTTCTTCCCACGTCGGAGCGTCGGGCATGGTGAGTCCGGCCTCTTCGAGGAGGTCGGCGCGGTACATGACGAAGGATGACTCGGCGTAGAACGGCGAGGAGTAGAGCTCACCGTCAACCGAGAGACCGTTACGCACGGCCGGGATCAGGTCGTCGATGTCGTAGGTGTCGGATGCTGCGGCGAGGTCGTTCAAGGGAACGAGCCAACCGTTGGCACCGAACTGCGGTGTTTCGTACATACCGATCTGCACGACGTCGAACTGCTCGCCACCGGCGCCGACGTCACGGGTCGTGACTTCACGCAGGGTCTGCTCGTCGAGGACGGTCAGATTGACGGTGATACCGGTCTCGGGGGTGAAGAACTCAGCAGCGAGCTCGCCCATCCGCTCGATGTTGTCGTTACCGACGAGAGCGACGGTGATCGAACGGTCGCCTTCGGCCATTGCCTCGCCGTCGTCACCGTCCTCTTCCATTGCCTCTTCGTCGTCGTCTTCCATCGCTTCTCCGTCATCGCCGGAGTCGCCGCTATCGGAGTCTCCGGATTCGGACGACGAATCGTCGCTACCGCCTCCGTCAGAACTTTCCGAACTACCGCCACAAGCGGCAGCGAGGATTGCAAACGCAGCAAGCAGGCTCAAAAGCGTGAGCTTGCGGCTGCGATGTGAACTCTCATCGAACATGGTGTTCTCTCCCAACTGATCCATGTGAAGGGGGGCACAGCACCGTCCCATCGCTGAAGTGTCTAGTTGGTTTCATGTTGATATGCAACACCCGGACGTTCGTTTGCGCCCGTGTTGCCATCGAAAACACAGATGAGACGGCCAAAACACAGACTCGCACGTTGGAACATGTTGCGTTATCGTGTCGGGCGTGCGTCACGTGTCCACTCCTCTTTCCTTGCCAGAAGTGCGGTCTCAAGCCGTTTCCGGCGCATTCGAGTCGACATCGGGCGATCGCGTTGATGTGCCGACATATGACCGAGACGTGTTGACACCTTCGATTGTCCACATTGGCGTGGGCGGATTTCATCGAGCGCACCTCGCTGACTACATCGATGAGCTGTGCGAGGCCGGGCACACCGACTGGAGCATCATCGGTGCAGGAATCATGCCGAGCGACCAAGCCATGGCCGACGCGCTCACGAACCAAGACATGCTCTTCAGCCTGGTCGTCAGGGGAGCAGACACAACCGACGTGTCGATCGTTGGCTCGCTGACCGACTTCGTGCTCGCCATCGATGATCTCGAACCGCTGATCGCAACGATCGCTGCTCCGACAACACAGATCGTCTCCCTCACGATTACCGAGGGCGGCTACCCGATCGACGACAGCACCGGAGCGTTCACTCCTGACGCGCCCACGGCCGCAGCCCACAGCGCATTCGGGGCGATCGCCGCTGGGCTCGAACGTCGACGCGTGGAAGCGGGTGGCCCGATCACCGTGCTCAGCTGCGACAACATTTTGGCGAACGGAAAAGCAGCCGCCACCGCAACGCTCGGGGCCGCAAACCTCTTCTACGACGCTGATCTCGTCCGCTGGATCACCGACAACGTCAGCTTCCCGAACAGCATGGTCGATCGCATCACACCGACAACGAGCGATGCTGATCGGGAGTGGATCGCCGACGAGTTTGGCCTCGCCGACCAGTGGCCGGTGATCACCGAACCATTCCGCCAGTGGGTTGTTGAAGATCGCTTCGCTGGCAAGCGGCTTCCTCTCGAAGATCTCGATGTGATCGTCACCGACAACGTCGAGCCCTACGAGTTCATGAAGCTTCGCCTGCTCAACGCTGGACACAGCTGCTTGGCGTATCTCGCCGCTCTCGAGGGAACCGAAACGGTCGACGCAGCGCTGGCAACACCACACATCAAGGCCTTCCTCCAGGCGTTCCTTGCGAACGAAGCGCGGCCAACGGTGTCTGCCGTTCCCGGCATCGATCTCGACGACTACGTTGCCTCGTTGATCGAGCGGTTCTCGAACCCCAACATCGGCGATCAGATCGCTCGGCTGTGCCTCGATGGCTCGTCGAAGTTCCCCAAGTTCTTGTTCCCGACGATCGAGGCCCAGCTCGCACAAGACGGGCCCATTGCACTGAGCGCCCTCGCTCTCGCCGGCTGGTGCCAGTACCTCGGCGGCGCGACCCAAGATGGCGCGCCGATCGACATCTCTGCCGATCCGCTGAAAGACACTGCGATCGCACTCGCCGAGCAGTCCGTCGCCGATCCGTCTGCCTTCTTGAACTTCGACGGCGTCTTCCCCGCTTCGCTCCGTGACGACGACCGACTACGGTCGGCGTTTACCGCAGCGCTTCAGGCCCTGCGCAGCGGTGGGGTGAAGGCAGCAATCGATGAGGTTCTCGCAACGTCGTGAGTGAGACGGCAGACAGCAGCTCGCAACCAATGATGTTCCAGGGCGAGCGTCAGCGTGCGATCGTTCAAGCGACGCTCGAAGCAGGCCGAGCCGAGGTTGCTGGTCTTGCGACACGATTTGGTGTGACCACCGAGACGATCCGACGAGATCTGTCCGATCTGCAAAAGCGCAAGGTGCTGCGCAGAGTTCACGGCGGTGCAGTGCCATGGGAGACCACGGGCTTTGAGCCGCTGCTCTCCGTCCGTTCGCAGAAGAACGAACACGAGAAACGACGTATGGCCGTCGCTGCGCTCGAGGAACTGCCAGACAGCGGCTCGATCATCATCGACTCCGGTTCGACCCTCGCACAGTTCGCTCGGGCGATCCCTCGCAGCCTGACCCTTCGAGTCGTTACGAACTCGCTCACCATCGCCACTCGGCTCGCCGATCACGAAACGCTCGATGTCATCGTCGTTGGCGGCAAGGTCCGAAAGAACACACTCGCCATGGTCGACACCGAGGCGGTCGAGGCAATTCGTCCGCTCGCCGTCGACACCCTCTTCATCTCAAGCGACGCCGCCACAGAATCCGGTGGGCTCACGACGCCCTATCGAGAAGAGGCGGTGTTGAAGACCACGATGATCGGCGCTGCTCGTCGCGTCGTTGCACTCGTCGACCACACCAAGTTCGGCCAAGACCACTTCATTCGGTTCGCCGATTGGTCCGACATCGACGTGCTGATCACCACCGCTGAGCTCGACCCTCGGCTCGCCGCCCAGATCGAAGCAAGCGGCACAACCGTGCGACTGGCGTAACGCAAGGCGTGACCACGGCCAACGCACATCCGACGCCGCCACTCCATCTCGAACTCGTCGCGGCGGAGGTGGCGAGGATGAGTGCCGACTTTGTGCGGACCCAGACGGGTGCCGCCCGTGCCGCACACACGAAGAGCTCCCCAACCGACGTGGTTACCGACACCGACGTCGACTCCGAGCGCCTCATCCGCCGCGAGCTGACACACCGTTGCCCAGGGTCGCGCATTCAAGGTGAAGAGCTGGAACTCGCCGGTGGCGACAACGGCATCGAATGGATCGTCGATCCCATCGATGGCACCGTCAACTTTCTCTACGATCTGCCCGTCGTCGGGGTGAGTATCGCAGCAAGCATCGACGGCGTCATCGTCGCCGGCGCGGTCGCTGATGTCGTGCGAGGCGAGGTGTTCTCGGCAAGTGCTGACTCCGAGGCGAAGCTCGATGGTCGAACCATCGCAGTGAGCGGCAAGACCGAACTTCCGCAATCGCTGATCGGCACCGGCTTCAGCTACGACGCTGATCGTCGAGCGCAACAGGCCGAAACGGTCGGCCGCATGCTCCCCCGCTGTCGCGACATCCGTTGTATGGGATCCGCCGCGCTCAACCTGTGCTGGGTCGCCGCTGGTCGACTCGATGGTTACTACGAGCAGGACACCAAGATCTACGACTACGCAGCCGGCAATCTGATCGCAGAGCGGGCCGGAGCCACGGTCGAAGCGCCGGCGAGCAATGGCTTACACCTCGACATCGCCGCCACCCCCGCCATCTTCGCCGAGCTACGCGAGCTGATCGGCGCCATTCGCTGACAGGGTCTGCACAGTTTCCGTCAGGCAAACTGCGGGGCCGTCAGGCAAATTGCGGGCGAGCGTGCCACCGATCCCACAGGTCGCTTTCGACCGGGTCCGCAGCCTCGGCGAGTCGGCTGACAGCGACTGCAGCAAGCCAGTTCGGCGTCTCGATGGCGAGAACATCGGCGAACAACTCGATGTAGCGGCCATGAAGCTTCTCGAGCGTTCCCTCGTCAGCGTTGGGGAGGTGCACCGGATCGCCGACCCGGAACGGTCGCATCAACAACGTCGACCGCAAAACGTCAGCCAGCGGGTGTCCGATCGAAGCATCGAACCAATCGATCGCCACGATCCGATCGTCGGTCACGATGATGTTCCCGGGATGGAGATCGCCGTGCAGCACACCAGCGCCGCGAGGAAGCTCGTCGATGAGATCGTGCGCTTCGGACTGCTCGGCACTCGAAAGCCCGATCACCGCCAGTGCCTTTGATTGCATGCGGGCCACGAGATCAGGAAGTCCGACGGGAAGTGCCAGACCGTGGATCCGCCGCTGCAGCCCAACCAGCTCATCGACGAGCGCCTCGGACCGATCTGGCTCGGAGCGAATCACATCCCACATCGACAACCCATGAATCCGTTCGAAGACGATCGACGGCCGGCCTTCGATCTCGACGAGGTCACGAACCTCCGGGGCTTCCGCACCCACCGATCGAACGGCCTCGGTGTAGGCCGCTTCGAGATGGATCCACTCGTCGGGTACGTGTGACTTTGGGATCTTGATGACCGAGTCGTCACCGAAGGCGCAAACGGTCGAGGTCCGGCCCTCACCGACGATCGGACCAACGTTGATCATGCGCACAGTCAAGCACAGCAGCGCCTGTCGAGTGGCTTGAAAGGACCGTCTCGGTTCAAGCGTTCGAACGACTGCTCAGAACGAACGGCGCAGTCTGCGAACTACTCGATGCCGTGCTCAAGCGCGTAGCGCACGAGCTCTTGCTTTCGATTGAGATGGAGCTTGCCCAGGATGTTGCGCGTGTGGTTCTCGACCGTCTTCGGCGAGATGTAGAGCTCTTCACCGATCTCTTTGTAGGTATGGCCACGGGCGACGTATTGGAGCACTTCACGCTCGCGTTCTGACAGCGCCTCGGTCGGTCCTGAATCCTTGGTCATTCGGCGGAACTCGCCGAGCACCAAGCCTGCGAGCGCAGGCGAGAAAACCGGTTCGCCCTTCGCCGCCCGCCACAGCGCGTCGCGCAGCTCGTCGGGCGGTGTCGACTTCACGAGGTAGCCGTTGGCGCCAGCCGCGACAGCGTCGAGCAGATCGCGCTCGGCTTCGCTGACGGTGAGCATGACGATGTTCGTCATCTCGCCGCATTCTTTCGCCACCTTGATCCCGCCACCGTGAGGCATGTTGAGATCGCACACGACCAGATCCGGTTCGTGCTTGGTGATCGCAGCGATCGCTTCCTTCGCATCGCTCGCCTCAGCCAAGACGTGAAAGTTCTCACCAAGGTCGGCTCGGACACCACTTCGCCAAATGGGATGGTCGTCGGCGAGGACGACGGTCACGTGGCTCGAGAAACTACTCATCCGCGTTCCTGATCATGACTGTCCCAATCGGCAGTTTGTTTCATTCGTACAGATCTCGTTCGTACTGGGCCCATTCGTACTGGGCCCATTCATACTGAGCACGCCCGCAGAGGAGGGTCGCGCCCGCTCAAACATAGAGGCGCACCTCGGCGCCACGGCCGGGCCGGCCGTCGATCTCAACCCGGCCACCAGCCTCGACGACGCGACCTCTGATCGAGCGGGTGAGGCCTTCGCCTTCGGTGATCGATCCATCATCGAAGCCCGTGCCGTCGTCCTTCACCGACACAAACACAGCTTCGCTCTGATCCGGCTCGTCATCCCAGCTCGGTTCGGCATACACGGTGGCCTTCGAAGCCTGCCCGTGCTTCACAGCGTTGGTCAGTGCCTCACCCACCGCTCCACCGATCGCGTGGATCGCTGCTGGTGACCCCTCCGGCAGATCGGGCGCCGTGATGACCTCGACTCGAATGCCATAGCGCTGCTCAGCTCGCCGGGCTGCGGCTCGCAGCGCACTGGCGATGTCATCATCAACCGTCGAACCACCGAACAAGTACTCACGCAGCTCGTGTTCTTGAACCCTGGCAAGGCTCACCAACTCGGTGTCGTCGCTACGCCGCTGGATGACGGCCAGGGTCTGCAGTACTCCGTCGTGCAAGGTTCGAGCCACTTCTTCGCGGGCCTTGAACGCGGTGATCTCTCGATCGGCTTCGCCCAGACGAGTCATGACATAGCCGGCAATCCATCCGGTGACGGCAAGGAGGACGAGCGTGGCAATGCGTGTCAGGCTCCAAATGCCGTCGGTCTTGTAGGGAAGCCAGCCGACGTTGCGCGCGAGGCCGAGTCCGATGCCAGTGACCACCGCCGGCCGTTGCCCAACGATCAGCGCGACGTTCACGATCGGAGCGATCACCCACACCGACGGGAGCGACTGCGAGTGATCGGGGCTGCCGTAGACCCATACGTCGGCGAGCAGCGCAATCGTTGCGAGGGCGATTTCGGTGAGCACCGGGAACGGTCGAAAGAGCCGATCAGCGTTGCGGTTGTATTCGACGGTGAGCCATGCGGTGAAGACCACGAGTGCACCGGCGATCAGCAGGCCCCAACCCGGATGGGCAACCGAAAGCTTCGAGGCCTGCCGGTTGCGATCCCAGATCTCGTAGGCGAAGAGGCCGAACGCCCACGCCGCAGTGATGGCGCGAAACCACAGCAGCGTTCGCTGCCAGCCGATGCGAGTCGGGCGGGCGAGTTCCGGTCGATTGATGTCGCCGAGAAGGAAGAGCGGAAACCTGCTCACCCATCCATCATCGGCCATGAATCACACCCGGTGAGCGGACACCAGCGTGATCCGGTCGAGCTGAGCTCGACCGGCGTCGCTGATCAGGAGGCGGTGACGGCGTTTGCCGAGTCGATCAAGTGATCGGCAGCCCCGCCCAGTGCGGTTGCAACGTCGTTCGTACTCACGCTGGCGAGCACCGCCTTGGCTTCGTCGACGAAACCCTGAGCGACGGTCATGGCTGATTCCACACCGGGGCCCCGCCGAACGATGTCGATGGCCGCGTGACGATCCTCGAGCGCAAGTCCGTCGGTGAGCAGCTCCTTGAGGAGTGCCCCCTCGGACGACGCCAAGGTGTGGATCACGGGAAGGCTGTAAACGCCTTCGATCATGTCGTTGCCAGCGGGTTTGCCGAGCTGCTCATCGGTGGCGACCACATCGAGCACGTCGTCGATGACCTGGAACGCCATGCCATACAGGCGGCCGAACTCGGTCAACGCCTCGATGTGTTCACGGGGCTGGTTCGAAACAATGCCGCCGATACGACAAGCGGCGGCGTAGAGCGAGGCGGTCTTGCCGGCGATCGAGGGGAAGTACTGCTCTTCGGTGCGAGCGACGTCATACATCGTCTGCAGTTCGCCCACCTGACCGCGACACAACTCGGCGATGGTCGACGCCAAGAGCCCGGCGACTTCGTTGCCGAGTTCGGCAGCGATTTCGGAGGCCTTGGCGAGGAGGTAGTCACCGGAGAGGATCGCCCGCAGATTGCCCCAGCGAGCATTGACGCTGATGACTTGGCGGCGCATCTCCGCTTCATCCATCACGTCGTCGTGATAGAGCGAACCGATGTGGACGAGCTCGACCGCCACACCACCACGCACAACGTCGATGTCGACCGACGCACCGTCTGGCATCGACGCGGCTGCGGACGCGATCGTGAAGAGGGGGCGCAAACGCTTGCCGCCGGCCTTGATCAGGTGCGACGAGATCTCGGTGAGATACGGGTCGTTGTTGATCCGCACGACATCGAGCAGCGTCTGCTCGACGCGTTCCTTGTCGGCGGCGGCGGTTGGTAGCTCGGCAAGCGGATTAGTAGCCACGAAGTCAAGAGTACGCCCTGGTTTGGGCGCGCGCTCAAGCGGGCGGCCAGGTGCATGCGTCACACACGGACGTCACGCCTTCACCTGATGTGTTGACGGACAGCGCTGCGATGTCGTTAGACCGCGCCGGGATGGCCTTGTGACCGCGCTCGCTGCCGTTGTTGTGGTCGAGCGTGTCAGGCCTCGGCGGTGGCCTTCACACCCTCGACTGTCGTCTGGAGCATTGCCGGCGTGGCGGCGAACCGAGCTTGGCGCTGTTCCTCTGTGGCTGCCGCCATCGCCTCGGTCAGGTTCACAACCCACCAGCGCTCGGTCAGCTTGGTTCCTGCTCCGCTCGGCTCCATTTCATAGGACCACCACGTGCAGTTCGCCTCAACACCGGTCACCGCGATCGTGAAGTCCTTGCCGGGATCGGCCACTGCAACCTCGACTGGCCGCAGCCACTCTCGTTCACCGGACTTGTTGAAACCTTCGAACCAGTCGCCAACGTTGCCGGTTCCACCATCGAGCCAGGTGCCGCCTTGGTTCTCGGGGCTCCACTCCCCCATCCGAGGCAGATCGGACACGAGGGCGTAGACCGCCTCCGGCGACGCCGCGATCTCAACGGACGCTTCGTGAACGGCAATGGCATCAGCAGGTGCTTGCATTCCCCGAGTCTGTCACCTTCACCCCCAAACGAGGAAAGAACACCGCGGGCACCCGGGGCTAGGAAAGAACAGAGCGAGCGGCTGCGACGTGGGATGCGTCGAGTTGGGAGATGCGGCGTGTGTCGGGGTTCGTGAACGCAAACGTCAGCTCCGGTGCGCTCATGCCCGCAAGCCCAGCGAAGTGCTGGGTGGCCACCTTCGTCGCCCCACCATTCGCCAGTTGGCCGATCACGCTGTCGCGACCGTCGGTCGAATAGGCGAACACGGGATGGGGTGCTTGTGCGTAGCTGACGGCGAATTGAGGAGCTCGAATCGTGAAGAGTCGCCCGGCTTCGATCACTTCGGGCATCACCTCGGCAAAGATCCCCAGCAGCAGCGCCTTTGCGTGCACGCCATCGGCGTTTGCGTCGGTGAGGAGAATGACGCGGTCGTAGAAGACGTAGTCAGGGAGAAGGTGAGCGGATGGGCTCCCGACCACTCGTCGGTGGATGGCGCTCACCCGTTCGTTGGCCCAGATCGTCTTCTCCGACGCTCGGAAGACGTTCATTGGTTTGCCCTGAATGGGATGGATGTGCTGGTTCTCGACGTTGCACACCTGTTGCAGGGCGTCCGCCGCCGACTCACCTTCGACGATGAACAACTCCATCAGCCGAGCCTATTTCGAGCGCACCTCATACCTGCCAACTTCAGGGGGCAAGTCAAACGACCCTCACCCGATCGAATGACCCTGACCTGAACAACGATGTACTGGTGTCGGTGAGCCACTCGGTGCGTGGCGAACTCCAGAGCGACCGGCTCCCCCCGAGCCGGTTACTTGGCGAAGAGGGCAGCGAACTGTTCGTCGCTCATTCGTTCGACACCCTCGGCGTAGTTGATGCCGTTCTGGTGATAGAACGCGGCGTTGCCGGTGTTGGCGGCACCCATGTCTCGGGTGGCAACGACCTTGGCCGGCACACCAGCGATGATGCTGTTCGGCGGGAACTCTTTGTTCTCCGTCACGATCGAGTGGCCGGCAACGATCGAGTTGTCGCCGATCACCGCTCCGTCCATCACCGTGGCGTTGATTCCGATGAGGCAGCGATCACCGATCGTGCAGCCGTGGATCGTGGCATGGTGCGTGATCGAGCAGTCGTCGCCCACGATCGTGGGTGTGGCGATCCCGACGTGGACCATCACGAAGTCCTGAATGTTCGACCGTTCGCCGATCTGGATTTCGAACGTCTCGCTCCGCATCACCACTTGCGGCCAGACCGACGACCCGGCGCCGATCGTGATCTTGCCGTAGAGATAGGCGGATTCGTGCACGAACGTCGAGGCATCAAGCGTGACGCCCTCTCCAATGTGTCCCATTCGGCCAACCTAGTGGCGACCGCGAGAACGTTCGGAATGTGATCCGGATGTGAGCCGTCAGCCCTCAGGAATCAGGACGTTCGCATAGAGCTGCCAGGCCAGCACGCTCTTCGCAACGAAGCTCAAGATGATGTAGGTCCGCTCGCCGTGGAGGTAGTCGGCCCATTTTCCAACGGCGCGATATTGCAGCCACTGGTTGATCGCAAAGCTGTTGAAGAACACGAAGATCGAGAAGATGATGCCGTAGACGAAGCCAGGGGCACTTCCATCGCCGGTGAAGAGGTAGGAACCGAGCGCAACCCACGGGCCGATGCCGGCGATGCAACCAAACCAGAACGGTGTCCACCACGTCTTCTGGCCGCGTTGGTTCGTCATCTCCATGATCCAACCGAACAGGATCATCGAGATGTTGGCGAAGGCGATGGCGATCAAGGCCGCCATGTCGGTGATCGTTGTGATCAGCGCAATCGTGATCATCATCAACGTCGACGACAACGAGTACTCGACCCATCGGAATCGGTTCCGTCCGTGGCGAAGTTCTGAGCCGTAGGTCTTGAACGCCGGAATCGCGATCACGAAGTGGAAGAACGCCGAGAGGTAAAGGAACCCTGCGGTGAGTGGTGCGAGCTGCACATCGACGAGGGTCGACAGCACACCTTCCTCCACGGGCGTGCCAGGCGGACCGTTGAGGTTGAAGGTGGTGACCGGCAGCGTGAAGTCCGACGCGATGACCGTCATCACGACCGCGGACACGAGGTGTAACAGTCCAGCACCGATGTTGAGTTTGCGGAGGCGAGCGAGTTGGTCGCTCGATACCTCAACACTCTCCGGGTCACCGGCAGCGAGCGGATTCAGCGTCAACGCGGCGTTCTGAGAGGTGTTCACCCCGTCACCCTTGTCCGAATCGTCGTGAATACACCGGCCAAGCGCGCCTTTGTCCCCTTTTGAGGACATCGTTCCACGTTGGCCAAACCGTTCACTACAAGCGGTCGGCGACCACGGAACGTCTAGCTTTCTGCGTTCAACTTCGGTAAGTTGACGCCGTGGAATGTCCTAGGCCATACGGCCTAGGACGAGCTGAGAAGATGCGGGCGGTTGCGGCGTACGACGTCACCGCGGGGCGAGAAGGTTGGTTTCAAGGTGGCGGACGAAGTGATCGTTCGGTTGGCGCATGTCGCTGGCCTGACTGCGGGCAAGACCATGCCGTTGAGCGCGGGCACATACGAGTTCGGACCGAACGAGTCTGATGACGAAGGACTCGGGATTGGCGAACCGTCATCGGTGAGTTTTGGCCTCGAGGTTCGACCCGACGGCGAATGTGTTCTCTCACCCGGTCGGCTCCTGGTGTCGGTCGAAGGCCAAAAGGTCTCTTCACCGATCTCCGTGACGAGCGGCCAAACAATCCAGGCAGGAGCCGACCACTTCGTCGTGCTTCCCCCAGCAGCCGCCACCGGATCGAACCGGCGTGTGCTTGCACCGACCACGCCGATCGCGATCGCTGCGGTCAACCCCGTTCCCCCTCCCCGTGGCGGATTCCTGCTCGCGCTTGCACTCCTCCTCATCGTGCTCGGCGTGGTCCTGGGGATCACCGTCGACGATCTCTGGTACCTCCTCGCTGGTGTCGGCATCGTGCTCGGCATCTTCACCTGGCTCCGCCGAGGACGCCTTGGGCGCGCCGCACAGCACAAGCGTGAAGTCGATCTTCGCAACGCCAAATCGGAACTCGCGAGTGCGTTGATGGACCGCCGCTTCGCCGTCGCCCAGGAACGTCGTTCCCAGATCGTTGGGCCAGCCGAACTCCTCAGCACCGATGCACTCTCCGCTCCGACCCTTCTTGCGGTCGGAGCCGGCGACACCGAATGGTCACCAAAGGTCGGCCGAAGCGAGAGCCTCGGATGGGATCCGCACCCCACGATCGAGGACTACTCCAGCGTCTCGTCCGTCCCATTTCAGCTCGACACCGGACGTGGCCCGATCGCGATCGCCGGTTCACGGTCCGACACTCGGGCAGTCGCTCGCTACCTCACCGTTGCCGCAATGCATCAGTTCGGGCCGGACGCGGTGTCGATCTCTACCGACGACACGTCGGCTTGGGAGTGGGCCGACGGCCACGTCTCCCGGAGCGCATCTGAGTTCACGATCGTCGACCGCGCAGACGTTGGTTCGATTGCGACCGGTTCGATGCCTGCAAGAGGCGCCATCTTGATCGATACCGACGAGCAGCTTCCGGACGGAGTCGACCGTGTGCTGCGCGTCTCGACCACGTCGGTCGCGCACGCCGTCGACGACCAAGCCCGGCTTCTCGCCGCAGACCTCGTGCCCTACGGGCTCACCGTGGCGGCCGCTCAAAGCGCAGCGGCATCCGTCATCGCCCAACACGCGTCGAACCCGGCGATGCGTGCAGCTGCCGAGGAACGGTTGAAGAACATCGACCGTCCGGCACCAACGCCGCCGTTGCCCTCGACGGTGCCGTTGCCGACCTCACCACCCATGCCGAAGACCCCAACGGGCGGCCTCGGCCGACAGAGTCTGGCGAACACCGACGCCATGGGCATCAGCCCCGCTGCCGCCGAACCCAATAGCGGTGCCACTGGTGGTGCTGCCGTTGGTGGAGCCCTCGCCGGTGGTGCCGTCGTTGGTGGAGCTGCCGCGGCTGCCGCATTGAGCAGCACGACGGGCGAGGCAACCGAATCGCGCTCATCGATCGAAACCACGATCGATGCCGAGGGTGGTGTCGACATCGCTGATGAACACGGCAGCGGCCTCGATCCCAGAGAAATCGATCCCAAAGAACTCGATCCCAGCGCGCTCGATGACAGTTCACTCGATGACACCTCGCTCGATAGCGGTGCACTCGTTCGCACCGAATCATCGACGGCCAGCAGCGAGCCCGACATGTCCGCTCCCTCTCACGTGAGCGCCGGCGATGCCACGGTCCTGTTCACGGTCGATTCCGCAGAGGTCGGGCGAGAGCTCGTCGCCAGTGTTGCGATCGACATGGCTCACCGGAAATCACCGAGTGCCGCGTCGGTCTGCGTGATCGACTCCAAGGAACGCGGGCTCATCCGACTCCGACAGCTCCCGCACTGCGTCGGCTACGCGGCGATCGACGATCGCCCCGGCCTCGACCGCGTGCTGACCACGATCGAAAACCACAACCGGGCGGCCGCACGGGCTGGCGGATCGCCCACCACGATGACCGTCGTCATCAGTGATCTCGGACCGCTCCTCGACTTCTTGCGACGGGCCGAACGCGACGTTGACATCAATCGCCTGATCAACGCCGCGGCGACGAGCTCAAGCCATGCACTCGTGGTCGCCGCAGCAACGTCGGCCTCGGCCCCCGTCGATCCTGCATTCGATGCCTGTGTGACCTCTCGAGTTCGGCACGAGAGTTCAGGCCAAGCTCGTATCAGCGACGGACAGGGTGAACGAGACCTGCCCACCGCTGACTTTTCCGCCAGTGATCTCACTGGCGCCGTGGCGGCGATCAAGCGCGAGGCCCTCCGGGCTTCGTCTTCAAGGATCGGAGAAACGACATGAGCGAACAGGGTCCAGCCTTTTCTGGCCGAACCGTTCCGAACCCTCCAGCAACCCTTCCCAGGGCGCCCCAGCGGCGTCGTGGTGGTGTTGGAGCCGTGATGGGATCGGTTGCGCTCGTCGGCGCAATCGGCATCGCCGGATGGGCGATCTTTGGCCAAGGCGGCGGGAGCGATACCGCGATTGCAACGGCTGAAGAACCAACCGAAACCACCTTGACCGGTGACGTCGAAGCAAACGCTACAACAACCGCAGCGCCAACAACCGAGCAAGCAACAACTGCTGCGGAAGAGGGTGCGAGCGAGGAAAGCGATCCGTCGACAACGGTTGCCGGATCGAACGCTTCAGCCGGCGACACCTCCGATGATGAGTCCTCGACCGCCGAATCATCCGAGAACGAATCAGCCGACACGACCGCTCCTCCGACCACGGCGGATCCCGACGACACCGGCGAACTCGTGGCCGGCCCAACGACCGAGGTCGACTTCGATCGCGTGGCAGTGCTCTCTGGCGGCGTGTTGTATCTGCGAGGGCAGGTGCCAAGCCAAGAGGTGAGCGACGCCATCCAGGAGAAGGCGGAAGCCGTTCTTGGCGCCGACCGAGTCGTCAACGAGTACGAGGTCGTCGAAGGAGCATCACAGCCAGACGCCGGTCTGCTCTACGTCGAAGACGTCGTGCTGTTCCCTTACGGCGGGACGGGACTCAACCACGCATTCGAGCCGCTCCTCGATCTGGGGGTTGTGCTCATGCAGCAGAACCCGCAGGTTGTCATCACGGTTGTTGCTCACACTGACACCGCCGGTGACGAGGCCTACAACCTCGAGCTTTCGCAGCGTCGGGCCCAGCAGGTCGTCGACTACTGGGTCGCCGCCGGTGTTGACCCCAGTCAGATCGAAGCCGTCGGCAAGGGCGAAAGCGAGCCAATCGCCGATGAGAACGTGCCCGGTGGCGCGCAGCTCAACCGCCGAGCCGAGTTCATCATCACCGGGCTTCTCGACTGACGAACCTTCATCCGCCTCAGCGCGGATCGGTCATCGCTGCATCCGAGTAGAGGCAGGTCCTGTGAGGGGGCTGCCCGGTGAGCTCCCTAGCCGTTGGCTTCGGGCCGCAGGGTTGGGAAGAGCACAACGTCACGGATTGTCTGTGCGTTGGCGAGCAGCATGACCAAGCGGTCCATGCCGATACCCAAACCACCGGTCGGCGGAAGGCCGTACTCCATCGCTCGGAGATAGTCCTCGTCGACGACCATGGCTTCGTCATCGCCATCGGCTTTTTGCTTGGCCTGCTCTTCGAAGCGGGCACGCTGCTCGACCGGGTCGATCAGCTCGCTGAAGGCGTTGCACAACTCTCGACCGGCCACGATGCCTTCGAAGCGTTCCGTGAACCCAACGAGTTCGCGGTGATCACGCGACAGCGGTGAGACTTCCTTGGGATAGTCGGTGACGAAAACCGGATCCCACATCGCACCTTCGACGGTCTTCTCGTAGATCTCGAGGATGATCTTGCCGGGTCCGTAGGAGTCCTTCAGCGGGATGTTGAACTCGCTCGCGGTGGCTCGCAGGGACTCGATGTCGTCGTCGAGGCGAAGGGTGAGACCCGTCTGTTCTTCGATCAGTTCGAGCATCGAAGCTCGACGCCACGGTGCTGACAGATCAAGCGGCTTGTCGCCGTACATGAGCTGGGTCGTGCCGTGCAGTTCCATCGCCAGGTGGGCGACGAGCTGCTCGGTGAGCTCCATCATGTCGTTGTAGTCGGCGTAGGCCTGATAGAGCTCGAGCATCGTGAACTCGGGATTGTGACGAGTTGAGATGCCTTCGTTGCGGAAGACGCGAGCGATCTCGAAGACCCGCTCGAACCCACCGGCCGTGAGCCTCTTCAGGTAAAGCTCGGGAGCGATTCGGAGGTAGAGCTCGAGATCGAGTGCGTTGTGGTGGGTGGTGAACGGCTTGGCCAACGCACCACCGGGGATGGGATGGAAGACGGGCGTCTCCACCTCCATGAACTTGCGATCCTCGAGCCAGCGGCGGGTGAGCGACATGGTCTTTGAACGCAGCTCGAACGTTGCGCGCGATTCCTCGGTGACCCACAGGTCGACGTAGCGCTGGCGATAGCGCATGTCCTGATCGGAGATGCCGTGGAACTTGTCGGGGAACGGACGCTTGGCCTCGGCCAGCATCGTCCACTCTTCCACCTTGACCGAGAGCTCACCTTTGCGGGTCTTCATGACCTCGCCGGTGACGCCGATCCAATCGCCAAGGTTGAGCGAGCAGAACGCTTCGAACTCAGGCGTGACCTTGCCGGGGGCGAACAGCTGGATGCGACCACCCGAATCCTGCAGTGTTCCGAAGGCCAGCTTGCCTTGCACTCGCCGCAGCATGAGTCGGCCGGCGATGGTGACGGGAACACCCGTTTCCGCGCCGTCGTCCAGCGAGTCGTACTCGGCGCGGATGGCGTCGGTCGTGCTCGTTGGTTCGAAGCTGTATGGAATCGACATGGATTGGCTCAGGTCTGGTCGGGAACGACATCGAGGCCGATGTCGAGCACGGTTGCGGAATTGGTGATCGATCCGGACGACACGAGGTCGACGCCGGTTGCGGCAAAGGGTTCGAACGTGTCGAGAGTGATACCACCGGACGCTTCGAGAAGAGAGCGCTTTTGGCCCGTCTCGGCTGCCCACGCATCGGCATCGGCCACGAGCTGGATCAGCTCCGGCGGCGTGAAGTTGTCGAGGAGGATGATGTCGGCGCCAGCATTGAGTGCCTCCATCATCTGCTCGGCCCGGTCAGCTTCGACGTGAATCGTGCGGCCAGGCCACAGGCTCCGTGCCCTCTCGACCGCCTCGGTGATGCTGAGGTCGACGAGATGGTTGTCCTTCAGCATCAGCCAGTCGCTGAGGTTGCCTCGGTGATTCGCCGCTCCCCCAGCGCGCACCGCTGCCTTCTGCAACGAGCGATAGCCGGGCGTGGTCTTTCGGGTGTCCCACACCGTGACGCGCCCTGCGGCGATGTCGACCCAACGGGCGGCGTTTGACGCCACGCCTGAAAGGTGGCTCAAGAAGTTGAGGGCGGTTCGCTCAGCCGTCAGCATCCGGGCGAATGGTCCGGTTGCAACACCGAGGAGATCGCCGGGTTCGACTCGGTCGCCATCGGTCTTGACCCATTCGATCTGCAAACGCGGGTCGACCGCAGCGAAGGTCATCTCTGCGCACTTCGTGCCAGCCAGCACGCCCGATTGGCGAGCGTTGAACTGCGCCGTTGCGTTGAGTGTCGGGTCGAGCAGCGACGAGGTGAGGTCACCAAATGGCGTGAGGTCTTCGGCGAGCGCCCGCTCGACGAGGAACCGAATGTCGGCCAGGGGTGGGTCGAGGTCGTGTCGTTTCATCGGGCCTCCGAGTCGATCGGTGAGAGCTGGTGGTGCGCCGCCGACCGAACCGGGACGAACCCGACCCGGCTGACGCTGGGTCTATTCGGTCGGGTCGACGCCGAGCAGGCGTTCGGCCGCTCCGACGATGTTGCGGCCGGCGGGGCCCATCTGGCGCTCGAGGATGCGCTCGATCACCGTGATGGCTTCGAACGTGATCGGCACCATGCCACTCCAGCGCAGGTAGCCGGCGAGCAAACCGGCCAAACGTTCGCCGACTTCTTCGCTGTGGAGAATGATCTTGGTTTTCTCGTCGGCGAGGAGATTCGAGAGCTCGGGGTAGATCTGGGCAAGCGCGGCCTCGGTCTCAACCGAAGGGGCGAACGGCCAGTGGCGCCACGGCACACCGAGCTCGTCATAGCTCTTGAGATTGTGCTCACTTGGGATCAGCGAGACGACAGCGGCGAAACCGTTCTCACGAATCCAAATGATCTCTTCTTGTCGACGGACACGGCGATGGTTCGCCCCGTAGCCGCCTGGACGTTCACAAATCGCCAAACGATCGGTGATCACCCATTGGAAGTGTCGGGGCTTGATGCCCTGCGCCCACTTGCCTTTTGCCATGAATTCGAGCCCTAACGTCGTTGCGCGTGCCGTGTCGGCGCTCCATCGTAGCGATCAAGGCCCATTGGCCGCCCCTTCGATCCGCAAACGTCCCTTGGTTCTCGCCAATCGACGTCCTCCACTGAGCTCGGTCGCCTCTACTTCGTGGTGAACAACGGCCATCACACGCTCGAGCTCCGCTGTTGATGGGGGATGCCCGGCAGCTGTTCTCAGCCATTCCCGCACCGCGATCGCTGCCAATTCGGGCGATACAGCTCGCAGGGCGGCCGTATCAGCCGCATCGAGCGCCGCGGCTTGTGCCGCCAGCTCGTCGAGCGCTGAACGGGTGTGATCGGCCGTCCGGGCGAAAAGGGGCACAACATCGCGCTTCGCGATGTTGTGCAGCAGGGGAAGCACCTCGTGGCGCACGCGGTTTCGAATGAATCGAGGGTCGTCGTTGGTCGGGTCTGTCACGGGCACGAACCCGAGTTCGGCACACAAGGCGTGCGTTTCGGAGCGCCGAAGCCCAAGGATGGGTTTGGTCGATCCAGGGCGCATTCCGCCGATGCCGGTGGGGCCTGTCCCGCGGATCAGGTTGATCAGCAACGTTTCGGCCTGATCGTCGGCCGTGTGGCCGGTCAACACCGGGCGGCCCTGCGCAACGCCAGCCAGCGCCTCGAGGCGCGCCGACCGAGCCCGACCCTCGAGATCAGAACCGTCAGCGACACTCACCGAAACCGCCTCAAAGGCCGCTTCAAACCGCTCAGCGGCAGCCCGAACGACGTCGGCTTCGGCAGCCGATCCGACGCGAAGACCGTGGTCGACGTGCACCGCGGTGACGCGCAGCTCGCTCCGTGCTGCAAGTGCCAAGAGAGCGAGCGAGTCAGCCCCGCCCGAAACCGCACACACCACGGGTGTGGCGGGTGGATCGAATGTGCACCGTTCGAGGAGATCGGGCAGCAACTCGCTCGCCGTCACGCGTGTCGAACCGGTCGATGTCAGGCTGCGACGCCGGCGCGAACTCGATCGACCCACAGCTCAGGACTGCGAATCTCATCGATGGTCGGCAGGTTTTCAGCCCGCTCCCACACCTGGTCGAACAGCTCTTTGCCGCCGGCGGCTTCGACCGCGTGGATGAAGGTCTCACCCTCTTCGTACTGCGCAAGCTTCGCTTCGAAACCGAGGAGGCGCTGCATGAACTTGGCCGGGCCAGACGCATTCGTGCGGCGCTGGCTCATCACACGAGCGAACCGAGGCTGGCTCGGGATCAGGCCGCTTCCGGCGCGATCCATGATGATGTCGCCGTGGCCCTCGAGCAGGCTCATCAATCCGGTCATCTTGTCGAGAGTCTTGCGTTGCTCCGGGCTCGCGAGCAGCGTTGACAGTCCACCGTCTTTGAGGGTGGGTCCGGTGCCATTGGCTCGTTCGGTGCGGATGTCTTTGATCTTGTCGAGCAGGGCTGCGGTGTCGGGATCGACAGCGTCGAGGAGCTCTTCAACCAGCGACAGGAAGTAGGGGCGGAGCCACGGAACACCGGTGAACTGCGCCCGATGAGTGCACTCGTGGAGCGCAATCCACAGTCGGAATTCACGAGGCGGGAAGCCGTACTTCTTTTCGAGGTTCAGCACGTTTGGGCCCACGTAGTAAACCCAGTCTTGGTCTTCGGGGCGATCGTCTTCCACGATCAGAAGGTCGTACTGGCCGATGACTCGGCCGGACATCCAACCGAGCAGGGCGCCGACTTCGGCCGCCGCAATCTTCGGCCCAACAGCATCGGACACCGGCTGGAAGAGTTTGCCGACGAAACCAGGCTCGTCTTCTTCTTCGTCGAGGCGTCCGAGCAGGGGCCGCATGAGGCGATCAAAGCTGGCCAGGTTGGCATCAACCCAACCCAGACGGTCGGTGACCTTGGCTCGGGCGGGACCAGCCAGGGAGGGCAGCCCGGTTTCGGCCGCGACAAGCTCTTCGGCTTGAGACGTGAGCTCAAGCAGGTCGGGCTCTAGTGATGCTGCGAGGTAGGAGCCGGCGAAATCATCGTCGGCTGAAACCTTGTCGGCGATGCGACGGGCGAGCGCCCAATCGACCGTCATCGAGGACATGGTTGCTACGGCTTCCGCGGATACTTGGGGTTCTGAACCTTCACGAAGTAGCCGATGATGAGCGAGATGACGAGAGCGATCGCTCCAATCGAGAGGAAGAACCCGATCCACCAATGCCAAATAACTGCGATCATGAGTCGAGAGTGTACGGGATCAACCCGGAATCTCGGGAGCCGGGCCAGGATCGGCCGAATCGAGGGCGGCAAACACTCGATCGCGCAGCCCTTCGGGCATTTCACTTCGGCACTTGTCGTTCACGAGGCGCTTGAGATCCTCATGGAACTCAAAGGCCGTGAGACACGGCGCGCAGTCATCGAGGTGACTCTGGATGAGCGAACGACGCTCTTCATCGAGTTGGCCGTCGAGGAATGTGTAGAGATCCTCGACCGCTTCACGGCAATTCGGTTCTGAACAGTCGTCGCTCACGATGAGACCAACCCTCGTTTCTCGGCGAAGTCATACAACTCCTTCTGCAGGGCTTTTCTTCCCCGATGGAGCCGACTCATCACCGTGCCGATTGGAATGTCGAGAATCTCGGCGATCTCTTTGTAGGCGAAACCCTCGACGTCGGCGAGCAGAACCGCCATCCGATAGCCCTCCGAAAGCGACTCGACGGCAGCCACCACCTCGGCTTCAGAGAAGGTGTCCATCAGCTCGTCTTCTGCGCTGCGGCCGAGGCCTTCGCGATTGCCGAGACGGCGATAGAGGTAGAGATCCTCGAGATCGTCGAGTTCGGATTCTTCCGGTCGACGCTGCTTTGCCCGGTACCGATTGATGTGGGCGTTGGTCATGATCCGAAAGAGCCACGCCCGCAGGTTCGTGCCGGCGGTGAACTTGTCGTAGGACCGGTAGGCCCGCAGATACGTCTCCTGCACGAGATCCTCAGCGTCGGCCTGGTTGCCCGTCAATCGACGAGCGGTCGAAAAGAGCGACGCCATGAATGGTTCGCTGTCCTCAACGAACGTTGCCTGATCTGCCACCCAGCAACCCTACGGCCAACCGCGCTCCTTTGAGAAGCGAGTGGTCCAGGCAAGTACAAACAAGGCGATGGTTGTTCTCTTGTTCCCTCCAGATTCAGGAGAACAACCATGTTCCGCCTATTCGATCCGAACTGGAATGGGTTCGGCTTGTTGCGCCCCAGGTTGGGTTCCACCGTCGGACAAACTGGCCACAACATGGCGCCAGATTCCGAAGAGGCTGACGAGAATCCACGACACTTGGATCAGTGCCGAAGCGAGATTGAACGCATCGAGCAAGCTGACGAAGACGAGCGAGGCTGCCGCGAGATTCGACATCGCGTAGACGGCGCCGTTGCCGTCGATCGCCCCGGTCTGCAAGAGCGTGTAGCTGATGAGGTAGGCAAGAAACCCGGCGAGTCCGATCGCTGTGTAGAAGTCCATGAGATGCCCTTTCCTTCATCGCTGGCCCTGCGGCGGGCGGCTTTTGGCGCAACTGCGAGCGTGCACCGGCTGAACAGGGATCATCTTGGACGAGCAGAATCGGTCGCTCTGTGCGCCCGCCAACACAACGTGCGTGTCTGTGGGCACATCCCTTGCTCAAGCACCCACCGTCGGCAAAAACCAAGCCACGGCGCCTCTCCCGCAAGAGGCGCCGTGAAGTGAGTGGTTGGTCTCCTGTTCCCTCCAGTGCAGGAGACCAACAACATCTTTTCGATCGTGAGTGAGCGCCCGTGTTGTGGATCCCTCAATCCACAACACGAGCCGCTCGATTCGGTTCCCTCCGAATGGTGTTCAACCTGTGCGCGTCACCCGTGGGTAGGAGACGTTCACGAGTGACGGTTTGTGGCACTGGCTGAACAGAGATCATCCTGGGCGACAAAACCCCTCTCTTCTGTGCGCTGGCTGACACAACGAGATATTTCTCGACACTTTTTCTGTCGGGGTTCGACAGTCCGGTTCGAACTGCAACGGAAGCTAGCCGCGCAGCCAACGCAGAATCGGCCGATAGATCGGCCCGTACAACTTCTCGTAGATTTCCCCAAGCGAGCCCATCTTGGTGGCCAGGAAAAAGTTGCAAGCCAACGCGAACGGCACGAAGGCAGTGAAGAAAGCGAACCGCCACCCGCTGAGCGCTCCCACGACGGCTGCAACGACCAACACGCCGAAGACCAGGGCGCCGAAGCGATTGCGATTGATCGACGTTTCTTCGGTTGCCATCGCCGGACCTTACTCATTGGCGACGGCGCACTCTGTGAGCGACCACGATCGAAAACGACGAAACCCCGCTCTTGGAGCGGGGTTTCTGCGAGCCCGGACCGAGAATTGAACTCGGGACCTTCTCATTACGAGTGAGACGCTCTACCGACTGAGCTATCCGGGCAAGGACGAGAATCTTATCGTCCTCAGAGCGAGACCTACTCGAACGGCACCGTGATCGTCCGGGCCTGTCGGGAGCCGGAATCTTCGAAGAACACGTCGAGGTCGACGCTGCCACCAACGACCGGGTCACTCGGACCATCGAAGAGCGCAATCACGTCGAGCGTTCCTCCCGCGGGCACGATCGTGGCACTCGATTGGTCAAACGGAGAGAGCGGTCCATCGACCGGGCTGTTGAAGACCCATTGCGCCGGGAAGATCTCGCGGTCGAACGCCGATCCGTTCACGACGAGGATGCGAATTGCGGTGAAGTTCCCGGACGTGACGAGCTGGTAGGCCCCAAACCCCAAGCCAAGATCCGGAGCTTCGGCGGACGAGAGCACCGAGATGTCATCGAGCCGACGAGTGTTGATCTGGAAGTTGGCGATTCGGCCGGATGCATCGCGTTGGACGTTCGTGAAGAAGATCGACGTGCCATTGTCGAACCGGTACTCAACACCGCCGCGCACGATTGTGCGACGCGTCACCGTCGGCACTCCGAATTCGTTGTACGCAGTCTGGACGTACGCCGCATAGAGACTCGCGAAGGTGCCGCGCGAGATTTGGTTGGCGTTGGCGCCGGGCGACCCGTTGAGTCGAACGAGATCATCGAAGAACTCGAGGGCATCAACCGGCGCAGGAATCGGTCGCCCGTCGGACGGCAGCGGGTTGGCGTTGATGAACTCGGGTGAGTTCGAGACGAGCAGGATCATCTCGGCGCGAGAGTTGCCCTCGTCGAGGTAACCAATCCAGAACGAGCGGCCACCCGCGTCCGGTTGACGGCCAAGCACGTTCGGATAGACGGCATCGACGAACTGGGCGTTGGTCGTGCCTGCCCCGTAGAGCGAAACGAACTCGTCGCTCGTTACGAAGAAGTTGGCGATCCGCCTCGTCGACCACAGGCCGGTGTCGTATTGGTCGAGCCAAAACCGGATGCCGCCGTTGTCGGGCGTGCGGGCAAAGACGGCCGCATAGAAGCGGATGACGATCGAGTGCTCGTTGTGCAGCGTCGGATCTTGGATCAGCTCCGCGAACGTGTCTCCGTCGTACGCGGCAGCCTGTGCGGGCGAGCCGACGGTGACAAGCGAGGTTGCCGCCAAGATCAGCGCGAGCAGAACCTTCTTCATTGTCATCATTGCCATTCCTCTCGGCGGCAACGTTCGACTACACGTCGTTCCCTCCGCTGCGCCTATCGAGTTGTACCAGGCCCGCCCTTGGTGAGCCAGAGAACAGAGTCACCCGAGCGTCTGCACCGAACGTTCAACTCGCCGAAACATCACATTCACACCGCATCTCTACTGTGACTTCTGATGACGACGAGCCACACATACCTCGTGCGTGTCTGGCTCCCAGACCGCCCCGGCGCCCTCGGTGCCGTGGCGACTCGACTCGGAGCGGTCAAAGGCGATCTGCTCGGACTCGAGATCATCGAACGTGGCGGCGGCTTGGTCGTCGACGAACTCTTGGTGGACCTCCCATCACCAAGTGTTGTGGACCTGATGGTTCGAGAGATCGGCGAACTCGACGATGTGACCGTCGAGGACGTGATCCCGGTCTCTCGCCCAACAGATCCCATGGTCGACGCGCTGCAAGCTGCCACCGCTTTGATCGGCGCCCAGTCGATGGAGGCTTTTGATCATGAGGTGTGCACCCAGTTCTCGTCCGTCGTGACGTGTGATTGGGTCGTTGTCGTCGACGATGCCGACAACGTGCACGCCGCTGCGGGAGCGCCTCCTCCGCTCCCATGGTTACAAGCCTTCATCGGCGGTGCTCGATTGGCGGGTGCCGATCAACCCGACAACGCCGACACGCTGCTCCTTCCCCTCGCTGGGACGTGCCGGACCGTTGTTCTCGGCCGTGAAGAAATCAGCTTCCGCCAACGCGAGCGCGCCCACCTGGCAGGTTTGGCCGAAGTCGCCGCCCGCCTCGGCGAACGCTTCAGCAGCGGTCGACTCTGCACAGCCGTCGGCTAAACGCACTGCCACAGCAGCTCGCCCGACGCCGCTTCCTGCGCTGAAGCGGAGCCATTCCCCGCAACAACTTGCGGCAAATCCCTCCACAAACTGCGCGCCCAACGAAGCGGAGCCAATCCCCGCAAGAACTTGCGGCAAATCCCTCCACAAACCGCGCGCCCAACGAAGCGGAGCCAATCCCCGCAAGAACTTACGGCAAATCCCTCCACAAAAAGCCAGTCCCTCGACACTGGAGGAGATGCGGCCGGCGCTAGACGAGGTTGAAGCGGGTTCCGCAGAGCTCGAGGGTCTCACCGGCGCGTGATCGGTCGGTGGCGACGAGGTCGACGGCCGACATGCCATCTCCTCGACCATCGGTTGCGGCGACGAAACGAATCGTCGCATCGGTCAGCGTGATCTCGTTGCCGGTGAGTTCCTGGCCGAGCGCATTGGCCCATCGTTGCGCCATCATCTCGGGCTCGAGCGATTGAATCTCAACGCCGACCATGTCGGTCACCACCTCGTCACGGCTGTGGTACTCCCAGTCATACCCAGCCCATGCCCAGGACGAAGCGGGGTTCGCCTCATCGATCGACACGATGGCACCCCCGACATCCTTCGGGTGCAGATGAATGCCGTGGATGGTGGCGGGCTCGGCATCACCGCTCACTTGCTGGCGGGTGCCGCCGTCATGCACGAGCCGAAAGCCGGCATCGGTCACCCGGGCGCGCTCAACGTCAACGTCGTCGGTTTGAACGAGCACCATGTAGCCGCCGTCACCGCCTCGACGCTCGAGGAATCGTTCGGCCGTGGTGCCCGGATCCTTCGGCACAACAACCTCGATGATCCGATCGCCGACCGGATAGAGCCCGTGACGAAGACCAAACGCTCCAAGACCGGGATCGCGGTAGCAGACCTCGAGCCCGAGCTCGGAACAGATCTGCTCCTCGACCGGACGAAGCTCAGCGGCGACCAATGCAATCTGACGAAGGCGCATCAGCGGACACTATGTGTCTCGAAGATTCGCGAGCAAAGACAAGCGGCATGTCGCGCGACATCGTGGACACAAGCGGAGCTGATCGCCGCAAGAAGTTGCGGCAAATCCCTCCACAACAGCCGGCCCGCACAAAGCGGAGCTGATCGCCGCAAGAAGTTGCGGCAAATCCCTCCACAACAACTAGCGCGCAGAAAGCGGAGCTGATCGCCGCAAGAAGTTGCGGCAGATCCCTCCGCAACAGCCAGGGCGCAGAGAGCGGGGTTAGCGGGCGGGGCTGAGGCCGAGGAGGAGGGACTGCAGCCACAACGATTCGTTGGGGTTGCGGATCAGGCCGTCGGATGCGGACGACACGGCCGTGAGCGCATCTTCTGCGGCCGGGTCGGGCGCTTCGATCAGACGATCGCGGTAGTGCCGCGAGAGTGTGGCCAAGCCAAATCGCAGCTCATCCGAGCGCAGTCGACGCACTTCGCGCTTTTGACGGGCGACCAAGTCGGATCGACCAGCGCCACGTTCGCCGGTCAACTCGACGCGAGCCGCCAAGTCTTCAAGCTCGACCGCGTGCTTTGCGTCGAGGGCTTCGGTCGCACCGTCCATTGCTTCGCGCAGTTCGTTCGTCAGCTGGAAGACCGACGCACCGGATCCATCGAGTCGTCCGGGCACCGCCTGCCACAGCGCGGCTCGCACCGCGAGCGCTTCATCGGTTGCCAAAAGCCTGGCTCGACTCATGTCGCCACTCGCCGCCGCAGCGGCGGCCTTGGCCCGCTTGATGGGGACACCTTCGGTGAACAGCACCGTCTCGATCAGTTGCGTCGGAACGGCAACGAATTCGATCCGGACACAACGACTGGCGATGGTGATGATCTCCGGCGGCACTTCTTCCGCCAGCAACACAAAGATCGCTGATGCCGGCGGCTCTTCGATCACCTTGAGCAACTTGCCGATCGCCGCTTCTTCGATCGCGTCAACTCCGTGCACGACGATGACCTTGCGGGATCCTTCGACGGGAGAGATCGAACCGTGGCGGATGATCTCCTCGGCTTCGACCACTCGAAGACCGGCACCTTGCGCTTCAACCACGATCACATCGGGATGGGTGCCCTCGACCGCAAGCCGCTGGGTGCGTTCGCCGGCTGGGCCTTCGAGACCGGCCGACAGAATTTCGGCGGCAAAACCGAGAGCACCGGCCGCACGGCCACTTCCCCGCGGGCCGAGGAAGAGATAGGCATGCACTGGATTCTCGGCAGCAGAGGTCAGTTGGGCGATCGCCACGTCTTGGCCGATCACGGAGGCGAAGTTCGAACTCATCAGGCCTCCCATCCAAACCGGGCAGCCAACGCACTCCACACCCGCGCTTCAACTTCTTCGATCGTGCCGAGCGCCGGAAGGATCACAAACCGATCGGGCTCCGCTTCGGCCACAGCTCGGTAGGTCGCATGAACGGTCTCGTGGAAGTCAGCCGCCTCTTGCTCCAGCCGATCTCGACCCGGACGGCCACGAGGCCCTTGTCCTGGCTCACAATCGAGCAGCACCACAACATCTGGCCAGTGGCCATCGAGCGCCCAATCGTTCACGCCACGCACGGCCTCAACGCCGAGCTTGCGCCCACCACCTTGGTAAGCGAGCGACGAATAGGCGGTTCGATCGGACACGACGTGGCGTCCTTCAGCCAACGCCGGCGCCACCACCTGTTCGATGTGCTGGGCGCGGTCAGCCGCCATCATCAACGTTTCGGCTCGCGCGCCAACCGGCGCCTCGTCCGTACCGAGCAAGAGCTGTCGAAGCTGCTTGCCGAGCGGCGTGTTGCCGGGCTCGTGTGTGAGGACGGCATCGATTCGTTTCGCAAGACGGCGCGCCTGCGTGCTCTTACCTGAGCCCTCGCCACCTTCGAACGCGATGTAGAGGCCGTTCACGTGAACCCTGCTGGTTAGAACGCGTCGGGATCGAGCCCGTCAGCGTTGTTCTCAACACCAAGCTCAGCTGCCGATGCCGGCGAACGCTCGGTCATGTCGGGAGCATCACCGCTGACGACAGCCTTCTTGGCCACAGCCTTCTTCTTCGTGGCCTTCTTCTTGGTCGCCTTTTTCTTGGCGGTCGCCTTCTTCTTCGTGGCCTTTTTCTTGGTCGCCTTTTTCTTCTTTTTGACCACCCCGCCGTCAGCCTGGATCTTCAAACGACGCTCGACGAGCAGCTCGGCCGCTCGGTCGATGGTGAGATTCTCTTCGGTGTCGCCCTTACGGAGCGAGGCGTTGACTTCGCCGTCGGTCACGTATGGCCCGAAGCGGCCATCCTTGAGCTCGACCTGGGCTTCGGTCATCGGGTCGATGCCGACGATCTTCACGGGCTTGGGCTCGGCCTGACCACGACGACGCTTCGGTTGGGCCATCACGGCGAGCGCCTCGGTGATGTCCATGGTGAGAAGCTGGTTCTCGGAGTCGATGCTCCGGCTGTCCTTCTTGGTGTTGCCCTCTTCGTCGAGGAACACCTTCTCGAGGTAGGGCCCGTAGCGACCGTTGTAGGCCGTGATCGCTCCCTGGTCGGCCGGGTCTTGGCCGATCAGTCGCGGCAGCTCGAGGAGAGAAACCGCTTGCTCGAAGGTGAGCTCTTCGGGCTTCATGTCTTGGAACAACGAACTGGTGCGGGGCTTCTCGCCTGTCTCAGGGTCGTGCTCGCCCATCTGAACGTAGGGCCCAAAGCGGCCAGCCTTCACGAACACCGGAAGGTCGGTCTCGGGATGAGTGCCGAGTTCGCGGTCGCTCTTCGGCGCGTCGATCAACTCGATCGCTCGAGCAGGCGTGAGCTCATCAGGAGCCATGTCGTCTGGGATCGAGGCTCGATCTTCGCCGCGCTCGAGGTAGGGGCCGTAGCGACCGACTCGGGCGACGATCGCAATGCCGTCTTCGTCTCCACCGATCGGGATCGAGTTGACGGCGCGAGCGTCGATATCACCAAGGCGCTCGGTGACCTTCTTCTGGAGTCCATCGTCTGAGTCGTCACCGAAGTAGAAGTCGGTGAGCCACGGGATGGTCTCTTTGTCACCCATCGCGATGGAGTCGAGGTCGGTCTCCATCTTGGCGGTGAAGGCGTAGTCGACCAGGTTCGGGAAGTGCTGCTCGAGCAGCCCGATGACGGCGAAGGCCTTGAAGCTCGGAACGAGCGCTGTGCCCTTCTTCCAGACGTATTCGCGAGCCTGGATCGTGCCCATGATCGAGGCATAGGTGGACGGCCGTCCGACCTCGAGCTCCTCGAGCTTCTTCACCAGTGATGCTTCGGTGTACCGAGCCGGAGGCTGGGTGTCGTGGCCAGCGGCTTCCAAGTTGGAAAGCGTTGCGCTGTCGCCTTCTTGGAGCGGCGGCAAGAGCTGCTCAGCAGCCTCGTCACTCTTCTCCTTCTCAGCTTCGTCCTCAGACTCCTTGTAAACACTCAGGAAGCCCTGGTGGGTGATCACCGTGCCGGAGGTCGAGAACGTGGCGTTGCGACCGGATGCCGACTCCACGCCGAGGCGCAAGGTGACAGTCTCGCCGGTTGCGTCGGTCATCTGCGAGGCGACCGTGCGCTGCCAGATGAGCGTGTAGACCGCGAGGTCCTGCTTTGACAGCTCACCAGCGACGTCTTCGGGGGTCCGGAAACGGTCGCCAGCGGGACGGATGGCTTCGTGAGCCTCTTGTGCATTGCCCGACTTGCCCTTGTAGACACGAGCCTCGTCCGGCAAGAAATCGGTGCCATAGCGCTCGGTGATCTGGTTACGAGCGGCGGTGAGGGCCTGCTCCGACAACGTCGTGGAGTCAGTACGCATGTAGGTGATGAAGCCACGCTCGTACAGGCCCTGCGCCACACGCATTGCAGCGGAGGAACCAAGCCGGAGCTTTCGGCTGGCATCTTGCTGGTAAGTCGAGGTGATGAACGGCGCAGCTGGGCGGCGGCGATACGGCTTGGCTTCGCGGCTCTTCACCGTGGCCGACCGATTCTCAAGGTCGCTGACGAGCGCTTGCGCGGCGGCCTCGTCGAGGTGCATCACCTCGGCGCCGCTCTTCGCTTCGTTGAGCACACCGTTCTGGCCAAAGTCACGACCGGTTGCGATTCGAGCGCCATCGACGTCGATGAGCATGGCGTCGAATGGACGCTCCGCGCTGGCGGCGGTGAACGTGCCATTGAGATCCCAGTAGTTGGCGGAGCGGAAGGCCATCCGCTCACGCTCACGCTCGACGACCACACGGGTGGCCACACTCTGCACTCGGCCAGCCGACAGCTTCGGCATGACCTTCTTCCAAAGAACGGGTGACACCTCATAGCCGTAGAGGCGGTCGAGAAGGCGACGGGCCTCTTGAGCATCGACCATCTTGCGGTCGAGATCACCCGGTGAGTTGATCGCTCGATCGATGGCTTCAGGCGTGATCTCGGTGAAGACGATGCGCTTGATCGGCACCTTCGGATTCAGAACCTCGATGAGGTGCCAGGCGATCGCTTCGCCTTCGCGATCCTTATCGGTGGCGAGCACGAGCTCGTCCGATTCCTTCATCAGCTTCTTGAGCTTCTTGACCTGATCCTTCTTCTCAGGCGACACGACGTAGAGCGCTTTGAAGTCGTTATCGACGTCGATGCCGAGCTTCGCCCACTTCTCTGTTTTGTACGCGGCGGGGACGTCGGCAGCCTTCCGCGGGAGATCTCGAACGTGTCCGATCGAGGACTCAACGACGTAACCGTCGCCAAGAATCTCCGAAATTTTCTTGATCTTCGCGGGGGACTCGACGATCACGAGCGACTGGGCCATCCGGCGCAGACTAGGAAGGCCAGGAGCGCTTTTGCGAACACCCCCGACTATTTCGCTCAGAGTCGGGGCGACGGATGAACCGTTCGGATCAGGCTTTTGCGTGCTCAGCGTCGTGATCGTCGTGTCCGTCAGAGGCCGCATCCTCACCGGCGGTTGCCGCCGGTGGAGCGTTCCACAGCACACCAGCACCCACCGCAGCAGCGAGCACCGAGGCGATCAGAATGCCGATGATCGACTGATCGATGATCTCCGCATCGGTAAAGGCCAGGCCGGAAATAAAGAGTGCAACCGTGAAGCCAATACCGGCGACAGCGCCAGCACCGAGCACGTGGCGGAGGGTCACACCGTCTGGCAACGAGGCCAATCCACCCTTCACGGCGAGCCAAGTGGCAAACCAGATGCCGAGCGGCTTGCCAACGACGAGTCCGAGGATCACGCCGAGTGTGACGGACGACCCAAGGGCCGCGCTGATCGAATCACCAGACAGTTCGATGCCGGCGTTTGCGAGCGCAAAGATCGGGATGACGAAGAAACTCGTCCACGGGCTGATCACGCCAATCAAGCGAGATGCCACTGAGACGGACTCGCGCAGTCTGAAGTTCGCGTCGCGCATGCCTGCCGGGTTGACCGAGTCGCCGGTGAGCATGTCTTCAAAGGCCTCGAAGCGGCGCGCTCCGAGGAGCGGTTCGGCGGGCGTCAACAAACCGATGGCAACACCGGCGATCGTGGCGTGTACACCGGAGCGGAACGTTGCGTACCAAACGACGATGCCGACGAGGACGTAGACCGGCACGTACCAAATGCGCAGACGACGCATCACCGCCATGGCGAGCAAGCCGGCGAAGGCAAGCGAGAGCCAGGCAAAGCTGAGGTTGGCGGTATAGAAGATCGCGATGACCAAGATGGCGCCGATGTCATCGACGATGGCCAAGGTGAGCAGGAACAACTTCAGCTTGCGAGGCACTCGTGAGCCGAGAAGGGCCAGCACACCAACGGCGAACGCAATGTCGGTCGCCATCGGGATTCCCCAACCATCGACGCCGGGGCCGCCAGCGTTGAGGGCTAGGTAGAGGCCGGCGGGAATCACCATGCCGCCGAGCGCAGCGACGGCTGGAAGCGCGGCGACGCGCGCCTCTCGCAAGTCACCGACGACAAGTTCGAGTTTGATCTCCAACCCAACGACAAAGAAGAACATCACCATCAAGGCGTCGTTGACCCACAGCTCCAGCGAGAGGCCGTGATCGTCGTGGAGGAACGGCATCCACGAGCCGATGGCGAACTCCACCTCGGTCTCCCAAAGATGGTGATAGCTCTCGCTCCATGGCGAGTTGGCCCAGATCAGCGCAATGGCGGTGGCGATGAGCAGCAGGACGCCGGACGCGGCTTCCTGCGCGAGAAATCGAACCATCGGCCGAGCGACAGCCTTCGCGAGACGGGTATCGCCACCGCTCCAGGCTTCCTTTTGAACTTGAAGCGGACTCTCAGACACGACCGGCCAACCTACAACGGAAGTTGTTCATTCTCGGTTCACTCTCAGCCTGAGCCGAGTGCCGTCGTTGCTCGACGTGAAGTTCATGTTGCCCCTGGTCAGGTGCTGCATGAGCGGCACACCAAAGCCACCTTCGATCAGCAAACGATCAGGATGGGTCATGTCTGGAACGTCGGGAGCCGTTGCGAATCCGAGACCTTCATCCTCGACCTCAAGGGCGACGTGATCGTCCGACACCTCGCAGCGCATCGTGACTCGTCCGAACGGTCCGGTCGCTTCATCTTCGAAGCGCGACATGTTGGCTTGGATGGCGTTGGTGGTCGCTTCCGAGGTCACCCAGCGGAGGTCGTCGAGGCGATCGCCATCAAGTGATCCAGCAGCGGACGCGGCCGAGGCCACGATCATGCGCACCACTGTGACGAGGTTGACGCTCGCGGGAATGTCGATGCGGATTTCTGCACCGTCAGCAGCGGATTCAGTCACGGGATCTCAACGTACTGCACGGGCCTGATCAGGCGGGAGATGGCAAGCCCCATGGAGCTCATGGACGAAAATCGCTGTCGCGCGATCGCCTCGATGCATACGGTGGCTCGCATGAACAGCTGAGTCGACCTCGAACCACACAACTCGATCAATGGAGACTCATATGACTGACAACTCATCATTGGCGCGCACCGCGCCTGCGTTCATCGAAACCGCTCATCGAATCGTCTGGGCAACCGTCGCAACCGTCGACCCGACCGGGCAACCTCGCACCCGCATCCTCCATCCCATTTGGGAATGGGACGGCAGCGACTTGACGGGATGGATCGCAACCAGCCCCGAGTCGCCAAAGGCTGCTCATTTGGCGCACGAGCCCCGTGTGTCTCTTACCTACTGGGACCCGACCCAGGATGTTGCCACCGCTGACTGCGTCGCAATCTGGGAGGGCGACGCCCTGGCCCGACAGCGAGGGTGGGACCGATTCGTCAACGCTGACGAACCCGTCGGCTACGACCCGAGCATCGTTCCCGGTTGGGAACGAGCTGACTCGCCGGGCTTCGGATTGCTCAAACTTGAACCACGACGGGTTCGAGTCTTCCCCGGCACGATGCTCACGGCGGGGACAGGCGAGATCCTCACCTGGGGTTCGACCAGCGACTGAGGCACCCATCCTGCTCCGTTGGCCCCTCACGATCGAGTGGTCAGCGGAGTGGGATGCCGCTGTCGTCGTCTTCGGCTCTCGGGCCAAAGAGCCGACGTTCGTCAACGGTGATCGCCACATCGTTGATCGAGGCCTCACGACGACGCATCAATCCTTGATCGTCGAACTCCCAGTTCTCGTTTCCGTAGGAACGCCACCATTGTCCATCGGCATCGAGCGACTCGTATTGAAATCGCACGGCGATTCGATTGCCCGAAAAGGCCCACAGGTCTTTGCGGAGCGCGTATTCGGTTTCACGAGCCCACTTCTCGGCGAGGAAGTCTCGGATCTGTTGGCGGCCCTTGAGGAACGTGTCGCGGTTTCGCCATTCGCTATCGAGCGAATACGCACCGGCGACTCGTTCGGGATCACGCGTGTTCCACGCGGCCTCAGCGCCGAGCACCTTCTTCCAAGCGCCAGCTTCGTCGAAGGGTGGGAACGGGGGACGTGATCCGTCGGTCATGACGTCATCAACTCATCAGACCCGCCATCTATTCACGCCGGCTCGTTCGAGCTACCGGCGGAGGCCCACAGCTCGGTGTGAGCAGCGACTCCGTCGTGGACAGCTATTTCGGCGTGGACAGCTACTTCGGCGCGGGCAGCTAGATGCCGACGCCGCGACGCCAGGCGCTGTAGCTCGCGATCGAGCTCTTCGCTGGCTCGACCAGCCATGGCCACGGGTGCAGCTCGGCGATGTCGAGTTTGGCGGCGCGGGAGCGGAACCCCGGCACGGGAGCAAACGTGACAGCCGGTGATCGTCCAGCGAGTTCAGCGACGGGATCGCCGAGCACAAGATCGAGCGAGCGATGCGTGGCGAGCTCGGCGAGACCTTCAACGAGGAAGACCAGCCGCTTGCCTGAGAGTTGCAGCCCGGCGAGCAGCTTTTCGTCGAACACGAACAGCACCGGAAGCTCTGGATTCGAGATCAGCGCCGGGTCGTTGTCGCCGAGTGATTCGGCGGTGAGCCACACCACGTCGGGGGCGCTGTTGCATTCAGCAACCGAAGGGCCAGCGGTAGCGGCCGGGTCGGGGTCGGTCTTCAACAGCGCTGGTGGTTCGCGGCGATCGAGTGGCGGATCGGGCGGCCAGTTCTCGACCGGGCATGCGTGGACGAGATCACACGAGGCGCACAGGCCAGCGGCTCGCTTCTCAACCTGCCAGCGGCTAAATCCGTAGGCCTTCGATGAGCCGACGCCAACGGTCCACTGCCAGCCAAGTCGGTTCGCCGCGCGGGATCCGTCGAGCAAGTGTTTGAAGAACAGGTCTTCACCGTCTTGCCACCGATAGCCAGCCCGAACCGCCCAGTGGCTGGCGAGCCACATGCGAGTTTGGTTGACCATCCAACCGTCTTCTTCGAGCTCGTCGATCGTGAGTTCGAAGCAGGCGAGCTCGCGATTCCAGTCGTCGAGATTTGGCGAACCCGGCTCGATGGTGTCGGCGATTGGAAGCAGCTGGCGACGAAGTCCGTGCTTCGTGCGAGCGCCCAGACGGGCGTACCAATGCCGGGCGAACTCCTGCCAGAGCAGCTCGTCGCGGAACTTGTCGACATCACGCGCTGGGCCGCCGCCAACGTGGTTCCACACATCTTCAAGGGTGAGGTAGCCGTGACGGACGTAGGGCGAAAGAGCCGATGCACCGCGCTTCGGTGTTGGGAACACCTCATTGCGGCGTTGTGCATAGCCAGCGACATCGAAGGCTGCGAGTGCCGTGTCAGCAGCGGTTTGACCGCCATTGAAGCTGCCGGAGCCTTCGACTTCGTCACAGATGAGGTGTGAGAAGTGCTGCGAAACGAACGCTTCAGCAGCTCGGCGCCCGGGTTCAGGCACGGCAAGCGTCGTCTGGTTCGGAAGCTGCGTGCCCATGAATATGAGTCTTACCGATCCGTGACCGTTTGTGCGTGTCCGCGTGGGAGTCAAATATCCCCGGGCGGCAGAACGACCCAGCCCGGGGGGTGTCACTCGTGGGAACTAGTCTCTCTTTGTGGTCGAGGCAGTGCGCACAGCGGATGCAGAATGCTCCGCCAACGATTCAGATGCAGAATGCTCCGCCAATGATTTCGGTGCCGTTGAGCATGCTGCCGTTGAGTCTGCCGACATGGCCGGTGCGATCTCCCGCCTTGAAGACGACGGGCGACTTGTCCACCGAGAGATCGTCCTGGCTCGTGATGCCACCTTTGCGGATCTCGCCCGCCCGCTGCCGCCGTCGATCGCTCACGTCGTGCCGCCGCAAGGTTTGTTCTCCCACCAGGCCGAGGCAATCGATCTCGTGCGTGACGGACGATCGGTGGTGGTGGCCACGGGAACATCGTCAGGAAAGTCGATGTGCTACCAGGTGCCGATCGCCGAATCGATCGTCAGTGGGATTCGCTCGGGCACCTCACTCCTGCTCTACCCAACCAAGGCATTGGCGCAAGATCAGCTTCGTTCGTTCGGTGAACTCGAGGTGCCTGGCCTTCAAGCCTCAACCTATGACGGCGACACCGGTCGAGACGTGCGCACCTGGGCTCGTTCGAACGCCAACGTGTTGCTCACCAATCCCGAGATGCTCCATCACGGGATCCTCCCCCACCACGCGAAGTGGGCCACGTTCTTAAAGCGGCTCGAGCACGTCGTGATCGACGAGCTTCACGTGCTGCGCGGGATCTTCGGAACCCACGTCGCTCATCTGATGCGTCGGCTCCAGCGTGCGTGTGCGCTGTATGGATCTGACCCCACGTTTGTCTTCACGTCCGCCACGATCGGCAAACCCGAAGTCCTGGCTTCGGAGCTGTGCGGCAAACCCGTCGTCGCCGTGAGCAAGGACGGCTCGCCGAGCGGCACCCGCAACATTGCGTTGGTCCAGCCGGCACTGGTCGACGTCGACAAAGGCATTCGGCAATCGCCGGCGAGCGAGACCATCAAGGTGGTGTCCGAGCTCGTCACCTCAGGGCATCGGGTCATTGCGTTCTGCGCCAGCCGCGCGCTGACCGAACGAGTGGCGGCCGGCGTCGCCCGAGCGCTCCCACCTGCACTAGCCGGCACCGTGCGACCTTACCGCTCCGGCTATTTGGCTGCCGAACGACGAGAAATTGAAGCCGAACTCGTGGCCGGAACCGTGCGAGCCGTCGTCACCACCAGTGCTCTCGAACTTGGCATCGACATCGGTGGACTCGACGCAACGGTGCTGTGCGGGTTCCCCGGAACCATCGCATCGTTCTGGCAACAGATCGGCCGGGCCGGGCGTTCACAACAGGAGTCGCTTGCGGTGCTCGTCGCAGGTGACGACCAGCTCGACCAGTGGTTCGTCAACCATCCCGACGATCTCTTCGCACGGCCGCCGGAGCCAGCGGTGGTCAACGTCGACAATCCGAACATCCTCGATCCGCATCTCGGATGTGCGGCCTATGAGCATCCGCTGATGCCGGGTGATGCCCGGTGGTGGGGCGAACTCGACGACGGCATCCGCCGCCTCGTCGTCGAAGACGAATTGCGTATTCGGCCCGACCGCCGGCGGGTGCCGCGTGCGGTGTGGGGTGGCCGCGGGATGCCCTTCCACCGTATTGGATTGCGCTCGGCGTCAACCGGTGAGGCGCGCATCGTTGATGAGGACGATCAGTTGATCGGCACGGTCGAGCTTGGCCGTGCCGCTTCACTCGTGCACGAGGGTGCGGTCTATCTGCACCGCGGTCAGCCGTGGAAGATTCAAGAACTCGATTTGCACGCCCGCACCGCTCGGGCCCGCAAGGACGATGGCAAGACATGGACGCAGACCAAGTCGAACATTGCGATCGAAGTGATCTCGTCGAAGGAGTCGAAGCCCGTCGGGGCATCGCTTCTCCACCTCGGCATGGTTCGCGTGACCACCACGGTGACGGGCTACCAGGTGCGCGAGACGGGCAGCCGAACGCTGCTCGACACGGTCGATCTCGACGTTGAGCCAGAAGAACTCGAAACCACGGCGATTTGGTACGAGTGGCAGCACGACCTGATCGACCAGGCCGGGATCCGCGATTTCAAGCTGCCCGGTGCGCTGCACGCGGCCGAGCACGCAGCCATCGGCATCCTGCCGCTCTTCACGATCTGCGACCGATGGGATGTTGGCGGTGTTTCGATTGCGGCTGCGCCCGAAACCGACCTGCCAACGGTGTTCATTTACGACGGTTACCCCGGTGGAGCAGGCATCGCCGACCTTGCCTACAGCGCTGCCGATCGCCACCTCGAAGCGACGGCGCAGGTGCTCGAGACCTGTGGCTGCACCACCGGTTGCCCCTCGTGTGTGCAGTCGCCAAAGTGCGGCAACGGCAACGATCCGCTTGAGAAGATGGCAGCGTTGGCCTTGCTCCGCACCACGCTCGGGTCAGCCGACAATCCCGCCGAGCCCTTCTGAGGTGGCGCGTTCTGGCATGAGGGCGTAGGCGTGGCGCACGACTGGCACGGCCAACGTGTGTTGCGAGTCGACTGTGCGCGATGCCGCTGCACTCGACTACCGAGTCGTCACGGTGGCTGATGCGAACGCCGCGCAATCAGACGCCGTGCTCAACGCAACACTTCACACCGTTTACCGATCCTTTGGCGACGTTCGGCCCTCCGCTGAGGTGATCGAACTGCTCGCCACCGGCTCCGCGCACAAGCAGGCTTCACGCCAGCCCCGGGCTGCACGCTGAGGTGCCGTTCGAAGAACTTGACGCCTCGATCACGTTCTTGGTCGACGGTGTGGCCGGCAAGCTCACCGGCCGACCAACCGCATTCCAGGTAGGTGGCGGCGACATCTAGCCGTCCGGATGATCCTATGAAGACTGGGCACAGCGGCTCTTTCCCGCCACGCGTCAGCGGTGGAAGCCTTAGGGGATGCGTCGCCTCGTCGTCATCGTTGCCGCCCTTCTTGCGACCATCGTCGGGGCACCATCCGTCGCCGTCTCTCAAACCCCTGACGAGACCTACGAACAGATCATCAACGATCCGAAGCTGACCCGGGAACACTCGACCGTCATTCGTCTTTACCAGGCCGTTCTCGGCCGTCAGCCGGAGCCAGAAGGCGTTCGGTTCTGGCTTGATGCGTTCGATTCGGACGACTGGACGACTCGCCGCATCGCAAGCTTCTTTGCCACCTCCGACGAGTTCGTGGGGACCTATGGCGACACCGATAACGAAGCATTCATGAACGCCATCTACACGAACGTGCTCGGCCGCAGCCCCGATCCGGACGGAGGAGCCTTCTGGCTCAGCCAACTCAACGACGGTATGGAGCGCGGCGAAATGGTGTTGCTCATCTCGAATGCCTCCGAGTTCATCGACGCTTACCCACTTCCTTCCGACATTCCAGACTTCTCGGCGATCACTCGCGGCACGATGACGTTGTCACAAACGTTTGAGGTCGATGGCGAACTCGTCACTTCCACGATGATCGTTGCCTTCGACCTTGCCGCTCCCCAGCCAGTGACCCATCAGTGGTTCGATGCGAGCGATGTGATCGCCACGTACGGCGAGCGAGAAGCCCAGCGGCTCTTTGATGAACAAGAGCAGTGTGTCGCTGAAGCCGCTCCCGAAGAGACGACGGCCGGCTGTGACCGAGCACAAGGCTTTGCGTTCCTCGGAGCAAACCTCGAACCGTCAGAGTCCTTTTCGGTCGGAACCTTCGCTCAGGTCCGAGCTGGCGAAGCTCCGGGCGCCGTGACGACGGCAGGCCATCACGGCAACGCCATCAACGGGATCAGCACCATGTTCGAGCGGTACTGGCCCGGCGATGGAGGCGAAGGCAGTGGCCAAACGCAACTGATCGATCCGGCGAACGCCGATCTCTGGGCATCGATCGAGCCGCATGCCTTCGTGATCGGGGTGATCTTCGACCACCGCAACGCAGCATCGGTGCTCGAACAGATTGCCCTCACGCCACACGCAGCCGAACCCTCGGAAGGCGGGACGGTCTGGACCGCTCGAAACGAGCAAGACCAACCATTCGCCGGCCTTGTTGAACTCGACGGATGGACTCTCGTTGAGTCAACGGTGACGATCACCACACAGGTCGAACCCGGCGCACTCGACGTGCCGTCGCCGTTGCTCACTCGAGACGAGATGCTCGACCTCTTCGTCAACCCTTGAGACTCTCGCCGCTTTCGCTGGGGAGCGGGGACCCACCTAGTCTCCGGCCATGAGTGGACTCGCCATTGTGACCGGAGGTGCCCGAGGAATCGGGCTGGCCATCGTTCGAGCGTTGCTCGAACAAGGTGTTGTGGAACGGGTCGCCGTGTTCGACTTGGCCGAAGGAATCATCCCCGCCGAGGGTTCGCTTCCCGAGGTTCCGATCTACGCATGCGACGTCACGGACGAGGAGTCGGTGCGGGCTGCCTACGCCATGGTTGGCGAAGTGCCAACCGTGCTCGTGAACAACGCTGGTGGCGGGCGCCTCGACCGCGTGCAAGACGGCGCCGAGGGAGCGAACGACGCGTTCGACCCGTTCGGTTCAGTCGAGAGCTTCCGAGCGATGGTTGACCTCAACCTCACCTCGGCCCACATCGTGACGCGGGTGATCGGGCCCGACCTCAAGCCTGGTGCGGCTATCTGCAATACGTCTTCGATCGCCGGGCTGATCGCGAGCTCGCTGTTCTCCTACGGCGCAGCAAAGGCTGGCTTGATCAACTGGACCAAGACGATGGCGAAGGCGCTCGCGCCGAAGAACATCCGCGTCAACGCAGTGGCACCGGGCATCATTCGCACCCAGCTGTGGGAGGCAATGCAGCCGAATCAGGACGACTACGACGCCATGATCAAAGAGATCATGCCGATGCAGCAGGATCAGAGCCCGGAAGACATCGCTGACGCGGTTGCGTTCTTGTGTTCGGACCGAGCATCGCAGATCACCGGTGAGGTGATCACGATCGACGGCGGCCTCACGCTTCGTTAAAGCGAGGTCGGCATCGACCCCGGCTAACCGTGCGTGCTGATGCCACCATCGAGTGGGATGACGTTGCCGGTCATGAACGCTCCGGCACGGCTGGCCAAGAAGATCACGGTTCCTGCGACGTCTTCGGGTGAACCGATGCGCTTGAGCGGCACCGTTCCTTCGACGATCTTGCGGCTGTCCGGATCGTCGAGCATGTAACCCATCATCTTCGATTCGAATGGGCCGGGGGCGATCGTGTTGACGGTGATGTGATCCTTCACAACGAAGTGCGCAAGATGGCGAGCGACCATGTGAACGCCGGCCTTTGAGGCGGAGTAGGAGAAGTTGTCACCGAATGGCACACGGATGCCGTCGATCGATCCGGTCATGATGATTCGGCCGGGGTCTTCCTCCGTCGCTGCCGCACGAATCTGCGGCAGCAGGGCCTGGCTCAGCATGAAGGGTGCCTTCACGTTGATGTTCATGACTTTGTCGAAACCGACGTCGGGGAACTCGCCAAGAGGAGCGCCCCAGGCGGCGCCAGCGTTATTCACGAGGATGTGGAGCTTGTCTTCCTTCTCGGTGAACGCGGCGACGAACGCGTCCATGCTTTCGCTCGAAGAAAGATCGCACGGAATCGAGATGCACTCGCCGAACTCAGAGAGGCGAGCGGCGGTGGCATCGCAGTCTCCGGCCTTGCGCGACGTGATATAGGTGCGGACGCCATTCTTGACGAGGCCTTCCGCAATCATCTCGCCAATACCGCGAGAGCCACCGGTGACGATGGCGACTTTTCCGGACACGTCGAAGAGTTCTGAAATCAGCACGCGGTGATGGTTGCCGAGAGCGCCCGAAACGACAACTCGGCGAGGCGATTACCCCTTGGCACAGAAGGGAGCGGGTCCCGCTCGAGTCCTCACTCCGCTGGACGGGCGGCCGAGGTTCGCGCTGAGGGTCAGCCCATCGGCCAGGTGTCGCCGACTCGGTAGCCCTCCGGCCAGGGGTCGGTTGGGTCGAGGCGGTATTGATGTGTGCCGGTGAGCCACACCGTGCCAGACACCGTTGGGATGATGGCGGGGCGGTCGCCGACCGATGTGGTGTTGGTGATCGTGCCGACGAAGGTGGAGTCGATGATCGACTTCATCACGAGCTGATCGCCAACCTCGGCTTGGCCTTTTGCCGCCAGCATCGCAAGGCGAGCGGAGACGGCCGTGCCGGTTGGAGAGCGGTCGAGCTTTCCTGGCTCGACGAGGGTGGTCGATCGTTGCGTGAGCGTGTTGCCGTTGCGCTCGAGCGGGCCGGCGATCTGACAGAACGAAATGTGGTTCCACTCGATGTCGTCGGTTGGATAGCGGAAGCCGAGCTGTTCGTTCGCTGCCGCCGCGACCCGTCGACCGATGGCGACGAGGTCGGCCGCCTCGCTCGGTTCAATGCTGAACCCAAGGTCGGCAGCGTCGACGAGCACGAAGCTGTCACCACCGAATGCCGTGTCGACACGCAGCGAGCCGATGCCTTCGACGTCGATCATGGCATCGAGACGATCAGCGAACGACGCGACGTTGGTGATGGTGACCTTCTCGACCTTGCCGTCGCGGCATCGCGCTTCGATCGGCACCAGGCCCGCCGGTGCTTCAAGTGTGATGTTCGTGATCGGCTCGACCATCTCGACGATGCCCGTCTCGAGCACGACGGTCGCAACACACATCGAGTTCGACCCAGACATCGGCGGCGTGTGCACCGGTTCCATGATGATGAAGCCGATATCGGCGTCCGGCGAGACGGCGGGGACGAGCAGGTTGACGTGACGAAACACACCGCCGCGAGGCTCGTTCAACATGTGGTTGCGCAGGCGGCCATCCTCTGCGATCCAACGCGACTGCTCCCAGATGGTGTTGCCAGGCGGCACGGGAACACCGTCGACGATCACGTCACCGACCTCACCCTCGGCATGGCAGCTGACGGTGTGAATGACCGACTCCGGATCCATGGGCAGAGTGTGCCACTCGTGTGGACGTGGCTCTGCGATCGCTCGCCCGTTGGGCGCAGAGGCTTGGACGGTCAGTCGCTCACATCAGCTTTGGCGGTGGTGCGTGTCGGTGTGAGACGAACGAGCAGCTCACCCGCAACGCCGTTGCGGGCGCCAAACTCTTCGGCCCGATCAGCGCCCATGTAACGCCCACCAATTTCGGTTGCCTTGGTTCGGATCTCGTCGAGATCCTCGCTGAACGTGATGGTGCCGTCGATCTTCACAAAGCTGAATGGCGGTGTCTGGTCGTCGACGACGAGCGACGCCCGGCCTTCGCGGCGGAGCGCCTTGGCCTTACCAGCGGTCTCGTGGGTGTTGAAGACGATGTCTTCGCCATCGAGCACGAACCAGATCGGAGCGACGTGCGGACTGCCGTCCTTGCCAACCCACGCAAGCTTGCCCGTGCGGGTGCCCGCCATCAAGAAGCTGGCTGTCTCTGATGGCGTCATATCTCGCATACGTCATCGAACCCCGAGCACAGCGCAAGTGTTCCTTCTACGGGAGACCCGGCCACTGCTCAAGGACGCCAAAACACCGTCCCCGAGACCGAGATCTCAACCACCTGAGCCTCTACAAACTAGGGGCGCTTCAAACCCTGCGTGTCAACCCAAGCCTGGGAAGTCCCACCTAAGCGAGCGGACACTTCGGCAGAGACCTGCGAACCGCAACGAGTGAGCGGAGCCAGCGGCGAGACGCTCGTGAATCCCGATCGCCTCATGACACCGACGTTCGACGTCGTCCGGACCGTCACGCCGGAGTCTGGCCGAAGGCAAACTCCGAAAAGTCATTCGACTCCACATCCCTGGGACGCAAGTAGGCAACATGTTCGATGTCGTCACGCACAAGCAAAAAGGGGCGATGAGTCTCAAGCCCGTACGCCCAGCTATCAGCCCGAACGCCGAGATGCCCGAACAACTGAATCGGCGGGGGATCCTCATGGTTCACGATGAAATCACTCTCGTCGAATAATTGCAGCTGCACCGCAATCCCATCGATCGTTACCGGCTCGTAGTGGTCAGGAAGCGACCACCCAGCCTCGACTCCCAACAGCGACGCTGAAACCGGGTTGCCGTGAACCAGCGACGACCCTAGGTCATCTGAGGTGGGATCGAAGCCCAGATCGTCAACGATCCTTAGCGCTCCAACTCCGCCACCACGGTTGACAATCAGACCGGGATGTCCCAGCTGGTTCAGAGCTTTCCACGCCCTCGAATCGACAGCTGGAGCAAAGAAGCACAGCCATCCAGAGGAAGGTTTCGATCGCCAGAACTCGATCGGCGGGAGCTTCGCCAGGTCAACAGCCCCAACCATCACTAACGGCTCACCAAGATGGCTTGGCCAGTCTGCCGCGAGTGTTCCGAGCGGTGCGAGACCTCTCGCGAACGCTACGGCTGCAAGGCCGGAGTCTCCGAGACTCTCGGTCGTGAAGGCAAGAGCTGGCACCGAAAGGCCGAGAAATCGCTCGACGTCCTCATCGGAAGACCCCGCAGACAGCGCGGTTCGAATCTGGTCCGGGGTGATCGACGACGCGAAATACATCAGCAGCTGCCTCCCGATCGAGTTGCGCGATACCCAGCCATAGCGTACGCCTGTTCCTGCAGCTGTGTGCCGACGCCACCAAGTGCGCTGGCCAGATCACGACACCTCAACCCCATCGGACGCGGATCTAGCCCGTGGGCCAACAATCGGTCCCGCCCGGCGGCACATCTTCCGAGAACTCCTCGATATCGAATTGTTCGCCAGCCAACGGAATCGAGAACACCAACGACACGGTCGTCGCACCCGCATCGATTGGCTTAGCCGACATTCTGGCCCAGGACCCGCGAGGAGTGGAATAGAGAGCCGTGCGCCGCCCTTCCGCTCCCACCACGTTGCATGCCTCGGCCAAGACAAGATCATTTGCCAACGCAGCTCGGTGCAGCTCGGCGACAGCCTCCCCAACCGGCAACATCAACGTGCCCCGCCGCGACAACTCAGGCCTTTCGAGAACCTCTCGATTGTCGAACATCGCCCGCGAACGCTCAGGGCTACCTGTCGCCTCAGTGATCTCGATATCGAGCTCCGCCTCCCAACCGTTCGCGACCTCCGTTGCTACTTCGAAGTTCTCGCGCGCTTCAGCATCGAGTTGCGATGCACCGCAACCAGACCCAACCAGCAGAACGGCCACACAAACAGAGGCGACGGCGAGGCGATTCATGGACGACCCAAACTCACAGATTCCCTTCGACGCGCAATCCCAAAGTCTGAAGGCGAACAACACACGACCCCAATTCACTCGATGAGCCAACCGACCCTCTCTCTTTCGCCTCGCCGGCGGAACGCGAAACGATTCGCAGCGTGACGCTTCGCTCATTCGACTCGCATGGTGACCGCTGCTCGCAGCGTCACATCGCCGATCAACGCCCCAACCAACGGCAGATCCGTCGGCGCTCGGTACACCACTGTCGTCGTCGCCAAATCACCCTCAGACGTTCCACCAGACAACGTCACCGAGACCCGGCTCTGATCCAACGCAGCGGCTCCAGCCACCCCGGCTCTTGCCGCACCCAACGTCGGGTCCACCGCAGACGCTCGCGCACCCTCACGAGCCGCGTGATGCACCAACAACATGTCCTTCGCGACCAACCCAACCTGCGCCACGACCAACGCAATCAAGACAACCAAAGGGAGGACCAAAGCGAACTCAACCGTCGCCTGACCTCTCTCACCAGGCCGACGACGAACTCGCTCGCCCTGGCCACTCCCCCGGCTCATCAGCCCACCTGACCAATCACCGCATCGATCACCGCGTTCAACA
>CALEWY010000092.1 GCA_937925335.1 uncultured Acidimicrobiales bacterium
CACGACACTGCAGCGGTGGTCGTGTCGGTCGGCGATCCAGATCTGAGCCGCAGCCGCCCCCTCGTGCGGAGCGTTCGTGAGCTCTATCCAACGCAGCCGCTCGTCATGGTTGCCCCAACCGGCAACCTCGCCCAGCGCTCTCGTATGGTCGATTCGGTCACGACGGTTCTCTCCCGTGACTCTCACCCGTCTGCGATCCTCGAGGAACTCCGCGCCACGATCCACCGGGGCGCTCACGAACCAACCTTGAGTGTGCTCGGCAGCGGCTCAGAGTGGCTGGTCGAACACCTCGGCAAACGTGGCTTCGGGGCACAGGTCGAACCGTCTGCTGACTCGCTGCTTCAACACGTGCAAGACGGCGAGTCGCGAGCCGTGATCCTCACGCCTGAGACCGGTCCGATCAAGCCGTTCGAAATCCTGCGAATGATCCGAACCGATCGCCAGCTTCGGGGTGCGGTCGTTGTTGTCATCAGTGACAAGACCAACCCCGCCCATCGCCACGCCGCGCTGCGCGAGGGAGCCGATGACATCGTCGGCACCGACATCGACCTCGACGATCTCGCTGTGCTCATCAAGGCCCGTCTGCAGCGCCGGGCAATGCTCGAGCCGATCCAAGACAACACGATGAAGACCGGTGCAGTCCCGTGGGATGCCGCGGTCGTGTTGATCGAACGGATGCTCACGGTCGCCTTCCGCCGCAACGCCCCGGTCGGTGTTGCCTTCTTGCGGTTCACGTCCTCAGAAGATCCTGAGGAAAGTCGAACGCTGGACGCCACGATCGCTCGCGAGTTCCGTCAAGAAGACGTGATCGCCCGGGTCGACTCGGACCATCTCGTGATCGCGCTTCAGGGTGTTGGGCGCAAAACGCTCATGCGTCGCATGAAAGAACTGCACAGCAAGTTTGCGCTGCACGAACGCAACGGTCGGATCTCTGGTGTGGAGTTCCCCGTCGATGGGCGCTCGCTCGACGAACTGCTCGAGCAGGCACAAGGAACACTTGACGAATCCATCGAAGAGGGTGGCCCTGCCGTCACCGGATTCGATTGGAAACCCGAACGAACGGGTGCAACCGACGTCCTCTTTGTGGACCCGGATGAGACGTTGGGAACCGTGCTCACCGCAACGCTCGCTCGTCGCGGCCTTCGTGTTGAACAGCAGACCGACTCGCTCGATGCGCTGTCGTTACTCACTGGCCACGTTGGCTCACCGCTTCCTCGCCTCGTGCTCATGGAGCTCGACTTGCGCGGCATCGACGGGCTGCAATTCCTCCGCCAGATTCGCGAATCCGGCACGATGTCTCGATTCCACGTCGTGGTGTTGTCGGCTCGCTCGAGCGAAAGCGACATGCGCCAGGCGTTTGATCTGGGCATCGACGACTTCGTTCCAAAGCCGTTCAGCACGCCACTGCTCCTTCACCGAGTGACAAGGCTGCTGGAGGACTGATGCGCGTCCAAATGTTTGTGGTGGCGTGGAGCCTGTCGCTGCTGATGTTCTTCTTCTACGTCGCAACCGGCTGGCTCACCGACGTGCGCAAAGCGATCGTGGCGAAGCAGGAAGCAAAGGTGCTCGAAGTTCTGAGCGTGCTGCTGTTCGAGAACGACGAAGAAGCCAAACAGGTTCACAACAAAGCAAGCGCACTCCCTACCCCAGCGCTTCTCCGGGTGATTCAAACCCTGGCCGTTGATCTTGACGGCCAGGCTCGCGCCCGGTTGCAACAGCTCGTTCGCACCAATGGGCTCGAAAAGTCGATTCGGCGCCGAGCAACGGCTCGCCGCTGGCGGATGCGGGTGCAGGCTGCGCAGCTCCAATACTTGGTCACCCATCCAGACCACGACCGCTCGAAGCTGCTCAACGACAAACACTCTCTCGTCCGAGCCCGCGCCGCTGAGAGCCTCACACCCAACCAAGCCGCCGCCCACGTCGAAGAACTCCTCGAACTCTTGGACGACGAAGCCATCGTCGTTCGTATCGCCGCGCAAGACGCCGTGCTCACCGCTGGATCCCGGGCGGTTCCCGCATTGCTCGAGCGTCTTGAGCGAGGCGAGGCGAATGCGCTGCAAGCTCTGCAGGTTGCTGCGAACCTTCCCGACGCCCGATTGACGAGTGCGCTCGACGACTATGCAAGGTCCGATGACATCGAACGCCGTCGACTGTCGGCACAGGCGCTCGGTCACGGTGGCGGAACGGCAACGGCTCAGATCCTTGAACGCCTGGCCGTGGATGATGACGCCGAAGTTCGAGTTGCCGCCATCAAGTCGCTCGCCGTCACCCGGTCGCAGCGTTCGGCTGCGGTGGTCGGACGTGCGCTCCGAGATCGTTCGTGGCTCGTTCGCCGAGCTGCCGGACTGGCGCTGGATGATCTCGGCGCTCCGGGCCACATGCTGCTGCGTCGCCACCTGCACGATGATGATCCGTTCGCCCGAGACATGGCTCGCCAAATTCTGGACTCGATCGCTGCCCGAACGGGTCTGTCGATCGTGCCTGCACTCGACAACCCGCTCGATCTTGCCGACAGCGGCCTGATCGAACCGTCGGACACGGCTGCCGATCCGGACGGCTCGAACGATCCGGCTGATGAGGCCACGGCGGCCCGTGAACTGGTCGCTAACGATCGAGACGCCCAAATCGCTCTCGCCCAATCCGAAGCAGCGGCCGTGGCCGCGAACCCAGAATCGGCAGTTGCTTCCAGCGCTGCCTCAATTGCCCTCACCATCGAGTCACCCGTCGCCCCCGACGAGGAACGCTCAGCGGTGACGATCGAGAGTCCCTTGCCCGACGTCGACTCACCGGACCCTGTCGAGGTCTCCGTGCCAACGGTCGAGCAGCCGAGCACGCAGGCGCCACGGGTTGAGGTCTCAGCCGTGCCGGTTGCCGACGTGCAAAAGCCGCTGGTTCAGAACACAGCTGCCGGCCAACCCTCGATCCGCGAGGCGCAAGCCCAGCCGGATCACGCTCAGTTCACTCAAGCGCAGGCACCTCAAGCTCAGGCATCTCAAGCTCAGGCCGGAGGGGCCCCGTCGGCGTCGATGTTGGTGGTCGCCGAGCGTGAAGAGGTCGAGCTCGATCTCCGGCTCGACGATGCCTTTCTCGAAGCCTTGCTCGGCCCAGCTCCAGACGAGGACGATTCATGATCAAGTGGTTCTTCGACTCGATCGCGGACATCGCGGCCGCCTGGGTGATTGGCATCACAGCCCTCCAGCTCATGATGGTTGCGTCCGCGATCTATGAGTTCCGTCGGCTCCGTATGCGTGACCGTCACCAGGTGTGGAAGCGCATGTTGACCTCCCGATTGGCGCCTCGCGTGTCGATCCTCGTGCCTGCCTACAACGAAGAAGTGACGGTGAGCGAAACGGTCACCGGCCTTCTCGCCTTGTCATACCCAAACCTCGAGATCGTCGTGATCAACGACGGCTCGCCAGACAACACGGCGGATGTGTTGATCAACCGATTCGATCTGCGGCCCGTCCACCCGATCTACCAAGAGCGCGTCGAGCACGCCGACATCAAGAGCCTCTACCGGTCGAGTCGTGAGCCGCGCCTCGTGCTGATCGACAAGTTCAACGGCGGTAAGGCCGACTCGCTCAATGCTGGCGTCAACGTTGCGTCGGGCGAGCTCGTTTGCGCCATCGATGCCGACACGCTCGTTGCGCCAGACGCGCTGCAACAACTCGTCGCTCCCTTCCTCCACAATCCGGACATGGTTGCGGTCGGCGGCACCGTCCGCCTCACCAACGATTCGCCGGTTCGGGCGGCTGCCATTCCGCATCTCGTCGTCCCGAAGAAGCCGCTTCCTGCGTTGCAGGCGGTGGAGTACGTCCGAGCGTTCGTGGTTGGTCGTCTTGGTTGGAATCCGCTCGGTGGCAACCTGATCATCTCGGGTGCCTTTGGTGTGTTCAAGCGCGAGAAGGTGCTGGCGGCCGGTGGCTATGAGAAGTCGTCGATCGGTGAGGACATGGAGCTCATCGTGCGTCTCCGCCGAGTTGGTTACGAACGCAGCGAAGGAGCCCGAGTCGAGTTCTTGCCCGAACCGGTTGCATGGACCGAATCTCCCGAGTCCGCCAAAGTTCTGGCCCGTCAGCGCAACCGCTGGCAGCGCGGCCTGATGGACGTGCTCATGCGCCACAAGCGGATGATCCTCAACCCCCGCTACGGCTCGGCCGGCATGATCTCAATGCCGTTCTTCTTCATCGTGGAGTTCCTCTCGCCGATCGTGGAAGCGCTCAGCCTCACGCTGCTCTTCGTTGGCCTCGTGACCGGCCTCGTCGACCCGGCTTCGTTGTGGGTGCTCGGCGCGGCGTATGGCTTCGGTGCCGCCGTCACGATTCTGACGTTGTGGTTCGACGACATGGCGTTCGGCTCGTATCCGAAGTTCATCTACCGAGTGAAGCTCGCTGGATACGCCGTGCTCGAACAGCTCTTCTACCGCCCGCTCACGATCGTCTGGCGCCTTTGGGGTGTCCGTCTGTTCTTGATGGGCCGCACCGAGTGGGGCCAGCAGGTGCGTAAGGGCTTCACCACCTCGTAGCTGGCGGCGGGCGAGCCCGCGTTCCACCACGCTCGGCCGGCGATCAGTCGGGGTCGCGGTCAGTCGGGGCTGGTGAGCTGCTTGGCGAGTGTCTTCGGAGCGATGGCGCAGTAGCTGTCCATCACGAGTTCTTCGACTTCTGCCCAATCCGTTTCGTCATCGACGATGATGCCGATCCACCCTCGGCTCCCGACGTACTTCGGACGAAAGAATGGCAGCCCGCTGGCGAGCAGTGACTCCTGTTCGCCAGGCGCTGCCTTCATCGTCATCGTGATCACCACGTCGCCGAGCGACTCGAGTTCGGTCGACGCAAACGATGTCGACCCCTGCCCGTCGCTCGCGCCGATGCCGGCGAAGATCTTGTTCCGCACACGAAAAGTGGGATGGCCCCACGTTTCGATCTCGGTGGCCTCAGGAAGATCGAGCGCGATCATGCGGGCCTGGCGGAGCAGCTCATCAGGAATGTCGTCGGTCGCCATCAAAAGGAAGCTAGCTGGTCGCAGTCAGTTGCTTGAGGCCGGCGGCTCGACCGGACGGATTCGGTCGAGGGGAGTGACGAGCACCTCGACTGCGCCGGCACCGAGATGAGTGATGACCTCCATCGCTTGGGCCGGCGAGGTCGCCACGGTGATGGCTTGTTCGTCGAATGCGATCACTCGGCCGGAAGCGAGTCGTGTGGACGTGGCCCCGAACGGCCCGTCGGCAGGAATGACGCCGACAAGTTCGACGACATCGCCGATCTGGAGCGGGGGAGGTGCGAGGGGGATCGGGATCGAGACCGCTCGCTCGTCGATACCGACCGCATCAGCGCCAGACACGACGCGTCGTTCGACCACGATCTCGCCGGCGACGATCGATGCTGCGGCGATTCGACCGATGACGTCGATACCCGACGCGTCAGTGCTGATCGCGCCAACCGGCGTGTGGCCGACTGGACGCTGCTCGATCCGGATGTTGTCGAGTGTGAGCTCGGCTCCCGCCTCGATCTCCGTGCTCGCCACCGCAACCGGGTGTGTTGTGCCGAGCGAAGCGACCGTCTGGCGAGCCCGAGTCACCGCGCCTTGGGTGATGAGGCCAACGATGAGGGCAAGCGCAATTGCGATGACCCGGCGGCGATCCAGCCGGCGGAACCAGGCCTCGATCCGAGCGAGGGCGAGCGATCCGGAGGGTGAACCCGAGCGCGACTGCCCGCGTCTGGCCTCAGCGAATCGTGGTCCGGCTATGTGGCGCGATCGTGAGATTCGATCGTGGCGCGTCGGTTCCATGAGGGGTCCTTCGTTCGGTGTGGTGTGCCGGGGGAAGGGCCGTCTCGGTTGTGTGAAAAGCGCCTGACGAAGCGGCGAGCTAGTCCGCTGAGGCGGACTTCTTTTCCTTCTTCGTCGACGATTCCTTCTTCGTTGAAGACGAGGAGGATGACGATGAGTCAGAGGAGCTCGACGATTCGCTCGAATCCGACGAGCTGGAGCTCGACGATTCCGTCGATGACGAGCTGGATTTCTTCGATCCCGAATCGTTCTTGTAGAAGCCGGATCCCTTGAACGAGATGCCGACGGCGCTGAACACCTTCTTCAACTTGTGCTCGTGGTCATCACCTTTGAGCTTGGTCAGCGTCTTGGCCTTCATCGATTGCTCGATTTCAAACCGTTCTTCGCAAATCGTGCACTTGTATTCATACGTCGGCATAACGGATTCCACGATACCGAGAAGACCGTCAAGCTCTCCACCTCACGTACCGACTAACAAAGGGTCAGAAGCTTCGCCCCCATGCTTCCCTCAAGCTGTAAAGGTTCCGTACATGCCTGCTCCCGTTCGCAAAGCTGTCATTCCCGCCGCCGGTCTTGGCACCCGATTCCTTCCGTTCTCGAAGGCCGTTCCCAAAGAGATGCTGCCGGTCGTTGACCGCCCGGTGATTCAGTACGTCATCGAAGAAGCCGTCGAAGCTGGTCTCGACGACATCTTGATCATCACCTCTCGCCACAAGAAGGTGATGGAGGATCACTTCGACCGCCACCCCGAGCTGGAAGCAGCGCTCGAGGCCAAAGGGAAGACGGCCGAGGCCGAGATGGTGAAAGACCTGTCGTCGATGGCCAAGATTCACTTCGTCCGTCAGGGAGAAGCCCTCGGGCTCGGTCACGCCATCGGAATGGCTCGTGAGCACGTTGGCGACGAGCCCTTCGCCGTCTTGTTGGGTGACGACATCATGCGCGGCCCGGTCCTCCAGGGAATGGTCGATACCTACAACGAACACGGCTCGTCCGTTGTTGCGCTGATGGAGGTCGAACCCGAGAACATCAGCAACTACGGCTGCGCAGCCGCCGCACCCGTTGACGGCGCGGCGAACACGGTCAAGATCAGTGAACTCGTCGAGAAGCCGGATGTTGAAGATGCTCCGTCAAACCTGGCCGTGATGGGCCGCTACCTCTTCACCCCGACCATTTTCGAAGAGATCGCCGCCACGAAACCTGGTGTCGGTGGCGAGATCCAGATCACCGACGCCATGGCGTCGCTCATGGGCCGCGAAGACATGCTCGGCTTCACCTTCACCGAGGGCCGCTACGACAGCGGAAAGAAGATCGACTACCTCCGCGCCGTCGTCGACATGGCCCTGCAGCGGGAGGACCTCGCCGAGGAATTCCGCCAGATCTTGATCGACACCGTGAAGCGCGAAGGCCTCGTCTAGCCCCTCTGTCCATTATGTAGCGGCGTGCTGGGGTGCAGCCTCAGCACGCCTCTCACGCGTCCGCTCTGTAGTCTCGGCAGATGACTCCACTCGATGAGGCGCAAGCTCGCGTCGCTCGTGACATCTCCGTTCTGCCCGTCGTCGACGTTGCCCTCGCGGATGCTCGGGGCCTTGTGCTGGCCGAAGAGATCTCCGCCACCGAGGCAATCCCTCCCTTTGCGAACACGGCGATGGACGGGTTCGCCGTCAAAGCCGCCGACACCGTTGGGCTCAGCGAATCCAACGTGAAGTCGTTGCCCGTTGCGGCAACCGTTGCGGCAGGCGCCGTCGCCCCACGCCCGCTCGAGGCTGGCGAAGTGATGCGCATCATGACCGGAGCGCCGATCCCCGATGGGGCTGACGCGATCATCATGGTCGAACTCACCACACCCGATGGCGACGACCGTGTCGAGCTTCGGGCCGAGGTGCCCGTCGGGAATCACATCCGGCCAGCCGGCGATGACCTGCAGGCTGGCACGGCCATCTTTGGCCCTGGAGAAGAGCTGTCGCCTGCTCACATCGGCGTGATCGCGTCGGTCGGTCGAGAAACCGTCAAGGTGCATCGCCGGCCCCGGGTTGGTGTGTTCTCCACCGGTGATGAGCTCACCGTCGGTCCTGCTGCATTGCAGCCCGGTCAGATCCGAGACTCGAACCGACCGTCGATCGTTGCCCTGGTCGAAGAGGCTGGCTGCGAAGCCGTCAACCTCGGTCTTTTGCGTGACGACGAAGCCGAGATTGAATCGGCGCTCCGGGGCGCGCTTGGTGACGACGCAGCCACGCCGGTCGACGCGCTCGTCACGTCGGGTGGGGTCAGCATGGGCGACTTCGATTTCGTCAAGCGGGTGCTTGGCCGCCTCGGCGATATGAACTGGATGCAGGTTGCGATCAAGCCCGCCAAGCCGCTGGCTTTTGGCATGTTGATGGGCACCCCGATCTTTGGCCTGCCGGGCAACCCGGTCAGTTCGATGGTGAGTTTTGAGCTCTTCGCTCGGCCATCACTCCTGACGATGATGGGCCGCTCCAATATCCGCCGGCCAACGGTGACCGCCCTGGCTGAAGACGCACTGCTGCGTCCGCCGGACGGCAAAACACACTTCGCTCGGGTCATCGTCGAACCCGAAGCCGACGGGGCGTGGCGGGCGCGCCTTGCCGGAGGGCAGGGCTCGCACCAGCTCACCGCAATGGCCCGCGCCAACGGGCTTGCCGTCATCCCAGACGGCGACGGCGTGCAAGCGGGTGGTCGAGTCAAGGTCATGCTTCTCAACTGACCCCGACCTTTCGCCGCGGGGTGAGGCCAGGTAGTCTCACTGAGATGAGTACGGAGCTGATCGACACGTTCGGGCGTGTTCACAAGGACTTGCGCATTTCGGTCACCGATCGCTGCAACTTCCGATGCGCGTACTGCATGCCCGAAGAGGGCATGGAATGGCTGAATCGCCATGATCTCCTCAGCTTCGAGGAGATCACTCGCGTCGTAAAGACGCTGGTCGATCAGGCTGGTCTCACGTCGGTGCGTTTGACCGGTGGTGAGCCAACGGTTCGAGCTCGCTTGCCGTTGCTCGTTGAGCAGATCGCAGCGCTGCGTACGCCAGCGGGCGACAAGCTCGACCTGTCGATGACCACCAATGGCGCAACCCTGGCGCTCATCGCCGACGATTTGAAGGCCGCTGGTCTTGAGCGGCTGAACATCAGCCTCGACACGCTCGATCGAGATCGATTCATCGAACTCACCCGGCGAGATGAACTCACCCGAGTGTTGGAAGGCATCGACGCGGCCGTCGCTGCTGGGTTCAGCCCGGTGAAGGTCAACGCCGTGTTGATGAATGGCATCAATCACGACGAAGTCGTCGACTTCTTGAAGATGGGCCGAGAGAAGAACGTCACCGTTCGATTCATCGAGTTCATGCCGCTCGACGCGCAGGGCGAGTGGTCGAACGATCGGGTCGTTCCGTACGCCGAGATCCTTGCGGCCGCCTCGGAGCACTTCGAGTTCGAGCCGATCGAACGAGGCAGCTCACCCGCTGAGCGTTTCCGCTATGCCGATGGCGGCATCGATGGCTCTGGCGGACCTGGCGCTGAGTTCGGTGTCATCGCATCGGTTACCGAACCCTTCTGCGGAAGCTGCGATCGCATGCGTCTCAGCGCTGAGGGCCAGCTTCGAAACTGTCTGTTCGCACTCGGTCACGTTGACCTGCGAACCGTGCTGCGAGAGGGCGGTAGCGATCAGGATCTTGTCGCTGCAGTCGCCGGCGAGGTTCACAAGAAGTGGGCAGGCCACGCCATTGGCCAAGTGCACTTCATTCGCCCATCAAAATCCATGTCTCAGCTAGGAGGTTGACGGCTTCGCCGTCCACCTCCTCGCTCGGTCCCAAGTGGCCTAGCCTTGCGACGTGACCGAACGCAGCTTCACCCACCTTGATCCACTCGGAAACGCTCGCATGGTCGACGTCACCGAGAAGGACCCCACCTCACGGCGAGCGATCGCCCGAGGGCGAGTCCACATGGATCCGGAGACCACAGCGCTCGTCGCCAATCGCGCCGTTGCCAAAGGTGATGTGCTCGCTGTTGCACGAGTGGCCGGCATTCAGGCGGCAAAACGAACAAGCGACCTGCTCCCGCTGTGTCACCCCCTCATGGTTGGAGCGGTCGTCGTCAACTTCGACATCCAAGACACCTACATCGAGATCCAAGCGCAGGTCGACACCGTCGATCGCACCGGTGTCGAAATGGAAGCGCTCACCGCTTGTTCCATTGCGGCGCTCACGATCTACGACATGTGCAAGTCGGCCGACAAGACCATGGTGATCGGCGACGTGACGTTGTGGGAGAAGACCGGTGGGCGGTCGGGAACGTACCGCAGGGACGCCGACCAGTCCTGAGGCCGACGGCTCGTCTTCTTGGGTAATTTCCCCAATTCGTTGTGCTGTCACGGCTTCGTAGTAGTTTCGACATGTTGGGATCTCGGAGGCGCCCGCCGCCTATCCGAGGTATGGCAGAGCAGAAGAGAGTTCCCGCGACATGACGTGGTGGAAGATTGGCGTGCTCCTCGGAGTCGCCGCTGTATGGGTTTGGGTGCTTGGGCGCCCGCTCCTCCAGAGTTTGTTCAACGGTGCTCGACGCGACCCCGTCGGGCACTGGAACCGAAAGATGTCCGTGCTCGGCGAGGCGCCGCAGAAGTCGCTCGCCCAAGACGGCCCGCTCGGCATGCGCCCCGCGTCGCCATTCGGCGCGACCGCAAACGCCGGTGCGCCAGGGCCGATCGGTGGCACCTACAGCGCAAAGAAGCGCCGACTACAGATTTTCATGGCGCTCGTTATCGCTGCCGTTGTGAGTCTCGTGTTCGCCATCATCTGGCGAGGTTTGTTCATCTGGAACCACCTCATCATGGATGCGCTGCTCATCGGCTACGCCCTCCTGACCGCCCGTATGGGTGCGATCGCGACCGAACGAGCCAAGGTCACCTATCTCGCTCCGGCACCACGAAATGCAGCGATGAACATCAAGGCCGTCGCCGAGCGCTGATCCTGGTAAGGTCGCCAATCCCTTCGGGGCTGTAGCTCAGCTGGCTAGAGCGCCTCGGTCGCATCGAGGAGGCCAGGGGTTCGACTCCCCTCAGCTCCACGTCGTTCAACTCGCAGAGCGAGCTCCACGTCGGTCAACTCGTAGAGCGAGTTTCACTTACCGCCTTTCGGCGCTGGGGCGCCGAAACGCTCTGGCGCTGAATCGCGTTTGGCGGGTTGGGGGTCGTTCAACTCGTAGAGCGAGTTTCACTTACCACCTTTCGGCGCTGGGGCGCCGAAACGCTCTGGCGCTGAATCGCGTTTGTTGGGGTGCGCTGCAACGGTCCAAGTCCAGGCGGTCGACGATGGTGGTCGGAGTAGCGATCGGTCGGCGCCGGTGCTTGCTTCGCCATGACAACCTCGGTGAATCGCCGGTAGCCTTTCTCGCACTGAGTCCCTTTCAGACTCGGTCTGGTCCCCGGTCGTTTCAGCGGCGCGGGGGCCGCTTTCGTTTTGATCCAAGGTGCGGTCGCGGCGATCCTGTCGCAGTGACGACCC
>CALEWY010000093.1 GCA_937925335.1 uncultured Acidimicrobiales bacterium
GGGACCGGCGTCGTGACCGCCGCTCAGATCCTGGCAACCGCCGCCATGCTCGACGGTTGGGACGTGCAAGGTCTCGATCAGACCGGGCTGAGCCAGAAGGCCGGACCGGTGGTGAGCGATGTTGTGTTGGTTCGTCAGGGGCACACGTCGTCAAACCTGATCGGGCTCGGCCAAGCAACGGTCGTGCTCGGATTCGACGCACTGGTGGCCTCGAGCCCCAGGGCTCTCGAGGCAGCCGATGACCAAACCATCGTGATCGCTTCGCTGCATGAGACACCAACTGGCGCCCAGGTGCTCCAGCCTCACCGAACCGAACCAGGGCAATCGTTGCTCGAAGCAAGGACTCGGCTCGATGCCGCGACCAACCGGGTCAACAATCGTTTCGTCGACGCAGCTGCGCTCACCGAGGCAGCCACCGGTTCATCCGCTTCCGCCAACGTCTTCCTCCTCGGCGTCGGCGTGCAGCTTGGCCATGTGCCGGTCGACGTTGCTGCGATCGAGCAGGCGATCAACCTCAACGGCGTTGCCGTCGACGCCAACCTCGCTGCCTTCGGCTGGGGGCGAGCGTGGGCGAACGACGCGGCCGAGACTGAAACGGCACTCGCTGGCATGCAAGCGTTCGGCGTTCCGGACGTTGCAGTTCCACCGTTGCCCGCCAGCCTTGCCGCACGCGTCTCCACCGCGCTCGGCACCGACTCGACCGTGGCCGACCAAGTCGTGCTGTACACCGCCGACCTCATCGGCTTTCAGGACGAGAAATACGCTGCCCGGTTCGTCGCCATGATCGAGCGAGTGCGAATGGCAGAACGGCGAGTGTCGCCCGAGTCGACCAGCCTGGTCGAGGCGTCAGCGGCAAGCATGCACAAACTCATGGCCTACAAGGACGAGTACGAAGTCGCTCGGTTGATGTTGGCCCCTGAAGCGATCGAACACGCCGAGCAGATTGGCGGAAAGGGCGCTCGGTTCTCCTGGCACCTCCATCCGCCGATGCTCAAAGCGCTGGGTCTCAACTCGAAGCTCACGATCGACGCACGAACCGCACCAGCGATCCGAGCCCTTCGTGCCGGCAAGCGCCTACGAGGCACTGCGTTCGATCCGTTCGGCCGAACCGAGATGCGGCGAATGGAACGCGAACTACCCGACGAGTTCGAAGCAGCGATCGAGCAGGTCTGTGCAGCGCTCACCACATCGAACCTCGACGCCGCGGTTCACCTTGCCGAACTTCCGGACCAGGTTCGGGGTTATGAAGATCTCAAGGTTCGGCGAGTCGATGAATATCGAACGGCTCTCCGAGCGGCCCTGGCACAGTTCTGATTCCGGAGCAGATCTGGCCACACGCCGCTCTGATTCAACCGCCGCTTTGATTCAACCGCCGGCCTGATTCAGACCGGCTCGCCGACGCGGATGAGCGTCGTCAACGTGTCGTTCAACGGTGTTGGGATCCCGTGCCGCCGACCAATGCGACCCACCACGGCGTTCCGAGCATCCCACTCGGTTGCCACCCCGTTGATGCGGTCGACCACGATCGAGCTTTTGTGGCCGGCGGCGACGGCGAGGATTCCTTCGATGATCTGATTCGGCAAGTCGTCACCGAGCGTTGCGCCCTCGGCTCGACCAACATCGATGATCTCGGCCATGAGCCGAACGGCGAGATCTCTTGCGTCGTCGTCTCGTCCGAAAACGGTGTTGTCCGTGTGGCCGAGCACTGCGATGCCCCCAAGGGCAGCGTTCAGCAGCAGTTTGACCCACGCCGCGCTGATCCAGTCATCGGACCGACGAACGTCGATGTAGGAGCCATTGAGCAGTTCGGCGAGGCGATCGCCTCCGGGGCCAGCGGGGATCGTGAGTCGACTAGCTGCGCTGACATGGCAACGGCCCGGGGCTGAACGCTCCGCAGGGAGAGACACCACGACGGGTTCGATCTGCGGGCCGGCGCCGACGATCGAACGAAGGCGCTCGACGTGCTCGACGCCGTTCTGCAGGACGAACACCGTGGTCTCGTCGTCGACGAGCGCATTGAGCCAGGCTCGAGCGCTGTCCGTTTGATGGGCTTTCACCGCAAGCACAACGGCATCTGCTGGCTGGGCGTCGGCTGGGTTGGCCGAGCAGCCGAGCGGCGCAGAAAATGTGTCGTCCGGAGTCGACACCTGGAGCTCTGAGAACTCGCTGCGTCCGCCGATGAAGGGAGTGTGCCCGGCCTGAACCAGAGCGCCGGCGACGGCGCAACCGATCGCTCCGGGACCAACGAGCGCGACGGCGATTCGTTCGCTCAACGGTTTACTCCTCGAGCCGCGAACTCAACGATCCGTTCGCAGCCTGCAGCGAGCCGTTCCTCATCGATCGTGAAGCTCACTCGAATCCACCCTTCCGCTGGTTGACCGAAAGCTCCAGCGTCGACAACCGAGACTCGCATCTCGTCGAAGAGATTGCGAGTGAACGCTGCGCTCGACTCAGCCACCTTGCGAACATCGATCAGGAGGTACATCCCGGCTTCGGGAATCAGCACGTCGAGATGGGGCGACGTGGCAAGAACGGCGGCGGCGACGTCGCGGCGGCGGAGGTAGATCTGACGCATTTCTTCCGAGGCCGCTCGTTCATCGGTGATCGCAACGAGCGCACCCTCTTGGATGAAGCCGGGAAGGCCGTAGAGCACGTTGATCTGGAGGGCGTCGAAGTGTTCGACGAGCGGCGCCGGAGCGATCGCCCAACCGATTCGCCAGCCCGTCATTGCGTGCGACTTCGAGAAGCTGCTGACGGTGACCGTTCGTTCGGCCATTCCCGCCAGCGCCGCCATCGAGACGTGCTCACCATCGAACACGAGGTCGGCGTAGACCTCGTCGACGATCACCCAGAGATCGTTCTCGATCGCCACCCGGGCGATCGCCTCGAGTTCGGTCGTCGTGAGGACCACGCCGGTCGGGTTGTTCGGCGTGGTGAGCGCGATCGCCCGAGTCTTTTCCGCGACTGCGGCGGCGAGTGCGTCGACGTCCGGTCGGAATCCGGTGTCAGCGTGCTGGGGAACCCGAACGAGCTCAGCTCCCATGAGGCGCAGGGTCGCTTCGTAGGTGAGGTACATCGGATCGAGTGCAATCACCTCGTCGCCGGCGTCGAGGATGCACATGGATGCGGCCATCAGCGCGTTCTGCGTTCCACCGCAGACGAGCACGTTTTCGGCGCTGAGATCCATGCCGGTGCGCGTCGCCATGTCTTGAGCGATGGCAGATCGCAGGCGAGGGCGCCCGGCGATTTCGGCATAGTGCGTGTCGCCGCCCCGAAGTGCATCGACGGTTCGTTCGACGATGGGTTCTGGGGTCGAGAAGTCGGGGTCGCCGACGCTCAAGACGATGACGTCCTTCTCACCCGCTGCGATGGCCTGCCACGCTTCGAAGTGGACGGCCCAGCCGTCGTTTCCATCACTGTGAAGTCGGTCCGTGAGCGACGAGTAGCGCATCGTTGGACGCTACGGGATCGGGGCTTGGTCCGCTCCGAATATGCACGGCAATCCCAACACTCGTCGACGGTCAATCTTTGGCTGGAC
>CALEWY010000094.1 GCA_937925335.1 uncultured Acidimicrobiales bacterium
GTGCCTGAATGTCCTGCTGTTGATGGATCAAGTGCCCGCCAAACGTCGTTTGATGGCCCCTTCGACATGTGCATCGATCCGTCGAAGCGCTACACCGCCGAGATGGTCACGTCTGCCGGCACCATGGTGATCGCTCTCGACTCCGCTGCTGCGCCAAAGACCGTCAACAACTTCGTCTCGCTCGCTCGTTACCACTACTACGACAGCCTGATCTTCCACCGCATCATCCAAGGCTTCATGTGCCAGGGCGGTTGCCCTGAGGGCTCCGGTCGTGGCAACCCCGGCTACCGCTTCGAGGATGAGCTCCCCGCACCCGGTCGCTACGAAATCGGCTCGCTTGCGATGGCCAACGCAGGTCCGAACACCAACGGCAGCCAATTCTTCATCGTCAGCGGCTCGAGTGGAGTCGGCCTCCCGCCGCAGTACTCACTCTTCGGCAAGGTCGTCAAGGGCCTCGACGTCGTCGAGCAGCTCGAGAAGGTTCCGACCGCTCGTGACGACCGCCCGCTCACCGATGTCGTGATCGAATCGATCACCATCACCGAGTCAGACGACTGATTCATCCACCTCTGCGAACGTCGCTCGGCAACCCGCCTGCGCCGTCCGTTGAGCGACATCGCGAGTGATTGACGCTCACGGTCGGGAGTACCATCTCGATCGTGAGCAAAATCCTCGACGTCGATCTTCACCAGTTTGAATCCGGCAACTCCGACCAGCGCGCAGCCGTTGTCGATGGAGTGATGCGGAGCCTTGTCAGCGGCTTTGTTTATACAAGCCACGACATCAGCAGTGACTTGCTGGATACCGCTTATGGGATGCTCGAGGAGTTCTTCAGCCTCGACGTTGAGGAGAAGGTCAAGTCCGCAGCACCGGGCACCCACGGCCAGACCGGTTACACCGGACTCCTCGTCGAAACAGCGGCCGTGAGCGACACGCCCGACTGGAAAGAGATGCTGAACTGGGGCCGTGAGGTTCCCGAGGGGCATCCGTTGCAGCGCACCTTCCCGCATCGTTACCCCCGACGCACCCTCCCCGAGGAGCAGGTTCCGGGGATCACCGAGGTGCTCGAGCGCTTTCATGATTCGGTGCTCGATACGCAGCGCCGCTTCCTCCGCATCATCGCCGAGGGCATTGGCTGTCACGAGTCCTACTTCGACACGATGACCGTCGATGGAACCACGCTGACCCGAGCGATTCACTACCCGGCGATGGACCTTGCGCCAGGCACCGATCACATTTGGGCTGGCGAACACGCCGACATCAATCTGATCACCGCCCTTCCTCGTGCGACGGCGAAGGGTTTGCAGGTTCGCCTCGATTCGGGTGAGTGGATCGACGCGATCCCGCCTGAAGATGCCGTGATCATCAACACCGGCATCATGCTCGAGCACGTCACGAACGGCCTTGTGCCGAGCGGCTGGCATCGCGTGGTCGCCGACCCCGATCCCAGCCCCGACGGCGCATCGTCGAATGGCAGCGGAGATCGCTATTCGGTGGTGCAGTTCTGCCACCCAACACCGTGGACGATCCTCGACCCGGTGAAGAGCTGCATCACGCCGGAGAATCCGCAACGATTCGCTCCGATCGAGGCCGGCTATCGCCTCGACGAAGTGATCTACGAGATCAATTTGGTGGAAGATGCCCGTCGCGTGGATTCGTAGGCGCCTCAAGGCGGTTACATCACCAGGGACACCCGACGCTGTTCGGCCGGAGGCCGGCAGCTCGCTGATTTCATCCAGATCGGCGAAGCCGGGACTGCGAAAGCGGTCCAAAAGTAATGGAGAAGCGATGACTGCTGAGTACACCTTCGATAAGGCTGAGCTGGCCGAGCGGCTGACGACCGAACAGTTCCAAGTCACCCAGAACGCTGCCACCGAGCGTCCGTTCTCTGGTGAGTATTGGGATGTTTGGGACGACGGCAGCTACCACTGCATCGTGTGCGACGAGGAGCTTTTCACCTCGGACACGAAGTTTGATGCGCACTGTGGCTGGCCGAGCTTCGATCGAGCAATCGATGACGCGAAGGTCGTTGAGAAGCGCGACGTCAGCCTCGGTATGGTCCGCGTCGAATCGTTGTGCGGTAAATGCGGTGCCCACCTCGGGCACGTTTTCCCTGACGGTCCGACCGAGACCGGTCTGCGTTATTGCATGAACTCTGCATCGCTTCGACTCGCTCCGAAGGCAGAGGCTGAAGAGGTCTGACTTGTCGACTGCGTTGTGTGGTTGAGTTGTTCACCGAGCTCGAACAGAGTTCAGAACGTTTGAGACTTGACCCGTGAACCTGTGCGCAGGGCTACGCCTCCTGAGCTCAGGAGAAGATCAGGCTTGAGGCTGGGCGGCGGAACTCGTTGGGATCGTTCTCGACAGGGAGACATCCGGCGATACCGCCGTCACGGCCGAGGTCGAAGGCTTCGATTCGCTGTTCGGCGTCGCCATGCGAGCGAAAATCGGTCCAGGGCGTCTTGTCGCCAAGGGCGGTGAGCCCCGCAACGAGTTCGGCCTGGTCGCCTTCTTCGAAGACGAGTGAGTCGCCGGCTCCGTTGGTGAAGAGTGTCGCCGCGGACGAACCGTAGAGCGTCGCACCGGCGAAACAGTCGGCTTGAAGCTCGCCGCCAACCCAGACGTTGGATGGGTCGATTCTGGCCTGGATGGCGTGGCCCCACTCGTGGGCGACCACGAGGTAGACCCATGCGTCGCCGAACAAGTAGCCCTCGGCCATCAAGCCGACATCCCACGCCACCGAGTGATCGACCGGGCAGTAGAAGGCGTTGTTCTCGAGAAGTTGGAAGCGACCGCAGAACGGCGCTGTCGGCAGTGAGCCGTCGTAGAGGCCGGTGACCGCTGGCGGGTCATACGTGCCGCCGAAGGCGCCGGTGAACGATTGGTGCCAGAACGTGTCAGCAATGGCGACGGCGCTGTTGAGGTCGTCGATGAATTCCCCCGCCGTCGGTGGCCGTTCACCAGCTCCCCAACCGGCTCGCTCCTCAAAGGCGGGGAGCGGCGTCCCGCCATAGCTGACGACCATGATGCCGATACCGGCATCGGCTGCCACCGAGATTGTGTCCCCCGCATGTGGTTCGGTATCGACGGCTTGATTGAGGTGGAAATGGCCGAATGGCACGAAGCTCTGGCTGATCCGCCCGTCGGTGTTCGATACCGAAACCCATCCGCCGGCAGACCGGGATGATGGGAAGTGCACGGCGAAGACGTCAACGTTCGGGCGACCATTGGTCGCCAGCGCAAACGTGTCCGAGCCGCAGGCGAAGGTGGTGCCAGCCGGATACCAACTGAAGTAGCCCGCAAGCGGGGGAGAGGTTCCCGTGCGGCGAACGAACTCCTCACTCTCGCTGAAGTTGAGCATGACCTCGCCCCGGCTGCGAACGCCCGTGTCGAGTTGGCCGACCCAGTAGGCCGAACCAGCGGGGTCTGGCGTGCGGCCGAGAACATTGCGATAGATCTGGGCGACGAATTGTGCGTTGGTGAGTCGCGCGTAGCGGGTCTGGAACTCCGTGGAGACGGAGAAGAAGTCGGAGATATCGAGAAGACCGCGTCCTCGTTGCATCTCACCGACCCAAAAGCTGCGCCCGCCCGAGTCGGGCTGGCGGAGGAAGTAGGCCTCGTAGAGGCGCCCGATCGAATCGGTGATGGCCGGACACTCGGTCGCCGTCGCTGCAGTGGCGGGCCGCTGATCAGCCACGGGTGTTGGCGCGACCGTCGCAAGGAGCGCGGCGAGGATGGCCACCGCAAGAGCAACGATCGGGCGGACGCGCCAAGGGCGCGTCGAACCGGGGGATACGGACTGCAAGGCCCCTCCAGACCTGGACCGCGCTACTGCGAGCAAGTGACGCCGGTCCGCCGTTGAACTTAGGCGAAATTCAGCGGTCGCGCAGGTCAGCCCGAGACGTTTTGACGGGGTGAACCTATGAGCCGCGAATCTGGTCAGCGATGTAGTCGATCGACTGTGTGAGTTGCGTCAGGTCGGCTGCGTCGATCGCCGGGAACAGCGCGATTCGCAGCTGGTTGCGGCCGAGTTTTCGGTAGCCCTCGGTGTCGAGCATTCCGTTGGCTCGAAGGACTGCAGCCAGCGTGTCGGCCGAGACAGCGTCGTCGAAGTCGATCGTCGCAACGACCGGGCTGCGTTCACCGGCCGCGGCAACGAAGGGGGTTGCGTAGTCGCTGGCATCGGCCCATCCGTAGACAACGTCGGCGTTGGCCTCGCTGCGTCCTGCGGCGAAGTCCATTCCGCCGTTCTCGTTGAACCACTCGACCTGGTGCACGGTCAAGAAGATCGTTGCAAGAGCCGGTGTGTTGTAGGTCTGGTCCTTGACCGAGTTCTCGACCGCTGTTTGAAGCGACAGGCCTGGCGGGATCCAGCGACCGCTGGCATCGAGTTCAGCGATGCGGTCGAGCGCCTTTGGTGAGCAGCAGGCGATCCACAATCCGCCATCGGAGGCAAGGGCCTTCTGTGGGGCGAAGTAGTAGCAGTCGACTTCGTCGGTGTCCCAGCGCACTGCGCCGGCGGCTGAGGTGGCATCGACGGCAATGATCGAATCGTCGTTCGCTCCAGCGGGGCGAACCGGCGCCATGGTGACGCCGGTGGATGTTTCGTTGTGGGTGAGGGCGTAGAGGTCGACGCGCTCGTCGGCTACCGGGATGGGATGGGAGCCCATCGCGGATTCGATCACGACCGGATCGGCGAGGAAGGGGGCAGCGTCGGTGCACTTTGCGAACTTGGAAGAGAACTCGCCAAAGCTCAGGTGCTGCGAGCGATTACGGACGAGCCCGAAGGTCGCGGCATCCCAGAACAGCGTCGTTCCGCCGTTGCCGAGCACCACTTCCCAATCCTCGGGAAGATCGAAGAGTGCGTCGAGTCCGCTGCGCAAACGATGAACCACGTCCTTCACGCCAGACTTGCGATGCGACGTGCCGAGGTAGCCATCTGCGATGTCGGCAAGCGCGCTCACCGCTTCGGGTCGCACCTTCGACGGGCCCGACGCGAATCGCCCATCAGCGGGCAGCAACTCAGCGGGGATCTGGATATCTGGAGTGGTTTGGCTCACAGCCTGGAATGATGGCAGCGGTCCTGCACGGTGGATACCTCAAACCGGAGATTTCTCAGATGACAGAAGGTCGGATTTCACAGCGCGTCGGCTCGATTGCCCCCTCGGCAACGTTGGCTGTCACGAACAAGGCGAAGGCCTTGAAGGCTGCAGGCGAGGCGGTGATTGGATTCGGAGCCGGTGAGCCGGACTTCCCAACGCCGGACTACATCGTCGAGGCTGCGGCCGCTGCCTGTCGCGATCCCAAGAACCACAAGTACGGCCTGGCTGGCGGAACGCTCGAACTGAAGGCTGCGATCGCGGCGAAGACCGCTCGAGACAGCGGCTATGAGGTCGACCCAGCGCAAGTTGTGGTCACCAACGGCGGCAAGCACGCCGTCTACAACGCCATCGCCGGTGTGGTCGATCCGGGCGACGAGGTGCTCATCCCGACCCCGTTCTGGACCACCTACCCCGAGCCCGTGAAGTTGGCCGGTGGTGTCCCCGTTCCTGTGCCCACCACGATCGAGACTGGCTTCAAAGCGACGGTCGATCAGCTCGAGGCTGCTCGAACCGACCGGACCAAGGCGCTCATCTTCGTGAGCCCCTCCAACCCCTCCGGCGCCGTCTACAGCAGGGACCAGGTTGAAGCGATCGGCAAGTGGGCGGCCGAGCATGGCATCTGGGTGCTCACCGACGAGATCTACGAACACCTCACCTATGACGGAGCGGAGTTCCACTCGATCGCCACGGTCGTTCCCGAGATTGCCGACCACTGCATCGTGTTGAACGGTGTTGCGAAGACCTATGCGATGACGGGTTGGCGCGTTGGCTGGATCATCGCCCCGCCAGACATGGCCAAGGCGCTCACGAGCCTGCAATCGCATCAGACGTCGAACGTCGCCATGGTTTCTCAGGTGGCCGCGCAGGCTGCGGTCGAGGGTGATCTTGCTGCGGTTCACATGATGCGTGAGGCATTCGATCGCCGTCGCAAGGCAATGCACTCGATGTTGTCTGGCATGGCGGGCGTCGAGTGTCTGGCGCCCGAGGGAGCGTTCTACGCGTTCCCGAGTTTCGAAGGTGTCATCGGCAAGACGATTCGCGGCAAGGTGATCGATTCCACCCTCACGCTCGCCGACCTCGTGCTCGACGAAGTGAAGGTCGCCTTCGTTCCCGGTGAGGCCTTCGGAAGCCCGGGTTATGCCCGCTTCTCGTTCGCCCTCGGCGACGATGACCTCGGCGAAGGTCTTGGTCGGATCGGTGAGCTGCTGAGCGAGGGCTGACATGACTGAGTCCACGACTGCAGGATTCGGCAGCTGGCCGTCGCCGATCACGGCGAGCCTTGTTGCAGCCGGGGGTGTCGGTCTTGGTGGCCCAGCGGCGCGCCAGAGTGCAGACGGCCACGAGATCTGGTGGAGCGAACTTCGCCCGACCGAGGGCGGCCGAGTTGTGCTCGTTCGGGCCGACTCAAATGGCGGTCCCAGCGACATGTTGGCGGCTCCGATGTCTGCTCGCACGAGAGTGCACGAATACGGCGGTGGCGCATGGTTCCTCGGAGCCGAGGCCACCTACTTCTCGAGCTGGGCCGACCAGCGCCTCTATCGCCAGGTTGGCGAAGCGGAGCCCACAGCGATCACGCCAGAACCTGACGAGCAACACGGTTGGCGTTTCGCTGATGGTGTTGAAACCCCAGACGGCAAGTGGGTTGTGTGCGTCAGTGAGGATCACCATTCGGCGATCACGGCCGATCACGGTGAGGCCGTCAACGCGCTCGTCGCGGTGCCCGCTCAGGGTGGGGAGCCAATCGTGCTCTCCGATCGTTCCGACTTCGTCGCCGCGCCCCGCGTCTCACTCGACGGTGCGTGGATCTCATGGATCTCGTGGGAACACCCAAACATGCCGTGGGACCACACCAAACTTCTCGTCGCTCCGCTCTGGACGTCGGCGACCGAGCTGCGAATCGGCAAGGTCACCGTGGTCGCCGAGGGTGAGTCCGCTATCTCCGCAGACTGGACCAGCGCCGGCGAGCTTGTCTTCGCGACCGACCGCAGCGGGTACTGGAACCTGCATGCGTTCGACCCGGAATCGAAGAGCGAGCGGACGTTGACGTCGCTGAGCGGCTCGGAGATCGGCGGCCCGCAATGGGTGTTCGGTCTGCAGCGGTGGGTCGAGATCGGTTCGGGGCGTCTCGCTGTTGTGACCACCACCGACGCAGTCGACTCGCTGGCGATTCTCGATGCCTCGGGCGAGATCACGCCGGTCGAATCGCCGTTCGTTGCCATCGCTGGCATCAGCTCGCTCGGACGAGATGGCGAAGACTCCTCGGTTGTTGTCGTCGGACATTCAGCCGATGCCCTGCCGTCGGTTGCCGTGGTCGATCTTGCGAACGGCGCCATCGACACGGTCCGGCCACCGGCAGACCTCGGTGTCGACCCTGCGTGGTTCAGTCGAGCGGAATCGATCGATTTGATGATTCCGGCCGGCGACACGACGCGGCCGACACACGCCTTCTTCTATCCACCAACCGGTCCGGCTTCGGTCGCCACCGACTCAGCTGTTGCAGGTGCCAAGCCGCCGCTCGTCGTGATGGGGCACGGCGGCCCAACCGCGCACTCGAGTCCGGACCTCAGCCTCAAGGTTCAGTTCTGGACCAGCCGTGGGTTTGCCGTCGCTGACGTCAATTACGGCGGTTCGACCGGCTACGGGCGCGACTACCGGCAACTGCTGAACGATTCGTGGGGCCTGGTCGACGTCGAGGACTGCATCGCCGTCGCCGAACATCTCGCAACGAGTGGCCTTGTCGATCCCGACCGTGTTGCCATTCGAGGCGGTTCGGCCGGCGGGTTCACCGTGCTGCGAGCCCTGCAGGTTTCCGACGTCTTCTCGGCGGGAACCTGTCTTTACGGTGTGGCCGACCTCGAAGCGCTGGCATCTGATACGCACAAGTTCGAGAGCCGCTATCTCGACGGCCTCATCGGCCCGTTCCCCGAGGCCAAAGCGATCTACGACGAACGCTCACCGATCAACCACACGGCTGATCTCTCCTGCCCGCTGCTCGTGCTGCAAGGGTCCGAAGACGAAGTCGTCCCACCGAGCCAATCCGAGGCGATCGTGGCGGCGGTCGCGGAGAAAGGGATCCCCCACGCCTACATGTTGTTCGAGGGCGAACAGCACGGCTTTCGCCAGGAGGCGACGATCGTCCGCTCCCTTGAAGCCGAGTTGTGGTTCTACGGGCGAGTCTTCGGGTTCGAGCCGGCCGACGACATCACACCCATCGAAGGGGCTGTGGGACTTGCGTCCTAGTTTGTGTTGATGGTGGCGAAGTCTCCTCAACACGACCAAGATGGAGCGGTGAGGGAATGGTTGGAGGGACCCCGTTGAGCGGGGATCAAGCGGCGCTTGTCAGCCGGAGGCTCGTGATCGGGCCCGGCGGAACTGGCCGAACACATCAGTTGCGCGCCTGGGTTGTCGATGCTGGGTTCGACCCGGCAGACGGCTCGACCGTGGCCTGGATCGCTGGCCACCCCACTCGGTCGCCCGACGATGAGGCAGTAAAAGCGGCGCTCGCGTCGGACGTTTCTCTTGTCGTGATCGACGATCTGCAGTGGTTTGGAGAGGCGGCGCTCGACGTTCTTCTCACCGCAGCTGGCTCGGCCGGTTCCGGCGGGCCACCCGTCTGGGCGAGCCGACGCCCGTGGCCCTCGAATCAAACGCTGCAGGTCTTCAACGACGTATTGACCGAACTGGATGGAGCCAGCCGAGTTGGTCTCGCCGACCCTGACGACTTCGGCGTCGCGGTCGCCCAAATGTTTGGACGGGCGACATCGGCGGAACTTCTCGAAACGCTCCACGCAGCAACGGGCGGCTCATTGGGCTTAGCCGCGGACGCGGTTGCGTCAAGCTGGCAAGGAACCGCTGATTCGGTCCCGGAAGAACTCGTCGATGCCGTTGCAGGGCGAGTGAATCGATGTGGAACCGAAGCCGCCGCTCTCGTTCGCTTGCTTTCGGTCGCTCCTGCCCTCGAGCCAGCGACCGCCGTCGAGGCGCTCCCTGAAGGCATCGACCGCAACTACGCCCAACGAGCCGTGCGAGCGGGCGGTCTGCTCGACCAAGACGGCGTGTTGATTCCACTTGTTCGCCACGCCATCGCAGCCGACCTGACCGACGGCGAACGGGCTGAACTGCACGATCGTCTCGCGATCGTTCTCACCGTTACCCAACCCGACGCGGCGGTCGAACACCTCGTCGCTGGCTCTGGCACGGTGCCGGGTGCAACCGAGGCGCTGATCCAGGCCGCTCAGCGACTGCAGGTGACCGAACCAGCTCGGGCGCTCGCTCTCGCCGACCAGGCCGAAGACTCCGGATTGGCGAACGACGACCTCACGCTGGTTCGAGCGCGAGCGGCCTACGAGCTCGGTTACGGGGATGCGCTTTCTCACATCGATCGTCTGACCGAGCCAGGCCCTGGAGCCGCCGCGATCAGCTTCGGCATGGATCTGCGTGATCTTCGCTGGGAGTCAGCAGCTGGTCGGCCTCTCGAGGGTGAACTCGCAGACCCCATGCGGTCGCTCGCCGACATGATGGTGGCGAACACCTCTGACGTCGCCGTCGACCCGGCGGCAGCTCCACAGGTTGCCCTCATCGCTGCGACGGCTCGAAGTGTTGCCGATGTGGCGAACGGGCGAACCGCAGACGCGTTGTCCGGGTTCGCATCCGCGGCCGACGATGTCGACCGAATCCGCCCCGAAACACCACTTGGCACGACACCCCACGCCCTCGGTGGCCTCGCCGCCACCTTCGTTGGTGATCTCGGAGCGGCTGAAGCGCTTTTGACCCAGGCCATCGACCGTTCCACCGGCGGACCCGGCGAATTGGTCGCTCATCAACTGCTTCGCGCCTATGTCCGTCTTGTCGGCGGCGATTACCAAGCTGCGCTCGAGGCAGTTCGAGAAGGTGAGGGTTCGACGTGGACGCAACGCGACCGGTTCATCCTGGCCGCCCTCGACGCCGCGATCGCCCGCCGTTCGGGCGATACAACCCGGCTCCGCGACGCCTGGAAGCGAGCTGACCCCGTTCTCGTCCGTCAATCCGCCAGCTGGCTGCTGACCGATCTCTTGATCGAGCTTCTGGCTGCCGGCGCACGATTGGGCGACACCCGACGGGTCGACCCGGTTCGAGACCGTCTCGTCGACCAACTCGACCGCCTACCAAGCGATGGTCCCGGCGCCGTCGCTGCTCGCTGGGTCGAACTGCAATTGGCGATCGCCCGAGACGACGGTGAGGGAATCGACGCGGCAACGGCTGCGTTGGCCACACTTGAGCCGACCGATCCCCGCGCCGACGCTCGGCTCGCTGGAGCAGCCCTGTGGGCCGATATCCGCGCTGGGCAGGCCACAGAAGGCCAGGTTTCTGAAGAGAATGCGACTCGGGTCGCCGAGCTACTCGCAGCCGTTGGTGATGGATGGGAAGCTTCACGTGTTCTCGGTCAGGCTGCACTGGATCAAAGAGATGCGAAGGTTGCCCGCCGCCTGCTCGAGGCAGCCCGCACGTATGCGGTTGAACCCGTTGAAGATGCGGGCGATGGCTTGATGGCGCTCGGTCTTTCGGATCGTGAGGCCGAGGTCGCTGTGCTGGTCGCTGAAGGGCGGACGCACAAAGAGGTTGGGGCCCAGCTCTACATCTCGCCAAAGACCGTCGAACATCACGTCGCGAGGATCCGCCAGAAGCTTGGCGCAACGTCGCGCGCCGAACTGTTGGCCACTATTCGTGGTGCTACCGGCGGCCAAGGCGCCTAGCAAACCCCGGAAACTTGGGGAAAATTGCCATTCGTTCGACGCTGGTTTCGGGTGTCCCCTAATGTCGCCCACGGGGAGTAGGGGTTTCCCCGATTCTCGCTTCAGTTCGTCACCGTAAGTTGACGACAAGCAAACGAGAACAACGACTTCAACCCCACTACGGAGGGAACAAAGAAATGGCAGACGTCAACGAGATCCTGGACAGCATTCTTTCAAAGGTGCTCGGCGATCACGCAGAAGCAGAGGCCTACTCGGCCAACCCGACCGAGTACCTGATCGCTGAAGGCCTCGGCGACGAGGACCTCTCGCAGATCGACATGGGCCCCGTGGTCCAGAACGTGAGTAACTCGCTCGATATCGACCAGAGCACCACCGCTACCTTCATCGAAGCTACTCCAGCGGCTCTCGGTGGCTCAGCACCGGCTCCGGCCGCTGCCCCCGCTTCGTCCGGTGGCTCCTCGTCCGGCGGAGGATCTTCCTCCGGCGGTGGCAGCTCAGCTGCCCCATCAGCCGCCGCAGCAACCGCTGCTGCTGCTCCCGCCCCCGCTGCTGCCGCTCCGGCCCCAGCCCCTGCACCGGCTCCCGTCACACTCGAGACCGTGGAAACCACGATCAACGAGTACGTCACGGTCGTCTACGAGGGCGACGAGACCATCATCACGAACATCGCCGACAACTCGACCAACATCGACGTGGACATCGATGGCGATGTCGATGGCGATGTCGATCTCAACATCGACAACGACGTGACCAACGCCAACGCCTTTGGCGAGAACTCAGTTGCCTCCGGCGGCGACGCCACCGGTGTTGCCACTGGTGATGGTGCGATTGCGGTTGGCGGCGACGCCACCGATGCACAGCTCAACTCCGGCGACGGCGCTGTGCAGGTCGACGGTGCGAACCAGGGTGTCATCAACACCGGTGTCAACGAAGGCGTCATCGCTGACGGAAACGTTGAAGACGTCAACATCGGCGACGGAAACACCAATGTCGATTCCGCTGAGAACGTCGTGACCGGCGACGGCAACACGGTGACCGACGTCGAAGGCGCCGGAAACACCGTTGGAGACGGCAACACCGCAGTCTCGACCGGCGGCGGCGACGCCGTGGTCGGCGACGGAAACGCCACCGTTCAGGGTTCGACTGACGTCAACGCTGGCTTCGGCTCCGGCGATGTGATCGACGCTTCTGGCGCAAACATCCAGGATTCGAACGCCGCCTTCGGCGACGGCAGCACCATCCAAGACAACGACATCGCCATCGAGGAGACCACGACGGACTCGTTCAACACGACCGAGACCGACGTTGACATCGATGAGACCGTCGTGAGCGTCGTCAACGACGAGAGCATCAACGACTCGTTCACCGATGACGACTTCGTCGACGCAGACGTCGTCGCTGAGGTCGAGACCACCGAGGTCGACATCGACCACGGTTCGGTCGAAGACGCAATCATCGACTGAGATTCCTCAGCTGGCTCTGCCGGCTGACATCTCTCACACGCTCGAATCCGCCGGCCCAAAAGGGGCCGGCGGACTCAAGCGTTTTCAGGCCTGGTTCCCGGTGGCGCCAGGCCAGTGACCGGTCCGGCTTGCGTCGGGCCGTGTTTGTGGCACCTTGGTAGGTGCCGCACCTTTGATCGAGTCAACGCTGAGGCGTAGGCCGAACGGCACCCCCGAAGGGAGCCCCTATGGAGTGGGGGAGTCCCCGATTCCGCATCGGGGGTCAAGCCGTACTGTGAGTTCTACCGAAACAAACCAGCACGTCAGGCAGACAATCCCGTCACCTGATCGCACAACACCCCGATCAGGGGGAGGGAACAAGAACATGGATGCCAACGAGATTCTCATGCAAATTCTGAGCAAGGTGCTCGGAGACCCCGAGGCAGCTGCGGCATACGCAGCCGACCCGGCCGCCTACCTCGAGGCCGAAGGCCTCGCCGCCTGCGATCTCTCGCAGGTCGACATGGCCCCGATCGTTGAAGCGGTCAGCAACGACCTCGACATCGACCAGAGCACGACCGAGACACTCGTCGAAGTCAGCTCCGCTCCGCCAGCTCCGGCTCCCGCCGCTGCACCGGACTCCCCGGCTGTTGTAAGCTCCTCACCGCCTCCATCCGGTGGCGGCGCTCCGGCTCCGGCCCCCGCTCCGGCACCAGCGCCCGGCCCCGGACCGGCACCCGCACCTGGCCCCGGACCGGCACCCGCTCCGGCTCCAGCTCCGGCCCCCGTCACGCTCGAAACCATCGAGACCACGATCAACGAGTACGTCACCGTCGTCTATGAGGGTGACACCGAGATCATCACGAACATCGCCGACAACTCGACCAACATCGACGTGGACATCGATGGCGATGTCGATGGCGATGTCGATCTCAACATCGACAACGACGTGACCAACGCCAACGCCTTTGGCGAGGGTTCAGTTGCGGCAGGCGGCGATGTCAACGGCGCAGCCACCGGCGACGGTGCCATCGCAGTTGGCGGCGACGCCACCGGCGTGCAAGCCAACTCCGGCGACGGCGCTGTACAGATCGACGGACCGAACCAGGGTGTTGTCAACACCGGCCAGAACAGCGGCGTGATCGCTGACGGAAACGTGGAAGACGTCAACATCGGCGACGGAAACACCAATGTTGATTCGGCTGAGAACGTTGTCTCCGGCGACGGCAACACGGTGACCGACGTCGAAGGCGTCGGAAACACCGTTGGAGACGGCAACACCGCAGTCTCGACCGGCGGCGGCGACGCTGTGGTCGGCGACGGAAACGCCACCGTTCAGGGTTCGAGCGATGTCAACGCTGGTCTCGGCTCTGGCGATGTGAGCGACCTCTCAGGCGCCAGCATCGAGGACTCGAACGTTGCTCTCGGTGACGGAAGCACCATCCAGGACAACGACATCGCCATCGAAGAGACCACGACGGACTCGTTCAACACGACCGAGACCGACATCGATGAGACCAACACCCAGGTCTTCGTCGAGAACGACGAGAGCATCAACAACTCGTTCACCGATGACGATGGGCTCGACGTC
>CALEWY010000095.1 GCA_937925335.1 uncultured Acidimicrobiales bacterium
ACTGGGGATGACACTCGGTGCCCGGGTGCTCGCAGAGTTCGGAGATGACCCGAACCGCTACGTCGACGCCAAGTCTCGCAAGAACTACGCCGGCACGTCACCCATCACCAAAGCATCCGGCACCAGACACGTCGTGCTCGCCAGACACGTCCGGAACCGGCGACTGGCTGACGCCTGCTACCTCTGGGCGTTTGCTTCGCTCACCGCCAGCGAAGGGGCACGCGTTTTCTACGACCAACGCCGCGACCGCGGTGACACCCACCACCGTGCCCTACGAGCCCTCGCCTACCGGCTTGTCGGCATCCTCCACGGCTGCCTCCGGCACCAAACCCTCTACAACGAACCCACCGCCTGGGCCCACCGAAAACAACTCGCTGCTTGACACTTACCAACGTGGGATGTCTAGCTGGGCCGAGGTTCGGGGCGCACCGTGGTTGCGCCAGCCTCATCGACACTCAACTGGAAGAGCGAACCGCCGGCCGGCATCGCCGCCTTGATTTGTTCGCAGTCGCCATTCTCCGCAGCGATCGCAACGGTGGGCCCTGATCCGCTGAGCCATCCGCCGAGTGCTCCGGCATCGAGAGCGGCTTCGAGTGCCGCCAGCGAGTTCGGTGCCGCAGCAAACCGCTCCGGTTGATGCAGGCGATCTTCGGTTGCGATGCGGAGAAGCGACGCATCGTGCTCGTAGAGCGCCGCCATGAAAAGCCCCATTCGCCCGATGTTGAACACGGCGTCAGCGCGGGTGACGGTGGGTGCCATCCTGGCTCGGTTCTCATCGGTCGGTGTGGTCTCAGAAACCGGGACCCAGCACAGCAGATCCCAACCAAAGTCGACGTTGAGACGACGCTGCTCGGCGCCGGCGACAACGTGGATCCCGCCGAACACCGCAGGGGCAGCATTGTCACCGTGCCCTTCGAGCTGGCTGGCGACGTCGTAACCGCGCTGTTGGGCCTCGACGGGATCGAGACCCTGCTGCAAGAACGCGAGGACCGCACCGGCTGCACGAGATGATGCCGAGAAGCCGAGTCCACGCCCCGGTGGGAAGCCGAAACCGAACCAGATCGGGTCTCTCCCACCGGCCGCTTCGTACGCGATGCGAGCGATGTGCTCAGGACCACACGGGTCAGGCTCGAGCGGGAAGTCTGCGTCCTCGACAAACTCGTCGCTGGCCCACGAGTGGTGTGTGAGTGCCAGACCCAACACATCAAAGCCGGGGCCCAGGTTGGCCGACGAAGCTGGAGCGAAAACCTTGGTCACCAGGCGGAAGGATAGTCACCAGAACTAGGTTGCGAGAATGGAACTCAACGGAGCACATGTTGTCGTCACCGGCGGATCGCGCGGGATCGGCGCGGCGATGGCGAGAGAACTCGCCACAAAGGGGGCGACGGTCACCCTCGTCGCCCGCTCAGCAGGAGCGATCTCATCACTTGCCGACGAACTGGGTGGCCACGCCGTACCGGCCGATCTTCTCGATCGATCACAAGTCGACGAGCTCATCCCCAAAATCGAAGCCGAGATCGGCGACATCGACATCTTGATCAACAACGCCGGGCTCGAGACCACGTCGTTCTTTCACCAGGTCCCGACCGATGAGATTCGCGATCTCAGCGTGCTCAATCTCGAGACCCCGATGGTTCTCACCAGGGCTGCTCTCCCCGGCATGCTCGCACGCAACCATGGACACTTCGTCTTCACGAGTTCACTCGCAGGCACCGGAGGGTTCCCAGGGCTGACGGTCTACGGCGCAACGAAAGCTGGCCTGTCCAACTTCGTCGCCGGACTTCGTATGGAGCTGAAGGACACCAACATCCACTCGACGGTGGTCGCCCCCGGCCCGGTCGACACCCAGATGTGGGACAACCTCGAAGAGGCGAGTGACTTCGACGCCATGCTCAAGCGGCTGCGCCAGTTCCAACTCATCCCGAAGAAAACACCCGAATACATCGCCAAGCACACGGTCGCGGCCATTGAGTCCAACCGTCGCCACGTTCGAACCCCACGCCGTCTTGCAACCAACGGCATGTTGCGTGAAGCACCGACTCGCATCACCGAGACGATCTTGAAGGGCGTCACCCTCGGCCCGAAGCCTTGAGCTGGGTCGAGCGGGTCACGAAGAACCTGGAGTCCGACCTCGACTCGCTGTGGTCGTTGCTCCCTGGAGACGCGCCAACAACTCGACCGTCGATCATCGACACCAGCACGGAGCACAGCAGCGCAAACCGCACCAAACCAGACGAGCAGACAGAGCACGACCAGGTGTTCTCATCGGCCTTCGACGTGGACCGCCTCGCGATTGCGTCGGCCGGTGCCGCCGCTTCGGTGGCGGGGCAACCAACGATCGATCGCACCCGACTCGCTCCGACGTTCTCAACACTGACGGAGATCGACGGTTCGCCGATCCCGAAGTGGGCAGACCTCTCCGGCTACTACCGCACCGGTGACGAGCGAACCGTCCAGCTGCACTGCAACTTCCCCCATCATCGAGACGGTGTTCTCGACGCACTCGGGCTGAGCGGCACGGATACGACCCGAGTTGACGTCGAGAACGCCATCGCCACCCTCGGGGCGCTCGAGCTTGAAACCATGCTCCTCGAGCGCGGCATGATCTGCGCCATGATCCGGTCTCTCGACGAATGGGGGCACCACCCGCACGCAGCCGCCACAAATGGGCTGCCACTGATTTCGGTCAGCCGTCTTGGTGATGCTCCGGCTCGCCCGAAACGGCAAACACGAGTACTCGACTGCTCTCGGGTGCTGGCTGGCCCCGTCGCCGGCCAAACCCTCGCTGCGCAGGGAGCGGACGTGCTCCGCCTCGGAGCCGATCATCTTCCGGCGGTTCCCATCTGCGTGATGAGCACCGGTTTCGGCAAGCGCAACACCTCGGTCGATGTGAGGACCCCGAGCGGCGCTGCCACGATGCGTGCGCTCCTGGGCGACGCTGACGTTTGGTTGGACGCGTACCGACCAGGCGCATTCGCCGAACACGGCTTCAGCCCCGAGGGTCTTGCGGACGATGCTCCCGGTTGTGTCGTCGTCCAACTCTGCGCCTTCGATTGGGACGGCCTATGGGCCGGGCGGCGAGGCTTCGATTCGATCGTGCAATCGACGACCGGAATCGTGGACGCTGGAACCGTCGCAGCCGGTCGGGGTGAGCCAACGCCACTGCCGGTTCAAGCGCTCGACTATGCGACGGGCTACTTCGCGGCGGCTGCGGCGACCCACATGGTGAACCACCAACGAAACGTCGGCGGCTCGTGGCTCGTTCGGTTGTCGCTACTCCGCACGAGAAACCACCTCGTGTCGTTCGGGGGCCCACACACGTTCGCCCCGAAGACACCAACCGTCGATCGCTCGGTTGCCTTGCACACGATCGAATCCACGTTCGGCGAGCTCACAACGTCGCTGCCACTCGTCGGATCGGTCACGGCTGCGCCGTCCGAACTGGGCACGAGCTCCGCCGAGTGGATCGCCTAACCACCGAGCCGGCCGGTTGACGATCGGCTGGTTCAAAGAGCGAAGAGGTCGAGCGCTTCGGGGTTGGCGAGTGCTTCGAGATTCTTGACCGGGCGGCCGTGGACGACCTCGGTGACCGCCAATTCGACGATTTTGCCCGAGCGGGTGCGCGGGATGTCAGCCACCGCCTTCACGACCGCCGGCACATGGCGAGGTGAACACTTCGTCCGAAGATCTCGCTTGATCTGGGCGACGAGCTCCTCGTCGAGTTCGGCTCCCTCGGCGAGCGTCACGAACAGCACGATGCGCGTGTCGTCATCCCACTCTTGGCCGATCGCGATCGCTTCGGTGATCGCATCGATCTGTTCGACCACACCGTAGATCTCTGCGGTGCCGATACGGATCCCTGACGCGTTGAGCGTGGCATCGGATCGGCCGTGAATCACCATGCCGCCTCGTTCGGTCATCGAGGCGTAGTCACCATGTGCCCACACACCATCGAACCGTTCGAAGTAGGCAGCGCGATAGCGGCCACCATCAGGGTCACCACCAAACCCGAGCGGCATCGACGGGAACGGTGTGGTGCAAACGAGCTCACCTTGGCTGCCGTCGGTCAAGTGTTCGCCGCCGTCACCAAAGACGGTCGTCCCGAGCCCAAGGGTCGGCACCTGGATTTCGCCCGGCACGACGGCCCGGGTGGGATCTCCGGCAACCAAACACCCGCAAAGATCAGTACCACCCGACATGGAAACAAGATGGACGTCGGACTTCACCGAGTCGTAAACCCACGAGAACCCTTCGGGGCTCAACGGGGATCCGGTGGAACAGATCGACTTCACGGTGTCGAGTTCGTGACTCTCGCGAGGAACCAAGCCGGCCTTCATCGTCGAGTCGATGAACTTGGCCGAAACACCAAGAAACGTGACGCCGTAACGATCAGCAAGATCGAAAACGGTTCCCCTCGTTGGATGCACTGGACTGCCGTCGAACAAAACGATCGTCGCTCCGGAGGCCAGGCACGACACCAACCAGTTCCACATCATCCAACCGCAGGTTGTGAAGTAGAAGACCGTGTCGCCGGGAGCAATATCGGAGTGCAGCCGTTGTTCGGTGAGGTGCTTCAGGAGCACACCGCCCGATCGGTGCACGATGCACTTCGGCTTGCCGGTCGTTCCGCTCGAGTACAGGACATACAGCGGGTGATCCGTTGGCAGTTGCTCAAACGTAAGATCGGCCGATGTGGTGCTGGGCGCGGCGAGGGCATCGTGCCATCCGATAACCGTCGCCGTGCTTTGATCGAGACCGAGCGCCGCGAGATCGGGTTGCGACGTCAGCACCGGTGCGACGATCACCGTCTTCACCGATGGCAGTTGGCTCGCGATCTCGCCAAGCCGAGCAAGGCAATCGAAGTCTTTGCCGCCGTAGGAGTATCCATCTGCGCCAACGAGAAGAACGGGTTCGGTCTGACCAAATCGATCGACCACACCGTTCACGCCGAAATCAGCCGAAGTCGATGTGAACACGGCGCCGATCGACGATGCGGCAAGAAAGGCAACGACCGTCTCGGCGACGTGCGGCATCCATGCGCCGACGACATCACCTCGGCGCACGCCAACGGTGCGGAAGAACGCTGCCATCGCAGCGACTTCCGATCGAAGCTCATCCCATGTGATGAGGCGTTCCGACCCGTCCTCTCGCAGCGCGATAATCGCGTGTTCTGCGGCGCCGGCCCGGTGAGCCAGCACGTTCTCTGCGACGTTCAGCGTTGCGTCCGGACAAAAGCGGGTCTCCCAGAAGTTCTCGCCGGGTTCAACGAGCCGGTCTCCCGGATCGCCGACCACCTCACACCAATCCCACACCGAACGCCAGAACGGTCCCGGCTCGGTCGTCGACCACTCCCACAACTCGTCATAGTTCGATGCTTGCGGTCGGACATCACGCCGAAAACGGTCGATCTCCGTCGCTTTGATCCGCTCGGGAGACGGCGCCCAGAGAACCGGTGGTTGTTCGCTCGTCGAGTTCATGAGAGTTCGGGAATCCATTCGCCGTGGGCTTCGAGCATCGCGTCAACCAGCGCCCAGATCTGATCCAGGTCGAGCTCGGCTGCGGTGTGCGGGTCGAGCATCGCGGCGTGGTACACGTGGTCGCGTTGGCCGGTGAGTGCCGCCTCGACCGTCAACGACTGCACATTGATGTTGGTCTGCATGAGCGCTGCGAGCTGTGGCGGGAGTGCGCCGATCTTCGTTGGCTGGATGCCGTTGGAATCAACCACACACGGAACCTCCACGCAGCAGCCATCCGGCAAGTTGTCGATCAACCCGTCGTTGGCCACGTTGCCGTAGACGACTCGAGGCTCACCCGTCTCCATCGAGTGGATGATGCGCGATCCGTACTCGACGCTCTGCGAAACCGAGATCTCCGACCCGTCCGCTTCGAGCTCATCTCGCATCGATTCCCATCCTGCGATCTGGCGCTCGCAACGGCGGGGATATTCGTCGAGAGGCACGCCGTACTTCTCGAGCAGATCGGTTCGACCATCCTTGATGAACCACGGCACGTACTCAGCAAAGTGCTCGCTCGACTCGGTGACGAAGTAGCCAAGCCGGCGATACATGTCGTATCGGACGGCGTCGCTCAGGCCATCGATGCCCCCATCGGAGCGGTCGGCGCTCCCCCGCAGCGGCGCCGGCTTCGTCTCGGCGAACTTCTTGATCTCTGGATAGAGGTCGACGAGGCCATCGGCGGTTCGACGCTGGAAGTCCAAGTAGAAGGCCATGTGGTTGATGCCGGCGCATCGATACGCCAGTTCATCGACCGGCACACCGAGGTCACCGGCAAGCTGTTCGGCCGTACCTTGCACGCTATGGCACAGCCCGATGGTGGTGACCGAACTCGATCGGGCTTCCTTGCGTCGGTTGAGGGCCCAGCAGTTCATCGCCATCGGGTTCACGTACTGCAGCATCGTTGCGTCGCCACAGAGCTCGTCCATGTCGTCGGCCATCTCGAGCAGGACGGGAATCGTTCGAAGACCACGCATGATGCCGCCGATACCCAGCGTGTCGGCGATCGTCTGATCGAGGCCGAACTGTTTGGGAATGTCGAAGTCGACAACGGTCGACGGCTCATAGCCGCCCACCTGGAACATCGTGATGACGTAGTCGGCACCGTCAAACGACTCGCGTCGGTCGAGGGTTGATTCGATCGTCGCATCGACCCCGAGGGCAGCGGCGGTCTTGGCGGCCACGATCTCGGACGTCTGGAGGCGTTCGGCGTCGATGTCGTGCAGGCTGATCGTGGCATCGGCGAGCTCCGGAAAGCTCAAGATGTCGCCGAGCAGATTCTTGGCGAACACGGTCGAACCGGCACCGACGAAGCTGATTTTGGTCATGCGCCAGTATGGCTCGTCACCGCACCGAGTCGACAGCTTGCAGTACCTCGCGAGACCGCCTGAACATGCGACACTGATCGGGTCGTGCAACAGCGTCTCTCAACCCAGAAAACCACCGTCACACGAGGTCCACGATGGATGTGGCGAGTGCTCGCACTCGTCGCCGCGGCGGGCTTTGGCTACCTCCTGGCCCAGGGTGGGTCGCCGGGCTCAACGAACGAGCTCGCAACACCAGTAACGACCAGCCCCGGGACGCCAGCACCGGAAGCAGGGTCATCAGAGACCGAGCGAACCACGTCGAGCCTTCCTCGTTACGGCGAAGAACCAGCGGCGACCGATCTCGACTACGAGATCACCGCGGGATTCGACCCGGCGATCGACCGCCTCTACCTGCTGTCGATCCCGATCGGGCGAAGCGCGTTCGACCCCGAACTGATCAGCCTCGGCCAGAACGAACCGGTCGAGCGTCGGCTTGGCAGCCAGAGCTGGAACGGCATCGGCGCACCAAGCCTGCAGAGTCCGGGCGAGGATCGCCACCCCCTGACCATCGCGAGCGACGGCGTTGCGATCGTCACCTTGGATGGCGTGCTTTTCCAAGAAGGAAGTCTCGCCGAACAGCCCCGAAACCTCGGGCCCGGAATCGCCGTGCTGAGTGGACCCGATGCAGACTCGGTCTGGATCCTTGGGACGGCCGAACGAACGGCAAGGCTCGTCAACGTCACCGACTCGACCTTGGACATCACCGCGAACCAGTTCGACATCTCCGATGTCGGCCGTCCGCTCGCATCGGCCAGCGACGGCTTGGTTTTCACGCCGAGGGGTTCGCCCGATCGCGACAACTTCTACTGGACGCCCGACTCCGACCCTGAGCCATTCGTTGGCAGCGCCGGAGCGGAGTTCCTTGGCGCAGATGGCGACACGGTGGTCTATGGCACCGCTGACTCGATGCTCGTCTACGACACGAACTCGCCAGACGAGGCACGAACCGTTCCTCTTCCCATCGAGAGCCCACTGGCTTCGTCTGTCTCGCCGGGTGGTGATCTGATCGCCCTCAGTTTGATCACGCCGTTGACGGATCCGAACATCGTCGTGATCGTCGACCTTTCCACGGGCGAGGTCGTCTCGGAGATCAAGAGTGCGCTGCAGTACCAATATCGCTGGTCGGGCCCAGACACGCTGCTCTATCTACTTCCCGAGTGGCCAGCGTTCCGTCTCGTCGAGCGCGACACCGTCGACGGCACCGATCGTAATCTCCTTCGCTTTCCAAGCCTGGACTGGTGGTACAACGTCGACCGCACCGCTCGGGGTGATTCATGAACGCCGATCGAGCGCGACGTCGCACTCTCACCACCACAACTGCGATCGGGCTTGTCGTGATCGCAGCCCTGATCGTTGGTGGCCTCTTCGTCGTTAACGCTCGCGGCGGCGACTCGTGCGAGGCCGCCACCGGTGAGGGGCCAGTCGAGTCTGTAGAGCACAGCGTTGCTCGGATCTGGAACGAGCAGGCGCTCGATGCCATTCGCCGAGACTTTCCAGCCCCGACCGTTCACGCTCGCAACCTGTTCCACCTCTCCGCTGCGATGTGGGATACGTGGCTGGTTCTCGATCCGGACGATCCCGGCACCGCCGTGTTCGTCGATCGGGCAAACCTCGATTCGGTTCCCGAGCCGTCCGACGGCGATCGCCCGGATGCTCGCGATGAGGCACTCAGCTACGCGGCGTACACATTGCTTCACCACCGGTACGAAACATCGGCCGGTGTGGTCGACACCCACGCTGCGCTCGATGCACAGATGGCCGCTCTGTGCTTCACCACCGATCCTTCCGCAATCGACGACGGATCGCCCGCAGCGATCGGCGTCGCAATCGCTGAGTCGATCATCGATCAGACCCGACTCGACGGCTCGAACGAACCGGCCGGTTACGTCGACCTCAGCTACGCACCGGTCAACCCGCCCCTCGTTGTGTCCGAACCCGGTGTCGAACTCGTCGATCCAAATCGCTGGCAGCCGCTCTCACTCGACAACGCTGTCACCCGAAACGGCCAACCGCTTGCCAGCGGCATTCAAGAGTTCGTCGGCCCCAACTGGGGCTCGGTCACGCCCTTTGCTCTGCCCGAAACCGATGACGGGCTCCCGATCGATCCCGGTCCCCCTCCCCTGCTCGGCGAGGACGACGACGCATTCGAGCAGAACGCCCTCGAGGTGGTTCGGTACTCCAGCCTTCTCGATACCGACACGAACGACGCCGAAGCGATTGCCGAGGCGGACCTCGGCCGAGTGATCGCCGAGTTCTGGGCTGACGGACCCGATTCTGAAACTCCGCCTGGACACTGGAACACGTTGGCCAATGACGTATCCGACCGATTGGCTGCCGGAGACGGAAACGGTCTGCGTCTCCGGGGGGTCGGCGAAGAACTCGACCGGCTCGAGTGGGACGTCAAGCTCGGCCTCGCCCTCAACGGTGCCCTGCACGACGCCGCGATCGCCGCCTGGGGCCTGAAGGCCCACTACGACTACGTCCGACCGATCTCCATGATTCGATACCTCGCAGCCGAAGGCCGCCTTCCACTCGAGCCGGGACTATCCGAGATCATCACCGAGGAGAGTGCGGCAGCCGGTGAACGCCACGAACACCTGAGCGATCACGTCGGTGAGGTCGCCGTCTATTCATGGCAGGGCCAACCAACCAACCCTGCGAGCCAGTTACTCGGTGTTGACTGGATCCTCGCCAGCAATTGGATCCCGTATCAACGAGAAACCTTCGTGACGCCGGCGTTCGCTGGCTACGTGTCCGGTCACTCCACGTTCAGCCGAGCTGGCGCTGAGATCCTTCGATCGATCACTGGGTCCGACGAGTTTCCCGGCGGCCCGGGGCTCCACGTCGTGGAACGTGGCGATCTCATCCACGAACTCGGTCCATCAACGACCGTTTTCCTGACCTGGCCGACCTATCTCGACGCTGCCGAACAGGCCGGCATCTCACGTCTCTACGGCGGAATTCACGTGCTCCCTGACCACACGGCGGGCCGTGTTGTTGGCGAAGCTGCAGGGCTTGCAGCATGGGAGCGGGCCGAGGTGTTGTTCGGCAGCTGAGGGCCGATGGCGGCGTGCATCGACGGCCAAACAAGCGTCACCATCTCGCACATCCCGCGGTTGTATTCTCGGCTCGATGGAGCGCGAGATCGATCTGCCATTCCCCGCGACTCCACCGCCGGTCGAAGCGCTCGCGATGATCGCTCCCTACGAAGCAGGAGACCTGCTCGACTCGAGCATTGTCACGACTCGGAACGCAAGCGGCTACGCCCTGCTCACCACACTCGGCCTTGCGCTGTGCAGCCCGGCTGATGGGCGCGTCGAGGGAATAGAGTGGAGTTCACTTCCGCCGTTTCCCCGCCGGCTGATCGGCCGGGATCAGACGATCGCAACCACGCTCCCGCTCAACGATGACTCCGAGCTACACGTCCGGCTCAACGGTGGCTTCTATCTCAACCTGCGCGCCGCCCAAGCGCAGATCAACCGACCCATACCGGGGCACAAGGCAGCACCCGACCGGCCGGTCGACCCACGAAGTCGACCGAAGGAGGATCGCCCGCCACGCCTTGTTTCGGTCGGGTCAGTCACGACCGAGGAGCGGTCAGACACCGAGCGCACAACCGGCGAGTCCGCAGCCGGTGAGTCCACAGCCGGTAAGTCGAGAGCGAGCGACTCTTCAACGCTTGTCGGCGTCGCGGCACAGGCGAGCCGTCCCGCAAACGTGTCACCACTTGCTGAACGGCCGCTCGTGAATCGGCGCCAGATCGGTGTTGCGCTGATGGCCGCCGCTGGGTTCTTGGTCCTCGCCGGCATCGTGGTC
>CALEWY010000096.1 GCA_937925335.1 uncultured Acidimicrobiales bacterium
GGCGTCGATGGCTTTGATGGCGTAGGTGTAGGTGGTGCCGGCTGTTGCGGTGGTGTCGGTGTAGGTGAGGTCGGTGACGGTGTCGATGATGGTGCCGAGGCTGCCGTCGGTGGATCGGTAGATCTGGTAGCCGGTCACCCCTGTGTCATCCGTCGATTCAAGCCACGAGAGCGTGATCTCGCTGGCGCCGGCGTCAGCATCGAGTCCCTTCGGAGCCGATGGGCGTTCGTTGTCGGCGGCGAAGCTCTCATCGCAGAAGCGAGCGAGGTTGCCATTCCAGTTTCCGCCGGAACGGGTCATTTGGCCGCCGACCCAAAGGCAGTCATCAGATGAGCCGCTGATCGCCCACGGTCCGGATGCGCCAGACATATCGAAGGTGACGTCGACGAGATGATCGCCGGTGTTGGCGTCATAGGTGAGCAAGCCACGAACCGGCGTCCACACGCCGGGGTTCGGAGAAACGGTCGGGAAGAGCTCCGCTCCGGTCGACGGGTTGAGATGCTGGCTCCAGCAGTGGCAGCCGGCGTAGACACGATCGCCAACCTGCTCGAGAACCTGGAAGTCGCCACCGCCGGACAGTGCCCAGACGCCCGAGTCCGGGTTCGTTCCTGTGTAGTAGACCTGCTCACGGGTGAGCGACGTGCCGTCGAGGACCTGGAGAAGGTGTTCCTCGCCCGCGACGAAGACCTTCGAGTCGGTTGCGACGACGGCGTACTGGCGGCCGGTCTGCTCGAGGTTCGGCACGAACTCTTCGACGCCCGGAACAAGCTCGCCGTCGCTGGTTTGGATCGCCGTGAAGCGGTCGCCGTAGTCGGCATCGCCGTTGACGGAGCTGAAGAAGCCGACGACATAAAGGCGTGAACCGTCGGGGCTGGGGTCGATGTCCCACACGCCGCCGCCGGAGATGACGGGGTCGAACGCGGCATCGGGTTTGCCGGTGTTCAGGTTCACACGGGCGACCCGGAGGTGCTGCTGGTAGGACGATCCGCTGCGGACGTGTGTGAACGTGCCGCCGACGTAGAGCCAGCCGTTGTTCACGTCGAGCGAACGAGCGACGGGAAGGTCGGTTGTCCACGGACGTTCGAGGCCGGCACGCCAGGTTGGATCGAGAGCGCCCGTGGTCGGGTCGACCGCCGCAAGGCCTGCGGTGTCGGCTGCTCCACCGATCGAGGTGAAGTCACCACCGATGAAGAGGCGTGAGCCGTCAGGTGAGGCCGTGATCGCAAAAACCGAACCGCCGCGCACATCGGGCTGGAAGGTCGAGATCCACTGCCCGGTGCGACTGTCCATCGCGGCGAGGGCTGCCTGGTTTGTGGTCTGGCCGCCCTGGCCGGTGGTGGTGGAGGTGAACTTGCCGCCGACGTACATCGTGTCGCCGATGGTCTCGAGCGCCCAGACCGGTGACTGGAAGTTGTTGCTCTGCGACGCCATGATCCCCGCAACGCCGCCGACCGGCTCGGAGCTGTCGCTCAGCTCGGCACTTGCCGGGGGAGCGGTAGCTCCAACGACGAGAGCGCTGAGCAGCGAAAACGCCAACAGGAGGCTGGCGATGGGTCGTCGAGATGGGGGTCGATGCGCGGTCACCACATGAGTAGTACCGACCCTTGATTGGTTGCTTGAGAGGCGTTTGGCCCCACTGCGTTAGGAGTTGTACCTCCGCTGCTAGCCCGATCGGATCAGCGTCTCGTGCAAGACCGGCATGAACACTGGGCCTGAGCGAGATCGGCCGGATGCCGCGAAGGGCTAGACCGTCAGTACACCGTCGGCATCGACGTGAGCGGATTGGCCGATCAACTCGGTGATCATCGCTTCGCTCATCAACGCCTCGTCGGTGCTGTTCGCCCAGGTTCGAGCACCTGCGGGCGTGCGGACTGCGGCGAGGAGCTTCTCGGCTCCGTCGCGATCGTGCATCACCGTGTAGGCCTCGACGACGCCTTCACCGGCGAACGACTCGTCGAGATCCGTCGTCTCGATCGCATCGACGGCCTCTTGCACATCGTCGTGCTGGAACGGCTTCGTCGGCGGTTCGGTCGAGTAGATGCCGAGCGCATGTTTGGTGATGTAGCCGCCGTTGGCGGTCACCAGTCCGACCGAGCCTGCGTCGGTTCGTAGCGTGTCGACCATGGTGGCGATCGAGTGGGTGACGTAGTTGTTCAAGGGGCCACCAGCGAACGTGAGTCCGCCGGTCTGTGTGAGCTGCCGATCGAGGCTCAGGCCAAGTGCGGCCGACGAGATCTGCACCGCTGATGGGAAGCACGAATAGATATCGACGTGGTCGAGCTGGTCGGGGCCGAGCTCGGTTAGTTCGAACAGCCGGCGGCCAGCCTCCGCGATCGCTGGGGATGAGTGCAGGTCGCGACGATTCGACACCGCGTAGGTGTCGTGGGCGTCGGTGCCGGCATGGGGGAAGACCCAACGATCTCGGGGGACACCCGCGGCCTCGGCGGCTGCGGCCGAGCACATGATCAGCGCTGCACCCTGGTCGAGATCCCAGTTGGAGTTCATCGCCTTCGTGTAGGGGTAGCCCACCATCCGGTTGCCGTCATCGGGCGAGGTGATCGCCTCGGCGGTCATCTCCGTTCGGGTCCAGGCGTGTTCGTTCTGCGCCGCGACCTGGTTGAAACCAGCCCAGAGCTTCCCGAGCCGAGCCCGGTGCTCGTCGTGCGTTTCACCATTGGCCGCTCGAATCGCTGACTCGAACACGGGATAGAAGTTGATTGGTTGGTCGAGGCCGCGGCTTGCTTCGAACTCGGTCGACATCCTCACATCGGCTTGGAAGCGTTCGGTTGGTTCGACGTCGGTCTGATCGGTGATCGTCAGCTCCAAGCCGGCTCGCTTGATGCGGCGCCGACTCCAGATCGTCTCCGCTCCAACGATGGCGGCGACGTCGAGATCACCGTTGGCAATCCGTGATGCCATCGCGTTGACGTAGGACTGTGGCGTGTTGCCACCGTGGTAGCTGAGCAGCGTGGTTGCGTCCGGCGATCCAACGCCTTTTGCGATCAGTCGGCCGGGATCGCTGTAGCGCCAGGCGCCGTAGACGACAGCCACGGCATCGAGGCTGGAGAGAAGGGAAGGAGCACCGGCATCGTCTGCGGCATCCACGGTGACGGCCTGCATGAGGGCCACCGGTTCCATCGCATCGGCGAGGTCGTCAGGCCGGTGCGTGCGTTGGGCGACACCGACGATGACTGGTGTGCGGGGATCGAGGGTGCTCATTGGGCGCTCCGAGATTGATGGCTTTGCGACACGACCTCAACCGAGACCTACACCGCTGAAGAGAGTTGTGCTCCCAGGAACATCACCACGAGCGAGGCGACCAAGCCAATCGCGCCCGTCGCTGCGATCACGACCTTTTTGTCGGAGGCCGCGTGTGCGGCGGCCGCGCCACCGGCGGCAACCACGAGCAAGATCTTGATTCCCAGGGTGACCTGATAACCGGTGCCCACGGTTTGATCAGCTTCGATCAAGTTCCACACGCCGGTGACGAAGGCCAAAACGAAGGCCGGCCAAGCGACTCGAGCGAACCCCTTTGCCGCAGCCTGGGTGGCTTCAGGGCCGATCTTGCGAAGCCCAGGGACCACTCCGGCGAGCACGATCTGCCCGCCAACCCAGATTCCTGCAGCCAAAATGTGAAGGAAGATTCGGACCGAGTCGAGCGATGGAGCCAACATCTCGCCCAACCTAGGGCGTACGCACTGGCTCGGTGTGCGTGGCGTGGACGACCGATTGCGCTTCATAGCGCACCTCCTTTGGGGGTGGGGGGTGCGTTTTGCCCACGTAGGGTTCGTTGACAGTGCGGCGGAAACCGCGAGACACTGCTGCGTCAATGTGTGGGCTGGACGGCGGCGTTCAGTCATTGGGAAGGTGGGCAAGGTGCGGAACGGGCGATCTTTGGGTGCTCAAAAACGGAGCGTCACTCGATTTGTGCTCGGCGCGCTGGCGATCATCGCTGCGCTGTTGGGTTCGGTCGGTGTGTCACCGGTGAGTGCAGAACCACCCGGCGGCGAGGCCTCGTTGGCCGTCGGCGACGATCACACCTGTGTGCTCGTTGAAGAAGGCCGGATCTCGTGCGTTGGCGATGGTGACTCCGGTCAGCTCGGCGACAGCACCAACTTTGAGGACCGACGCAAGCCTCACCTCGTCGTCGGCATCGAAACGGCGATCGGCGTCAGCGCCGGCGAAGACCACACGTGTGCCGTCCTCGCCGATGGCACCGTGAAGTGCTGGGGCGACAACGACAAGGGTCAGCTCGGCAACGGTGACGCCACCGGTCGAGACCGCAGCTCTCCCGTCGACGTTCGCAACATCGACGACGCCGTCGCCGTTGCAGCTGGCGACAACCACACGTGCGCCGTCCGCCAAAACGGAACGGTCCTCTGCTGGGGTGAGAATGGCGAAGGTCAGCTCGGCAACGGCACCCGCACCAACTCCAACGTCCCTGTCTTCGTGCGCAACATCGGCCGTGCTCAGGCCGTGGCCGCTGGCCAGTTCCACACCTGCGTGGTCACCAGCGACGACTTCGTCTCATGCTGGGGCGACAACCGATGGGGCCAGCTCGGTGACGGCACCTCAACCGACCGCCTTCTCGCTCGCCGAGTCGTGCAGCTCGAGCAGGTCAGCTCCGTCGCTGCTGGTTTCTCCCACACGTGCGCCACCGAAAAGACCGGTGCGGTGAAGTGCTGGGGCTCGAACGAATTCGGTCAGCTCGGTGACGGCACCCGCCGCTCGACGATCCGACCGAGTGTGGTCCCCGGCCTGAACAACGCTCGACAGGTCTCCGTTGGTTACCGCAGCTCCTGTGCCGTCTCCGGCGGCACCGGCTATTGCTGGGGCTACAACGAGTTCGGTCAGCTCGGTGACGGAACACTCACCAACACGATTCTTCCCACCCCGATCGTCGGTGCATTCCCGGTCGCCGCCGTTGGTGTTGGCGACGATCACGCTTGCTTCATTGCCGACTCTCGTCTCGTCGCCTGCTGGGGTGACAACGCAGACGGTCAGCTCGGACGAGGTGACTACCTCGATCAGATCACCCCATCGGTTCTCGACGCTGCGGCTTACATCGCGGTTGAGCAGATCCCACCGCCGAACTCACTCGACGAGCTGGTCAACCGGCCGGACTTCATCGTTGCTCACGCTCAGGTGCTTCGTCTCTACCAGGCGTTCTTCGCCCGTGACCCCGATCTCGGCGGAGCGATCTTCTGGATCGAGCAATACAACAACGGCGACACGCTGCTCCGGATCTCCGAACGATTCACCGGAACACCCGAGTTCGACTTCTTCTACGAAGGAACCACGAACCAAGAGTTCGTCAACCGCGTCTACCAGAACGTGCTCGGCCGACCGCCAGAGCAGGTCGGGTTCGACTTCTGGGTCAACGAACTGAACCAGGGCATGACTCGGGGCAACATGGTGCGACTGATCGCAACCAGCGCCCCCGAGTTCGTCGAAGCCAACCGATTCGGCGGGCTGTAACTCCCTCCGGGGCCCGGCGGTGAAAACTCAACAGTCCCTCCGGAGCTTGGCTCCGGAGGGACTGTTCGTTTTGTCGTTGTTGATCAGCGGGTGCTGATCGGTGCGCTACTTGCCGAGGATCTTTCCGAGCAGACCACCAAGGCCACCGCCGCCTCCGGCGTCGCCCTTGCCTCCGCCGGCCATGCCAGCGAGGTCATCCATGATCGATCCGTCACCATCGGCATCGAGGATCGAGGCCAAACCGCCGAGACCGGGGTTCGCCTTCTCCTGCACCTGACGCTCCTGGTTCAAGACGTTGCCAAGGCCGGCAGCGTCGAGGCCGCCCTCCTGCTTCTTCTTGCTCAAGAAGCCCATGACGATCGGTGCCAACACCGGCAAGAGCTTCGAGATCGAGCCGAGGTCGAGGCCACTTTGGCCGGCGAGGTTCTGCTGAACGTTCTCCTGCTTGTTGCCAAGCACGTGTCCGAGGATGGCTGCGCCAGGACCTTCACCAGACAGCAGCGGACCGAGCTGGTCCATGATGCTGGGGCTGTGATCGTCGAGTGCGGTGGCGAGTGCATTCGCACCCTCCGGCTTGGCCGCGTTGGTCGCCATGCCGCCGAGAAGAGCGGGCAATGCCATGCCGATCGCCTTCTGTGCGGCGCCTTGGTCAACGCCGAGACCTTGTGCGATTTGGCTCACGCCGCCTTCGCCCAGAGATCCCATCAATTCGTCGAGTAGTCCTGCCATGAGTATGGCCCTTTCGCTTGCGTAGCCTTTGACGCTACCCGTTTCGACAGGGCTGACCCCGGAGGGACCCGCATGGCGGCCGGGCATCCGGTGCATCGACGTCGGCAAGGAGGGGGAGCGCGATGGACGAATCGAAGTCGCCACCGGTATGGATCGTCACGGTTGTTTCCTCCGGCAGAACATCGAATCGCCACTGCGGTCGAGAGGCGCCAGGTGTGTCGATCGTGAGCTGAAGACGAGAGTCATCACGCAACACATGAGCAAAGGGAAGGATCTCGATCCGGACCAGAACCGGCTCCTCGTCTGGCGACAACCGAGCAACGTCGGACTCGAGTCCGCTGATCACCGGCCGCAACTCGGTGGCATCCTCAGCGAGCGCCCGACGTGACAAACGCAGCCACCCGGCTTGGATGTAGGTCTCCGAACCGTCGGGATGGATCTCGCTCAAGGTCGCTTCGAGGTCGGCATCGGTGCCGTCGATGGTTACCCACAGATCCACGCTGGCCGGACCGGCCAGCACGAACTCGTCGCTCATCACGCCAGACGTGAAGGTGATTCGGTTCTCCGACGCCGTCGGCAACCAGTTCCATCCCGGATCGTTGGTCCAGATCCGGCCGAGGTCGTCGGTTGTCACGACATCGCCCTCGTCGGGGTCGGTGACGAAACTTGGTGTTCCGGTCGATGACACGGGGTCGGGCGACAAGCGTTCACCGCCGACCAGATGAAAACGCAACACCTCGAGTTCCGGAGACGGCCAGGCGTCGAGCTCGACATCGAAGCGGGCTTGAGGAAGGTTCGGGCTGTTCGCCCCCACCTCGAAGAGCACACGGATCTGGGGCTCGGACTCGTACTGCTCGCGGGCTGCTGACGCGCTGAGGCCGGGGTAGTTGTCCGGCGGCAGGCTGACGGGTGATCCAAAGACGGCTGACAAACCGGTCGCGGCCAAGATGCGCGTGATCGGGTCGATCCCGGGGGAGCGGTCGGCGACATAGAGGTCGTAGAACTCGACGATCGGTACCAACACGTCCGGGCCGAGCGGATCGATGTGCAGACCGTTGTAGAGATAGGCCCGCAAGACCGGAGCGTTGTCGAAGTCGTCGAGGATGGCTGGGAACCGCCCGCCCGTCTGCTCATCGTGGAAGGCGCCCGCCAAGAAGATCGGCACATCGATGTTGCCAGCGGTGTTGTCGGGCGAGCGAGAGGCCGCGAAGTCATCGAGGAACGGTTGGGTCTGGATCGTCGAGATGAGATCCGGGTTGTGGACCCGCAGATCTTGATTGGCCTCGCAGACGTCATCGCCGCTGGCGATCCGGTCGGCCGACCATGCCTGGCCGCCCGCACCGGCGTTGTTGCTCACGAGGCGCGTCCAGTCAGCACCGAAGCCGTCGTTGAAGATGCCGCCGGGGTAGAGGACGGAGTCGACACGGTCGATGACCGATAGCGGGGCGATCGCATCGAGGCTCGGCGGCTGTGTGCCCGCAACGTGGAGCTGCATGATCCCCGGATAGCTCACGCCCCACATGCCGATGCCGTCGACCCAATCCTGGGTTGCCAACGTTTCGATCACGTCGTAGCCGTCGAGGCTTTGGATGGGCTCGAACGCATCGAACGAACCGCCCGAACAGCCGGTGCCACGCACGTTCACCTGCACGAGTGCGTAGCCGAGAGCGGTGATGAGGAGGCGGGAAGGGTCGTCGGCGTTGGGGTCCGACGGGCTGTAGCCCGAGTATTCGAACAGCGTTGGGTACGGGCCGTTGCGGATCGAACCGGGAAGGCTGACGAAGACCGAGAGTGTTGTGCCGTCTCGAGTTGTGATGTAGCCGTAGCCGGAGGTGACCTCCTGGTCATAGATCGATTCGTCGTCCGGTGCCGTCGCCGATGCGTCGGGAATGACGAGCGATGGACCTCGTGCGATCGGTCCGTCTGCGTCCCACACCTGCACGGTCGCCGCGCCGGCAGGTAGATCGCGCAACAACGCCGTTCCAGACTCGGAGAGCTCGGAGGCTTCGACGGTGTCGCGCCCGATCTCGTCGCCGCGAGAATCGACGACGACAATGTCGGTGCCGACCTCGGCATCGAAGACGTTCAACCGGTTTGGCGAGATCGACGTGGTGATCGATGCGACGGGAAGCGGCGGCTCGGTTGTTGTCGTTGTCGCCGGAAGGGTGGTCGTCGTGGTTTCGTCGTCGGACTCGGTGAACTGTGGCTCACCCGAGGTCAGATCGCTCGATGCGCCCAAATCGGCATCGCTTGGCTCGTCGCTCGTGCACGCTGCGGCGAAGAGTGCGACGGCCAGAAACGGGATCGAGGCCATTCGTCGCCTGCGTTGGGCGCCGCTCGACCGTTGCGATCGCGGTCGGTCGGGTCGTTGCTCGCAATGCCGCGTCATGACACCAGTCTTGCTGTTGTTCAAGAAGAATCCTTCCCACCACGCTTAGTGTCGGTTACGCTACCCAGCGGGCGGAGTTGGTCTCGAGAGGATTCTCGTGCAACCAACATCCCTTTTTAGTTTTCCGGCAAGCCCCGTCTTCTTACGGCGCTTAGTCATCTTGTTGCTTTCGTCAACATTGGTGCTCTTCCTTGCTGGTTCGGCTCTTGCACAGATCGACGCACCGCGTCCGATCGTTGCCGACGCGTTCACCGCCGGCGCATGGGAGCCAAACGAACTTCCTGACGTTGCCGTGGTGCTGTCCGGCGTCGAAGCGGATGACCCGATCCTCGAAACGCGAGTGATCCCCGAGCTTCAACAGCTCCCCGGTGTCGTCGCTGTTGTTGGTGAAGTCGCACCCTCTGGTCGTATTGCGCTGCACCTCTCGCTCGCAACCGGAGTCTCCGACTCGGTGTTGCCGCAGATACAGGCAACCGTTGAGGACGGATTGCCAGACGCACAGATCTCACTCGGTGGACGGGCAGTCGCCGACCGGGATCTGCTGGATCGCCTCAACCGAGGAATGATCGTCGCAGTCGTTCCCGTCGTCGTCTTGTTGACCGTGCTCGTCGCAGCCGCACTCGGTGTTCGCTTCGGCCTCGCCGCCGGAGGCACCATTGGCCTGTCGACACTTCTCGGCGGTCTCGTCGGCGCCAGCGTCGCCGGTTCGTTCGACGGCTCGCTCGCAACGACCGCGGTCCCCGCAGTCCTTGTCGCAGTGCTCGTTTCGTCGGTTCTCAGCTTCCGGCTCTTGGACTGGTTCAAACAACCGTTCGAGGGTGACCAGGCCGAAGCCATCCGTCAGTCCGTTCGGCATCTTCTTCCCGAAGCCGCTCTGCTGTTCGGCGGCCTCATCGCAACCGCTCTCATTCTTGAAGTCGCTGGCGGCTCAACGCCGACGTCGGTCGTGGCAGTCGGTGGACTCTTCGCAAGCCTGGTCACCTTTGGTGCCCTGCCTGCGCTGCTCGCAACGATGGGCACCGTCCCTGATGAAGAGGAGTACAAGCTCTTCCGTCTCAACGGCCCGGACGGCCGCGATGTTCCTCTGGCCGTTCTCGCAGGGTTCGCCTGCTTCTTGTTGGTGCTCGGTCTCTTTGCGATTCGTGTTCCCGATTCCACGCTGATGGACGAGTCGGCTCTTCCGCAGGGTGTGACCTCACGCCGTGTGTCCGAACAACTCGTCGAGCTCGGCGGCGATCCAAGCTCCGCGCTGTTGGCTGAGATCGCACGTCCCGCGGTCGACTCGCCGCTCGATGAGCGAGCAATCGCCGATTGGGGGATCGCTGTGAGCGAACTCCCGACCGTCGGCTGGGTTGAAACAGCAACCGGCCGCTACGCCGGTGGTGCGCTCGTTTCCGCTCCCGTTTCGTCGACCAACTTCACGACCGACACCACCACGATGGCGATCGTCACGCCGATCATCACGCCTCGTTCGGCCGGTGCGGTTGACCTCGTGGCGACGCTCGAGGCGATCTCCGCCGACATCTTCTCGACCGAGGTGGTCCTGTCTGGCAGCTCGGTCGACGCGGCAGACACCGTCAACGGTGCAACGCTGCGACTCTGGCTGCTCGTTGGCTTGCTCGCGATCTTCGGTGCGCTCGCCGTGCTCCTGCTCGTGAACGACCTCGTCCTCGCCGGCCTTGCTCTTGCCCTTCGATTGATCGGCACGCTCGCATTACTCGGCGTCTACTACCTCGTCGCCGGCGACGTGGGCGTCGTCGAGCTGCAGATTGCCGCTCTCGTGTTCAGCGTTGGGGTTGGTCTGTTCGAGATCGGCTTCCTGCGCCGCATCCGCAACGACGTTGCGGCATCGCTCGACCAAGCCGTCGTCGAAACCGACGTCGTCAATTCAGCGTTCCGTCGTGAGGGTCGCGCTGCCATGCTCGGCCTTGCGGTGACCGCTCTGTGCGGACTTGGTCTGCTCTCAAACGATCTCGTGGTCGCCCGTCAGCTCGGTGTGGCCGTCGCCGCCGGTGTGGTGATCGAACTGCTGATTGGAACCTGGTTGCTCCGCCCTGCCGTTCTCGGCGAGCGCACCGTTTCGGTTGGTCTCGGTGGGTCGTTGTTCGACCTCAAGTCGCTCAACGGTGACCGCGACGGTCGCCGGCTGCAGACCGCTGGTCAGCCCGTCACCCAGAAGCCTCGCGTTGATGAGCCTCGCGTTGATGAGCCTCGCGTTGATGAGTCTCGGCCCGGCACGCCAGTTGCTGACAAGCCGGTCGTTCCGGTTCTCGACCTGCCCGCCCCAACGGGTGCCCCTCTGACCAATGAAGCGGCACCATCGACCGACGCCATCTCGTTGGACGAACTCCTGTCGGGCACCTCATCATCGGATGGTTCGTCCTCGGATGGTTCGCCCTCGGACGGTTCGTCCTCGGATGGTTCGTCCTCGGACGGTTCGTCCTCAGAGGGTGTGTCGTCAGAGCGTGCGTCCTCAAAGGGTGCCTCGTCGGACTCTTCGGCGACGAGCGAGTCGGCCAGCGCTCGACTGCTCGGTGCCATGCGAGAGCGCACGTGGTCGAACGAATCGTCGGCCCAACCCTCGAACGCAACACCTGAGGCGTGGCTTCCCAAACTGTTGACGCTCGTTCGCGACTCCCTGTTCGAGGGCAGCTCCAAGAGTTCGTCGCCGACCAAGCGTTCACAGAAACACACGAGCCCGGCCCTTTTCGAAGAACCCGGCCAAGAGGTCGCCATTCCGTCGGCTGACAACACGCCGGTTATCGGACGATCAGCCTCGGTGCCGATCACTCCGGCCAAGACAAGTGCCGAGAAGCGCGCCGAGAAAAATGCCGAGAAGAATGCTGAGAAGAGCGACGCCGAGAACCACGTCGAGAACCACGTCGAGAACGGAGTCGCAGCCAAGCCGGCCAAGTCGGATCGCGCGATCGCCAGCACCTCGAAAGTTGAGGACCGCTCCAAGCGTTCTCCGGCCGAAACGGCTGATGAAGACGTGTCGGAACCGGTGGCAGGACCGTCAGACGAGATGCCTCCGCCGCCGCAGGGCAAGATGCTGGCTCCGCCGGCCACCCGTGCGTCCTACGTGACTGACACCGAGTTCGGAGCGGGCGCAACAGCGCCGAACGAGCCGCCTCGAGTGATTGCCCGCTCCGACTCGAACGTTGCGTTCGAACCTCGTCGATCCGGCCGTCGCTTCGATTCGGTCTCATCCGATGCCAAGACCGGTGCGCACAGCACCGACGAGTTGGCGCCAGCACCGGAGAGCGACGAGCGCATCTCGATCGATGCCCCGGCGACGCTCGATGAGCATCCGGCAGGGGAGAACCGCAACGTCTCGATTCGGGTCAGCGATATCGGCGATCCCGAGTGGCGTCGAATCGTGGCCAACCTCTTACGTCAGGAATTCGAGTTCCAGGCCTACCCGCTGAAGGCTGAGCTCGAGACCGTCTTCGTCGATGGCACGCCGCTGTTTGGCGAGCTCATCGAGCACAACAAGCGTCTCCGCAGCTCGGGCCTTCAGGTTCGAGGCGAGGGCCCAGTGCTCCAGAAGGTCACGTTGGTCAACAGCGGATCGCCGGTCACCGTGGCGATCACGGTCGATCACCCGGCCCGTCAACTGCTCGACCAGAGCGGCCGCCTCCTCGGCACCCGCCCGGCAGAGCGTCGTGACGGCATGCTCTGGCTGATTCAAGACCCATCGGGTCGATACCGAATCGCCGAAGCGGTGGATCTTGGAACGACCTCGACTCCCGACCCCGACCCCGAGGCGTCGACGGCGCCACGTGAGGCCAAGCGGGGTACCCCAACCCAGCTTCTGCCCTAGTTCGTCCGAAGAATCGGCCCTGTTCGAAACTTCGGTTCGAAGCGCACGGTCGATACCGATCAAAACTTCTCTGCCAGACTGGGCATTCCTGACGGTCTGGCGGTGTTGTTAGCCTCTGCACACGCCGCGGCACCCCGACCGCTGCCATTTGGAAGGACCCGCTCCGTTGGAGATCGCAGATTCAGTTCTTGACCTCATTGGCAACACCCCGCTCGTGCGGCTGAGGCAAGTTGGCGCCGACATCGAGTGTCCCGTCGTCGTGAAGTACGAGGTGTTCAATCCCGGCGGCTCCTCGAAGGACCGCCCGGCCCTCTTCATGGTGAATGCCGCCGAGAAGGAAGGCCTCTTGAAGCCGGGCGGCACCATCATCGAACCGACGTCGGGCAACACCGGTGTTGGTCTCGCGATCGTTGCGGCCCAACGTGGCTACAAGACCAAGTTCGTCGTCACCGACAAGGTCGGCAAAGAGAAGGTCGATCTGCTCCGGGCCTATGGCTCTGAGGTCGTGGTTTGCCCGGTCGCCGTTGCGCCGGAAGATCCGTCGTCGTACTACTCAACCGCCGAACGACTCGTGAAGGAAACGCCGAACGCGTTCCGTCCGAACCAGTACGCGAACCAGTTCAACCCGCAGTCGCACTACGAAACCACGGGTCCAGAGATCTGGCGACAGACCGACGGAACCGTCACTCATTTCGTCGCCGGTGCGGGCACCGGTGGAACGATCAGTGGCGCCGGTCGCTATCTCAAAGAGCAGAACCCTGACATCAAGGTGATCGCTGGCGACCCCGACCAATCGCTCTACTCCGGCGGCTCCGGCCGTCCGTATCTCGTCGAAGGTGTCGGCGAGGATTTCTGGCCGACCACCTATGACCCGTCGGTCGTCGATCAGGTCATCCCGGTCACCGATCAGCAGTCGTTCCTCACCGCCCGCATGGTCAGCGAACAAGAGGGTCTGCTCATCGGTGGCTCATGTGGCACCGCGGTCTACGCGGCCCTCGAAGTGGCGAAGGGCCTGACCAAAGACGACCTCGTCGTTGTCCTCACTCCAGACTCCGGTCGTGGCTATCTCTCCACCGTCTTTGACGACGAGTGGATGGCCGGGTTCGGTTTCCTGCGAGCCGAAGGTGCCGTCGTCGCGGACGTGCTCGCTGCAAAGGAGGGCGACATTCCGCCCCTGGTCTACGCCCGCCCGACCGACTCGGTGCGCGAGGTTGTCAACCTCATGCACTCCCACGACGTATCGCAGTTGCCCGTCGCCAAAAACGAAATGCCGTTGGCTGCGGCTGAAGTGATGGGCTCGATCGATGAGCTCCGGATCATGGAGTCGGCCTTTGGTGAGACGAGCGTGCTCGACCGTTCGGTCGAAGAGGTCATGAGCCCCCGGCTTCCGACGATCGGCATCGGTGAACCGGTCGAGATGGCCGTTCATCTGCTCGACCTTGCGCCGGCCATCCTCGTTCTCGACGGTGGCCGCCCCCGCACCGTGTTGGCCCGCGCCGACGTGCTTTCCTTCCTTTCTCTCGACACCGCAAACGCGTAGGACACAACCACATGACTTCGTACGGCTTCTCCACCCGAGCCATCCACGTCGGCCAGGACCCGGAGCCGATCACCGGCGCCGTCACGGTGCCGGTCTTCCAGACCTCAACGTTCGCCCAAGACGCGGTCGGCAAACACAAGGGCTACGAATACGCCCGCACCGGCAACCCAACGCGCACGGCGCTCGAGTCGGCCTTTGCCTCGATGGAAGGTGCCGCCTTTGGTGTCGACTTCGCATCGGGTCTTGCGGCTGAAGACGCGATCCTCCGCATGCTCGAGCCCGGCGATCACGTCGTGATGGGTAACGACGCATACGGCGGCACGTTCCGCTTGATCTCGAAGGTGTTTGGTCGCGCCGGAATCGGCTGGTCGGCATCGGATCTCACGAACCCATCAGACCTCGCAGAGAACTGGCCCGAGAACACCAAACTCGTCTGGGTCGAGACACCGACCAACCCGCTGCTCACCGTCGTCGATATCGAAGCCGTCGCCGAAGTCGCTCATGCGAACGGCGCGATGTTGGTCGTGGACAACACGTTCGCAACGCCCTACCTGCAGCAGCCGCTGAGTCATGGCGCCGACATCGTCGTGCACTCCACCACGAAGTACCTCGGCGGACACTCCGACACCGTCGGTGGCTTCGTCGCAACCAACGATGGCGAAGTGGATTCCCATCTTCGGTTCATCCAGAACGCAGTCGGTGCGGTGCGCGGTCCGTGGGATGTGTACCTGACCCTGCGCGGTGCGAAGACACTCGCCGTTCGTATGGATCGCCACAACGACAATGCCGCCGCAGTCGTCGACTTGTTGTCTGGCCACTCCGCTGTTTCGACCGTGCTCTACCCGGGGCTCGAATCGCACCCCGGTCACGCTGCTGCGAAGAAGCAGATGTCTGGCTTTGGTGGCATGGTGAGCTTCCGTGTGCTCGGAGGCCGCGATGCGGCGATCCGGATCATCGAGGCAGCCGAGTTGTTCATCCTGGCTGAGTCGCTCGGCGCGGTTGAGTCGTTGATCGAACACCCCGGCGCCATGACCCACCTCTCGGCCGAAGGCTCTCCGCTCGAGGTTCCCGATGATCTCGTTCGGCTGTCGGTTGGTATCGAAGACGTCAGCGATTTGCTGGCGGACCTCGAACACGCCCTCGGCGCAGCGTAAGCCGATCAGCGATGGCACGGCCGGTCGTCTTGAGCCAGAACGGAATCCTTGACGCTGCGAAGCGGAGCTGCAAGTGAAGGATGAGTCGGATGGGCGGAGCCCGGAGCGCGACAGCGCTCCAAAAGTCTCAGTCGTTCCGAAGAGTGGCCGCGTGGAGTCGCTGGAGGAGGCGGTTCTTCTTGGTGGGGGAGAGCTGAGCGACCTGGCCGAGGCCGAGGGTTTGGTCTGGGCTGACGCGACGAAACCTGACGAGTTGCCGGCGGCGTTAGCTGCGGCGCCAAACGTTCGCTGGGTTGGTCTCCCGTACGCCGGCATCGAGCCCTACGTCCCATACCTCGACTCTGAACGAACGTGGACGTGTGCGCGCGGTGTCTACTCGACGCCGGTTGCGGAGCACGTCGTCGCCTTGGCGCTCGGTGGTCTTCGCCACATCGTTGGCTACAGCCGTGAGCGTGAATGGTCAGGGCCGGTTGGCCGCAATCTGGTCGGCGCCAACGTGACGATCTTCGGAGCCGGAGGGATCACCGAAGAAGTGATTCGACTGCTGGCTCCGTTCAACTGCTCGATCACCGTCGTTCGCCGAAGCACCGACCCGGTGCCCGGTGCGTCGACCACCATCGCACTCGATCGTCGACTCGATGCGCTCACCAATGCCGACGTCGTCGTGCTCGCACTCGCCCTCACCGACACCACCGCTGGAGTGATCGGCGCAGCTGAACTAGCAGCGATGCCCGACCACTCGTGGCTCGTGAACGTGGCGCGCGGCGGGCATGTGCAGACCGACGCGTTGGTCACCGCACTCGAATCAGGATCGATTGGCGGAGCGGCCCTCGATGTGACCGACCCCGAGCCGTTGCCTGCTGGCCACCCGCTCTGGTCGATGCCAAACGTCGTCATCACTCCCCATATTGCGAACACCCCCGAAATGGGGATCCCGCTCCTCGCTGATCACATCGCAGACAACGTTGCAAGGTTGCGGCGAGGTGACGATCTGCTCGGAGTCATCGACGTCGAAAGCGGCTACTGACCAACTAGTTGCTGGGCTCTGGCGTCTGACGAGCAGAGTTGATGTCCCCAAAATGTGACAACCGCCACGATCAAGTTTGAAGTTGCTGGCAGGGTGTGCCTACCTTGCGGCGATCAGATCTTGCCGCCGCGAGATCGTCATCAGGGGACAACAGGGGGTCACTACGACGTGGCAATGCTCGACGTCAATAACATCACGGTCCGTTTTGGCGGAATCGTGGCGCTCGATGGTTTGTCGTTCACGATCGACGAAGGTCAGATCTGTGGATTGATCGGACCGAACGGTGCCGGCAAGACCACGCTCTTCAACGTGGTCTCGCGCATCTACGATCCAACCGAAGGTTCGGTGTCGTTCAACGGTGAGAGCCTGCTCGATCTGCAGGCCCACGAGATTTCTCGCAAGGGCGTGTATCGCACGTTCCAGAACCTCGCGCTGTGGCCTGGCTTGTCCGTTCTTGAGAACGTGATGGTCGGTGCGCACTCGAACACCAACGCTGGCTTCCTTCGCTCGATGCTGAAGTTCGGCAACTCCGCCGAGGAGAACATGCTCAAGGAGCGGGCCTACGCTGCGCTCACCGAGCTCGGTCTCGAAGAGCATGCGTTCAAACCGGCTGCCGGCCTTCCGTTCGGAACGCTCAAGCGAATCGAGTTGGCTCGTGCGCTCATCGGCGACCCGAAGCTGCTCATGCTCGATGAGCCAGCCAGCGGCTTGACCCACTCTGAGGTCGACGAGCTCGCAGCGGTGATCCGCAACCTGCGAGATCGCTACAACCTGACCGTCCTTCTCGTCGAGCATCACATGCGCATGGTGATGGCCATCTCGGAGAAGATCGTGGTCATGAACTTCGGAAAGAAGATCGCCGAAGGTGACCCGAACCTGGTTCGTGAGAACCCGGAAGTCATCGAGGCCTACCTGGGGAGTCAGAAAGCATGACGATCGCAGAAGAAGAATCCGACACGTCGCGCCCAACCGGCGACATCATGTTGAGCGTCAGCGGCTTGAACGCGAGCTATGGCGCCGTCACGGTGCTCCGAGGTCTTTCCCTCGAAGTGCCTCGTGGTGAAGTCGTCGTGGTGCTCGGTGCCAACGGTGCCGGCAAAACCACAACACTTCGAGCGATCTGCAACATGGTGACGTGTTCGGGTGAGGTGATCCTCGACGGGGCCAACATCGCACGGTCGAACACAGCCGACATCGTGAACCGAGGCGTCGCTCACGTCCCGCAGGGTCGTGGCACGTTCCCGGAACTCTCGGTGAAGGACAACCTCTTGGTCGGCGCCTACACGCGCACCGACAACGAAGTGAACGACGACATCGATCGCTGGTTCACGAAGTATCCGGTGCTCGGCGAGCGCTCCAACCAGGCGGCGGGTTCGTTGTCTGGTGGCGAGCAGCAAATGCTCGCCGTGTCCCGAGCCCTCATGTCACGTCCGAAGGTGCTCCTTCTTGACGAGCCATCGCTCGGCCTCGCTCCGATCATCATCGAAGACCTCTTCAACACCTTCAAACAGATCAACGAAGAAGAAGGCACCACGATGCTCGTGGTGGAACAGAACGCGAACCTCGCGCTCGACATCGCCACCAAGGGGTACGTCCTCGAAGCTGGCGAAATCGTGCTCGAGGGTGTTGCATCCGACCTCCAAAATGACCCGGCCGTGCAAGAGGCCTACCTCGGCGCTTAGCCGGAAAGGAACAAGATCTCGTGAACACAACTCTCCTGTTGCAACGAATCTTTGATGGGATCGCCACCGGTGCCATCTATGCCGCGGTCGCCGTGGCATTGGTTCTGATTTTCAAAGCAACGACGCTCATCAACTTCGCTCAAGGCGAAATGGCGATGTTTGGTGCCTTCATCACCTACGCATTTGCCGTGCAGTCAGACAACGGCTTCCTCAACATCTTCCTCGGTCCAGCGAACGAGAACATCGGGGACATTAGTTTCCGGCGGATTTGGGTCTCAGCCGTCTTGGCCATGATCGGAAGCGGGATCATCGCGATCGTGGTCGAACGAATGTTGATCCGTCCGTTCGATCCGGACGATCACCTGCCCGTGGTGCTCATCACACTCGGCCTGTTCCTCGTGATCAACGCTGTTGCCGGCGAGATCTGGAACTTCGAGCCACGAGCCATGCCGGCTCTGTTCCCCGATGGTCGTCTCGACGTCGCCGGGGCTCGACTCTTCTACGACACCATCGGCATCATCTTGGTGTTGGCGCTGATGCTCGGCGGCCTGTTCGTGATCCTCGGCAAGACCAAGATGGGACTCGCCTTCCGTGCGGTGTCATCCAATGTCGAGTCCGCTCGTCTCGTCGGTGTGCGCACCGGACGAGTCCTCGGCTTCGGCTGGTTCCTCGCTTCAGCGATCGGCACCCTCGGCGCCGTGCTGGTTGCGCCTCGCCTTTCGTTGCAGCCGATCATGATGGGCCTCGTACTGATCTATGCACTCGCCGCTGCTTCGATCGGTGGGCTCGACTCACTCGGTGGCGCAGCGCTTGGCGGCCTAATCATCGGCCTGACCAACTCCGTTGCCGTGCAGTACTTGGCAAACGTCGAGGCGTTCAAGTTCGTCCAGGCCGCCCCGTTGATCCTGTCCATTATCGCCATGTTGGCCACGCTCTGGTTCCGCCCATCCGGGCTCTTTGGAACCAAGCGCGTCGAGCGAGTCTGAGGAGTATCGGATGATTACTGTCCAACAGGGAAGTGCACAGCACAAGCTGCACAAAATGCTGATGTGGCTCGGCCTCGGTGTCGTGCTCATCATCCTTCCATTCATCCTTCCGGAGTTTCAGGTCGGACGAATGAACCGTGCCCTCTACATGGCCATCGCCATCTTGGGTCTCAACCTCGTGCTCGGCTACGGCGGCTTGTTCGCCCTCGGTCACTCGGTGTTCATCGGCCTCGGAGCCTTCGTCACCACCTGGCTGGTCGAAGACAAACTTTGGGACTACTGGATGACCGTGCCGTTCGCAATGGGCTTCTGTTTCCTCGTCGGCCTGGTCATCGGCGTCCCGGCGTTGAGAATCAAAGGCTTGTATTTGGCGCTCATCACGGTTGGTTTAGCGACGGTGTTCCCGTCGCTCGGCAAGATCGAGAACTTCGGGATCCACAAGATCACCGGTGGTGCGAACGGCCGTGACATCACCGAAAACCTCGTCCCGCCGCCCTTCATTGCCAACAACTTGCCGTTCGACGTGACCGAGCCTGCTCGGTATCGCTACTTCATCGTCTTGGCGTTCACGATCGCTGCGTTCTGGTTGGTCAGCAACCTGGTGAAGAGCCGTGCGGGCCGTGCGGTTGTCGCCATTCGTGACAACGAGACCGGTGCCGCCGTGAGCGGCGTCGACATCACCCGCTTCAAGGTGCTCAACTTCGGCATCAGCGCAGCGCTCGGCGGACTCGCCGGAGCGATGTGGGCCATGGACAAAGGGTTCGTTGCCGAGCAGGACTACGGCTTCTTGCTCGCCATCGAACTTCTGGTAGGCCTCGTGATCGGTGGTGTCGCAACCATTCCGGGCGCCATGGTTGGTGCGCTCGTTGTTGTCTTCGTGAAGGAGTTCACGAAGAACGTGTCGATCCCGCTCGGGTTCTACACGCTCTCCGGTGACGGTCCGCTTTCGCAGGCCATCTTCGGACTTATTCTGATCGTCGTCACCTTCTTCGCCCCTGGCGGATTGGTGTGGCTGTTCAGACTTGTGAAGTCAAAGTTCTATCGGGTCGTGCCGGTTGCTCCGGAGCTCACGGAAGAAGTTGTTCCGCTCGGGCAAGCCGACTTGATGCCATCCATGTCATGACACCGGTCATGACACTGACAAGAATGACTCAATCCAAAAGGGGAGGAGACCCACAATGAGCAAGCAAGCTCTACAGAAAATGCTTGCACTGCTGTTTGGTTTCGCTTTGGTCGCCGCAGCATGCGGTGGCAGTTCAGGCGAGACCGAGGCCAGCGGTGACGAAGAAACATCCGAGTCCGAAGACACCTCAGAAGATTCTGGTGGCGAGGACGAAGAGGTCGGCGGCGCAGCAAGCGATGAAGACGTCGAAGAAGCTGTGCAGGCCGCAGGTGACGAAGAGGCCGGTGAAGGTTCAACCGCTGGTTCGATTGAAGAGCTTGAGGCCATTTGGGCCGAAGAGCGTGCCGCCATCGTCGAGACACTCTCGTCTGGCGACTACGGACTCGGAGAAGACGGGATCCTTCGTGGCCCCGGTGGCTTCGAGCTCGACACCTCGGCATGCCCTGCTGACTGGAACAACGAAGCAGCTGCAGACGGAACGATCACGATTGGTTACACGATCGCTCAGTCCGGTGCGCTTGCTGTCTACGGCAACATCGCTGATGGCCTCGGCGCCTACTTCGATTACCAGAACTCCGTCGGTGGCGTTGGCCCCGACGGTCTGCAGATCGAACTGGTTGTGAAGGACGACGAGTACGTCGCCACTCGTACCCAGGAGCTCGTCGATGAGCTCCTGCAGACCGAGGATCCCTTCGCTGTCACCACGCTCGGTTCGCCGAACACGTTCTCGGTGTACAACACCTTGAACGACCTCTGCGTGCCACACCCGCACGTCACCACGGGCCACCAGGCCTGGGGCGATCCGGAGGGCCACCCGTGGACCACCGGTCAGCAGCTTTCCTACTCGACCGAGGCGCTCATCTGGGCCAACTGGATCGACGACAACCTGGAAGGCCCAGTCACCGTTGCTGGTCTCGTCATGGACAACGACTTCGGTCTTGCCTACGAGTCAAGCTTCGAGGTCTTCGCTGAAGCATCCGACACCATCGAAGAGTTCGTTGCTGTCCGTCACGACCCCGCAGCGGCAACGCTGACCAACGAGGTCACCACCCTGGCCGCAGAGAACCCGGACGTCTTCATCTCGATGACCGCCGGTAACCCTTGCGTCCTCGCCATCCAAGAAGCTGACCGCTCGGGTATCACCGAGACCGCTCAGGCACTCTTCACCCCGTCGGTCTGCAAGACCATCTCGGGCACGATGGAGCCTGCTGGTGACGCTTCCGAGGGCTGGTACGTCGTCGGTGGCGGCATCAAGGACACCACCGATCCGCAGTACCTCGACGATCCCTACATCGCATGGGTGAACGAGCAAGTTGAGGCCGCTGGTCTCGATTCCTCGGTCTCCCTCACCGGTGACGGCTTCGGCGTTCGTGGCTGGGGCATGGTTCAGGCCATGTTGGTTGCCGCTGAGCTCGATGGCGGCATGACTCGCACCAACTTCATCCTTGCTCTGCGCAGCATGGACATGACCCACCCAGCGCTGCTCGACGGCATTGGTTGGAACACGAACGGCGCCGAGGACTCCTACTTCATTGAAGGATCCGAGATCAGCCAGTTCACCGTTGCTGACCAGACCTGGGTCCAGCAGGGCGGCATCATTGACCTCAGCGGTCTCTCGCCGAACTGCCCATGGGTTGCTGGCGAAGGCTGCTGATCAGCCCTCTGAAGTAACACCGTGTGAAAGCACTGTGCGAAAGCACCGTGTGAAAGCACCGTGTGAAAGCACTATGTGAATGAATGTTGTGATGCCGGTGGGTTCGCCCACCGGCATCACGGTTTTTGGTGGGTGTTGTTCGTTCGTGTTCGGGCTCATGGTGGCGCTCGTGACGTGGCTTGTCAGCTGCGCTCGAGTGGTTGGTGTGCCGATGCGTCAGCGCCGCCGTCACGCGTTTTGACCTTCGTTCATTGCCAGACGATCCTGAGGACTCTTCATGACCGCTCGCCCCACGACCGACGCACCTCGGTGACACCCTCCGCTTCATGAGTCTGCTGCTGCAGCGAATCTTCGACGGCCTGTTCAACGGAGCGATCTACGCGTCGCTTGCGCTTGCCCTGGTCACGATCTATCGGTCGACGGGGCTCGTGAACTTTGCGCAGGGCGAACTTGCGACCTTCTGCGGTTACATCGCGCTGGTCTTGGCGACTCCTGTCAGTCCTCGGCTCGCTGGAGGCGGAATCGCCAACTGGCTCCCTGGCCACCCGTGGCCTGCTCCGGTTGCGGTGCTTGGTGCGGTCGTGGTGGGTATGGCACTCGGAGCGCTGATCGAACGGTTTGTCTTTCGGGGTGTCGCCGATCGAGGGAGACGTGGGCGTTCTGCCGAACTTGCCGCCGTGAACCTCACCATTGGACTGCTGATCTTGATCAGCGGTGTCACGACGCAGGTGTGGGGGACGAGCGGGCGAACGTTCCCGTCGCTGTTCCCGGCTGAAGCCGACGACTACTTGCCGGTCGGCGGAGCGCGGCTTCGTTTCACGACCCTTGGGGTGTGGGCAACGCTGCTCGTCGTGTTGGTGCTGCTCAATCTCTTGATGCAGCGGACCAAGCTTGGCCTTGCGTTCCGGGCGGTCACGAGCGACCGCGAGTCAGCCGCCCTTGCCGGTGTGCAGGTTGGTCCAACCTTGATGGCCGGCTGGGCTGTGGCCGCCGGCCTCGGAGCCCTGGCAGCGTCACTCGTGGCAACCGTGGTGATCCTCGAACCGTTCACGATGCTCAAGCTGTTGATCTACGCCCTGGCCGCCGCAACACTCGGCGGACTCGACAGCCCGAAGGGTGCGATCCTCGGCGGTCTTGTTGTGGCGCAGGCACAAACCCTCGTGCCGGGTTACCTCGGCCTTCCGTCCGAACTCGCCGTTGTTGCCGCCGTTGCTGTGCTGATCATCGTGTTGTTCGTCCGGCCAGCGGGTGTGTTCGGCACCAAGAAAGTGGAGCGGGTATGACGCCGGCGCCGCCTCGAAAGCGCGGACGGGCTGCTCGACAGGCGCAGCCTGGCGCAGTTCGTCCACCGCGCCGTCCACCCCGTCGCCCGATCTCGTTTTCGCCGGCATGGCTTTGTGCGTTCGTTCTTGTCGCCGTGCCAGTTTTCGCCAGTGAGCTCCAGCTTCGTCGTTTCACTCAACTCCTCGTCCTTGTGCTGGCCGTGATGGGTGTGAACCTCATCACCGGTTACGCCGGTGTGTTCTCACTCGGGCACGGCGTGTTCGTTGGCATTGGCGCCTTCGCCATGGCCCAACTGTCCGACGACTACAGCCTTCCGCTCCTCGTTGCGCTCCCGATCTCGTCCCTCATCGCCGGTGCCTTTGGGGTGTTGCTGGGCCTTCCCGCGCTCCGAATACGCGGGGTGTATCTCGCGTTGATCACCTTTGGCTTTGCTCTTGCGTTCGGGCCGATCGCTCGCCGGCTTGGCACCATCACGGGTGGCCCGACCGGCCGCAGCGTCGAGGCGGACTTCACCGCTCCTGGCTGGATGGGCCTTGGCGACGATCAAACCCAGCTCTACCGCTACTTCGTGTGTCTCGCGGTCGTCGCGATGTTCTTCGTGTTGATGATCAATCTGGTGAACTCGAGAGTTGGCCGTTCGGTGCGAGCGCTGCGTGATGGAGAACTCGCTGCGCAGGTCTTCGGCGTGAACCCAACGATGACCAAGACCGCAGTCTTCGGGCTGTCGGCAGCCATGGCCGGTGCTGCTGGCGCGTTGCAGGTCTTCTTGTTCCCGTTCGTCTCACATGCTGATTTCGACGTGTTCTTGTCGTTGCGGCTCTACGCGGCTGCCGTGCTCGGCGGCCTCGGGACTGTGGTCGGCGCGATCTATGGCGTGATCGCACTCATCATCGTTCCAGCCATCGGTGGCCTTGTGGCCAGGATTGATCTTGGTGCGTTGAATGGCTTCTTGAGTTTCATCGGAAGTCAAAGCGTCGGCTTCGGGTTAGGTCTTGTCATGCTCACCTATTTCGCTCCCGATGGTGTCGCTGGCGTCGTCGAACGCTGGCGAAACCGTTGAAGCCCTCGCACCGTCGTTTCACTCGCGGCGGAGCAACCTCACGTGGAACGGCACTTGCCATCACGATGGCGCTGTTCGTCGCTGCGTGCTCGGGCTCTGAGCCGTCACAAATCGGTGAGCAGGACAGCAGTGGTCAACGAAGCGGTGGGGAAGAAGCGGGCGCTGGAGCCACGACTTCGACGGCGCAGGGTCCGACCACAACAGCCGCCCCCGCTGCCGACTTCGACCAGGCAACGCTCGATGCTGACGTGGCGGCGTTCCTGGAATCGACCAGCACGGCGAACGCTCGCCTGGTGGTTGCGTCGATGCGAGATTCGGGCGATGTCCGGTATGTCCCGTGGCTCGTTGATCTGCTCCGGCTCGGCGTATCGAATCGGGTCGACGGTGAAGTGTCGGAGACGTTGGGCTTCTTGACCGGCGTCGAGCCAACGGGTGTCAGCTTCGACGATGCGAACATCTTCGGCTCACTGCAGGCCACGCAAGCGATCGAACCAGGCACCGGCTACCGCGCATGGAAGTTAGGCCTTTACGAACGACTCGACGCCGACTTTGTTCCGTTGCTCGAGACGGTTCCCACCGAGCTTGAACTCACTCGGATCCACTTTGGCGGCGTTCCGCGCGGCGGCATCCCCGAACTCAACAACCCGGAACGAGTGCCGGCTGGCGACGCCGATTGGATGACCCCGGACGAGCTCGTCATGGGTGCGGTGATCGATGGTGTGGCTGTTGCGTATCCGTTGCGGATCGTCCTACACCACGAACTCGTCAACGACACGGTTGCGGATCGTCCTGTCTCGCTCGTCTACTGCACGTTGTGTCGAACGGGCCTGTTGTTCGACCGTGCTCCCGGTGGTCAGGTCATCGAGTTTGAGACCAGCGGTCTGCTCGAGAACTCGAACAAGATCATGGTGGATCGCGAAACCGACACCCTTTGGCACCATCTCGAAGGGGAGGGGTTTGCTGGCGAACTGAGCGGCGTCGTGCTCGACCAGTTCCCAGTCGTCACCATCTCATGGGCTGACTGGGTCGAGGAGCAGCCGGATACCGAGGTGCTCACCCTCCCCGGTCCGACCTTCTTCCCCGATGAGCCCGAGCGCCCGCCACTCGCGTTCTCCTACGAGCCCGGTGATGCCTACAGCGGCTACTACAACGACACCGACGTGTGGTTCCCGATCCTCGACACGCCGGCGACGTTCCCGATCAAAGATGAAGTCATCGGCATCACCGTCGATGGCAGCGATGACGAGTTGGCGGTGCACGTTCCGTCGATCCTTGGCGGCCCGCCTCGTTGGTTCACCGTTGGGTCCCAGTCGGTCGTCGTCGCTCCGACCTCGGGTGGCGCCCGGGTGTACGACGCCACCGGATTGGTGCCGCTCGACGTGGTCGGCGACAGCATCGATGGGGGTCTCGAAGACGGCGCCGCGCTCGATCCCGATCTGTTCGAGAGTGTGCGCGCCGACCTCCCCATTTTGGTCACCGAGCAGTCGTTCTGGTTCGCCTGGTGGTCCAACCACCAAGACACACGTGTGTGGAGCGACGCGTAGGCCCTGGTTTCCCCCTTGTTTCAGGGGTTTCTTGATTGGGCGTAGGCCGTTCGGCCTGATCAATCTCAACGACAGGTCGAATCGTGCCGATAGATCAACGGTGCAATGGGAAGGCGCGCTCCGAATCGTCGCCCCGGTGGTTGTTGCCATCGGGTTGACGGGAACCGTGCAGATCGCCGCGTCCGAATCCGAACGGGCAGAAGCCGCTCAAGAGGCTGAGGAAGCCCGGATCATCGAGACCTTCGGCGAAGAGGTCGATGCGGCCGCCGACGCCGTGCGCGACGAAGCGCGCCAGATCGATATCGCCGTCGAAGCGCTGCTCGCCGGTGATGACGAGAGCTTCGGTTCGCTGATCGAAGCGCTCGACGTGTTTGGCGAGGGCTCACCCATCGTCGCGGTCGAACTCGACGCTGCCGGAGACGTCACACTCTCGGTCCCCGAGGGTTCCCTTGGAGCGACCGAAGTCCCAGGCTCGGTTGTTGGGGTGACCGCAACGACCGAAGGTCGATGGGCCGACACGCTGACCTACCGACAGTTCGATGAATCCGTCGAGATGTTCGATGGCCCCCGCTCGGTCGCCGTGGTTGTCGGTGTCGACGCACTGCTCGCTCCACATGCTGGTGGTGATCTGCGCTCGTTGAACATTGCCGGGATGACCGGCATGCCAGAGGTTTCGTCAGCGGCACCGACACTCTCAACCGTTGGGTCAGACATCTACGTCGACCCGGCCACACGGCTCCTCTCGGCGAATCGCCAGATCGAAGTCCTCGGTGAACCGGCAACCCTCGAGGTTGGTTCGGCGACACAACTGCAGGTCGGGCTTGACTCGAAACGGCTCAAACTGATCGTCTCGATCGGGTTGTTGCTGACGGCAATCGCCGGTGCGGCGACGTGGTTCGCCACTCGCTGGTTGGCCAACCGATTGAACACTCGAGATCACGCAGCCGAGGCGCGCGAAGCGTCGATTGCTCGCTTCCGGGCTTCGTTCACTCACGCCCCGATGGGTGTGGTCGAGATCGACGAAGACGGCGACATCTTGGCCGTGAACCCTCGTTTCGCCAGCAAGCTTGGGTTCCTGCCCGAGGAGTTGCTCGGTGTCCCGATGCTCGACCTGATCGATGGAGCCGATCGTCGGGCCGCCATGGATCAAGCCGCCTCGATCCGCGCTCACGGTTCCACCGCCGAGCAATCGGAGCGCCGCTATCGCACGATGAACGGAGCGGCCGTGTGGATGAAGGAGTCGGTCAGTGCGATCGACGCCATCGACGGCACCCGCCACCTGCTCATCCAGGTCGAAGACATCTCCGACGAGCGACGAAGCCGTGCAGAGCTGCGGCGGCGAGCGTTGTATGACGAACTCACCGGGCTTCCCAACCGAGCCCACCTGATCAGCCAGCTGCGGTTGGCTGTCGACACTGCCGAGGCAACTGGCGAAGAAGTCGCCGTCATGTTCGTCGATTTGAACAAGTTCAAGATCGTGAACGACACGATGGGCCATGATGCCGGCGACCAGATCCTGATCGAGGTCGCTGAACGGCTGCGATCGGCATGTCGAGCCGGTGACATCGTCGCCCGCCTTGGTGGTGACGAGTTCGTGATCGTGTGTCAGGGAATCGCTGACGAACAGATGGCCTCCCAGGCAGCCGATCGTTACTTCTCGGTGCTGAACAGCCCAACCACGATCGATGATGCCGAGGTCGACATCAGCGCATCGATCGGGCTTGTTGTTGCCGGCGGCGATGCTGAAGCCGAAGAGTTGCTGCGCAACGCTGACAAGGCCATGTATCACGCGAAAGCATCTGACTCGAATGCTGTCGTCGAGTTCGACTACTCGATGAAGGCCGAGACGGTCGACCGTCTTTCCCAAGAGGTTGCGCTTCGTAAGGCCATCGACAACGGCGAGTTCGAGCTCTACTTCCAGACCATCGTCGATGGGCACTCACTCGATGTTCTCGGTGTCGAAGCGCTGGTCCGCTGGAACCACCCACGAAACGGTCTGACCGCTCCCGGTGAGTTCTTGCCGCTGGCCGAAGAGCTCGGCATCCTCGAAGAGATCGACCGTTGGGCCCTCGTCGAAGGCATCCAGACACTCGCTCGCTGGTCAGAGACCAGTGATGTGGCCGGCGATTGGTTCCTCACCGTCAATACGAGCCCTGCGCTGTATGTCGACACGACCTTTGCTGATTGGGTCGTCGATCAGCTCGTCGACGCGGGTGTTGAGCCTCGTCGCCTTGTTCTCGAGCGCCCCGAGCACACCGCCTATGACGATGAATCGTCGAGCCGTGGGACGATCCGCGAGCTCCGATCACGTGGCGTCCACGTATCGCTCGATCACTTCGGCGTCGGCCAGACACCGTTGTCCGAGCTGAGCGGCCTCGAGGTCGATTCGTTAAAGATCGGTCGCTCGTTCATCGCTCGGGCCACCAGCCGAGAGCAGATGGTGCTCACTGCCATCGCCGAGATGGCTCGAAGCCTCGGCATGGAGATCATGGCCGAAGGCATCGAGAGTCAGGCCGAACTCGATATTGCGTTAGCTGCCGGTGTCGTGCGAGCCCAGGGTTATCACTTCAGCCGGCCGGTCGACGCAGCGACACTCTCCGCAAGCGGTCTGCTCGAACAGACCTCGGTCAACTCAGCCGCAGCTGGTTGACGCCGGCTACCAACGAGCCGATGGGTCGATGGTGATGACCTCTTGGATCGAGGCGAGGAGTTCATCGAACTCGGGGCTTCGAGCCATGCGGTTTCGTTGTTGGGCCGACGACGTTGCGATAGCCGAGTCGATGGCTGTATCGATGGCCGTGCCGAGCGCGCCGTTGGTGCCGAGGCTGGCAGTGACACCCCAGCTTGTGAGCTGATCGGCGACTCTCGTCCACCAACGCTGGCCGAGTTCGGCTGCGGTGGCGTTCATGACGCCCTCGTCCAGGGTCTGAGCCTCATCGACGAGCGGGTCCCACATGCCGGCGGCGATCGGAAGGAGCCGGCCGAGCGAGTCCTCGATCGCGGCTTTGGCTTCGGTCGTCGTGGTGAGGACTTTCGAGAGCAGCAGATCAGCGTGGCTGCGATGGAACACCTCTTCTCGCAGCGCCTGGTCGACACGCCTAGCGATCGCATCGATGCTCGACTCTGAAAGGGCTTGCCAACGCAGCACCTCGGCCTCGTCGTAGAGCCAGTGGCGCACGAGCGCATCACTCCAAGTCGAACATGGCGCCTCGACAAGCCAGCAGCTTCGATAGTCCTCCGGCGAGCGGAGCAGCGCGAAGTGGTCGATCAGGCGGTCGTCGGTTGTGTCGAGCAGTACCTCATAGAGCGAGAGGGCGTGGCCGAGTTCGTCTTGTGCGATCGAGCAGAACGCAAGATCTTCCTCAAGAAACGGTCCGAGACCGATCCATCGAGCATGTCGAGCGCCGATGATGTGTTCGTCGTCGGCAAGTGCGAGCAGATGGTTGCGAGCGGCGGGCGAGATCACTGATCGGCCTCCCTGGTGGATCGGCGGTGCTCGGCGATTCGTTCGCCATCGTTGTGTCGGTGCGGCTTGTCAGCGTTTGGTGCGAGCACGGCCGGGTCGGCCTCGATGATGTTCGACCGTTCGACCAGCCACATGTCGGCACCCTCGGCTCGGCGGCAATAACTCTCGCGAGCCAGCATCAAACCCATCTCGGGATCGGGTGCCTGCATCGCACCGACATGACGGAACTCTTCACGTCCCGCCTTCTTCAAAAACACTTCGAACGTCTTCATCCTCGCATCACCTCAACCGCGTTTCGACAGCTTGGGCACCACGCAACCGAACGGCATCGAGAAGGGCCAGCCATCGATTGATCGGCAACCTCATCGCTCCCGCACGAAGGGCAGCGCAACGTTCCATCCTTGCGGCGCAGGGTGACGGTGTACTCCCGTGCAAGCCGTTCGGTTGCACTCTGCGTCATCCGATCGGTGTCCCACACGACGTCTCGACGCCACGTCGTGACGCACCGGTCGATCGCCTCGAGCGATTCGACAGCGGTGACGACGTCTTCAGCGATCATCGACAGCGCTGGACAGCCCGTGAATGTCGGAACGAGATCAACTTCGGCCGTCACGCCGTGGAGTGAGCCAGGGATGTCGGCGAGGACTCGGACGTCGACCAGCAGGCCCAGATCGACGATTGATACGTCCGGATACTCCGGATCGTTCACGCTCGCCACGGCGTTGGTCACGGCATCGTCGATGTCAGACGTTGTTGATGAAGAACGGGCTATTGACGAGCCAGGGACTGTTGAACCCGAGCGTGAATCAAGACGTGTCGACGTCGCCGTTTCAGACGTCGGGGGAGTGGTGATTGTCATGACGCGCTGTTCATCGCCGAGGCATCCATCGCTTCACGAACCCACGCCGTGTCTGCCCAGTTGGCCGCTGCGTTTTCGATGCGTCGTCGAGAATCCGGTCCGCCGTTCCGCATGGTGGCTTTGAGCGGTTCCCAATCGATCTCGCTCGTGAGCCACGCCTGGGCGTCGTCGTCGTAACGAAGTTCACGGTCGGGGATCTCAAACCCGTAGCTGTGCAGCAGCGGCACGTATTTCTGCACGTAGGCGTGGCGAAGCTCCTCATTGGGTTTCGACTTGATCTTCCACGCCAACAACGGGTCGTTCGGGTCTGAGTCCGGACCGAACAATTGCACCGCCGGCCACCACCAACGCTCGAGCGCTTCTTGGAACATGGCGTGTTGAATCGGTGTGCCCTTTGCGAGGCGCAGGAGCATCTCTTCGCCGTGACGCATGTGAAAGCCCTCCTCGGCGACGATCCGCTTGAGCACTCGCTTGTACGGCCCGTAGGTGCACTCGGCAAACACGGCGCGTTGGCTCGCGAACGCGGCGGCGTCGACAAGGAAGGCCACGGCGATCTGGTCAGCCCACGTGACGGCCTGATAGTGGAACACGTTGTGGAATCGAGACTTGCCGGCGAAGAGATCTTCGATCATCTCGCGCCGAGACTTCATGCCCATATCGGCTGCCACCATGTAAAGCAGGTGGGCATGGCCAATCTCGTCCTGGGTCTTCGCCAAGAAGATCTGCTTGAGACGAAGGCCCGGTGCCTTCGGGATCCAGTCGCGTTCGGTCAAGCCGCCCATCAACTCGGAGTTGGCGTGGAACTCGATGAAACGAAAGACCTCCGTGCGGTAGGCCTCGGGCATCTCGTCGCCGGCTTCGACCATGCCGCCGCCATCGATGAAGGCCTGGAATTCGTCGAGATCGGCTGAACTGCGGGTTGGTGTTGGCGTTGCTGTGCTCATCAGGCTTGATCCGATCCGGTCGTGGCTCGGTTGTCGAGCGTTCGTGCAAGCTTTCCACCTTCAGAGCGAGGCACGGAACCGGGTGCCTCGACGTCCACGCTCACACCGATGCCGAGTGACGAACGCATTGCCTCGACCACATGGCCGGGAGCGACCTCGGTGCCTGATCCGTCGAGTTCGGCTCGGATGTGCAGCGTGTCGAGCGCACCTTCTCGGTTGACCACAAGCTGGAAGTGAGGGCTGATTCCTTCGATGCCGACCAAGGTGTGTTCCACCTGGCTCGGATAGACGTTGACGCCACGGATCACCAACATGTCGTCGGCCCGGCCGACCACGAATGACATCCGAGCGTGGGTTCGCCCACACGGCGACGGCTCACGGGTGATCGAGCAGAGATCGCCCGTCCAGTAACGAAGGATCGGGAAGGCCTGTTTGGTGAGGCTCGTGAGCAGGAGAACGCCAACCTCGCCGTCGGGCAGTTGTTCGCCGGTTTCGGGGTCGACGACCTCGGGGAGGAAGTGGTCTTCCATGATCACGAGGCCGTCACGGTCGGCGGTCTCACATGACACGCCCGGGCCGATCACTTCGGACAAGCCATAGATGTTGACGGCGGTGATTCCTAAGCCAGCTTCGATCGCAGTCCGTGTCTCGTTCGTCCACGGTTCGGCGCCCAAGATGCCGACCTTCAGTGAGGTGGTCGGCCCTGCCTCGCCCAGCAATTCCGCAAGCGTGAGCGCATAGGACGGGGTGCAACAGATCGCCTGAGGAGCAAAGTCGTCGATCAGCATCAATTGACGTTCGGTGTTGCCGCCAGAAACCGGCACGACGGTGATGCCTGCCGCTTCAGCGCCGGCGTGCAGGCCGAGTCCGCCGGTGAACAAGCCGTATCCGTACGCGTTGTGCAGCATCTCGCCCGGCTCAACACCGGCGCCCCGCAGGCAACGGGCGACACATTCAGCCCACACGTCGAGATCGTCGGCGGTGTAGCCAACGACGGTTGGTTTGCCGGTCGTGCCGGAGCTCGCATGAATCCGTGCGAGCTCGTCGGGCGGACACGTGAAGAGACCGAACGGATAGTTGTCGCGCAGATCGGGCTTACGCAGAATCGGGAAGTTCGCCAGATCAGCCAGGCTCGTTGGGTCGGCGATCCCTTCGAGGCGTTCGGTCATCACTGGCACCTTGTCTCGGAGCAGTGCCACCGTGGCTTGGAGACGCTCGAGTTGCAGCGCTTCAAGCGCCTCTCTCGGCATCGTCTCGATCTCTGGACGATGGAATCCGGGCGTGACCGTCATCACATGAATGTACGCACCTGATGCAAAGTCGTCAAGGCCTTAACGATCTCGCCCTGCTTCTCGTCATCACGATTCGTTCTCGGCGCGAATCTGGTTGTCACGCAACCACAAACGCACCGAGAAGCTGCACCAGGCGGTCGGATGGCTCTCCCGGTGCCGTTCGGGCCTACTCGCCGAAGGCAGCGGGGATCTCGACTGTCCACGAGGCGAACTCTTGGCCCTCGAGATTGGTGAGCACGAGTTCGGTTGCCGTTGCGTCGATGTCGAACCAGAACGTCGTCACAACGGTGGTGCCTTGGTCGGCATCTCTCGTGTCGATGCTGTTCGTCGGGGCATTGCCGATGCCATCAGCGTTGAGCCGTGGCTCGAGTCGATACAACGCTGGCGAGGCGCCGTTGCATGGTTCGTTGCCGGTGTTCGTGAAAGCGAGTTCGACCGAGACATAGCGGCGGCCATCGGCTGCTCGGTTGGGGTTGTTGCGGTCGATGCCATCGAGCGTCACCTGTGCGGACTGAATGGTGGTGTCGATCGAGTGGGTGCAGCTCTCGTCGAAGTTGGCGAACCTCGAGTCCGGGTTGTTCTGACCAGACTCAAGTTCGAGAACGAGCGGACTGACCGGAGTGGTGTCGAGGTCGGTGAGCGGGATCACCTCTTGGACGAAACCCGTTTCACCGATGATGAGGCTTGCCCCGTCGAGATCGATCGCGGGGAATGCGATCACGCCCTCCTCGGTCGCCTTCACGTCCGGATCGAACCACGACAATCGATCTCCGTTGCGTTGAAGGAGATCGCTGGCGGCAGTGCGCTGGCCGGCCGCATCGATCAGTTGGAAGGACGCTTCGTTGTAGATATCGGGATCGGCGATGTTTCTCGTGGCGGCGATCTCGATGAGGATGACGGGGTCACCCATGTCAGGGTCCGGGTTGCCGGAGAGGTAGTCCTCGGCGTCCATTTCAGTGGTGATCACCGAACCGAGGCGGAACTCGATGAATTGGTAGGAAACGGTCCGGCCGACGAAGCGGTCGTCGATCGATACCGCCGCCGCTTCAACTGCTGGGGCAGCAGTGGTCGCTGTTGTTTCCTGCGTTGTGGCAGCCGCTGCCTCCGACGTGGCTGGCGCCTCTGTTTCAGCGCTCGATGCGTCGGCTTGTTGTGAAACGAGCGTTGTTCCGACACCTTCAACATCGACGGCTGCGACCGCCTCGCCCTCGGATGAAGAGCCACCGCACGCGGCGGCAACGAGGGTGAGAGCGAGGCCGAGGGCTGCCAATCGCGATGTTTGTTGATTCAACATGTCGGTTCTCCTGCGTTCTTGGTTGCTGGTGAGATGCAACGACAAGCCTTCGAGTTTCACCGAGCGTCTCATTTTTTCGGTCAGAGACGTGTCATCCTTAATCTCTCCATGGATTCCATCGGCCGCTACGACATTCAATCCGTCATGGGATCAGGCTCGTTCGCCACTGTTTATAAGGCGCTCGACCCGCGTTTGGAGTCCGTCGTTGCCGTGAAGGTGCTGGCCGAGAACTGGTCGCACCAACCCGACGTGCGGGCTCGTTTTCGCCAAGAAGCGGTGTTGTTGCGGCGCTGCCAAACCGCGGCACCCGGATCGAACCTCGTCGAGGTCTTTGACATCGACGAGACCGATGACGGCCGACCTTTTTTCGTGATGCCGATCGCCTCGGGAGGCTCGCTCGAGACCCGAACCCAGGGCGGAGCGCCGATCCCTCCGAAGTTCGTGCTTCCCGTGATCAACATGCTCGAACGATCGCTTGCGACGTTGCATCGCTCCGGGATCATTCATCGTGATGTGAAGCCGTCCAACCTGCTGATCATGTCGAGCGATCGAGCCACGGAGCCCCGGATGCCGGGAGCGCTTGTTGGGCCGGGGGAGCGGCTTGTTCTCGGCGATCTTGGTCTTGCCAAGGAGATGCTCGACGACGGTTCGGCCCTCACCATCGCCGGTGGCACGCCGAAGTTCATGGCGCCCGAACAGCGTGATCCCGCCGCGAAGCTCGACGCCCGAGCCGATCTCTTTGGTGCAACGGCTGTGATCGCCGAACTCCTCACCGGCTCCCCGGACTATCCCGGTGACGACATCGTGGGCCCAGCGGTCGGCGCACAACTCCGAAAGGGCCTCTCGCAGAACGCAGAGGAGCGCCATATCAGTGCCGCCGACTGGGGAGCCGCGCTCCGCAGTGCAATCGGCCCCGACCCGGCCACCCGCTCCACGTCCTTGCCGGCTCCAGGGCCGGCTCCCGGGCCGGCTCCCGGGCCGGTTCATACGCCACCGCCAGCGCCGTCGAGCGCGGTTCCGTCCCAGCCCACGGCGCCGGTGCAATCAGTCCAATCGCAACCCGCAGCCCAGTCCCAGCCAGCCCAGTCCCAGCCAGCCCAGTCTCAGTCAGCAGGCCCCGCTTCTTCCGGCCCGACCCAGCCAGCCTCTTCACAACCAGCCCAGTCTCAACCAGCCCAGTCGCAACCGGCCCACGCACACCACGCGGGCACACCAGCAGGTGGAGAGGTAGTTGGTTATCAGTCGGGTGGTGTTCCCAGTGGTGCCGGCGATGCGGCTCCGGGTGGCGTCCCGCCGATTCAGCCCACATCACGCCCGAATCGTTCGGTGATGGGCGCCGTGGCGCTCGGTGTCCTTCTCCTTCTTGGGGCGCTCGGGTTTGGCATCACCCAGCTCACGGGTGGTGGATCGGTGAGTGTCGACGGGCCGACGTCGGTGTTGGTTGGCGAGCCGATCACCTTGCGAGCGAACGTTCCCGAGGGCGCGACCTACGAGTGGACCGTCGGTGACCAGATGTTCCGGAACCAAGATGTGCAGCTCACGCCGCGCAGTGTTGGAGTGGTCACCGTTGAACTCACGGCCACCACGGCCGATGGAGTCGAGACGACCACCCACCGCGTGACCGTCACTGAGTGATCCTCATGCAGTTGATCGGGAAGAGAATGGGAAACGAGTGAATCGATGAGCGCACAGGCTGCCGTTGCCGCCGTCGCCGCGGGCGAGCGGGGGTCCTCCCTGGCTCTCACGCGTGCGTTTGACGACGATCGGCCGGCGACGTTGCAGGCGCTGACCGTTGCCGCTGCCACGAATGCGGCGTGTCTCAACACGCTGCTCGCGCTCGTCCGGGATCACAAGATCGTGATCCCGCCAATCCGTCGTTACCTCATCGCCGAGGATGACGTCGACGCCGCCGAACAGCAGACCCTTGTCTCGATCGCCAATGGTTGTGGCTCCTACAGCGGGACCGGATCGGCCGAGTCGTGGATGAAGCAGATCGCCGCCAACGAAGCCAAGATGCTGATCCGTTCCCGGGCACGCCATTCCGATCGTGCCGCTGGTTCGGTCGACGACCACGCCGGTGAGTTCGTGCAGCGCCTATCGACCATGGTTGCTGACGCCGAGACCATCCGAGCGATGCTCGACTCGATGCGCCCCGACTGGCGTCGAGCCCTCGAACTTCGAGAGCAAGGGCTTTCCTATGACGAGCTGGCGACCACGCTCGACGTTCCGCTTGGCACCGCCAAGACGTGGGTGAGCCGAGCCCGCCGAGAACTTGCCGACCTCGTTATCGCTCGGGGCGTTGAGCTGCGGTGACTCGCCGCATCAGCTGAGTCAGGGTCGACAACTCGTCCCGGCTCAGTCCTGCAAACACCTCTTGTTCTCGACTGTTCTGCGCAGCGTATGCCTCTTGGAGGAGGCGTTCGCCGCCCTCGGTCAGGCGAACGGTGACGAGGCGCTTGTCCGCCTGCTCCCGTGTCTTTTCGACCAGCCCGTCGCGCTCCAGGGTGTTCACAACACCGGAAACCGCCGCCCGGGTCACACCCGAGAGCCGTGCGATGTCGCGCGGTTCCATCTCGTCGAAGACCCAGACGGTGAACAACACGCGAAAGCCGGCGATCGACAGCCCAAGTGGACGATGCACCATCGTCTCGAAGTCGTTGATCACTCTCGTCGACAGACGAAACAGCTCGAACGCTGCAGCGAACGTGCCGAGATCGAGGTCGTCGGCGAGTTCTGGAACTCGTTCCCTCGCCCGGTCGCCGAATGGATCGACCGGCGAAACGGCAGGCTTGTCACCAGCGGAATCCATGGGGGAGGAGCTCACGACTTTGCTGGGTCGTGATCGGTGGTGTCGGCGATCGTTGGAAGAGAGCTCACGAACTCGTGACGCCGGTGCTCGTTGTGATCGTGCGGCCCCGGAAGACAGCGATCGTCGTGCCATCTTCGGCGTCGATCACGACGTTATGTACGGTCAGCTTGGCTCGCGTCGTCTCGACCCTGGATGCTGCGGTCAGCACGGTGCCGAGTGGTGCCGGATTGACGAAATCGATATCAGCATGGGAGGCGAATGCCGTCGGATTCGTCTCGCCATCACCCGTATTGCTCGCAAACGCCATCGCCGTGTCGGCCAGTGTGAACAAGAACCCCCCGTGGCAAACGTCGAGTCCGTTCACCATGTCTGGCCGAACCGTCATCGTCGCAACCGCTCGGCCAGCTTCGACCGCAACCAGTTCGATCCCAAGCAGTTGACTCGCCTGATCGTTGACATACATCGGGTGGCTCTTCGCTTGCATGTGGGCCGACCCTACTTCGAGAGCTACGATCCGCCCAGCGATCCGTTCGATGCGTAACGCTGACAGCGGGGTCGAGTACCCCACCCCGATACATCAATACCGAGGAGCTTCTATGTCCCTGACCCACCGTCTGCTCTCCGCCTTCGATCGTGTGGTGGCGGCACCTGTTGCCGACGCCCACTGCGACGGTCCCTGCGGCGTCTACGACCCATCCAGCGCCCGCATTGCTGCTGAAGCCGTGCTGTCGATGACCAAGAAGATCGAAGCGATCGACATGAGCGCCCCTGGTGCTCACAACACCTACATCCGCTTCGTGGCCATCAAAGAGGAGCAGGCCGAGATCACCAAGCGTGAGCTCAACATCCTCTGGCACGACTACTTCAAGCCGAACCACCTCGAGGCCTACCCCGACCTCCACACCACGTTCTGGAACGCTGCCAAGCAGGCATCGGCATGCAAGACCGCCGTCGACGTTGCTGCATGTGAAGAGCTCATGAGCCAGATCGAGGCCATTCACAACATGTTCTGGGAGTCAAAGGGCCGCGAGGTTCCTTGGTACACGGCATCGTGACTTCGTCACGATGCTTCGAGTTTCTTCGCTGGTGCTCAGAAACTCCCGTTTGGGGTGACCCTCGGGTTTGAGCGTGGCGGGGTTGCTGGGGCTTTGGCCCGGCATCGTGATCGATTGATGTGAAACACAGAACCGCCGTTGTTGAGATTGGGGCTTGGGCCCTCGGTCGACGACGGCGGTTCCGCGTCTCGGGTCGGAGCATGGTTCCCACGCTCCGACCCGATGCGTTTGTGCTGGTTGACCCTCGGCGCCAGATCGCCGTCGACGATCTCGTCGTTGCCACTCACCCCGAGAAGGGGATCGAGATCGCCAAACGAGTCGAGGCCATCACCGACGACGGGGTTGTCCTCTCAAGCGACAATCCCGCCGAGGGAAGTGATAGCCGCCACTTCGGCCCGGTCGCCCCCGGTGCGATCGCCGGAGTGATCACACACATCGTGAGCCAGCGAACCTGAGCGACACGAGCGCAGTTGCGAAGCAGCACCTGGCCGAATTAGCACTCGTCGTACACGTAGGAGTTCGAACCCGGAGCGGTCACGTTCACATCGCGTCGTACGACCGACGATGAGGCACCGATCGACGCACATGCTCGGCTGAACCCGGCGTCTGAGTATTCGATTGCCACGACGTTGGCGCCGAAGACGGCGGCGTATCCGTTGCACTCGTTCCATTGGCCGCATTCCTCGGCGATCGCGAAGTCGAACCCGATGATCTCCAGGGACTGCTCGGCCGTCAGCTCAACCGTGTTCTTCTGTCCCACGGCCAGACCACGGCTATGGGCGTAATCGGTGATCAGCTCGGCGAAGGCAACGGCCTCGGCTTCACCAAACGGAAGCGTCGGCGCATTCGGCTCATCGCTGAATCGGCCCCACGAATCGAGGTTGTCGAACTCGACGGCATCGAAGCCCTTGTTGGCACACGTATCGATCATCTGCTCGATGTGTTGGGCCGCTCGAGTGCGCTTGTTGGCAGTGCTGAGATCGATGAGGTACTCGCCGCCCCAGTTCGGGTCGTCGCCGATATCGAGCAGCAACAGGTCCTGCGGCCACTGTGACTTCTCGTCTGGTCGTGACCCGTCACCATCCGGCTGGGTCTGGAACGCATTGACGTAACAGATCGAGTAGCCGCCAGCGAGGGGTGCTGAGTCGAACCAGTCACGGGAGACGACGGAAACACCATTCGGCGGGGTGTAGGCCTGGCTGATTTGGTAGTCGAACTGAGCGTTCGTCGGCGGCAGTTCCCAGTCGCCGCTGGTCGGAGGGCCGACCGGGGTGCTCGTGCTCGACATCGTGACGGCGAAGTGGTCGAGTTGACCGGGTTCGAGGTCATTGTTTGAGACCCAGACGAAAACCATGCGGTCGTTCGGATTGAGGTAGTCGGCTGGATTGTCGAGAGTGACCGAACGTGGCGTCCACGTCCACTCGTCGATGTCGTCATTGATGAAGACGTTCTCCCACGACGTGTCGGCGTAGTTCCGAACTCGGAGCAACCAGCGGGTCTCGCTCGACTCCGGCCCCCGGAAGTTGAGGTCGATCGTTGCCGAATCACCGATCTCGTCGAAGGACTGCACGAACACACTCACATGGCGGCCGTTCTCCGCCGGGGCGAACTCGACGTAGTTGTTCCAGGTGTCCTGAGTGCCCGACTGGTCTCGGACATCGAGCGCGTCGGCCGATTGGCCCCACCCGATCGAGCCCTCTCTCACCCGATGGCTTGGGGTTGTGGCCCCTGCTGCGGGCATGAAGGCGCTGAACGATGCGGTGATGCCGAGCAGGGCTGCGGACAGGACATGACGTGGTCTCATGAGCGGCAACGTAAAACTCCGAACATGAAATCGACCTGAAGTGCCGAGCAAGCGAGACCTCAGCCCGGTCTCTCTTGCAGCTGTTCTTGGCTTCGTTGGTCCCGAAGCTCCCGAGGCGTGCGCTACTGCGTGAACTCGAGCGTGATCTCTGCGCCACCATCGGGATGGTTACGAGCGGACACCGAGCCGCCGTGGACTCGCATCACCGAGACGACGAGGGCGAGCCCAAGCCCAGAGCCGGTGCTCGCTGGGTCTGATCGGAACCGTTCGAACGCCGAATCGATGTCATCCGGCACGAAGCCATCGCCGGTGTCTTGAACCACGATCGTGCCCGGAGCAGCGACCGAGATCGACATCGGCGATCGCCCGTGCTCACGTCCGTTGGCGATCAAGTTCTTCACTGCCTGTTCGATCAACGTGGCGTCGCCAACGACCACGACCTCTTGTGCGATCACCGTGATGTCGGGTTGATCGGCCAGAGTCTCGACGACGATCGTCTCGACAAGTTGGTCGAGACGAAGCCGCTTTCCGTCGATCAACCCGCCGGTTGCATCGAGGCGAGCCAGCGTGAGCAGCGTGTCGACCATCGATGACGCGCCATCCACGATCTCCACACTTCGATCGAGGGCCCCCGCCATATCGCCCGAGGCAACGCCGCGCTCCGCTGTGACCCGTAGGGCAGTCAGTGGACGTCGCAACTCATGGGCGGCATCAGCGACGAACCGTTCCTGACGGATCAGCGCGTCCTCTGCTGGCGCAAGACTTCGTCGAATCAGAAGCCAACCGCCGAGGCTCAATGCTGCGATGAGGGCTGCCGCGCCGCCGATCACCGAGCGCATGAATCGATCGAACGATTCCTGTTCGAACGTTGAATCACCCGTGACGACCGCAGCTCCTGCAACCTCGTCGGTGGCGTCGTTGTAGAACGGCTCGGCGACGACCCGGGCTTCGACCCCATTTGCATCGAGGAGGGTGAGGGCCAGTCCGACGTCTTCCCTCATCGCCGGTCTGGCGATCTGGATCAGGTCGACCTCAACATCTCTCGGCTGGCGGCCGAACACGATTTGTTCGTCCAGTGTCACAACAAACACCTGCGGTGACCCGTTGATCGCCTCGTCATCGAGCAGTCCGTCGAGCCGAAGGTTTCCCTCTTCGTCGTAGTAGATGAGCGAACGGGCCGCGGTCGCCCGTCGATTGAGTTCGGCGTCGAGGCGATCGTCTCGGGCCTGGCCCTCCAGTCGTGCGATCAACAGCACGAGCGCCACGATGCCGACTGTCGTGACCGCGATCGCCGAGGTCAGCAGCCTTCGCTTCAAGGCCTGCAGATCCTGTGAGAGGCCAGCCACTACTCCTCGCCTGCTCGGTAGCCCGAACCGCGAACCGTGTGAATGAGCGGAGGCTGACCGAGCTTGCGCCTCAGGCTGGCGATATGCACTTCAACGGTGTTCGAACGAGGGTCGGTGCGCTCGTCCCAGCAGTGCTCCATCAGTTCTTCCTTGGTGACGACCGCATCCACGTTGGCCAGCATCCGCTCGAGAACGGCGAACTCCTTCGCCGTGAGGCTGAGTGAGATGCCGCCCCGCTCGACCTCACGTTTCGCTGTGTTGACCTGCAGATCGCCGAGCATCAGCACGACCGCTGTTGGCACCACCTGTTGGCGGCACAGTCGGCGGACCCGGGCAACCAGTTCCACGATCGCGAACGGTTTCACCAGGTAGTCGTCGCCACCTACCTCGAAACCAGCGACACGATCGGCGACGTCGTCGAGAGCGGTGAGGAACAGTGCAGGGGTGACCACCCCATCCGCACGCCACTCTCGCAACGTGTTGAGCGAGTCGCCACCTGGCACCGTTCGATCGAGGACAAAGCAGTCGTAAGCGTTCGCAACCACCAGTAATTCAGCCTCGACGATCGTTCCGGCCCGGTCGACGGCAAAACCTGCGTCGATGAGGCTGTCGCCTACGGCGTCACGAACGACCGCATCGTCTTCAAGAAGCATCACCCGCACGAGCGCAACCTCTGGTCGCTGAACACAACTCTCAAGATCGCCCGTCGTGCACGCATGAACGCAACAGTAGTGATGAGACCGCTCATCCGTAGTGGCGGTCTTGTGGCGGTCTTGCGGGCGGTCTTGTGGCGCTGCAGGTGAGGGCGTTGTGGGGCAACGGATTCAGCGCAAGCGCCGCGTGACGACAGCAGCGATCCGGGAGGCAGTTGTGGAATCGGGCTCGTTGGCGATCTTGGGCCCGATGTGTAACTAGCCTGCACCGGTGCTCTCGGTCAGCGGACTCACCAAGGCGTATGGCGGACGAACGTTGTTTCGCGACGTCACGTTCCGGCTTAGCAACGGACGGCGAATCGCCCTCGTTGGGGGCAACGGCGTTGGCAAAACCACGATCCTCGAGACCATCGTTGGGTTGCGTGAACCCGACGCCGGCGATGTCTCTCGCCAGAAGGACGCTCGAGTTGGCTACCTGCCCCAGGAGCTTCTCGATGCCTGGGAAGGCACCGTCCTCGAAGAGGTGATGCGCGGCGCCAGCCACGTGCTCGACATCGAAGACGAAATGCGCAAGCTCGAAGTCGAGCTCGCTTCGGGAGACCCCGACGTTCTCGATCGTTACGGCGCCCTCCAGAGCCAGTTCGAACAGCTCGGTGGGTATCAACTTGAGCCCGAGGCTCGCCGCATTCTTGGTGGACTCGGTTTCACCACCGAAGACATGGATCGCAAGCTCGCCGAGATGTCCGGTGGTTGGCAGATGCGCGCCGCCCTCGCTCGCCTCCTCCTTGAGAACCCCGACGTCCTCGTCCTCGACGAGCCGACCAACCACCTCGACGTGGATTCCGTGCTCTGGCTCGAGAACCAGCTCAAGGCCTTCCCTGGCGCCATCTTGTTCGTATCCCACGATCGTGACTTCATCGACGCCGTCGCCGAGCGAGTGATCGAAGTCGCCCGCCAGCAGGCGGTCGAATATGTCGGCGGCTTTGCCGAGTTCGTCGTGCTCCGTGAAGAGCGGATCCGGATGGCCGAGGCCGAAGCGGCGAATCAGCAGCGCAAGATCGCCCACGCCGAGCAGTTCATCGAGCGCTTTCGTTACAAGGCCACCAAAGCTCGTCAGGTGCAATCTCGCATCAAGACCCTTGAGAAGCTCGACAAGATCGAGGTGCCCCAGCTCGAGGAGCTGAAGCTCAATTTTGCCTTCCCCGAACCACGTCGTTCCGCACGGGTTGTCGTCGAGATCACCGATGCCGATCTTGGGTATGACGACGACACACCCGTTGTGTCCAAGGCCAATCTCCTCGTGGAACGTGGCCAAAAGATCGGCCTCATCGGTCCGAACGGAGCCGGCAAATCGACCGTGCTGAAGGCCGTTCTCGGCGAGCTCAAGCCACAGACCGGTTCGGTCACCATTGGCAACAACGTCGACGTCGCCTACTTCGCTCAGCATCAGGTCGACGCGCTCGACCTGATGAAGACGGTGGAGCAAGAGTTCCGCATGAAGGTCGGGGAGCAGCCGAAGAATCGGAACTATCGCACCGTGCTCGGTTCCTTCGGATTCTCCGGCGACGCGGTCGAACGCAAAGTCGGCGATCTCTCCGGCGGTGAGCGCACCCGGCTCGCCCTGGCGGAGACGATGTGTAATCCCGTCAACCTCCTCATCCTCGATGAGCCGACGAACCACCTCGACATCGCCAGCTGCGACGTGCTTGAAGACGCCCTGCAGGTGTACCCCGGCACGGTCCTCCTCGTGAGCCACGATCGATACCTCGTGCGCAACACCGTCGAATCACTCGTCGTGGTGCGTGACGGCAAGCTCACGCAGTACCTCGATGTTGAGGAGCAGATCCTCAACCCAAACGCCGACGCTGCGTCGAAGCCCTCGTCGACACCCAAGGCGAAGTCGGGCTCGGGCAAGCCGGGCTCGGGCAAGTTGGGCTCGGGCAAACCGGGCTCGGGCAAGCCGGGCGGTGGCAAGCAGGCCCCCGTCTCTCGCAAGGATGAGAAACGAGCCGAGGCTGAGGGCCGCCAGGCCAAGAGCAAGCGAACCAAGGACCTTCGCAAGACCGCCGAACGCCTCGAGCGCCAGGCCATGCGAGCCGAGGAAGTGGTTGGTGGGCTCGAATCCCAGCTCGCCGACCCGGCGATCTATGAAAACCCCGACGAGATGAAGAAGCTCCTCGCTACCCACGAGCAGGCCAAACAAAAGGCCACCGAGCTGCTCGCACAGTGGGAAACGGCCGTGGAGCAACTCGACGCTGCGAGCTGACCCCGGCTGCTGGCAGCCGGTTGATCAATTCCAGTTGGCGCTGCGAGCGAACACCGGCGGCGTCAGCACCTGTATTCAGTTGTCAAAGAACGAGCGGCACACGAATCGTGTGCGGCGGGTTGTTGCAGATTCGCCAGACGCGGCTGGCTACGGGTCAGGCCCCGAGCCAAACGCCGAGCCCTCGAGCCAACAAACGGAGCAATCTCGTGGGTATCGGCGTGGGATCCAGCGCATCACGCTGCCTGCTCGAACTCTCGGCGAGTTGCAACCACCGGTGGCGCAACGGTTCGGTCGAGTGTCCCGTCTGGCCGGTACAGCCGAAGCGTGCGGTCTTCGTCCAAGGTGATCTCCCAACCG
>CALEWY010000097.1 GCA_937925335.1 uncultured Acidimicrobiales bacterium
GTACACGGGGCCGACCGATGCCGAAGCGCTCGCCGTCCTTCGGTGGTGTGATGAGCATCACCCGGATGGCTACGTCGATTGGTTCGCATTCGATCATCCTCAGCTCGGTCCGATCGAACTCGGCGGTTGGGACGACCTGACGACTTGGGCGAACCCGCCTCCGGCGCTCGTTGCCGAAGAGGTCGAGCCCCACGCCCGTTTCGCCATTCATCAGGCGTTGTGTGCGCCGGAGCTGTCGATCGGACAACTCCGAGCGGATGCTCTCGGCGGCGATACGTGGCGGATCACCGTTGGAGTGGCCAACCTTGGGTGGCTGCCGACCGATGTGTCCGCTCACGCTCGAAAGGCGGCGATGGTCAAGCCGATCACGGTCGAACTGAGTGCCGAGGACGTCGACGTTGAGGTGCTCGACGGAGCCGCCCGCCGAACGCTGGGGCAACTCGAAGGGCGGGCCAGTCTGCGGTTCCGCCACGGCAACGACGGAACACCGGATCGAGGCCAACTCAGCTGGGTTGTCCGAGCGGTCGCTGGAACCGTCATCAACGTGATGGCAAACCATGACCGAGCGGGCCAAACCGAGACATCGATCGAACTTGGTTGAGGTCGGCGAGGTGAGCCATGGTTTTGCCATGAACACCCCCGTTGATTTCGAGACCCTCGTCGGCCAACGCCGAAGCACCCGTGGCTACAAGCCCGACCCCATCTCGCTGGACCTGATGAACGAAATCATCGAACTGGCGAAGCGAGCGCCGTCATCGATGAACACCCAGCCGTGGAACTTTCATGCGATCACGGGTGATCCACTCGAGCGCATCCGCGAAGGCAACACCGAACGCATGCTCGCCGGAGCGAAGGTCGACCGCGAGATCAAGATGTCTGACCACGGGTACCAGGGCATCCACCGGGAGCGTCAGGTCGGGATCGCCATTCAGCTCTTCGAGGCGATGGGTATCGAGCGTGACGACAAAGAGCGTCGCCAAGACTGGGTGATGCGAGGGTTCCGCCAATTCGATGCGCCGGTCTCGGTTGTTGTCACCCTCGATGCTGAGTTGGCCGACGACACGGTCGCCCACTTCGACTGCGGAGCGGCCACCTACGGTCTGGTTCTGGCAGCCACGTCGAAGGGCCTTGGCTGTGTGATCAACGGCCAAGGGATCATGCAATCGAGCGTCGTTCGGGAGTTTGGCAACATCCCAGAGGACGAAGTGATCATGACCTGTGTTGCGATGGGCTGGCCGAACGACGAGTTCGTCGCCAACCATGTGGTGTCGACTCGCGCCGCGAACGAAGACGTCGTCAACTTCGTTGGCTTCGAGGACTGAAGCGTTTGGGGGAGCGGCGTCTCCGCTCGTTGGCTTCGGCGTTGCCTGAACTCGTCTCACTGCGCGGAGATTCGGCCTGTCGGTTCTATCTGACAGACTCAGTCGATGCTGTTGCTCACCGCTGACGAGACCGCCTCATTGATCGATCGCGACAAACTGCGAGAGGCGTTTGGTGTTGCCATGGTCGAGGTGTCTGCCGGCCGTGTCTCGATGCCGCCGCGAATCGCTGCGGTCAACCAGGATCCGTCGGGATTCATGGCGGTGATGCCGGCCTACGTTCCTGCGCTCGATGCGATGGCGACCAAGATCGTGACCGTGTTCGATGGCAATCACGCGCTGGGACTGGCCAGCCACCAGGGAGCGGTGATCGTGATCGACCCCGCCAACGGGTCGATGCTCGCCATGCTCGACGGCGATGTGATCACTGCGGAGCGCACGGCCGCAGGGTCAGCGTTGTCGGCCGAACTGCTGGCGCGACCTGACACTGACACTGCAACGATCGTCGGGAGTGGCGTGCAGGCGAAAAGCCACGCGCTACACCTCGACCGTGTTCGTCCATTGACGGAGATGCGGATCACTGCTCGCAACCTGGCGAAAGCGGAGGCGCTCGCTGAATCGCTCGACGGTGAGGTGGACGCGAACGTCGTCGCAGTCGAGTCGACCGAGGCTGCTTGTCACGGCGCCGGCATCGTGGCTCTTGCTACGCACGCGTCGCAACCGGTGATCGACCGGTCGTGGTTGTCGCCTGGCACTCACGTCACGTCCGTTGGTTTCAACGACGTCGGCCGCGAGGTCGATACGGCGACGGTCGTCGACTCGTTGTTGATCGTCGAGGATCGTGGGGGTGCGTTCGCCGGCCACCCCGTGGGGTCGCACGACCTTGCGATACCACTTGCGGAAGGGGCGATCACGACAGAGCACGTTCATGCCGAGATCGGGGAGATCGTGGCGGGATCGATCGACGGCCGGACCGATGCAGAGCAGATCACGCTGTACAAGTCGTGTGGTGTCGCGGCGCAGGATGTGGCTGCGGCGAAGCTCATCTACGAGGCGGCCGTTGCGGCCGGCGTCGGCGTCACATTCGTTCGTTGAACTCGACCAGATTGCCCGACGGATCCGAGCAGAAGGTCTGTCGACACACACCGTCGATTCCGCCCTCTTTGGAAGGTGAGTGTCCGGCTGCGGTCAGGTGCTCGATCGTGTCGGCAACACTTGCGACCTCGAAGGCGAAGTGTTGGCCCTTGCTCTCTGGAACATCGGAGACGAGAAGGTGCACCTCACGCCCGTCGGGAAGTCCGAGCCACTTGCCGTCGACACGCAGCTCGGGGCGCTCAAGCAACGGGAGCCCGAGCACGTCGGTGTAGAACAACACGGTCGAGTCGAGATCGGTGACGTTGAGGGAAACGTGGTGTACGCCGAGAAGCTCCATGTCCGGACGCTAGCTCGTCCTCGGACGGCGGGAGCCCGCAGCCCGGATCTCGCTGCGCCAAGGAATAGCGGTCCTGGCCGAGACCCACTGGATCGATCTTAAGACCAGCGGTGGCAAGGACCTGGTCGATCGACCGAGTCAGAAACCATCACCGCTGCACGACTCGGTCGTTCTATGGTCGTGAGATGGCTTCGCCGGTAGAAAAGTCCCACAAGCTCGACGATGTTCTCTACGACATCCGCGGTCCGATCCTCGACGAAGCGAACCGTCTCGAACACGAAGGGCACCGCATCCTCAAGCTGAACATCGGAAACCCGGCTCCCTTTGGCTTCGAAGCGCCAGAAGAAGTCTTGGTCGACATGGTGCGAAATCTGCCGACGGCCCAGGGGTACTGCGACTCACAAGGCCTGTACTCCGCCCGCAAAGCAGTGATGCAATACAACCAGCGGATGGGAGTGAGCGGCGTCGAGATCGACGATGTCTATGTTGGCAATGGTGTCTCCGAGCTGATCGGGATGGCGCTGCAAGGTTTGCTCAACGTCGGCGACGAAGTGCTGATCCCGAGCCCCGACTATCCGCTGTGGACTGCGTCGACGGTGCTGAGCGGTGGCACCGCCGTTCATTACCGATGCGACGAGCAGGCGGATTGGTCCCCGGATCTCGACGACATCCGGTCGAAGATCACCGATCGCACCAAGGCAATCGTCGTCATCAACCCGAACAACCCAACGGGTGCGGTCTATTCGAGGGAGATGCTCGGCGAGATCGTCGAGATCGCACGCCAGCACGACCTCGTCGTGATGGCCGATGAGATCTACGACAAGATCCTGTACGACGGCGCCACACACACCTCGATTGCGTCCTTGGCCGACGATGTCGTGTTTCTCACCCTGAACGGGTTGTCGAAGACCTACCGCGTCGCTGGCTTTCGGTCAGGTTGGATGACGATCAGTGGTGCGAAGGGCCGGGCCAAGAGCTACATCGAAGGCTTGAACATGCTCTCGTCGATGCGGCTGTGCGCAAACGTTCCAGCGCAGCACGCGATCCAGTCATCACTCGGCGGCTACCAGAGCATCGCGGAGTTCGTGACCCCTGGCGGACGGCTGTACGAACAGCGCCAGATCGCCTACGACATGATCAACGCGATCGACGGCCTCTCGTGCACCAAACCGGACGGTGCGCTCTACCTCTTCCCAAAGATCGACACGGCGAAGTTCAACATCACCAACGACGAGCAGTTCGTTCTCGACTTCTTGCGCTCCGAACAGATCCTCATGGTTCAAGGCTCCGGCTTCAATTGGCCAGAACCCGACCACTTCCGAGTCGTCTTCCTCCCACGTGTCGACGAACTCCAACACGCCCTCGAACGCCTCGAAAAGTTCCTCGCCAGTTACCGCCAGACCTAACCTGCGTAAGCCCTGGGGTCAGACCTCGATTTACGCAGGTTGGTCATCGATCCCGAGTCTTGTTCTCGCTTCGCGGAACTGGCGTGCAACGCCATCATCGGTCGAGATGAGCGCGTTGAATCGGGCGCTAGCCGACCCGGCACTGGATGCTCGCGAAAGGCCAAAGAAGGAGCTGACGTGGGCTAACGACAGTCCGGCGTCCTCCGCTGCAATCGCAATTGCCGCAGATCGTGGGATGTTTCGACGCCCGGGTGATGGGCCGAGGATCGTCTCGCCGGGAGCTTCGAAGACCTGTGAAACGACACGAACGATGCGCTCGATCGAGCGTTGGATCTCGATGCGATCGATGTTTGGTTGCAGCTCGTACTCAGGCTCGACTCGACGACGGGCATCGAGCCGGAACGCGTCGCTTCCAAGAACCGGGCCCAGGATCGGCTTTGAGTAGAACGTTTGAATATCGTCGGGCAAGGGTGTCCGCTCGGTCGCCTGCCTGAATTCGGTGTGATTGGCGTATAGCGACGAAATGGTTGATGTGGCGAGCCAATCGTGGGGCCTACGTCGACCCAGGTAGATGGGATAGCTCGACCAGCGATGATCGACGAGGTTCGTGACCATTCCAGCATCGAGCGGATTGCGATGGATGTACGAAGCCACGGACGCGAGGTAAGCATCGGTGTCGACGAGGATCGAGTGAAACCTCCCGCGGAGCAACGGACCGTCGTGCCCGTGTCGCCAGTTGTAGCGCTGGGTGTACACACCATCGATGTGTTGCATTGCGCGGCTGAGTTTCCCGTCGATGCTTCGGGCCAGCAGGTGGTAGTGATTCGTCATGAGGCAGTAGGCGTGCGTTTCGAAGCCGAAGCGCTCGGCCGTCTCGCCGACAAGTTTCAAGAAGTCGTTTGCGTCGGTGGACGTGTGAAAGATGGGCTCCTTCCGAGCTCCTCGATTCATGACGTGATGCCAGGAGTCCGGAAAGTCGATTCGTAGCTGTCTTGACATGCTCGGCGACGCTAAGCACGCATCGGTCAGCTCAGCGATGCGCATCGCTCGGTGAGGGTGTGGGCGACGGGCGGAACGCCACTGCACCTGCGTAAATCGAGGTCTGACCCCAGGGCTTACGCAGGTGGCGGCGGGCGCGTTAGGTGAAGGTGAGGCCCTCGAAGTTGCCGTTGGTTCGCCAAGTGTTGATGAAGTCGAAGAAGGCGACGGGGCCTTCGGGGTAGCCGACCATGTTGAGGAGGGCTTTGGGGCCGGGGTCGTGGCCTTCATTGTTGTAGTAGCCGGGCGTGCAGTCGGGGTTGTTGCCGAATCGGCGACCGCCCTCTAGCAACATTGCGACCCACTCGTTCTCGGCGTCCTCGCTGGTCTGCACCGTCGTTGCACCGATCGACTCGGCATGGCTCACGATCGTCGCCAAGGTTTGACCAGCCTCGGTGAGATTGTGCGGCACGTTCGAGATCAGGTTCGCCGCCTGCGACGGGCTCACCACGAACATGTTCGGAAAACCCCGTACGTGCATGCCGTGCAGCGATCGCATGCCGTCGGCCCAACGATCGGACAACTTCACGTCGTCGACGCCCGTGACGTCGTAGCCCGACCGCCGCGCATACTCGGTGCCGACTTCGAACCCCGATGCGTAGATGATGCAATCGAGGTCGTACTGCTCGCCGGCCACAGTGAGGCCGGCGGCGTTGATCGACTCCACGCCCTTTCCGTCGGTATCGACGAGCGTGACGTTCGGCGAGTTGTAGGCATCGAGATACTCATCGTGGAAGCACGGTCGCTTGCACAGCTGCCGGAACCACGGCTTCAACGCCTCGGCGGTCGCGGTATCGCCGACCACCTCGTCGACTCGAGCCCGAATCTCGGCCATCTTTTCGTCGTCGGAGTCGTGGTAGGCCTTCTCGAGCCCCTCGGGGGAGAAGTCGCCGTTCTCCATTGCCTTGTCGCGGATGCGCTGGGAGATGTCGGTCCAGCCGTCCATCACCAGGTCTTCGTCGGCGAAGCCACCCGTCTGGAGCAGCGTGAAGTTGTCGAGCCAGCGTTGCTGCCAACCGGGCTCGAGCGTTTCGAACCACTCAGGGTCGGTCGCTGAGTTGTTGCGGATATCGATGCTGCTCGGCGTGCGCTGGAACACGAACAGCTCACCGCAGGCCTTCGCCAGGTGGGGGATGCACTGGACCGAGGTGGCCCCGGTCCCGATGATGCCAACCTTCTTGTCGGCGAGCCCGGTCATGAGGCCACCGGCGGGGTCACCGCCGGTGTAGTCGTAGTCCCACCGACTCGTGTGGAACGTGTGCCCCTCGTAGAACTCGATGCCGGGAATGCCGGGCAGCTTCGGCCGGTGCAACGGTCCGGTTCCCATCGCCACGTACTTGGCGGTGAACGCATCGCCCCGATTGGTCGTGATGTTCCACACCGATGCATCAGCGTCCCACACGAGATCGGTGACCTCGGTCGACAGCAGCGCGTTGTCGTAGAGGTCGAAGTGGTTGGCGATCCGCTGGCAGTGCTCCAGAATCTCCGGCGCCTTTGTGTACTTCTCGGTCGGCATGTGGCCGGTCTCTTCGAGCAACGGCATGTAGATGAACGCCGCCGTGTCGCATTGGGCTCCCGGATACCGGTTCCAGTACCAGGTGCCTCCGAAGTCGCCGCCTTTCTCGACGATGCGCACGTCGTCGATCCCAGCCTGCTTCAGTCGTGCGCCCGTGACGAGTCCGGCGAACCCGCCGCCGATGAATGCGACGGTGACGTGATCGGTCACCGGCTCTCGCTCGACGATGGGGACGTAGGGATCCTCGAGGTAGTGAGCGAACCGGTCGATCAGGTCGATGTACTGCTCGTTACCGTCCGGACGGATGCGCTTGTCGCGCTCCTCGCGATAGCGGGCCCGCAGTTCGTCTTCGGTCAATGGCTCGCTGACATCGGTCATCAGAATGCAGCACCTCCGTGGTAGCGGCCCTCAGGGATGATGAAGCCCCGAACAAACGGGGCCATCGGGTGGTCGGAATCGGTCAATCGGTCGGCGATGGCGAGGAGTGCTTCGCCGAGCACCGTGCCGGGAACAGACAGCGTTCCATCGTCGGTGTGCGCTCCGAACATCCAATCGTTGAGATCGTCGTGATCGGGCGTTCCAGTGCCGGGCTGGGCGGCGATCGCCTCGTGGTAGTGCGTGCGAAGATCGTCGGCCAGGTGTCGGATGAGAAGTGGCATCTCGAAACGCCACTCGATCGTGTCGCCGGGTGGTTCGGTGAGCGAGGCGTCGCCCTCGGCGAGGGCAGCGATCACAGCCGCCACGTCGTCGACCTGCTCGGGCGCGGCACCGGTCGCTCCGAAGAGCGTTCGGCCTCGGGCCTTCCTCGTCTGCATCGCCCACGGTCGGAGGCTCGCAACCTCACCCGAAAGGCGACTTGTGAGCGACTCATCGATCGGGACCGCAAGGTTGAGCGGGCACACCCACGGTTGCTCGTCGTCGCTCGGCGCCACGTTCGGGTCGTCGCCCTCATAGTCGGCGAGGGTTGGTTCACTCGCGCTCTCGAGCAAGGCGAACGCCTGACGCATGACGTTCTTCTGGAACTCCGGGTCGGTCGCCGAACCCAGCGGTCGGCCGAGCGGGAACGGCACCCACAACGCTCGGGGTGGAGCGACCTGTTCGCTCTGCTCTCGGACGAGGCTGATCGCCACGCTGGCAACGCCTGAGCGTTCGATGTAGTGGCCGAGGGCGCTCACGGCGCCCGTACACAACGGTCAAACGGGGACGAGCAGGACGACGTCGACCTCATCGGCCGCCAGAAGCCGTCCGACCTCGGTACCGGTGTCTTCGAACATCGCGGGGTTCGGCATCGCCCCCATGAACGAGTAGTGCCAATTGGCGACCGCACCGATCTCGCCGTCGGCCGCCATCTCACGCAACCGGCCGAGCGGAAAGGAGATGTTCGGATCGTTCTGGAATGCGCTGCGATCGAAGTTCGTCGACACGTGAGTCATCACGAGATCGCCGAAGTCGGCGTTGCCGGGGATGATCCGATAGTCGAGCGCGCCGAACGCAAACGGCTGATCGCTCCGCTGGTGCAACCCTGCCGTCGACACGATGGCCACCGTCGATTCCGACAGCGGTTTCGGTGTGATCCACGGCCCAGGCTCGAGACGAGGCATCGCCTTCGCCCATGTCAGAAGGCGTTCGCCTTCGGTGTCGTCGAGATCGCTCAGCCGGACCATGGACGCACGGTAGGCGGCGCTTTAGAGCGAGTTGTAAACGGCCGTCTCGAACTCGTAGAAGAGATCGAGCGTTCCCTGATCGGCAAACGGAAGCATCTGGCTCATGTAGGCGCCGGCGATTCCGTTGGTGCGGTCGATCCAGAAGAAGCAGTTCGAGAGTCCGGCCCACATGAGCGTGCCGGCCGGTCGCCCAGTCGAGGCCGCGACCTCGTTGATCTGGAAGGTCAAACCCCACGTCTTCGGGTCGCCGGGGAAGAACTCCGCATCAGCCGAGAACGGCGGCATGACGGTTTTGAGCTCCTTCACGCGCAGATCGCCCATGTTGTTCGATGCCATCTCGTGAACCGTCTCGGGCTTGAGCAGCCGGACACCATCGAGTTCGCCGTCGTTCAGGATCATCCGCATGAAGCGGCCGTAGTCCGACATCGTTGAGTGCAGTCCACCGCCGCCCATCTCGAACTCGGGGTTCTCTGGTGCCGGTAGATCCATCGGAGCGAGTGAGCCGTCTTCCACTCGGCCATGAATCGCCGAGGCTCGGGCCAACATGTCTGGCGAGTGAGCAAACGCGGTGTCGACCATGCCGAGCGGACCCGTGATGTTCTCCGAAACGAACTCGCCGAGTGTCTTGCCGGAGACTGCTTCGACCATTTGGCCAACCCAGTCGATGCCGATGCCGTACTCCCAGTGAGTGCCGGGCTGGAAGGTGAGCGGGGTGTTCAACCCCGCCTTTTGCAGTGACAACACGTTGGGTGTGCCAGTGGCTTCGTACCAACGGGCCATATCGGCGTTCCAGATGTCGTACACGTAGCCGGAGGTGTGCGTGAGGAGATGGCGCAACGTCACCGGTGTCGCAACCGGTTCGGTGATTGGCTGCCCATCATCGTCAAAGCCAATCAGCACACCATTCGAGCCGATTTCGGGACAGATTGCCGACGCTGGAGTGTCGAGCCTGAGGGAACCCTGCTCGACGAGCATCATGGCTGCGGTGCCCGTGATGGGTTTGGTCATGGAGAAGATGGCGCCGACGGTGTTGAACGACATGTCGACGCCACTGCCGATTTGGCGTTCGCCGAACCCGCCTTCGAAGCGAACACCCTCACGATCGACGACGAGCGCAGTGACACCGGCGGCAGCACCGCGTTCGACCCCCGCCTGAAGGGCGGATTGCAATGCAGCGCTGAGGGTGTCGTTCATGGTGACTCCTGAGATGTCGTCGGTTCGGGTTCGTTGACGGACGCTACATCGCGCCGTCGGCGTGATCCATTGCGAGCAGCCTTTCCCACCACCTCTCGCCACGATGGCGCGGATCTGACCGACGGTTGTGTGTGAGGAGCTCCAAGAAGCCCGGAACGGAGCGGGAAACTGCTTCAGCAAGCAGCTGTCGGCGTCGATACACCATCTGATGTCAGACCGGCGACTGAACGACCACGAGCATGCTGAGCGTGCCCGGGTTGTGGAGATGAACGACCGTGTCGTTGGCGCGCTCACGCCGGTTTTCGTGTTGATCGGTGTCGTGCTTCTCGCTGCGGTGCCGTCCTATGGATGGATCATCATCGTTCCGCTTCTCATCGACGTGGTCAAAGGCAACATCGTCAGGATCATGACGAAGCACGTGGCTCGGCCTGATCTCTTGTGCGCATACGACCAGTACACGAGCATCGTGTTCATCGGCATCGGTGTGTACGTCTCTGGCGGCGCAAGCTCGCCGTTCTTGCCCTTCCTGGCGATTCACGGCGCGCTGTTTCCGGTCATTTTCCCAAGGCGCTACATGCTCATCGGGTGTGGCACGCTCACGGCGGTCATCCTCCTCGCATCGACCGGCCCTGCGGCGTCATCGCCCAACGATGGTTGGTACCGCCTCGGCGTCGTGCTCTCGCTTGCGTTCGGTATCTGGGTGATCTCTCGGGAGCTGAAGCGGTCTGAAGTCTCGTATCGCTCGGCTTCTCTCGTTGACGAACTCACCGGGCTTGCCAATCGCCGAGCCTTCGACGACCAGTTCGATGCGGTGATCCAGCGTTTGACCGTTCGACCAGAACCCACGGCGTTGATCCTGTGCGACATCGACTTCTTTAAGTTGGTCAACGATGTGCACGGTCATGCGGTTGGCGATGATGTACTCGCCGCGGTCGGCGACGAGCTTGCCGACTCGTTCCGAGCCAGCGACGGCATCTACCGCATCGGTGGCGAGGAGTTCGCCTGCCTCTTACAAGGTGTTCCTGAAGACATGGCCTTTGCGATGGCCGGCGTGTTGCGCGATCGCATCGCGTTGACCATGCCCGCCGGTCTCGAGATCACGATGTCGCTCGGCGTGGCGACGACGTCCGGTGGTGAAACAGGCGATGAGCTGTTCCGTCGCTCGGATCGAGCCCTGATGGAAGCGAAACGAACCGGCCGGAACAAGGTTGTGGCGGCTCGCCCGCAAGGCAGCGATGAACCCTCGGCCAGCAAACGAGCACCGAAGACGGGATCCGGCAAGACCGGCACGCCGGCGAACGCAGCAAGCTCCATCATCCCGACCAAGTCGATGATCGCGGAGAACATCCGCCCGATCGGTTCGTCGAAGTCGACGGAAATCTAGGCTCCCCGCCGAAGCGTTACGCTCGGCCGATGGCGATGATCGACGAGGTTGGCGAGCGAGACGGCTGGCGCTGTTGGATCTGTGACGAAGCAGTCGAGCCTGACCGATCGGTCAACGACGATCGTGGCCCAAGCGTCGACGCACGAACGACGTCAAAGAAGGCAAAGAAGGCCAAAAACAAGACGGCGAAGCCGCCCCGGCTGGCGCACCGGGGGTGTAACACCGGCAAGGGCAACACCGATGCGGTGATCGCCTGGCCAGACGAGCTGTTTTTGATCGATCCGGTCCCGATCATCCCAGCCATCGATCGGCTTGCGGCCAAGGGAGGTCGAGAGATCATGGCCCGGTGCCCGACCGAAGCCGACGCCGCCGATGCTGCAGCGTGGATCCTCGACCGGGTCAGCCGCCTTGAACCACAGCTCAGTGTTGAGGCCGAGGTCCAAGAAGGCGGCGGGCAGTATCTCGTCGCCCTTGCGACCTAGGTGTTTTGAGCATGGCCTGGCGCGACCGTCGAACGACGAGGACCGCGCTGCGCTAGTCGATGGTCACGACAAACGCGTCGCTCGGATCGGCCTTCCCGTCCAGCACTTCCATGTAGGTCTGTTCCGCGCCATCGACGCCCGTACGGTCGACCACGGTGATCCAGTCCGAAACAACGGGCAAGAACGCGTTCCACGAAGCGGAGAACCGCTCTTGCAGGCCATCAGATCCCCAATCGGCGTTTCGTTTCACGATCTGGTCTGGAGCGAAGAAGAGCGCTGGCGTCGGACCGGGCAATGCAGCATCGCCACCAAGCTCGCCCCAGTGCGTTCCGCCCACCTGAACGCTCGACGTCAGGCCGCCACACTGCGTGTGCACGGCGAGCCGAACACCGGCGTCGCCGGCCATGTCGACATAGACGGTGGCCTCTTCGCCATCGAGTTGCTCGATCTGGTCATAGGTCAGGACACGGTCGTAGGAGCCGAGTCCTTCGACGAACTCGAGGTTGCCGGCGGACGTGAGCCCAACAACTTCGGGTCGTTCGGCGCGGCTGGCGATGAGATGAGCCAAGCCGAACGCGGTCTTTGACGAGGCACTCGACAGCACGACGCGGCCAGCGTCGAACCACGCGTTGTCGTCGAGCCAATCGTCGAGGACGAAGTCGGTCATGAAGAGCGGCCGGAACAACATCTGAAGCGCCTCGGTATCGGCGGAATACACCGGATCAGCCGCGCAACGGGTGTAGCCGTTGTAGGCGGGAGGCAGAACCGAGCGGTGAGCCGTTGCGTCGGTGAAACCACCGTCGGAGACCCTGGTGGGTGTCACGATGAGGTCAGGCCCCATCGGGAGGTAGCCGTAGACGAGCTCGCCCTCTTCGAGCGTCGTGCCGTTGGCGTCGATGACCTCGGCAAAGCCCCACACCGGAACACGGCCCCACCCTTCCTCGGCAGGGAAGAACGACCAATACGACATGAGATCGCCAAACACCGCATAGGTGATGTTGTTTGCGCTGAAGCCGTAGCGGCGAACCGCAAGGCGGGCTTCACCCTCGGCCAGTTCGGCAGGTGCCGACTCGACGACGCGAGTTGCACGGATATCGGAGCGATCGACTTCGAAGAACATGGATGCAACGCTACGCCAGACGACGACGCGTGCTCGCAACGAGCTTGCGACCGTGGCCAAACGGGTGGGTGTCGGTCAGCTGGAGCACGCGTCGCTCGACACCTACGGTGAGTCGATGGAGCTCTATGACGCCATGCGAACCAATCCGTCGTGCCGGTACTTCACCGATGCGCCGGTTGACGACGAGACGCTCCACCGCATCTTCGACCATGCCCGGTTCGCGTCGTCCGGCGGGAACCGTCAGGGCTGGCGAACCGTGGTGGTTCGAGAAGCAGCGACGAAACGGCGGCTTGCTGAACTGCACGCCAAGCAGTGGGATCACTACGTGTCTCACGCCCGAGACGGTGTCGTCGGATTCCAAACGTCGGACGCCCAAACCAAGATGGAGTCCTACAACCCGACCCAGCACCGATTGGACCGGACGGACGACTTCACGAAGTCTCTCGCCGACGTACCCGTTCTGCTCGTCTGCTGCATCGAGTTGTGGACGCTCGCCGTGACGGACTCCGAACTGGATCGTCAGAGCATCGTTGGCGGCGGTTCGCTCTACACGTTCGTCCAGAACGTCTTGCTCGGTTGCCGCAACGAAGGGCTGGGCTCAGCACTGACAACGCTGTTGGCAGCAGAGGAAGCCGAGGTCGCAGAACTGCTTGATCTCCCAGACGAGGTCGCGGTCGGCGCCCTCGTTGCCGTCGGCTGGCCTGTGCCGGAGAAGCAATACACAAAGCTGAGCCGCAAGCCGGTGTCAGAGGTGGTCTTCGCCGAGCGATATGGCAAACCGTTCGGTTCGATCTGAACGGTTCCCCGACGGCATCAGCCCTCGGCGAACGTCGGGAAGAAGACCGTGGGATCGCGATCGAGCTGATCGACCAGCGCAATCTCCCACGTCAAGTAGTTCTGCATGTGCTCGGCCGGGACGCCATCGTCGTGGTCGTAGGGCTTGTACCAAACGTCGTTTGCTTCGGTCGTTGGATTGGTGAAACCCGGCTCCATCGGGTGTCCGGCATGATTCCACGCCCGATTCCCACCTTCGAGCACGAGGATCTCGGCGTCCGGCCACGCCTGCGCGGCTTCGGGCGCAGCCAGCGATGCGACGAGCGAATCGCTCGATGTCAGCACGACGGTTGAGGCCGCACCCATCGTTTCACGAGCCTCGTCGAGCCGGCTACGGACGCCCCACCACGCACCAGAGATGTGGCCCTTCTTGCGGTACTTGAGGCTCGTTCCGAGATCGAGAACGGTCACATCGCCAGCGTCGAGACGGGCGGCGAGATCGGCCACGGAAATCAGCGCCACCTCAGGGAGTGGAGTGCCATCGACGCGTGCGGCGCGAACGGATTCGGTCGCGAGCTCTTGAGCGCTACTTGCTGCGTCGAGGACAACGTCATCGAGAACAACGGCATCGAGGACAACGTCGTCGAGAACAACGGCATCGTCCCAGCCGAGTTGACGAAGCCACGATGCGGTCATGGTGGCGCGCACGCCGTCGTCATCGATGAGAACCAATCGTGCGTTCCAGGTCGCGACGTATTCGTCGGTTGCCTGCACGAGTTGGCCGCCCGGCGCGCTCACACTGCCAGGAAGATGGCCTGCGGCAAACTCCTCCGGTGTGCGCACGTCGAGCAAGTAGGTCGTTCGATCAGCATCTGCCTGCCACGCAGCGACTTGATCGTGATCGACCGAAACGACGCCGAATCGCTTTCCTACCGATGCAGCTGCGGCCTGCGACCATTCTTGGCTCGATGGCGACGGATCAGGAGCGTGGGTTGTGTGGCCCCGTGCAACCTCGTATCCGGCGAGTTCCCACCCCATGGTTCCGTTCTCGAGCGCCACGACTCGGTTCTCGAGCCCTGCGTTCACGAGTGATTGGCAACCAATGATGCTGCGTGTGCGGCCGGCGCAGTTGACGACCACGAGCGTGTCGTGGCTCGGAGCCATTTCCTTCACGCGGTGTACCAGTTCCGCTCCTGGGCAATCGGTGCCAGTGGGGATGCTCATGTTGGTGAACTCGGGCATCGGGCGTGAATCGAGGATGACCATGTCAGCTTTGGCGTCGATCAGCGCCTTCACCTCGGCGGCCGGCATCCGAGGCGTGCCGTACTCGTGTTCGACGAACTCGCCAAATGCCTTCGACGGCACGTTCACTCCGGAGTACAACTCGCCACCGGCTTGCGCCCACGCTGCCGTCCCGCCGGAAAGGACCGAAACGTTGGTCCATCCGAGCTCGACCGCTCGCTGGGCCGCAGCGACGGCGAGACCTTCCGGAGCGCTGGCCGTCGTCGAGGTTCCGTCGTCACACCACACGATGCGAGTCGTGCGACGAGGCACCAACCGCGGAAGCATCAACTCGAGCTGGGAGAGGGGTACCGATGCGGCGTGGAAGAGATGCGAATCGAAGTAGACGCCCTGCTCTCGTGCATCGAGGATGGCGATTTCGGCCGGTGAGTCGTGATTGCTCAGCTCAGCGATCAGGGCCGAAGCCTCAAGGGTTGCGATCATCTAACAGCTCTGGAGGTTGTGGCGAGCCTCGACGATGCCGCTCACGTTGGCGAACGGCTTCCATCGCTTCTCGGTCGGATTGAAGTACTCCCTTGTCTCGAGACGCTCGAGAGCCAGCCCGTAGCAGTGGAAGTTGAGCGCCTCACCGTCGATGTGGATCGAGTGCAGTTCGTCCGGCAACATCGCGATTCCGGTGCCCGCTTCAACCATGTGTTCGTGCGTCTGCTCAACACCGGGATCATCGGCGCCGCCCGTTCGTTCGAAGAACCGATTGAGTTCTTGCCCGTGGAAGCCAACAACGCTGGCCCACGTCGTGTGGTTGTGCACGGGTGTCTGCACCTGACCTCGGCTTGATTGCAGATAGAGCGCGAAGCGCTCGTCAGCATCCTGTGAAAGTCGGTAGAGCGAGCTGGTTCGTTTCTCATCCTCAGCAGGGGGCGCGAACTCTTCGATGGAAAAGAGATCGCGATGGGTGCTGAGCTCCACGAGTCGATCGCGGATCGCTTCGACGCCGGCGCGGGTGACTCCCAAATCGGCCTCGATCGATCGGATGTCATCCATTGCGGAGCGAACGGTCGCTTCTCTTGCTGCGGCTGTGGAAGTGCTCATCGAGCCAGCTTGTCAGACGTTCGCTGCTCCAGCAGAAGTTGCTCGCTCGACGAGCCATTGGAAGATCGGGTCGGTGGAGCGTGTGGGGAGCATCTCGGGGTGCCATTGGACGGCAAGGATTGGAAGCTTGTCGTGTTCGAGGCCTTCGACGGTGCCGTCATCGGCGCGGGCGGTGACGGTCAGCGAATCGCCGAGCCGATCGACCGTTTGGTGGTGCAGCGAATTCACCTCGGCTCGTTTGCCATAGAGGCTCTCGAGCGCCGTGCCGGTCTCCATTTCCACGCTGTGGAGAAGCGTCGAGGGTGGGACGTCGAACCCGGCATGGACCGGAATGTCTTGATGGAGCGAGCCGCCGCATGCGACGTTGATCATCTGAAGGCCACGGCAGATTCCGGCGACCGGTAGGCCGGCTTCGGCGGCAGCGTTGAACAGGCCGACTTCGAACGCATCTCGCTCCGGTTCGGGCGGAAACGCATCGGTCTCAGATGCTTGGCCGTAGAGCGTCGGGTCAAGATCGGCTCCACCGGTGAGGAGCACACCGTCGAGTCGGCCGATGTATCGCTGCGGATCGACGTCGAGTGGAAGGTTGACGGGAAGCCCGCCAGCTTCGAGGACACCACGTGCGTAGTCGGCGTAGAACCAGTCACCTTCGAGATGGTGGAGCACATCGGGCGTGCCGACGATCTGTGAAGCGCTCTTGCGTCGGCCGGTGAGGCCGATCAACGGTGCGGTCATGCGGGGTGTGCTCCAGAGCGGTTGGTGGTCAAATCGGTGGTGGTCAAGTCGGTCGTGGGCAAGGTGGCTGTCCTGGGCGAAACGCCCGCGGCGACAAGCTCGTCGACGGGGATGCCGGCAACGTCATTCAAGAACCAGTCGACGAGCTGATGACACTGCTGCGCGTTGCGGTCGTCGTTGGCAGCCATCGCCGATCGCAGACCCTCGGGGGTTTGGTCGTAGGCCGCGAGGTACTCGGCATCAGCGACTTCGAGCCAGCCGGCAAGGTGGGCGGTATCGATCTCCGGATGGAACTGTGTCCCGGCCGAGGAACCGATGGTGAAGAGCTGCTCGGCGTCAGTTGTTCGAGCCAAGACGGTTGCGCCGGGTGGGGGAGCGAACCGATCGTGGTGCCACTCCATCCATGGCCCTGGGCCGACCGGGTTCGGCTCGTCGCCGTCGGAGATCTCGTACCAACCAAGTTCGGTCACCGGAGCAGCCTCGACGGAACCGCCGAGCGCCTTGGCGAGGAGCTGGCCACCAAAACAGACCCCCAACATCGGCTGGTTGCGAGCGTGAGCCTCACGGATCTTCTCCAGCTCATCGAACACCCACTCGTCGATCTCGTCGGTCTTGGTCAGCGATCGAATCGATCCCATCACCACGATGATGTCGAACGCTTCGAAGTCGGGGAGTGGGGTGTGCTCATTCGGCTTGTCGTAGACGTGGTTGATCACGTGGTCGGTGATCTCGAACCCCAACGCCCGCAAACGTACCGACACCTGGCCACCCGGGCCGTCGGATTCGTGAGCGATGACGAGTGCAGTTTTTGGCTGACTGGGTTTGGTCACGGGACTTCCGAAGGGTCTGGTGGCAAGCGAGGGGAACCAGCGCTGCGGTGTGCGATGCGAGCGAGGGAGGTGATCAGGGGTGGAGAAGGTGCGAGATGAGATTGACAAGCGGGTGTTGATCGTCAATCGTTCGCTACCGAACAATGCTACGTGGGCACGGGATCACCGTGCCAATGGCACGCACAATCAAGGGGACATGTTTATGGGATCGCATCGAGATTCGCGTACGCGCTTTCGGATCTTCGCTCTGATGTTTTCGATCGCGCTCATCGCAGCCGCGTGTGGCAGCGATGCAGCGGAGACCGGCGGCGGCGAGTCGAGCGGCGGGGGCGGCGGTGATGGCGCAGGACTCGACATCGACGCAATTCTTGCGGCCGATCTCGACAACTGCGAGGAGGCGCCAACCGGCGACCCGATCAGGGTTGGCATGGCCATGGACTTCAGCGATGTCGTCGGCTTCGTCGATATCCCCGGCTCGCAACTGAACCCATTCGTGGCTGAGAAGATCAACTGCACGGGCGGCATCAACGGCCAGCCTGTCGAGGTCCGTGTCGCCGAAGTTGGTGACGATGCTGCGCTCGCCGCTCAAGACTTGCTCGATTGGGGAGCCCACTTCCTCGTCGGCCCACCGTTCGCTGACTTTGCCCTGCCGATCCTTCAGACGACCGACGGTGAAGTGCCGATGTTTGTGGCCGCCTCGACCGAGCCAACGCTCGCTGATGCTGAGATCAACTCCTTCCTCGTCACCTTCGACGACTTCGGCATGGCCGAAGCCGCAGCACAGTGGGCGTGGGATGAGGGCATCACCCGAGCCATCGTGTTCACCGAAGGCGAAGGCATTCCCTACACCGGCGTGAACCCTGACGCCTTCATGGCGAAGTTCACCGAACTCGGTGGCGAAGTCGTCAGCGTGCAGACCTACGTGTGGGCCGCTGACACCGACTTCTCGGCACAGGTCAACGAGATCGCTGGCCTCTCCGAAAACAACGAGATCGTGTTCTCCGCTGCACTCGCCTTCCAGGTGACCGCACTTCGTGGACAGCTCGAAGGCCAAGGCCTCGACGGGTTGACCTACATCGGCACCGACGCGATGGACGCCACCGGTATCCAGGTCGAGGACAACAACGAGGGCATTGCTCATACCCCGCACACCAGCATCAGCGCTGGCGATCGTATCGACACGCTTCTCGCTGACTATGAGGCGGCCAACGGCGAAGCGCTCGAGAGCCGAAGCTTCATGGCCCTCTACGTCGACTCCATGTTCCTCGGCATCCAGGGCATTCTCGACTGCGGCTGCACCGATGGTCCGGGTATCGGCGAAGCCGTTGCCAACATTTCCGGCTTCCAGGGATTGAGCGGCGAGATCACCTACGCCGGCACAAACGGCATCCCGAACAAGGATGTGCCGATCAACCGAATCGTCGATGGCGAAGACGTGTTGGTCTCCACCATCAGTGGCTGATTCGCAATCTGAACGTCCGACACCCGGGGCAGGGGAAACCCTGCTCCGGGTCTCGGGGCTCACTACGAAATACGGCGCCATCTCGGCGCTACGAGACGCTGATCTCCACGTGAACACCGGCGAGGTTGTCGGACTCATCGGGCCAAACGGCGCCGGGAAAACAACACTGCTCGGCACGATCGCCGGCTTGTTGGCCCCCGACGCAGGCACCGTTGTGTTCAAGGGCGACGACATCACGGGAGCCCCGTCAGAGCAATTGCTTCGATCCGGTCTCTCGTTGGTTCCCGAACATCGCCGTATCTTCGTCGATCTCACGGTTGAAGAGAATCTCAAGATCGGTGGCTTCACGCTGCCAAAGGCCGATCGGCCTGCATTGCTCGACGAGATGGCTGAGCAGTTCCCCGTCCTGCGCGAGAAGTGGACAACACCGGCTGGCTACCTCTCCGGGGGAGAGGCGCAGCAGTTGGCGATCGGGCGGGCGTTGATGTCGAAACCCGACCTCCTCATGATGGACGAGCCGTCGCTCGGACTGGCTCCGTTGCTCGTCGATGTCGTCTTCGATCTGATCGACTCGCTTCGAGCGTCTGGCCGAACGATCCTGGTCGTTGAACAGAACGCCACCCGAATGTTGGCCGCAGCCGATCGTGCCTATGTGCTGCGAAGTGGCGAGGTTGTCGCAGAAGGATCGGGCGACGAACTGCTCGCACGATCCGATCTCTTCGACACGTTCGTCGGAGGATGACGTGACCGAACTTCTCCAAAACCTGATCGATGGCCTTGGCCGAGGAAGCATCTACGCGCTCCTCGCTCTTGGCGTTGCCGTGATCTTCGGTGTGATGCACCTGCTGAACTTCGCTCACGGCGAACTCATCACCGTGTCTGGCTACGCCGCGATGTGGGCGTTGACCTCGGGTGTTTCGTGGTGGCTCGCCGTGCCCCTCATCATCGTCGTGTCGATTGCCACCTCGCTCGTGATCGAGCGGGTCGCGTTCAGCCGAGTGCGCGGTGCGAGCGATTTCACGCTTCTGCTCACCTCGTTCGGTGTGCACTTCGTGGTGCAGGCCATCTTTTTGCTCTACGTGTCAGCATCGGTGAAGAACTTCCCGAGGCCGGGCTGGGTGAGCAACACGTACTCAATCGGTTCGCTCAAGGTTGAGTGGTTCGACACCGTCGTCATCCTCGTCACGCTGATCACGCTCGCCGCCGTCACCTATCTGTTGCAGCGCACGATGTTCGGACTCTCGTTACGGGCAGCCGCCGCTGACTTTGATACGGCCCGTCTCATGGGTGTGAATTCGAACAACGTGATCCGCGGCGCCTTTGCCCTCTCGGGCCTGTTGGCGGGCATCGCCGGAGTCTTCTGGCTGATGCGAGCGGGGCAGACACAACCTTCGGCCGGTATCGATCCGATGCTGAAGGGTGTGCTCGCTGCACTGATCGGCGGGCTTGGAAGCCTTCGAGGAGCGGTGCTTGGTGGCTTCGTTCTTGGTCTTGCCGAGGTTGTTCTGCGCTCACAGCTTCCCGACTCGATCGCTAGCCTCACCGAGGGTGTCGTCTTCGCACTCATCGCGTTGTTGTTCATCTTCCGGCCGGGCGGGCTGATCACGGTCGCTCACGCGGAGCGCGTGTGATGGGGCGCGTGTGATGGGGCGCCTCATTCCAAACGTCAAACGAGACGTCACCTTCCCCGCGATCGGATCGATCCTCCTCTTCGTCGCCTTCGTTGGCGCAGGGCTGGTCTACCAGTCGTTCTTCGGGGGAGCGGGCGAGCGTCTCGTGACCATTGCGCTCATCGACGCGATCTTGGTGCTCGCCATCCAGATCTATGTCGGCAACACCGGCGTGTTGTCGTTTGGCCACATCGGCTTCGGAGCGATCGCTGGTTACGTGTTTGCCGTGTTGGCCATCCCGAGCGAACAAAAGCTCGAGCGCATCGCGGATGCACCGTTTGGGCTGGCCTCGATCGACATGAACCCCTGGATCGCGCTCGTCATCGCAGCCGTTGTCACCGTAGCCTTTGCATTCATCATCGGGCTCGGCCTCGGGCGGTCTGGCGCTGAGTCGGGCTCGGTCGCCGCAACGGTGATCACGCTCGCACTGCTGTTCGTCACCCACGAGGTTGCAAGGAACTGGCCCGATCTCACCGGCGGAGACCGAGCTGGCCTGGCCTTCCCGATCCGCGGCTCACTCGATAGTCGGATCCCGATCTACCTTGCGCTGTTTGGTGCCATTGTCGTGGCCCGGCTCTATGCGCAGAGTCGTAGCGGACGGCTCGCAGTCGCTGCTCGCGAAGACAACCTGGCAGCCCGGGCGATGGGTGTGAACCCACTCGTGCAACAGATGTCAGCGCTGCTGATCTCGGTCGTTGTGGTCAGCGTCGGAGCGAGCCTTCGGGTCTACGAGAACGGATCGATCCTTCCTGACAACTTCTTCTTCGATCTCACGCTGCTCACGCTCGTGATGCTCATCGTCGGTGGTCGCAACAGTGTGACCGGGGCGATGGTTGGGGTTGGGGTCATGACCATCGGACGCGAGCTCGCTCGCCGGCTTGGTCAAGACGGATTCGAGATCTTCGGCATCGGGCTCGACAGCGCACCACTCGATTGGATCTTCCGGGAGAACCTGCAGACCGTCTTCCTCGGTGTCGCCATGCTCGGCTTCATGATCTGGCGGCCGTCAGGTCTGCTCGACGACTGGGAGCTCGACGAGTGGCTCTACCAACGCTTCGGTCGCGGCGCTGATCCGAAGCCCGACACGTTGCCGGAGGTCGATGCCGTGAATGCCGAGACGCTTCGGGCAGCCGACGTCGAGGTGAGCTTCGGTGGATTCAAGGCGCTCGACGGGGCCGGTCTCGAAGCGAGCGGTAACGAAGTGGTTGGCATCATCGGGCCGAACGGCGCTGGCAAGACAACCCTGGTGAACGTCATCACCGGCATGGTCGCCCCAACCGGTGGCAACTTCTCGATCGACGGAAACGATCTGTCGTCTGCCCCGCCGTTCACGCTCGCCCGATCGGGCCTCGTGCGCACGTTCCAAAACCTTCGCTTGTTCGGTGCGTTGACCGTGCGGGAGAACGTCGAGATCTCTGCCCTGGTGGCCGCTGACCACCGGAAGGGCCGGGTGCTGCCAGATGCCGATTCCCTCGTGGCCGAAGCCGGCTTGTGGGAACACCGAGACCGGCGAGCGAGCGAGCTCGACTACGGCAACTCACGCCGCCTCGAACTGGCTCGGGCCGCAGCACTCGCCCCGTCGTTCCTGCTGCTCGACGAACCGACCAGCGGTATGAGCGACAGCGAATCGCTCACGATGATCGAACAGGTCCGCCACATGGCTGCCACCGTTGGCGCCGGAGTGATCGTGATCGATCACGATCTCGCCTTCATCAACGGCATCTCCGATCGAATCTATGCACTCGACCAGGGTCGAGTGATCGCTTCTGGCACTCCCGCCGAGATCCAAGCCGATCCGCTGGTGCAGGCCGCCTACCTCGGCACGGCCGCGACGTGAGCGCCCTGACCTCCCAAACGGCACTGACCTCCCAAACGGCGCTGACCTCTCAAACGGCACTGACCTCCCAAACGGCTCTGGCCCACCAGGCCAGGCAAGCCGCCATCCACCATCCACACAATTCGACACGATCACCCGAAGAAGGGACTTCCCGATGACCACCATCTCCTCCTCGACCGAAGCATTCAAGGCTGTCTGTGACGAACACGGCGTGCACACCGTTGAACTCGCCGTCGCCGATACGCAGGGCCACCTTCGAGGCAAACGTGTGCCCGCTGGCCGCTACTTCGACAGCGTTCACACCTCGGGCGCCAACGCAGCTGACGCGTTGTTCGTGTTCGACATGCAGAACGATCTGCCAGACAACGAGTTCGTCAACATCGATACGGGTTATCTCGACTGTCACTTCACGCCGGACAACACCACCGGCCGGTTGCTCACCCACCGCCCGGGTTACGCACTCGTCTTCGCCGACACCGAGAACGAACACGGTGATCCTCACCCGCTGGCTCCACGTTCGGTGCTGCGAGCCCAGATCGAACGCTGTCGAGCCGCCGGAGTTGATCCGGTGGTGGCGACGGAGATGGAGTTCTTCCTCTGTACACCGGATTGGCAGCCGGTGCAGGACCACATCCAGTACAGCTCGTTGACCGATGGCCTCGAGTTTGAACCCGTACTCCACGCAATGCGGTCAGCCCTGCTCGGTGCGGGCATCGAGGTTGAATCGTCGAACGCCGAGTACGGCCCCGGCCAGTTTGAGATCAATGCCGGTCCAGCCGACGCATTGACCGCGGCGGACAACGCCGCACTGTTCAAGTCGATCATCAAACAGGTTGCGATGCAGCACGGCTATCGAGCGACGTTCATGCCAAAGCCGTGGGAAGAGCAGTCGGGCTCTGGCATGCATGTCCACACGAGCCTCTCCGACGCTGGCACGAACACCTTCGCCGCCTGCTCTGAGGGCGAACCGAACGCCCAAATGCGGGCGTGGCTCGGCGGTCTCTTGGAACACGCCGAAGCGTTGACGTTGCTTGGTGCGCCAACCCCGAATGGCCCGAAGCGCATTCGGCCCTACACGTTCGCTCCCACCCACGTGACGTGGGGTCTCGACAATCGCACGGTGCTCGCTCGTTGCATCGCCGAGGAGGGCTCGTCGGCCAATCGTGTCGAGTTCCGCTCCGCCGGCGCCGACGCAAACCCGTATCTCTTGATCGGTGGCCTCCTGGCTGCCGGTGCCGATGGTCTCGAACGGTCGCTCGACCCAGGCATGTTGTGTGAAGGCGACATGTACACAAACCCCGGAGAGCACGCACCGCTTGCCACCGATCTCGCTGGCGCCATCGCGGCCTACTCGGGTAGCGCTCTCGCCGCACAGCTTGGTGACACGTTCTCCCGCAGCTACGTGAGCATCGCCGAGGCAGAGTTGCCGCTTGCTGCCGAGAACAGCCCCGATCCAGATGCGGTGAACGATTGGGAACGTGCCCGCTTCATCGAACACAGCTAGGCCATCGTGACCTCCACCGAAACCACCGTGGCATCAAGCGGTTCTGAGCCGAACATCACCGATTCGAGTCTGTATCTCGACGGTGTGCCGTTCGAGCGGTTTGCTGCAATGCGCGACACCCCCGGGCTGGTCTGGCATCCCTATGGCGATGATGGGTTCTGGGCGGCTACTCGCCATGAAGATGTGCAGCAGATCTCTCGGGACTCCGAGACGTTCTCGTCGGCGATCGGGCACACGAATCTGTGGGATCTTGAGGCTGATGCGCTCGAGGCACGGCGTTCGCTGATCGACACCGACGCTCCCGACCACACTCGGCTGCGACGGCTGATCGCCAAGTCGTTCACTCCGAAGAACGTCAAGCGGTGGGAAGACACCGTCCGGGCGATCGCGGTCGAACTGCTCGACGACTTTGCGGCGTCGGGCGGCGGGGATTGGGTCGAGAAGGTGGCTGCGCCGCTGCCGATCCGAGTGATTCTCACGATGCTCGGTGTGCCGGTCGAAGATGCCGACTACCTCGTGGAACTGTCGAACTACCTGGTCGAAGGAACGGGCGACGAACAGTCGATCCCACCCGATGCGTTTGGCAACACGACCGAGCTTCGGCTTTTGCCTTTCAACTCACCGGCGAGTCACGCGCTCTTCGAATACGGCGAGGCACTGGCCGCGAAGCGCAGAGCTGAACCCCAAGACGATCTCGTCACGATGCTCGTGCAGGCCGAAGCTGAGGATGGCGACCGCCTCACCGGCAGCGAATACAAGAATCTGTTTCACCTGCTGGTGTTCGCTGGCAACGAGACGACTCGAACCGCCATCAGCCAAGGTGGCGTTGCCCTCGCCGACAACCCCGATGAATGGCGTCGAATCGTGAGCGCCCGAGCTGATGATGACGAAGCGGTCGGAGCCGCAATGATCGAGACGGCGACCGAAGAAGTGCTTCGCTGGTCGACCCCTGTCATGCACATGCGTCGAACTACGAGCGTCGCAACCGAGATCGCCGGCACCCAGATCGCAGCCGGTCAGAAGGTGGTCATGTGGTACGCCGCGGCGAACCACGACGAGCGCACCTTCACCGATCCGCATCGATTTGATGTTGGCCGAGCCGAGAACCCGCACTTCGCCTTCGGCGGTGGAGGGCACCACATGTGCCTGGGCGCCTTCTTGGCACGACTCGAAGTGGCGATCCTTCTCGAAGAGATGGCCGATCGAAACCTGGTGCTGACGCGGCGGAGTGAGCCGATCCGAACACCATCGAACTTCGTTCACGGAATTCTCAGCGTCGATCTCGGCTGCGAGGTGTCGCCATGATTGCCGAGAACGACGCAACCCCGGCGGAGATTGCCGATCCGGTCCGCATGATCATCGACGAAGACGCGTGCATCGGCGGCGGCGTCTGCGAGATGCTCGAGGAGGCGACCTTTCTGCTCGACGACGACACCGTGATCGCTGCGATCGTCGGTGACGGATTGCTGGCGCGAGAGCGCGCCGAGATCGTGGTCGATCGTTGCCCCGGTCGAGCACTGTCGTTCGTCGAGATCGGCTCGGGGCTGGAGGCTGGCACCGAAGGACGCTCTCCAGGCGAAGGAGACGAGGACTGATGCAGACCTATGGAAACTGGATCGATGGAGCGTTTGTCGAACCCTCCCGCCGAATGGCCACGATCAATCCGTTCTCCGGTGAGGCGTGGGCTGAAGTCGCCGATGATCCAGCTGCAGTCGACCTCGCGGTCAAGGCCGCTCGAGCTGCCTTTGAAGAAGGGGATTGGGCGACGATGCCGGGCCGGGAACGAGCCCGCTTGATGCGTCGATTGGGCGAACTCCTCACCGTTGATGCCGATGCGATGGCCGCGATCGAAACGCGCGACAACGGCAAGATCATCCGCGAGACGACGGCACAGGCAAAGAGTCTCGAGAGCTATCTCGACTACTTCGCAGGGATGGCCGACAAGATCGTCGGTCAGCAGATCCCAAGCCCGTCGCCGGACTTCCTCGTTTACACCGAACGAGTTCCCGTCGGGGTCGTCGGTGCAATCATTCCGTGGAACTCGCCGCTGGCATTGCTCGCCTGGAAGCTCGCTCCGCTGCTCGCTTCTGGCTGCACCGCAGTGATCAAGCCGTCCGACATCACCCCCGTGACGGCTCTCTTGTTGGCTGAGAAGGCGGCAGACGCCGGTTTCCCTCCGGGCGTGATCAACGTCGTGACCGGCGGTGCCGAGGTGGGTGCCGCGATCACCTCCCATCCTGGGATCGACAAGATCACCTTCACGGGCGGTGGCGGAACGGCTCGCCACGTCGCTCGGGCAGCGGCGGAGAATCTCACGCCAACGGTGCTCGAACTCGGCGGCAAGTCACCGCAGATCATTTTCGCCGACGCCGATCCAGAGGCGGCGACCAACGGACTGCTCGCCGGCATCTTTGCCGCAAGCGGTCAGACCTGCGTCGCCGGCTCGAGGGCCTACATCCACGAGGACGTGGCCGACGATGTCATCGGCCGTCTCGTCGCTCGAGCTGGCGAGCTTGTGATGGGCGACCCGAGTGACCCGGCAACGGAAATGGGGCCGGCGGCATCGGACGATCAGCGTGACCGCATCATCGGGATGATCGACGCCGCACGTGATGAAGGAGCGACGATCGCTGCTGGTGGTGTGGTCGATCCCGAACTCGGCGGGCGATTCGTTCGGCCAACCGTGATCACCGGCGTGACAAACGAGACGACGATCGTTCGCGATGAAGTCTTCGGCCCCGTGCTCGCCGTCATGACATTCAGCGACGAGGACGAGGCCGTTCGGCTCGCGAATGACTCGGACTACGGACTGGCCGCTGGTGTGTGGACAAACGACGTGTGCCGAGCTCACCGGATGGCGAAACGCCTGCAGGTCGGCACGGTTTGGGTCAACACCTACAGAAACGTGAGCTACATGGCGCCGTTCGGAGGCTTCAAACAGTCCGGCTATGGCCGAGACAACGGACTTGAAGCACTCGATGGATTCCTCGCAACCAAGACGGTGTGGGTCGAGCTGGCTGGGGCAACTCGTGATCCGTTCGTGGTCGGTTGATCGATGACATTCTCCGAGCCCGTCGCCATCGAACCGGTCGACCTCAATGATCCCCAGACGTTCGCAGCCGGCATCCCTCAATCAGCCTTTGCTGAAATGCGAGCCAACGCTGGCCTGACCTGGTCGCCGGCCGGTCGCGGGTCGAACGCCGGGTTCTGGTCCGTCACCCGTCAGGTCGACCTCGTGGAGGTCTCGCGGGATCCTGGCACCTACTCGTCGGCCGTTGGGCATATTCAGATCTACGACATCGACGAGGACGCACTCGACGCCAGAGCATCCATGATCGATATGGATCCACCGATCCATACGAGGCTGCGTCGTCTCGTCAGTTCTGCATTCACGCCTCGCCACGTGCAGCGTTATCAGGCGGCGATTCGAGACAGGGTTCGCAACGCGCTCGACCAGATCCAGGCCGACGGTGGTGGCGACTGGGTGTCGACCGTTGCCGCTCCGATCCCGATCGGCGTGATCTGTGATCTGATGGGTGTGCCCGAGGCCGACCATGGGTTCATGGTCGAACTCTCCGATCATTTGGTGGCGGGTACTGCCAGTGAGCCGCTCGAGCCAACGGCCTATGGCAACACGACCGACCTACGGCTGCTGCCGTTCAATAGCCCGGCAGCGTCTGCAATGTCGACATACGCCGCTGCCCTGGCGGAGCGGCGACGGGCTGAACCCGCCGACGATCTGGTGACACAGTTGATCAACGCCGAGATCGATGGCGAGAAGCTCTCGACCGAAGAGTTCGCGAACTTCTTCCGCCTGATGATCTTCGCTGGCAACGAGACGACTCGGTCGTCGATGGCCCACCTCGCACTGCACTGGCAAGATTTTGGCGATGAGGTCGACAAGGTGCGTCGGGATCGCTCGCTCCTCAACACGATGAGCGACGAAGTGATCCGTTATTCATCGCCGATCCTCTACTTCCGTCGCACCGTGACAACCGAGACGGAACTCTCCGGCACCGCACTCTCGGCTGGCGACAAGATCGTGATGTGGTACGCCGCCGCCAACTTCGACCCCGAGACCTATCCCGATCCACTCGAGTTCAGGGTCGACCGACCTGCGGTTCCACCCCATGTCGCGTTCGGCGGTGGTGGTGCTCACTTCTGCCTTGGCGCATCACTCGCCCGACTCGAGATGGTCGAGCTGATCGATGAGATGCTGGAGCGTGGCCTTCAGCTCCGCTCAAGTTCAAGCCCCGACTACGTCGAATCCAACTTTGTGAATGGAATCGAGCGACTCGACGTGGAAGTCGTTTGATCGCTCCCTGCAAGGCAAGCCCCAACCCCACCGGGCGACACCCGCACCCGTATCGCTGAACACCAGCACTAGGAGACCGAACCCATGACCTGGAATCTCACTCCCGACCAACTCGACATCCAAGCTCGAGCCCGAGAGCTCGCAACGACCGTGATTGGCCCACGAGCGGCAGCGGTCGACGAGGCTGAGCAGTACCCGTGGGAAAACGTGGAGGCGCTGCAAGCCGCGGGCTTCACGGGCATGACGATCCCGACCGAACTCGGTGGCCCTGGTCATTCTTTCCTCGACGCCGTTTTGGTGGTGGAAGAGATGGCGAAGGTGTGCGGAGTAACCGGCCGCATCGCCGTTGAGAGCAACATGGGCGCCATCTCCGCGGTGATGGAGTACGGGACCGAGCAGCAGAAGAAGCTTGCTGCTGATTTGGTGTTGCACGGCGACAAGCCGGCGATCTGTATCACCGAACCTGGAGCCGGAAGCTCGGCGTCGCAGATGACCACCCGAGCCGATCGCCAGGGTGACCGGTTTGTGCTGAACGGCATGAAGCATTGGATCACCGGCGGCACGGTCTCGAAGCTGCACCTGATCTTCGCTCGGGTGTTTGATGAGGACGGCAACGAAGAAGGCATCGGCGGCTTCTTGGCGGTTCGTGATGAGAACCCTGGTCTGTCGTTCGGCAAGCGCGAACCCACGATGGGCTTGCGTGCGATCCCCGAGATGGAAGTGATCTTCACCGACATGGTGGTGGAGCCGGAGATGGTGCTGATGCCGCCGTCGGGCTTCAAGCGGGGCTTCGCTGATCTCATGAACGCCTACAACGCCCAGCGAGTCGGTGCGGGCACGGTCGGCCTCGGCATCGCCACCGGCGCCTACGAACTGGCGCTTGCCTTTGCGAAGGAGCGAGAGCAGTTCGATCGACCGATCGCTGAGTTCCAGGGTCTGCAATGGATGTTGGCCGACATGTCGGTCAAGCTCGAAGCGGCTCGGTCGCTCACCTACCGAGCAGCCGAATCACGCGGTCCAAACGATTCGCCGTTCCCCGACCCGGCGATGGCGGCCCAAGCCAAGATCTTCACTGCAGAGGCCTCGATCGATGTCGTGAACAACGCACTACAGGTGTTCGGCGCCGCCGGCTACAGCCGACGGAATCCCCTCGAGCGCATGTATCGCGACGTCCGCATGTTCACCATCGGCGGTGGCACCGCCCAGATCCTGCGAACCGTGGTAGCCGCCCGGATCCTCGACATGAAGCTCCCGCAAGGCCGCGGCGGTTTCTTGCCAAGGGACTAGGTCGGCTCCGCGGTTCATGCGGACCCGTTCATAAGCGCCGACCAGGCTCGTCAATGCCCTAACTTCTGGCGATGGTCGAATCTGGCGCGCCGTCGAACGGCTCATCCTCGGCGGATGAAGCACAAAAACCCTCGAAGTCGCAGACTTCGAGTGCAGTAGGCGATTCGCCGTTGCTGCTCGATGACCTCGGCACACGGCTGACCGACTTCTACGCGCTGCGGAAGACGAGCAGCGAAGATGCAGACAACGTGCTCGATCAACTGGGAGCAAACGACACGGTCGATCGAGAGATCGTGCTCGAGCTCGCAGCGCCAAAGCCGCTCTGGCGACCGGATCGATTCATGGAGGCGCACACGCTGGTCGTGCGAAGCCTCGAGGTGCTCGACCGCAACGGAACTCGCCATCCGCCGGTGCCCAACGTTGGGCCGCTGAAGCCGGTGTTGGCGTACTTGATCGAGATTGCCGCCAAGTTCATTGTCCGTAGTCATGTTCGGAGCCTCACCGACAACATCGACCGGCTCTACGCCCGCCGTGAGGCGAACTGCACCGAGGCCTTTGATGACCATCGCCGGCTGCTTCGTCGTGGACGTGTCGATATGGCACGAGTGATGCCGGGGTTCAAACGCAATCCACTGGCGATCCCCGGCGTGCTGCTCGGCGGTGCGTTCTTGTCGACGATTCTCAGTGTCGTGCAGGACACGATCGGCCTGTTCGGCGGATCGGGCATTGCGCAAGTGGTTGCAACCGCCCTCGTGTTCTTGATCGCTCTGCTCGGAGCGTTCGTGATCCTTCGAGGAGCCGCAGTGGCCCATCGACGGATCGACATGACCACCGACCAGCCGGTTGCTGCGCTCTATGACGTGATCGGTCGCTGTCGTGAGCCACCGAACGATCAGTCTGGCGTGTTTGCAATCATCGCCTTGATTCTGATGGTGCTTGCCGTGCTCGTGATCCCCATCGGAGCGGCAATCGCGATCTCGCTCTAGCCGGCGGTCCCCGCCATCTCTAGACGTCGAACCAGATGTGGGCTTGGCCCGTTCCGGCAACGGCTTCGTACTCGCCGAACTGTGTGCCAGCGAGCGTGCAATCCGCTCCGCCGAGGGCGCCGATCATGGTGAGGTAGTGGCCGAAGCGTCCCTCGGGTCCGTGCGGCTTGAACTCGGGGTAGAAGTCGATCACACCGGCGTGATCGCCGGCGAGCAACATCTCGATGATGTGGCGATCGGCGGTTGCCGCTTCGGGCGTCCGAATGTGCAGATCGGGGTCGGCACCTTCATGCGCTCGAAACTCTCGGAGCGGCCAAAACCGGTGGCTGAGCCCACCGCTTGCGAGGATCACGACTCGGCGATCGGTTGCTGCAACAGCGTCAGCCAGCATCTGGCCAAAGAGCAGAAAGTCGTACGGTTCGCCGGTCTGGCACACGCCGGCTGACATCCATCGCTCGTCACCCTGCAGGAACGGCAACAGATTGAGGGTGGGATAGTGGACGGGGAGGTGCGGGTCGTCGATTGCGATCACCCAGGAATCGTCCCGGGTGTCGGCTTGTGCAGCCCAGGCGGCGGCGAGCTCAGGATCGCCCGGCATGTCGTAGGGCACCTGCGACATACCCCGAGGCAGTTCGTCGGAGGTGTAAACACCCGAGCGCCGTTCATGGCCGGCAACGATGTGCTCAATCGTTGTGAACCAGTGCGTATCGATCACGACGACCGTGTCGGCTTCGAGGGGAGCAAGCTTCTCGGCCCGGAGCTGATGGAGCCCGGCGAAGAGCGTCGTGTCCTCACCGTCATTCATCTCTCGACGAATGGCTTCAGGCAGCACGAGCGTTGGCACATGGGAGACGAGCGCAGCGCCAACGATCTTGCCCATCAGGCGACCACCTTGACGGGGAGCGACTTGATGCCGGCGATGAAGTTCGATCGGAGTCGGCTGATCTCACCGGCGGGTTCGAAGTGGTCGACTCGCTTCATGAGTTCTTCGAACACGAGACGCACCTCCATCCGCGCCAGCCAGGCGCCGAGGCAAAGATGCGGCCCGTTGCGGCCAAAGGTCATGTGGTCGTTCGGATCGCGCTCGAGGTCGTAGCGGTACGGATTCTCAAACGCCTCTGGATCGTGGTTGGCCGAGTTGAACCAGATCACGACCTTGTCGCCAGCCTTGATGGTCTTGCCTCGCATCTCGATGTCACGCGTGGCGGTGCGTCGGAAATGCATCGTGACGGCGCTTGTCCGCAGCACCTCTTCGACAGCGGTTGGTGTGAGCTCTGGGTTGGCCTTCCATGCATTCCACAACGTCGGGTGCTGCATCATGGACCAAAGGCCGTGGGTCATCGTGTAGCGAGTCGTGTCGTTACCGGCGGCCACGAGCAAGGTGAAGAAGTTGTTGAACTCGAGGTCGGTCAGATTGCGTCCGTCGCGAGTTGGAGCGAGCAGCTGAGAGATGATGTCGTCGGCCGGGCACTTGCGGCGCTCGGCGGCCTGTTCTTGGGCAAACGAGAAGATCTGAATCGACGCCGGGCTTCGAAACGGGACCATGCGGAATTGTTCGGTGTCGGTGAGGTCGACCGGGAAGTCAGTGAAATCCGGGTCGGTGTTGCCGAGCAGAGCATCACCCCACTCGACGAGCTTGTGGCCGTCCGCATCGCTCGTGCCGAGGAGCTTGCCAAGCATCCGCATCGGGAGCTGCTGAGCGATCGCGCTGACAAAGTCGAACTCGTCGTTTGTGAGCGCGTCGTCGATCACTTCGATGGCGAGCTGGCGAATGACGTCTTCATAGGACTCGACCGTGCGACGGGTGAAGCCCTTGCTGACAAGGCGGCGATAGCTCGTGTGATCGGGCGGATCGAGCTCCATCATCGTGAGGCGGGCCTGGGTCTCCTCGGCATCCATCTCCTCGAGGCGAATGCCTCCTGATGAGGTGAACGTCTCGACGTCTCGGCTGACCGCAAGCGCGTCGTCGTATCGAAGGATCGACCAGAAGCCCGAGCCGTCCGCCTCCTCGGTCCAATGAACCGGATCGGTTGCTCGGAGGCGATCGAACGTGGCGAGCGGAACACCGGTGATGTAGGTGTCGTGGCTCGTGATGTCGGCGTCGTCAGAGCCGAGGCTGATGGGGTAGTGGTCGACGAAGGTCATGCCTCAGCTCCCGCTGCCCCCGGCTGGTCGGCCATTGGGTTCGGCGCCGCCGACACGGTCGTGCCACCGGCCATCGAATTGCCGACCTGTCGCCAGAACCCGCCGATCATCTCGATCTCGCCGAAGCGGCTCAGCTCCTCGGTGGGGTTGTCGTGCAACGTGAGTTCTGCGTCGCCGGCGTAGACCGGGCCGAGCTCGACATCGAAGCCTCGCATCGTCACGAGTTCATCGAGAGAGTCGCGGCCATCCATCTCGATCGCTGGCATCTGGCGGCTGTGGAGCATTGGGTGACCGTTCACAAAACCTGCCGCCTCGGCTTCCCCGGTGATAGTGAATCGAGCATCGGCGATGCGGCGACCCCAGGTGCTCAGCGTTGCGCCGAAGCGACCGCCCGGTTCGAGCCGGGGGCCAGCCTTGCCGATAGTGACGGCACGAGTGAGCCAGATTTCCGACATCTTCTTCGGGTAACCCTGGATGTGGCCACGAGCCATGGCGAAGTCTTTGTCGACCCAGATGTAGGCGGCTCGTGAATACGTGTTGCCTTCGTACTTGCAGCGAACGACGACGAAGACCTCTTTGTACTGCGCTCGGGCTGGGTCGAGCAGTTCATCGAATGAGTCCGAACAGCTCTGCCACTCGGCCCAAATGATGGCGACAGCACCCGGATCATCGTCGGCGAGTTCAAGGCCGGAGGGAAGGAGTTCCGCGACGTTTGCCGGGTCGGTGCGGAACTCGATCGTGAGCATCTCACCGCTGTAGTGCCACGGTGGACCGGGCAGGATTGATCCGGCCCCTGTCGGCGTACGCGGATACATCAAACCCTTGGGTCCAGCCATCGGAGCACCCTATTCGTTCGGTACCGAACGATTCAACCCAAACGCCCCGCAAACGCCAGCGCTGCGAAGCGGAGGGATCTCCCGCAAGTTCTTGCGGGGATCAGCTCCGCAATGTGGAGCGCGTTGTCGGACGCACCGCCGGGCGAGCTGTCGGGCGCGTTGGATGCGGAGGGATGTGCCGCAAGTTCTTGCGGGGATCGGCTCCGCAATGTGGAGCGCGTTGGATGCGGAGGGATGTGCCGCAAGTTGTTGCGGGGATCAGCTCCGCAATGCGGAGCGCGTTGCCGGGCGCGTTGTCGGGCGCGTTGTCGGGCGCGGTCAGTTGGTGGCGTTTTTGATGACGACGCGCAGTAGCCGAGACAGTTCACGCTGCTCGTCAGGGGAGAGGCCGTGTGCGAGATCGATCTCGAGTTCGTTGAATCGAGGGAACAGCTCGTCGATGATCGCCGCACCCGCCGTCGTTTGGCTGACGAGTACTTGACGCTTGTCTTCAGTCGATCGATTGCGCTCGACCAGCTCGCGCTTCTCGAGCGTCGTGAGCATGCCGGTCAACGTTCCCTTGGCGAGGTCGCACTCTGTGGCGAGTCGTGCCGCCGGCATTTCACCCCAGACCCAGAGCACCCAGAGGATGGTGAACCCACCCCAGGTCAGCCCGTACTCCGACAGCACCCCTTGCTCGGCTCGCCGACGAACGGCAGCGGCGGCTCGGTAGATGTTGGAGATGGCTCGGTTGGCGTCGAAGTCGAGCGGCTGATCGCCGAGTCGGGCTTGAACATCGCGTTCAGCGGCGAGCATTGGGTCTTGATCAGGGCGTGTCACGTTGCTGACGAAGCCACCTTCGGAGTTGCGTTGCAGAGAGAGACGTTCGGTACCAAACTATCCGGCGTGCGCCATCTGACTGAAACTCGCCGGATCCTGCTCGACGGTAACCCAACCGAAGTTGTGGTCGCTGATGATGAGCTGGTCGCAGCCGATGGTCGGCGCGTCGCCGCAGCTGAGGCGACCCACCTCGCTCCTTCGCAACCATCAAAGATCATCTGCGTTCACCTCAACTACAAGAGCCGCGTCGATGAGTTCATGACGAAGCTCCCGGCCGCGCCCACCTACTTTCACAAGCCGGTGTCGTCGCTCGTCGGCCACGGAGCCTCGGTCGTTCGGCCAGACGGATGTGAATGGCTGAACTACGAAGGTGAGATTGCCATCATCATCGGGCGCACCTGCCGCAACGTGTCACCAGACGAGGTCGGCGACTACATCGAGGGCTACTCGGTGGCCAACGACTACGGCCTCCACGACTTTCGCGACACCGACGCTGGCTCGATGCTGCGGGTAAAGGGAAGCGACACGTTGTGTCCTGTCGGCCCGGGCCTCGTTCGTGACTGGGACTTTCACAACAAACAAATCCGCACGATCGTGAACGGCGAGGTGAAGCAGGATGGCAACACGTCGGAGATGGAGTGGGACATGCACTACCTCGTCGCCGACATTGCCCGCTCGATCACGCTCGTGCCGGGTGACATTCTGCTTTCGGGCACGCCGGCCAACTCGCGGACGGTCTATCCGGGCGATGTTGTGACCGTCGAGGTCGAGGGCCTCGGAGCCATGACCAACACGATCGTGCAAGGACCGGCACCGATTCGGACCGACGTTGGCGCTCAGCCCAGCGATTCCGAAGAGGTGATGTCAACCGCCCAGGGCGGCGACTGGGAGTTCCGCGGAATTCGAGCGCCGATGGGCCCTGGCGCCAAGTACTACAAGAGCAAGCTGGACTCGAGCGAGGGTGAAACCTCGAAGTGATGCGGACCGCTGACGTTGGGGGAGTGGCCGTACCGGTCGATCATCTGATCGGCGGTGAATGGGTTGGATCGTCAGAGACCTTTGAGACGCGCTCACCGCTCGACTGGGATGCGGGCGCACTCGCCGACGTTGCCAGGGGTGATCAGGCAACGGCCGACCAGGCGGTATCCGCTGCCGTTGCAGGCTTCGCCGAATGGGGATCGTGGCCAGCGGCCAAACGAGCGGGCGTCATGCGCCGCATGGCTGATCTGATCGAATCCCGAACAGACGAGATTGCGATCGTCGAGTCGCTCGACATGGCCTTCCTTCTTCGTTCGATGAAGGCCCGACTCGTCGGTCGAGGTGCGTTGAACTTCCGGCTCTATGCCGACTTGATCGAGGCGGCCGAAGAACGTGATTGGCCAGCCAAGAACATGCGCAACGTCGTGCAGCGAATGCCGGCGGGCCCGGCTGTGGTGATCACGCCGTGGAATGCGCCGTTCATGCTCAGCACCTGGAAGCTGGCCCCCGCCCTCGCCGCGGGCAACAGCGTGATTCACAAGCCGGCCGAGTGGTCGCCGCTGTCTGCCGCCTTGCTCGCCGAGCTGACTCTTGAAGCTGGCTTCCCGCCGGGCGCCTACAACCTCGTGCAGGGCATTGGCGAAGAGGTCGGCGCCGCTCTGGTTGCCGATGATCGAATCCGGCGGATCACCTTCACCGGCTCGCCCGAAACCGCTCGCCACATTGGCCGATCGGCGGCCGACAACATCGTGCCATTTGGAGCAGAGCTTGGCGGCAAGGGCCCCCTTGTCGTTTTCGCCGACGCCGACCTGGATGCTGCCGCTCATCGAGCAGCATGGCAGTTCGACGACTCAGGCCAGGTGTGTCTCGCGGGCACTCGGATCTTGGTCGATGTCTCGATTCGTGAGCCATTTCTCGAAGCGTTTCATCGACACGCCGATGCCATGGTGCTCGGCGACAGCCGCCAAGACGAGACCGACATCGCGCCAATGGTGCACCCCGACCATCGCGACAACGTTCATGCATTCGTCGAGCGAGCACGAGCAGCAGGCGACACCATCGTTCGTGGCGGGACCAAGGCGCCGGATTCGCTTCACTACGAGCCGACGCTGATCGAACCTGCGTCGAACGACAGCGAGGTCGTTCAGAGCGAGATCTTTGGTCCCGTGCTCACCTTCCAGACCTTCGACGACGAAGCCGAAGCGATCGAGATGGCCAACAGCACGGCGTATGGCTTGTCAGCCATCGTGTTCACCACCTCTGCCGAACGGGCTGAGCGCGTTGGGCGAGCGCTTCGCTGCGGGTTGGTTTGGGTCAACACGTTCCTCGTGCGCGACTTGACCGCTCCGTTCGGAGGCTGTGGGATCAGCGGTATTGGCCGAGAGGGCGGCGATCACGCCCTCGAGTTCCACAGCGACCTCAAGACCCTCATGATCCTTGACGACTCGGTCTCGCCCGACCAACCCTGACGCCACTGCCGACACCACCTTTCTGCACCGCCTATCTGCCCCGCCGCCTACCGCCTCTAGCCACCCCTGACCAGAACGAAAGCGATCAGCGATGAACACGCCTCGACTCCTCCACCCATTCGCCAAGCCAGCCAAGGATTCGTTTCGATCTCTCGTGAGGGCCGAAGGAGTTCGTGTCTGGGATGACACCGGTCGCGAGTACATCGATGGTCTTGGCAGCCTCTGGTATTGCCAGGTCGGGTACGGGCGAACGGAAGTCATCGAGGCGATCGAGCGCGAGCTGCGAGTCGGTCACTACAACGTGTTCGACCCGTGGGCGAACCCGATCACCGAGCAGGCAGCGGAGCGCATCGCTGAGGTTTCCCCGATGCCGGATGGTCGAGTGTTCCTCTGCTGCTCAGGCTCCGAGTCGGTCGACACGGCCTTCAAGATCACGCGCCTCACCGCTCAGCTGAAGGGTGAGCCCGATCGCCAGATCATGCTCACCCGAGGCCGTGGCTACCACGGGGTCAACATGGCCGGCACCTCCCTCCAGGGGATCGCGCCAAACCGTGAGAACTGGGGCGATCTTGTTCCCCACGTGATCGAGATCGACCCGGATGACATCGAGTCCGCGGCCCGAGCATTCGCCGAGCACGGCGAGCGCATCGCCGGTGTGATCTGCGAGCCGGTGCAGGGAGCCGGTGGTGTGCATCCACCAACCGATGACTACTTGCGCCGTCTTCGAGAGCTCTGCACCAAGTCGGGGGCGCTGCTCGTGCTCGACGAGGTGATCTGCGGCTTTGGGCGAACCGGCAGTTGGTTCGCATCACACACCTATGACGTCACGCCCGATCTCATCACGTTCGCGAAGGGCGTGACCAGCGGCTATCAGCCGGTTGGCGGCGTCATCGTGTCCCGGGGTGTTTGTGACGTGTTGGAGGCTGCCCCCGACTACATCTTCCGCCACGGCTACACCTACAGCGGTCACCCGGCTGGCGCTGCGGCAGCGATCGCCAACATCGACCTGATCGAGAGCGATGGGCTCGTCGAGCGAGCCAACGGAATCGGCGAACGTTTCTCTGCCGGTCTCAACGCGCTCGTCGGTGATGGTCGACTCGCTGAAGCACGAGGAGTCGGTGGCGTTTGGGCGGCGAAGCTCCCCGAGGGCACCGAGCCCCACGAAACGATCGCCATTCGAGATGCAATGCTCGACAAAGGCGTGATCTGCCGCCCGATTGGTGACAGTCTTGGCTTCTGTCCACCTCTCGTTATCAGCGACGCAGACATCGACACGATGATCGACGTTTTGTCGGACACCATCGACTGAGCGCTCCACGAATCGCCGTGTCCCGACGGGCTCACGCTCGTGACGGTCTGGCGTGTTCGAGCAATCTGCAATGAGGATCGCCGTCGTTGGATTTGGCATGGGCGGCTCAGCGCTCGCTTGGCGTCTTGGAGCCGGCGGCCACGAGGTCGTCGTGTTCGAGCAGGCCAAAACGACCGGTCCAGTCGGTGCCGGGATCCTGCTTCAGCCAAACGGCCAGGCTGTGTTGGGGCACTTCGGGATGCTGGATGAGGTTGAGGCGATCGGCACCCCGATCTCTGGGCTCGATGCCAAACATCGATCCGGCCGCCGTCTCACCACGCTCGACTACGGCGTTCTCAGCGCAGGTTTGCACGGCATCGGTGTGATGCGAAGCGAGCTCTTTGCGTTGTTTGAACAACGGTGCGCCGATGTTGGTGTTGAGATCAGACACGATCGTCGAATCACCTCGTATCGACACGTCGAGGGCGGCGTGCACCCGATCGCTGACGACGGCGAGGAGATGGAAGCCTTCGACCTGCTCGTCGCCTCCGACGGTTCGGGTTCGGCGCTGCGAAGCCACGCTGTTGCGACGAACCCGTCGCTGCGCGTCGAAACGAAGGAATACGAGTACGGGGCGATGTGGATGGCGGCGCCCTACGCCGGCGATCCGGAGCGTCTCGTGCAAGTGGTGGATCGGAGCGGTCGACTGATCGGGATGTTGCCGGTCGGCGGCGGGCGCTGCAGCTTCTTCTGGGGTATCCGGTTGGAGGAGCAGGAAGTGATCAAGGCGAACGGGCTCGAATCGTGGCAACGGTCGGTCGCTGAGTTCTTGCCTGAGGCTGGCGAGTTGGCCGCATCGATCACCTCGCTCGACGAGGCCACGTTCTCGACCTATCGAACGGTTCGCATGCTCAGCGCTATCGACGGCAGGGTGGTCTTCGTCGGCGACGCTGCTCATGCGACCAGCCCGCACCTTGGTCAAGGTCTCAACCTCGCATTGGTCGACGCTGTCGTGCTCGCCGAAGAACTCGATCGAACCATCGACGATCGTGCGAATGTGCACGAAGCACTCAGCGCCTACGAGCATCGCCGAGGTCCGACCACCCGCTACTACACCCAGCTGACCGGGTTCCTCACACCGTTCTTTCAGACGTCGAACGTGGCTCTGCGGGCCATGCGTGACGCCGCTCTGCCCGTCATGCCTTACGTGCCAGGGCTTCGAGCGCACATGGTGCTCACGATGTCAGGATTGAAGAGGTCGTGGCTGTTCCCAGCACGGCCGAGCACCGGCGTCAGAGTTGATCCGCCACATTGGTCCGTCGGTCGATCTTTGCGAGCAGTTCGTCCGCCTCGACGGCGTGGCTGAACAAGAAGCCCTGTCCAACGACACAACCTGCTTCGAGCAACACATCGGCTTGCACCTGGGATTCGATTCCCTCGGCCACGACGTCGAGATCGAGTCGTCTGGCGAGGTCCACGATCGAATCGATCACGGCGCGTTCAGCAGGACGAGTCGGAGCGGCGTCGACGAAACGACGGTCGATCTTGATCTCCGAAACCGGGAGGTCGACGAGTCGAGCGAACGATGAGTAGCCAGTGCCAAAATCGTCGATCGAGAGCTGAACGCCAAGGTCGGCAAGCTCGTCGAGCACCGTTGTGGCGATCGCGTACTCCTCCATGATGTCGCTCTCGGTGATCTCGAGAATGAGCTGGTGCGGCTCAACGTCGATCGCGTCGAGGCAGCGAGCGACGCGGCTGGCGAAGTCAGTGTCGAAGAGTGAGACCATCGAGATGTTGACCGCCACGGTGAAGCCGGGTTGTGTGATCGAGGCTTGTGCCGCGACTCTGGCAGCTTGACGGATCACCGAGTCTGCAAAGTCGCCATGAGCGTTCGACAACCCGACGAGATGCATGAATGACACCGGCCGGAGCACGCCGTGCTTCGGGTGGATCCATCGGATGAGTCCCTCGGCGCCGACGATCTCACGCGTTGCAAGATCGACCTTCGGCTGGAAGAACAGGACGAACTCACCGTTTTCCATCGCAGGGACGAGCGCCGCAGATAGCTCGAGATCGAGGGCGCTGTGTTGCTCCATCGATGCCTCATAGCGGAGGTGGAGCTGGCCACGCCGTTTGGCCTGGTACATCGCGATGTCGCCACGGCGAAGCAGGTCTTCGTTGTTGTCAGCGTCGATCGGTGCGATGACACTACCGATCGAAACTTGGGTAGAAACGGTGAGGTCGCCGAGCGTCATCGGCGCTGACGTGTGCTCACCGATTGCCCGTGCGATTCGGCCGATATCGGATGGGTCACGCAGAACAATGGCGAACTCGTCTCCGCCGAGGCGACACACCAATTCGCCCGGCGCTGCGGTTGAGATACGTGTGGCGAGCTCGCGAAGCACGTCATCACCAACGGTATGGCCGAGCGTGTCGTTGATTTCTTTGAATCGGTCGACGTCGAGCATCAACAATGCGAATTCGTTGGTTTCGAGCGTTGCGTCCGAATCGGTTGGGATCGGTATTCCTGGGTCAGACGAGTCGAAGCGACCGAGCCGGTCTTCGAGCTCACCGATGAGTACGTACCGGTTCGATAGGCCCGTCACCTCGTCGATGCGAGCTTGGCGAGTCATGACGGCTTCGCGTGCGACCAGTTCGGTTGCATCGATGCAGTGTCCGAAGAGCGTTGGTACACCGTTCTCATCGAGTTCGTATCGGTTCACCATGTTGAGCCAGACCCAGCCCCCGTCCTTGTGGGAGTGGCGGGCGAGACGGACGTATTCGCGTCCGAGCTCGAGGTCTTCCGTCTCGATCCAGTACGCCTCAAGATCGTCCGGGTGAATGAAGTCGTGTGGGTCGGTGCTCATCCACTCGTCGGCGCTCCACCCGACGAGCCGTTCGATGTTCGGAGAGACCCACGTGACCGTCCCAGCAACCGGATCTGCCCGGCAAACCACGGCAGAGATCGAGGTCAAGAGTTCGGCTCGTTGCTTGTCGATCTGCTCGACGGTTCGCCAGATTGCCTCGCCCGTCGTGGCTCGCATGGCGATCATGGCGGCGGCTGCGATCGTGCTTGCGTGCCACATCGGCTGGTCGGTGAGTGCGCCGATCGCAACGAGTACGACGCCGATCACGCCGGAGAGGATCTGGGCGAAGAGCGGACGTTGGCGAATCGTCGACTCTCCGGTGCTGAAGGCGAAGATCAGGATGCACGGGAACCAGATCGACGGCTCGAGAGCAGCCGCAGCGAGGCAAAGGACCGAATCGTGAAGTGGTCGCACCTCCGAAAGGCGACGATTCGGAAGGAGCCGATTCCAGAACAGCTGGATCGGAGTCATCGCAACCAAGAGTGCGACGAGTTCCGTGCGTCGATCGAGGTTGGGGAGGAGCGCTGCTGCGGTGATGAGGATGACGAAAAGAGCGGTCCAGGCGTACCGGATGGAGGGCTCAACGTGCTTGTTGAGCGCCGTGGGTCCGATCGGGGACGTCAATGGGTGCTGAGTGGCCGAACTCTCAGCGGGGGACGAAATACTCATCTCCGTCCTTTTCGGCTGATTTCGGTCGGTGATGAACTCCTCGTTTGGCGATACCCCTTTGTGGGTGGGAACCTCTCGGGGTGACGAACGCGCCAACGACTTCGAATCCTTCAGACACCGCCGAGATCGCTCACGTTGACGTGTTGATCGTTGGCGCCGGCATCTCTGGAGTTGGCGGCGCGTACCACCTGCAATCGCAGTTGCCAGACAAGAGCTTCGTTGTGCTGGAGAGCCAGTCCGATTTCGGCGGAACGTGGCGAACGCACACCTATCCAGGCATTCGGTCCGACAGCGACCTTTTCACCTTCGGGTATCGATTCAAGCCCTGGAAGGGCGATCCGATCGCAACAGCGGACAAGATCTTGACCTACATGGGCGAGGTCATCGACGAGAACGATCTCGACCAGCACATTCGCTACAACCACTCGATCACTTCCGCTTCATGGTCGACAACTGACAAGCGATGGACGGTGACCGCAACGAAGTCCGACCCTGAGAGCGGAGCGCAAGAGTCGGTGACCCACACGGCAACGTTCTTGTGGATGTGCCAGGGGTACTACCGCCACTCCGAGGGCTACTCGCCAACGTGGCCAGGGATGGACGACTTCGAAGGAGATGTCATCCATCCGCAGACGTGGCCAGCGGACCTCGACTACGAGGGCAAGCGAGTCGTCGTCATCGGCTCGGGAGCAACTGCGGCGACGATCGTGCCAGCGATGGCTGGCAAGGCGGAGCACGTGACGATGTTGCAGCGCTCGCCGACGTACTTCGCGACCGGTCGAAACTCGAACGAGCTGGCCGAGATGTTGCGAGAGCTCGATGTTCCCGACGAGTGGACCCATGAGATCGTGCGTCGCAAGGTGCTGCACGACGGCGCCTTGATCACTCGGATGTCGGTCGAAGACCCCGAGATGGTCAAGACGGAGCTCGCCACGGGCATCAAGGAGATCATGGGGGAGGACTACGAGCTCGATCCTCACTTCACGCCGAGCTATCGCCCGTGGCACCAGCGCATTGCGTTCGTGCCGGATGGAGATCTCTTCCACGCCCTGAAGGACGGAAACGCGTCGGTTGCAACCGACGAGATCGACACCTTCGTGAGCAAGGGCATCGCGCTCAAGTCTGGTGAGACGCTCGAGGCTGACATCGTGGTGACGGCGACCGGCTTCAATCTCAACGTGCTCGGCGACATTGCGTTCGACATCGACGATGAGCCGATGAACTTTGCAGACACGGTGACGTGGCGTGGTGTCATGTTCTCGGGTGTGCCGAATATGGCGTGGGTGTTTGGCTACTTCCGGGCGAGTTGGACACTTCGAGCCGACCTCGTCGGCGACTTCGTATGCCGTCTCCTGGGCGACATGGATGCTGGGGGATCGGCGTGTGTGGTGCCGGTTCTTCCCGAGGGCGAGGACATGCCGCTCAGCTCGTGGGTCGATCCGGAAGACTTCAACCCCGGCTACATCCAGCGCGGTATTCACCTGCTCCCGCGCCAAGGAAACGTCGAACCCTGGATTCACACGCAGAACTACGTCGAAGACAAAGAAGTCCTCCCTGCCGCCGATCTCCACGACGGCTCCCTCCACTTCTTCTAGCCATGACGCAGGCAGCCGAGCCGGTTCTCTACGAGGAGCGCGATGACATCGCCATCATCACGCTGAATCGTCCGGAGAAGAAGAACACGCTGACCGACGCGGTCATCCAAGGTGTTGCCGATGGCATCGATCGAGCGACGAAGTCTCCCGACGTTGCCGCCATCGTGATCCGGGGTGCGGATGGGACCCTGACCGCCGGGTATGACCTCACCGCCGCGTCGGACTTTGCTGAGTCTGACCCGCCTCCTCGCTGGTCGACGCCGTATGGAGCGAAGGGTCCAAAGCCTCGTGAAGGCGCGTGGGATCCAGTCCGCGACTACCAGTTCATGGGCAACAACGTTCGACGGTTCATGAAGATTTGGGAGTGCCCGAAGCCGGTGATTGGCGAGATCACGGGTTGGGCGATCGGCGGTGCAACGGACATGATCCTGTGCGCCGACCTGCTCTACATGGCGAGCGATGCACACATTGGCTACGCACCGAGCCGCATCTACGGAACACCGACCACCATGATGTGGGTGTACCGCCTTGGTCTCGAGCACGCCAAGCAATACCTGCTCACCGGTCGAGCGATCGATGCGGCCGAAGCCCACCGAATCGGGCTGGTCTCGCAGATCTGCGACCCAGATGAGATCTCTGCTGAGGTCGAAGCTGAGGCGCGGCGGTTCGCATCGATTCCGGCGAACCAACTCGCTCTGAACAAGATGCTGATCAATCAGGCTTTCGAGAACATGGGGCTTCGAACAAGCCAAATGCTCGGCACGTTCTTCGACGGTGTGACCCGACACACCGAAGAGGCCCTTCAATGGACCGAATCCTTCGATGAGAAGGGCTTTCGTCAAGTCGTTCGCGAGCGGGACGACCCGTGGGGCGACTACGGCTCAGCACCGAAGGCGGATTAGAGGGTCGAAGGCGAGGGAGTACGTACGGCGTCAGACTGAGAGCGCGCCGCTTGTTATCGATGGTTGAGCGCAGCCTCGGTCTGATGTTCTCCAGCGATTCGGGTGTGCCACATTCGCCGCGGCTGGCTGACATCAAACGGTGTTGCCCGATGCATCAGCCGGCGGTTGTCCCAGACGACCGCATCGCCGACCGACCACTGGTGATGGTGAATCCGTGGTGGCTGGCAGGCGTCGTCGTTGAGACGATCGATGAGTGCTGTCGACTCCTCTGGATCCATCCCGATGATGTTGTGCGCATGTCGGCCGACGAGCAAGTTTGGCCGCCCCGTCTCGGGGTGCACCTTGACCATCGGCCGTAGCGAGACGTCCTTGTCGTGGTAGCCGTAGTTGTCGTAGCCACCCTCGGCGTTCTCCTTCGGCAGAAGATCCACGCGGCCCATGCTGTAGTAGAGCGAGTGATAGGCCTCGAGTTCGGCGAGCTCATTGGTGGTCTCGTCGTCGAGTTGGTCGTAGGCCGCTGCCATGTCGGCCCAACCCGTTGCTGCACCCTCGGTCGGGACGATCTCGGCGGTAAACACGGCTCCCTTTGCTTGTACCGGCATGTAGGTGCTGTCGTGATGCCAGCCTTCGTTTCCCCGAATCGACTTCACCAGTTCGCCTCGCTGATCCGACTCGATGTCGCCGTTCTTTTTGATATTGGTGATCGGCATCGCCTCGAATTCGAGATCGCCAAACCGGCGAGCGAACGCGTTCTGCTCGTCCTTGGTGAGGAACTGCTCGGGAAAGATCAGCAGTCCGTGTTCGAGCCACGCTTGGTAGAGCTGGTCGAACGCGTCGTCGGTGATCGATCGGAGTTCGACGCCGGTGACGGTGGCTCCGAAGGTCACGCCATCGAGCGGTGCAAGATCAAAGTGTTCCCCCATGCGTGCGACGCTATGGGAGGTCGAGCGGCGCGAGCAAGCGTGAGCGCTGGTCAGGCCGGGTCCTCATCGGGGCGTTTGGGTGAAGTGAGATAGTCCGGCGGAGGTTGCCACGTGTCGGCGAGCGCCTGATTCCCCCACGCTGCGAGCGCAAGGACTGCGGGGCGAAGGCCTTCACCTTTCGGCGTGATGTGGTAGTCAAATCGGCGACCGGACCCAGCGCGTCGGGTGGCGAGGCCATGCGTCTCCAGCCGCTTGAGACGACTCGACAAGATATTTGTTGGAATCGATTCGGGTGATCGTTCGAACTCGCTGAATCGAGTCTTGCCCTCAAGGAGGTCGCGAAGAACGAGCAGCGTCCACTTGTCTCCGACGA
>CALEWY010000098.1 GCA_937925335.1 uncultured Acidimicrobiales bacterium
GCCGCTGCGACTCGTTCGGTTGCCATGGCGCGAGCTTCGGCCACACCGTCGAGGACGTCGATCGAGAGGGCTTCGCGCCAGTCGGCCCACCACTCGTCGCTCTTGTCGTAGCCGAGGAACCGGCGGGCGACGGAGTCATCGATCGGGACGAGCGCTGGCCGTTTCGCGGCGAGAAGGCGAGTTGCCGCCGAGCGCGTGACACCGGACGATTTGCGGGCCCGAAGCAGTCGGAACAGGTCACCCATCCGGATGATGCACCGAGTGTCGGCGTCGGTGAGTTCCGCGTCGGGCCGGATGTCGGCGAGCACCTCGGCGGTCAGCCAGCGACCGTCTTCTCCCAGGAGCCACTCGATGGTTTCGGTCGCAAGCGGTCGGCCGATCAGGCCGGCGGCGAGCAGGTCGTTCGACGTGACCTGCATCGGGTCGGTCTGAGCCGTGATGCGATCGAAGCCGCCTGATTGGGAAGCAAAGTGGTCGATGACCGCGCTTGCCGTCAGGTCGGGCCGCTTGATGAGGCGGCGCAAGGCGCGTTCAAACGGGGGTCGGCGATCATCACTCACCCGTGACCAATCGGCCGAAGAGTCGCCGGCTTGAATCGGACTTAGCTTGCGATGACCGTGGGTTCGCTTGCTGCCAACGGTTCGCCATCGGGCCCGGAGGCGAAGACTCGCATCGTGAGTGGTTCGAACAACGTCGGACCTTCGCTGTTGGCATTCGGCTCCTCGTCAGTTCCGCCCAGCCACACCGTGGCCTGTGGCCCCGACCATGTCCAGTACGGACCGCCATCGGCGGTGTTGAGGATCACGGTGTACTCCGTCGCCCCGGGCACCTCGCCCCACGCCAGCTGAGGACGTTCGCCGTTGCCGTCGGCTCCATTGGAGATCGTGATGATCGCCAAGCCGGCGAGGCCGGTTGCCTCCGGCTCGGTGGGAGCCTCGGCTTCCGCCGTCTCCGTCGTCTCTGCCGGTTCGGTTGACGCTGGTTCGGTTGACTCAACGGTCTCGGTTGGCTGAGTGGTCGCTGCGTCGGAGTCGCCGCAGGCGGCGAGTGTCAGCGCCGTGAATGCAAGTGCTGCGGTCGAGAGTCGTGGACGTTTGATCATTCGCCTTCTCCTTCGAGGAGTGCTTCGGTTCGGTCTGCTTGTTCGTCCGCCCCGAGTGCGACGAACGCCTTGTGGAGGTCGAAGACGTCGGCGGGGTTGCCGTCGGCGATGTCGATCTGAATCTCGAGTGCGGCGATGAGATCCGATCGCAACTGGGTGCCATCAGCGCCCGAACCGGGTCCGAGCGAGCCCGACGCAATTCCTGCGTTGATCGCCTGAGACCACTCGTCGGCCGTGAACGTCAGCGGGTTGGCTGCCATCGCCGTGAGGATTCGGCTCATCACGTCGGTGATGATCGTCCCGTACGAGCCGTCTCCCTGGCCGCAAGCGTCGTTCCATGAAGAGGATGCGGCGAAGTTCTGGGCTCGCTGCAAGACATCGCTGAAGCCGGGTCCTGGGAAGTTGCCCGCTTCGATCTCGTCGGCCATGTTGTGGCCCTCGAGCATCAACAGTCCGAGGTCTTCGACTCGGCCATCGGGCGCACCTTCGCTCGCGTAGTCGACCTTTGTTGCGGACCAACTGGCGTTCTGAGCGGCGAACGTTCCTCCGGCCTGTGCGGCGTTGCCTTGAGCGATCGCTTCCGCCGAGTCGAGATTGCCTGAAACGTGTCCGCAGGTGGAGAACGTGACATCGAGCGGGGTGTTTGGCGTTTCCCCAGGGCCGAGCGTCAGATCGATCGGGATCGTGATGCCGTCGGTGGTGATCGATCCCGTGGAGACGAAGGAGGTGAAGGCGATTTCGGGAGCGGTTGGTGATCCGGAAATCTCGCCGACGACGACCGTTTCGATGGAACCTGATGCCCCGTCGTCGAACTCGATGTCGGTCGATCCAGACCCTTCAAATGTTCCTTCGGGCGAGCCGCCAGACCAGGTGACGACAAAGGACCCGCTGCTCAGACCGCCAGTGGCGGAGGAGCCAGGAAGCGAGATGTCGGTCGAATAGCTGATGGCTCCGATCCACGTTCCGTCGCTGAAGCCACCGTCGACGAAGCCGGCCTGCCGGCTGGTAGCGGATGCTGGCGAGTTCGCAGCAGCGATCACCGCCATCGTGGTGAGGACCCAAAAGCGTTTCATGCCCCTGGGGCGTTCCATCCGACGGAACGATGTTCCGTCGGAGGAAACCTATGAAGCGAGGGCCGCTCGCACGTGCTCGATTGCCTTGGCGGCAACGTCGCTGAGCGGCACGTCGCTTGTGTCACCAGACGCCCGCTCGGTGTACTCCGCGTTGCCTTCTTTCAAGCCACGAGGGCCGAGGGTGATGCGCAGCGGAATACCAATCAGCTCCGAATCGGCGAACTTCACGCCGGCGCGGGCATCACGATCGTCGAGCAGCACGTCGATTCCGGCAGCTCGAAGCTCGTCGTAGATGGTCTGGCCGGCAGCCAGCATGTCGTCGTCGACCCGCATGAGCGTGATGACCACGTGGAAGGGAGCGATCGACATTGGCCAAAGAATGCCCTTGTCATCGTGATTCGCTTCGACGGCGGCCGCCATGTTGCGGCCAATACCGATGCCGTAGCTGCCCATCTGCACGGGCACGACCTTGCCGTCCGCGTTCGACACGTTGACGCCGAAGGCTTCCGAATACTTGGTGCCGAGCTTGAAGATGTGGCCGATCTCGATGCAGCGAACGATCGTCAGCGCCGTTCCGCAGTTGACGCAGGCTTCGCCGGCGCTGACTTCTCGCAAATCAGCCCACTGGCCAACCGTGAGATCTCGTTCGACACTCACACCTCGATGGTGCTTGTCGTCGATGTTGGCGCCGGTGGTCATGTTGACTCGGCCCTGCAGCGCAAGATCGGCAACGATCGGATGGTCGGTCACGTTGACCGCGCCGAGGCTGCCGGGGTGCGCGCCCAGGGCTGCGACGGTTTCTTCGGTCTCGGCAGGACGGATATCGATGGCGCCGGTGACATCGGCCAGCTTCTGGGTGTTCAGCTGGTGATCGCCACGCACGACGACGAGGGTGACCGTGCCATCGAGGATCATCACGAGTGTCTTGAGCTGGTGGTCGGCCGCCGCGCCGCCATCAAACTCGGCGAGCGCTTTGATGGTGCGAACACCGGGTGTGTCGAACATCTCGAGTTCACCAGCTGCACCGTCATCGATGGAGGGAAGCGCCGATGTGGCCTTCTCGATGTTGGCTGAATAGCCGCAGTCAGGACACAGAACGACGTCGTCCTCGCCGGCGTCAGAAGGCGTCATGAACTCAACGGATGAATCGCCACCCATTGCACCGGACGACGCTTGGACCGCGATCGAAGGAACGCCGAGGCGTTCGAAGATCCGGCGGTAGGCCACATCGTGACGTTCAAACGCCACGTCGAGTCCGGCCGCGTCGACATCGAAGGAGTACGAATCCTTCATGTGGAACTCGCGCACCCGCAAGAGGCCGCTCTTGGGGCGGGCCTCGTCGCGGAACTTCGTCTGGATCTGGTACCAGATCTGAGGAAGCTGCTTGTAGGAGCTGAGTTCGGAAGCGACCGTTGCGAAGATCTCCTCGTGGGTGATGCTCAGCGCGTTTTCAGCTCCCTTGCGATCGGTGAGCCGGAACATGATCTCGCCCATCGTGTCCCAGCGGCCCGACTCCTTCCAGATTGCAGCGGGGTGCATCGTGGGAAGCAGGCACTCCTGGCCGCCGAGCGCGTCGATCTCCTCGCGCACGATCTGCGCAACCTTTTGGTGCACCTTCCACCCGAGCGGCAGCATCGAGTAGTGCCCCGCGTGCAGCTGGCGCATGAAGCCGCCACGCACGAGAAGCTGGTGGCTCGGGGCCACGGCGTCGTTGGGAGCGTCGCGGAGGGTTGGGACAAAAAGCTGGGACCAGCGCATGGGCGCCGAGGGTACCGCTCGCCGTAACCTTGGCCCATGAATATGCCGTTCTTCAGCGATGTCGACGCGATCACTTACCTCGGACCAGACTCCGACGAGGCACTCGGATTTCGTTGGTACGACGCCGATCGGGTCGTCGGCGACAAGACGATGGCCGAACATCTGCGCTTCGCCGTTTGTTACTGGCACAGCTTTGCGGCCAACGGCCTCGACATCTTCGGCGCCGGTACGCTCGACCGGCCCTGGGCCGAGGGCTCGGCAACGTTCGATTCGTCGATGAGTCCGATGGCCGCCGCCGAGATGAAGCAAGACGCGGCCTTCGAGTTCTTCTCGAAGCTCGGTGTTCCTTACTACTGCTTCCACGACGTCGACATGGCGCCGTTCTCCGGTGGCTACGCGGCCGATGCCGATGCGCTCAAGGCCATGGTTGATCGAGCCGGATCGAAGATGGACGAAACCGGTATCAAGCTGTTGTGGGGAACCGCCAACCTCTTCTCCCACCCCCGCTTCCTGGCCGGGGCAGCAACCAACCCCGATCCGGAGATGTTCGCTCGGGCCGCCGCCCAGGTCTGCGACGTGCTCGAAGCGACCCATCAACTGGGCGGCGAGAACTATGTCCTGTGGGGTGGCCGTGAGGGTTACGAGACGCTGCTCAACACCGACATGGCCAAAGAGAGCGATCAGCTCGCCCGATTCATGCACCTCGTGGTTGAGCACAAGCAGCGCATTGGTTTCACCGGCACGATTCTGATCGAGCCGAAGCCGTTCGAGCCGACCAAGCACCAGTACGACTACGACTCGGCGACGTGCCATGCGTTCTTGCAGAAATACGACCTGGCCGATGAAATCAAACTGAACATTGAGGTCAACCACGCAACGCTGGCCGGTCACGACTTCAACCACGAGGTTGCCTACGCCGCAGCCAACGGAATCCTCGGATCGATCGACGCCAACGCTGGCGACGATCGTCTGGGTTGGGACGTCGACCGCTTCCCCGTTTCGGTGGAGCAAATGACGCTGGGCATGATCGAGATTCTCCGAGCCGGCGGTCTCGGAACCGGCGGCCTCAACTTTGACGCCAAGCTGCGTCGGCCATCGATCGCTCGAGACGATCTCTTCCACGCCCACATCGGTGGCATGGACACGATGGCGCGAGCGCTGCTCGCCGCCCACTCCGTGCTCGACTCCGGCGAACTCGACTCGTTGCGAACCGAGCGTTACGCGGGCTGGGACGGTGATCTTGGCCAACAGATCATGAACGGCTCGCTCGATCTTGCAGCCCTTCGTGAGCGGGCCGGGTCGACGGCCGATCCACAGCCGGTCAGTGGTCGCCAGGAGATGCTCGAAAACCTCGTTGCCCGTCACATTGAGCGAGCAAGCTGAAACCTGATCGTCGCTGGACCGACAACTGGTGACGAGCTGATTCGTCAATACTCGGACGATGATCAGGCGGATCGGGCTTCTTCTTGCGGTTTTCGTGCTGGGTGTCGTGACCGCATGCGCCCCAGCACCCACGGCAAGCCAGGAGATGGTGCCAACGACCGCGCTGACGACTCCACTCGTTTCCACGACGGCCGTCCAAACGCCCGGTCTGTCGGAGCCCCCGGTTGGCGAATGGGCATTCGCGGCGGCACCGCCGTGCGCGAGTGCGTCCGTCAGCCTCGACGAGTTGCTCGAGCCATCGATCGACGCCGAGTTTGCTGTTGGCGAGAGCGACCAGTGGATCCAAGCTGGGCCCCTTTCCGTCACGGCTGAGTCGGTCGACGAGACGATCCCCGTCATCGGTATCTCCGAAGAGTTCAACTTCGGCGCTTGTGTACTGCGGAGTACGGGGGCGGTGTACGCAGTGCCTTGGTCGGTCGTCGATCGTGATGGATCGACCGTTCGTTTGTTGACGACCTGCGATGTCATCGAACCCGAGGTCGAGTTGATCGGTGATTTGGCGGTCATCGTCTTGTGGAGCGACACCACCACCGAGTCAACGCCGGGCGACGAATGCAACATCGATGTTGAGCTTGGATCGGCGAGCGCCGAGGTGAGATCCGGGCTTGCGTGGCCATTTGTCGAACCGTCGGATCAACACTTCGACATCGTGCTCGAGCGGGGACTCGAGCCGCTCGTCAGAGACGCCGACCTTGAACAGGCGACATGCAGCGTTGAAGCCTCGACGATCACACTCTCGGTGCTGTGGGAATCGGTGCCTTTCGGAGTTTCGCCGGAGATCTTTCGGGATGGGGTCTCGATGATCGAGTACCCAGCTCGCACGGCGGAGGAGGCGATGTTCGAAGGGTTCGCGGTCGCGCTCGAACAGCGGTTGTTCCCGGGGCTTCAGATCGAATCAACGAACCAGTCGTCTGGATGGAGAGGTGCCTTCAGCACTGCGCCTGAAGCGAGCCTCGACGAACGAACATTCGAGATGCGTCTCGAGGCGTCGTCGGGCAACTCTCGAATCGTCTCATGCGGGACCGCTGCGGTTCTGACCGTTCTTCCGCCGGCGACCTGCACGATCGAATTGGTCAACGGTCTGCCGAGGGTCGTGATCGAGGACGGCTCCGGAGCTGATGCATCGATCCTGCGAGACGGTGTGGAGTTGCCGTTCGCCGCGTGGGAACGGCGAGTCGACGCTGACGTCGAGGTCGGCCAGACCTATACGTACTCCGTGGTTCGAACCGACAATGCAGGAAGTGCTCCACCAGACACGATCGAGTGTGGTTCGATCACGATCGAGGAACCATCGGCGCCCGGCGCTGCCGATCTTCGTGCAGCCGAGGAGCTCTTCCGATTCGCTGCTGCGGGACCGCATGCAGCGATGGAGGTGACACCAATCGTGAAGGGTGATTTCGATCGGACTCGTTCGGTTTGGCTGACCTACAAGAACGATCCAGATGGCCGGCTGGACTTTGACGAACCGCAGCCAGATCTCGTGAACCCGTTCGAGGTTTACGACATGCTGATCGCCGCAATCGATGAAGGCCGCCAAGTCGAGTACGAGATCAACCCAGCCTCGGGTGTTGTGGTCGAGTTCACCATCGATGGCTCGGGTCAGCGGCTGTCATGCCTGTCGTTTGACACGCTCCCGCCCGGCGGTGCCGCCATGTGTGATCTGGAGTCGAATTTCGAACTCGTGAATCGGTAGGTTCGGGCGATGGCTCGCCTGGTTGCTGGAATCGACTCGTCTACACAATCGACCAAAGTTGAACTCCGAGAGATCGACTCCGGCGCTGTCGTTGCGGTTGGTCGGGCCGCTCATCCGAGCACAACGCCGCCTCGTAGTGAGCAGGATCCGGAGTCGTGGTGGTCGGCGCTGACCACTGCGCTGGCTGACGTCGCCGATCACCTCGGAGACGTCATCGCAGTCTCTGTTGCTGGGCAACAGCACGGGCTCGTCATGCTCGACGCCGAGGGAGCCGCGATCCGGCCGGCAAAGTTGTGGAACGACACCGAATCATCGGCCGAAGCGGATGCACTCGTCGCCGATCTCGGTGCCGACGGTTGGGCCAGAGCGTGCGGTTCGGTTCCAGGAGCGGCGTTCACGATCTCGAAGCTTGCGTGGGTCGCAGCAAACGAGCCCGAGGCCATGAAGCGGCTCGACCGAATCATGTTGCCGCACGACTACCTCACCTGGCGGTTGAGCGGAGCTCACGTGACCGATCGCGGCGACGCATCCGGGACAGGTTGGTGGTCGCCATCGATCGGCGACTACGACGTTGATCTGCTCGATCGAGCCGCCCCGAACCTGGACGATTCCGTCTTGCCGACCGTTCTCGGCCCCTCCGATTCGGCTGGCGTCGTGACGGCCGCGGGCCTCGGCTTTGGGAGGGATGTGCTCGTCGGCCCTGGAACCGGCGACAACATGGCTGGCGCTCTTGGGCTCGGCCTCGGCCCTGGCGATCTTGCCATCTCGGTCGGAACGTCGGGCACCGCTTACTCGGTGAGTGCCACACCAACGAGTGATGCATCTGGCGCTGTCGCTGGGTTTGCCGATGCCACCGGGAACTTTCTGCCGCTCGTGTGCACGCTGAACGCAACGAAGGTGACCGATGCGATCGGACGACTTCTCGGCGCTGGTTTCGCCGAGCTTGATGAACTTGCGCTCGCCGCTGAGCCCGGGGCCGGCGGGCTCACGCTGGTGCCCTACTTCGATGGTGAACGAACGCCGAACCGTCCCGATGCAACGGGCGCGTTGAGCGGGCTGCGATCAGACGTCAGCCGTGAACAGTTCGCTCGAGCTGGGTTCGAGGGTGTTGCGTGCGGATTACTCGACGGAGTCGACGCCCTGGTCGACGTCGGCGCGGACTGCGGTGGCCGGATGTTCCTGCTCGGAGGCGGGGCCAAGTCGATGGCCTACCAGCGGGTGTTTGCCGACCTCGCAGAACGTCAGCTGATCGTGCCGGAGGCCGAGGAAGTTGTGGCGACCGGCGCCTGTGTCCAGGCGGCGGTGATCGCTGGTGAAGGCTCGTTCAGTGAGATCGCCTTGCGATGGGGGCTCGGCACCGGGACGACCGTCGACCCAGCGGACGTCGATTCGGCGACAATTCGGCTCAGTTATGCGGGTCAGCGCTCTTAACTCAACGGTTGTTGGGCCGATGGAGGAGGGATGGTCGGGATCGAGTTTGCTGAGCTGTACGAACAGGGCGTCTCGTCGACTCGTGCTGCCCAACTCGCAACCGAAGCCGGCGTGCCTCGGCTCCTGATCATCAAGGCGATGGCCGACCACTGGGGCGTCGAGGTGAACGCCGATGAGATTGGCGCATCACGGTCCGGCGGCTACCCGAGCGTCGCCGCTCGTGAGACTGCCACGTTTGGTTTGGCTGGCCTCGTCGCCGCCTACCCAACCGTCTCGTTCGCCGAGTTCGTCGACTTCGAACGCACCACGCGCATGTCATCGAAGCTCGATGCGCTTGCGATGGCCGACCGGGTTGCCGATGCACTGGCCTTCTATGACCGCATGAATCGGAACGAGCTCTTCCTCGAACCGCTGCCGTTTGACGACGCTCGCATGCTCGCCGGAATCCACATTGGCGAAGATGAGGGAGAGGTTCGAATCCAGGACGGCTCGACCCAAGAACACGAGTGGGGATGGCTCTTCCTCTACCAATCGGTGGCGTATCTCGACACCGGTGACTACTCGAAGATGATCGCCGGCAACGCTCCGATCATCGTCGATCGATTCACGGGTGCGATCTGGCAGACGGGCACCGCCACTCGGCCGGACGAGTACATCGAGACCTACGTTCAGTTTGGGACACCGCACAGGCCTTAACGGTCTTACCGGATGGCGAGAACGACGGTGTCTGTGTCGGCTGGTTTCGGCCAAAGTCTGAGATACTTGTCACATGCAGACTCGGACGAAGAAGCGCAACCGAAGGTCCACGCCAAAAGCTCGTTTGACCACGCCTCTTGTGCGGGTCGATGGCGAGCTGCAGCCGGCGACGTGGGACGAAGCGCTGACCCGAATCGTCGACGGTTTCTCCGCTGTGAAGGCGGACAAAGGTGGCGAAGGTTTCGCCATGTTCTCGTGCTCGAAGAGCACCAACGAGATGAACTACGCGGCACAGAAGTTCGGCCGCACGGTGTTGGGAACCAACAACATCGATTCCTGTAATCGAACTTGACACGCTCCCTCCGTCGTCGGTCTGGCGACAGTGTTTGGTGCAGGTGGCGGAACCGTCTCCTACAAAGAAATTGAAGAGACCGATGTTGTGCTGCTCTGGGGTTCGAACGCCCGCGAAGCACACCCGATCTTCTTCCACCATTTGATGACGGGCCTCGACAACGGGGCCCGTATGTATGCCGTCGACCCCCGTCGCACGTCCTCGTCCAAGTTTGCTGATCTCTGGCTCGGTCTCGAGCTGGGTTCCGACGTTGCGCTGGCCAATACGGTCGCTCGCCACATCATCCAAACCGGTCTGACCAACGATGAGTTCATCGCTCACTCGACGGAGGGTTTCGAAGCGTTCAAGGAATCGGTGGAGCCGTACACCCTCGAGGTCGGCTCGCAGATCACCGGTCTGCCCGCCGACGCAATCGCCGAGATGGCCGAGGCGTATGCCACCGCCGAGACGGCGCAGATCCTGTGGACCCTCGGCATCACCGAGCACCACAACGCCGTCGACAATGTGTTGTCGCTGTGCAACCTCGCATTGCTCACCGGCCACATCGGTCGTTGGGGGAGCGGGCTCGTTCCGCTCCGAGGCCAGAACAACGTGCAGGGTGGCGGCGATATGGGCGCACTGCCCAACAAGTTGCCGGGCTTCCAGAACGTGACCGACCCCGAGCACCGAGCCAAGTTCGAAGCCGTCTACGGCGTCGAGATCCCGGCTGAAGACGGCATTCACCTCACGCTCATGTTCGAAGCGATGGAGCGCGGCGAGATCACCGCCGCATACGTCATCGGTGAGAACCCGGCTGACTCCGAAGCCGACATCAACCACGCTCGAAAGCTGCTCGAGGGTCTCGACCTTCTCGTGGTGCAGGACATCTTCATGACCCGCACCGCCGAGCTGGCCGACGTCGTGCTGCCAGCCTCGGTCGGTTGGGCCGAGTCTGAAGGCACCGTGACCTCCTCGGAGCGCCGCGTGCAGCGAGTTCGTGCTGCGGTGACGCCACCTGGAGAGGCCAAGCACGATCAAGACATCCTCGGTGAGATCGCTCGCCGGATGGGTTACGACTGGGGCCATCCCACGTCGGAAGACCTGTGGGAAGAGCTCCGTGGTCTGTCGCCAATGCACGGCGGTATGACCTACGAGCGTCTCGAAGCTGAGGGTGGGTTGCAGTGGCCGTGCCCTGACCTCGATCATCCCGGCAGCCCGTTCCTTCACGGCTGGTTGTGGGAAGACGACCTCGGTGGACGTGGCCCGGCGCCGTTCTCGCCCGTGGTCCACGCCGGGCCGAAAGAGGAGCTCACCGAGCAGTTCCCGATTCGTCTCACGACGGGCCGTTCGCTCGACTCCTACAACACCGGCGTGCAATCCGGCGGCTACGACTCACCGATTCGCTACGGCGAAGCGCTCGACGTCAACCCGGCAGACGCCGATCGCCTCGACATCGAAGAAGGCGAGTGGGTCCTCGTGTCGTCCCCTCGCGGATCGGTCGAGATGCCGATTCGTATTCAGCCCGACATCCCCGTCGGCCTGACGTTCACGACGTTCCATTTCCCCGAGCTCGTCGACATCAACCAGCTCACGAACGACGCGTGGGACAAACGTTCCGGCACCGCTGAGTTCAAAGCCGCCGCGATCAGGATCGAGAAGCTCACCAGTGCCTGATCTTCATCTCACGGTCGACCGTGCATCTGAGGCAGAGGCGGCCGCGATCGATGCTGCGCTTGCCGCGATCAATGTGGATCCGGCGATCGTCGTCGAAGAAGAGCGACTCGTTCGTGGCGGTATCCATCGCAAGAACGAACGCCGTCACGGGCTCCTTCCGGCTCTGCATGCTTTGCAGACCGAGTCGGGATGGATCTCACCCGGTGGTGTGAACTACATCGCCGAGATGCTCAACGTTCCGCCGGCCGAGGCGTTCGGTGTGGCGAGCTTCTATGAGATGTTCCGGGTCGACGAGGCTCCGGATCACACCGACGATGTCGTTCACGTGTGTGTCGACTCGCCGTGTCTTGAATTCGCAGAGGCGAAGATCGCCGAGCTCGAAGCGAGCGGCAAACACGTTCATCGCAGCCCCTGCCTTGGGCAGTGCGAGCGGGCGACGACGGATCACGGTCCTGCGCTGTTCATTCAGGGTCGAGCGGCCGCGAATTCGGTCCCGTCCGATGAGGCAACGGAGCTCTGGGATCTTCCGCAGAAGCACGATCCGTCGCTGGTGTTGTTGAGGAACGTCGGTCGAATCGACCCGACGTCGCTCGACGCCTACGTCGGTGCTGGCGGATACAAAGCGCTCGCCAAGGCGTTTGGTCTTGGTGCCGAGCAGGTCGTTGAAGAGGTCTCGACCGCAGGCCTGATGGGCCGAGGTGGCGCTGCCTTCCCCACCGGTATCAAGTGGCGGGCCGTCGCTGCCGAGCAGGGCGTGAAATACGTCGTTGTCAACGCAGACGAGTCCGAGCCGGGCACATTCAAAGACCGCACGATCATGGAGAACGATCCGTTCTCGCTGATCGAAGCCGTCACGATCGCCGGGTTCGCAACGGGAGCCACCAAGGGTTGGATCTACATCCGAGGTGAGTACCCGCTTGCAACGCTGCGTTTGCAGAACGCCATCGAGCTCGCTCGTGAGGCGGGATTCTTGGGTGAGGGCATCGCCCGGTCGTCGTTCGATTTCGACATCGAGATTCGTCGAGGCGCCGGTGCCTACATCTGCGGTGAAGAGACCGCCCTGTTCAACTCGCTCGAAGGTTTCCGAGGCGAACCTCGCCAGAAGCCACCGTTCCCGACAACGAACGGCCTCTTCGATCGGCCCACCGCGATCAACAACCCCGAGACACTCCTGAACGTCTTGCCGATCGTGCTCGACGGGGGAGCGGCCTATGCCGCCACCGGCACAGAGGGCAGCTCCGGCCAGAAGCTCTTCTGCCTCTCCGGCCACGTTGCCAAGCCTGGCACGTATGAGGTTGAGATCGGTCCGACCTTGCGTGAAGTGCTCGACCTCGGCGGTGGCGTCACCGGCAATCTCAAAGCGGTATTGCTCGGCGGCGCGGCTGGCAGCTTTGTCGGTCCGGATGCACTCGACATGCCACTCACGATGGAAGACACGAGGGCGATCGGCGCATCGCTCGGCTCGGGTGTTGTCATGGCGTTCAATGACACGACCGACTTCGACGCCGTGTGCATTCGCATCGCCGAGTTCTTCCGCAACGAGAGCTGTGGCCAGTGCGTGCCATGCCGAGTTGGGGCGGTTCGCCAACACGAACTGCTCGTACGAAGTTCGGGGCAGGTGATGAACGGTGAAGTCGAACTCTTGAAAGACATCGATCTCGCCATGAAGGACGCATCTATCTGCGGCCTTGGACATACCGCTGCAACCGCCGTTCGTTCGGCTATCGACTTGGGACTCATCGGATCATGACCATCAGCGAAACACCTGTCGCCATCTCCACGGTCACCGTCTCGATCGATGGGGCCGACGTCACCATTCCCGAGGGTGCGACGCTGCTCGATGCATGCACGAAGGCCGGCGTTGACACGCCGACCATCTGCTACGCCGAGAACCTCACCCCGGTCAACGCATGCCGCGTGTGTGTTGTCGAGGTTGAGAATTCTCGCACGCTCGTGCCCTCATGCAGCCGCGAGGCTGAGGAGGGCATGGTCGTTCAGACCGATTCCGAGCGTGTGCGTCACAGTCGCAAGATGGTGCTCGAGTTCTTGGGCTCAGGAACCGACCTTTCACAGGCTCCACAGCTCGCTCCCTACATGGAGCACTATGGCGCGGAGCCTGATCGCTACGGGCCAGAACCAGAGCGAATGAACGAGGACGTCAAGGTTCAAGACGACCTCTACATCCGTGACTACGACAAGTGCGTGCTTTGCTACAAGTGCGTCGAGGCGTGCGGCGACGATGCTCAGCACACCTTCGCCATCTCGATGTCGGGTCGTGGGTTTGGCGCTCGAATCTCGACCGAGTTCGACGCCACGCTGCCCGACTCAGCTTGTGTCTACTGCGGCAACTGCGTGGCGGTCTGTCCCACCAACGCGCTGCAGTTCAAGACCGAGTTCGATCTTCGTGCTGTCGACAACTGGCGTGAGGAAGAACAGTCGGTGACCCGCACTGTGTGTTCCTACTGCGGCGTTGGCTGCAACCTCGAACTACACGTGCAGGACGACACGATCGTGAAGGTCACCAGCCCCAACGATCACAGTGTCACCAGCGGCCACCTCTGCATCAAGGGACGTTTCGGCTGGCAATACGTTCAGCCAACCATCACGACGAAGTAGGGTTCACCAGCGCCACGCCGGCTGCGACGTCGTTGCCGGAGAGTGAGTCGACTCCGAGATCGAGGGTTCGTTGCATCTCCTCACGGTTCATCGCGTCGTTGGCATGGACGATCAATCCCATTGCGTGGAGGCCATCGACGATTCGGCTTGTGATGGCGCTGGCTCGGACATGAACAACGTCGAAGCCGGCGGTTTCGGCTGTGCCGAGGATGGAGCGCTCGAACACTGCATCGTTCATCCACGGCTGCGGTGCATGATTGAAGAGCCCGATCGTTGCTTGTGGGTTCTCGGCCTTGAGTCGGCTCAACGCCAGCACGTTCCAGCCGGTGAACTTGACGCGATCCCAGAGATCTCGATCGTCGACGGCCGCAACGATCGAGTCGAGCACGCGGCGGCCGTAGGTCTTCGTCTCAAGTTCGAAGATGGCGGCCGGAAGCTCCAGCACCTCGGCCAAGGTCGGAACGGCCTCGGAGACGAACGCCGGCCCGAACCAACTGCCGGCGTCGAGTGACCTCACCTGATCGAAGGAGTGCTCCAGCACCGCACCGGTGCCGTTCGTCGTACGGTCGAGCATCGCATCGTGGATGACGACGAGTTGGCCGTCGCTTGTCTCCTGCACATCGAACTCGATGCCGTCCGCGCCGAGTTCGAGCGCTCGACGGAACGAGGCCATGGTGTTCTCCGGCGCCTCGTCCGGCGCGCCTCGATGTCCGATGAAGATCACCAATCGCTAGCCCTGCACCGCGTCGATGATGATCTGTGCGAGCTGGGGAGCACCGTCTTCTTGGAAGAAGTGGTGAGCGTTCTCGACGATGACGTGAGGCTGTCCCTGGGCGCCCGGCACGAGCGCTTGCCATGGTTTGTAGCCGCCGGCAGACACGGGGTCGCTATCGCTAAAGCAGGTGATCAGCGGCTTCTCCCAGGTCTTGAATACCTCCCATGCGGCGAGGTTGGCCGGCACGGCTGGGTCGTCGGTTGAGGTAGGGACGAGTGACGGGAAGATCCGAGCGCCTTCTTTGAACGTCTCGTCGGGGAACGGCGCGTCGTATGCGGCGATCTCGGCTTCGGAGAGTTCGGTGATCGTTGCGCCGTTGAGGATTCCGCCGATTGGGAACATCGGTGATTCCTGGCTGAACTTTTGCCACTCCATGAACGCGTCGCTCGGTGGGTGTTCGCCCGTTGGAAGGCCGGTGTTGCCGATGATCACGCGAGCGAATCGATCGGGGTTCTCGGCGACGAGGCGCAACCCAACAAGGCCGCCCCAGTCCTGACCGAAGAACGTCGCGTCGCTGAGATCGAGGTGGTCGACGATGGCCTCTTGCATCCAGGCCACGTGGCGGGCGTAGGTGTAGTCCGATTTCTCCGAGGGCTTGTCGCTCTTGCCGAAGCCGACGAGGTCGGGAGCGATCACGCGCAGGCCAGCGTCGACCAACGTCGGGATCATCTTGCGGTAGAGGTAGCTCCACGACGGTTCGCCGTGCATACACAACACGACCGGGCCGTCGGCTGGCCCTTCGTCGAGATAGTGCACGCGCAAGGTCCCACTCGTTCCATCAACAGGGTCTTGATCGTCGATGTCGACGTAGTTGGGGGCGAACGGGTAACCGTCGAGGTCGGCAAAACGCTCATCGGGTGTGCGGAGTGACTGCATTCAAGATCCTTCAGGTGCGGGGAGGGACGACGACCCGGTGGAGGTCGTCGCCGATTTCGATGGTTCCGGTGAAGTGTTGTGCCGCCAGGTCTCGCCAGTCGTCTTCGGTTCCGCTCATGGGCATCGCCGGGACGTAGTGGGTGAGGACAAGCGTGGCGAGGTCGGCCTTGGCGGCGGTCTGCGCCGCCTCCTCGGGTGAGGAGTGATAGTCGAGCGTGTCCTGCATGCGCTGGAACGGGACGTTGGCGATGATGTCCTTGCGGATCACCGTGTGCACGAGGGCATCAGCCCCCGCACACAGCGCATCGAGGCCCAAGCACGGCACCGTGTCGCCAGCGGCCACGACGCTCGCTCCCTCGAAGTCGAATCGGAAACCGACGCTTGGCTCGACGGGTTTGTGGTCGGTCTCGCCACAGGTGATCGCGACTGCCCCACCTTGGCCATCTGGGAGCTCGATCGTGCCCTCCGACACTTCGATCACGGTCACCGGCGGACGGTGATCCAGATCTTCGTGATGGGCGATGCGGTAGCCGATATCAGGCTCGAGCGAGGCGAGCAGGTGGTCGACGACCGACTGTGTGCCAACCGGACCGATGATCGTGAGCGGCGTCTTCTCGAACGTCATCACCCAGCGGGTGGTGATGACGTCGTTGAGGTCGGTGATGTGATCCGAATGCAGGTGGGTGATGAGCACAGCGGTGAGGTTGGGTGCGCCGAGGCCTGCTGCGGCGAGGCGCATGAGCACGCCACGGCCGGCGTCGACGAGGTAGTGCTCGGCTTCGGGGCCCTCGCCCGCGGAGATCAGCGTCGACGGGCCTGCCCGATTGGGGTCGGGCATGGGGCTGCCCGTGCCGAGAAGGGTCACGTTGAGCGTCACTGTCGACTCATTTCTGCCGCGGCCAGCGCCTCGACGTCTTGGCGTGAGAGCAGTTGGATTACCACTTCATGCAGCGTTCCTTCGAAGGCGAACGGTGCGGCGTAACGGGTCGACACGGGCGAGCCGTGGTCATACCCAACACTCGGGCCAACCGAGGAGATCATTCGCATGAACAGCGGGAGATCGGCCGAGCCGGCCAGCGTTCCGTCCACGAACAGGGCGATCGTTCCGGTCTTGGCGCCGGTGCGGCGAACGGCCAACAGAAGCTCCGAGCCACCGACGGGCACGTCGATCTCGGACTCGAGGATCACGTGCTCGTCGAACGCGTTGTAGTCCACGACGAGCTTGTCGTTCTGCACGAAGACCGAGATGCCCGAGTTCTCCGTGCCCGTTGCGTAGAGCACGCCTCCTTCACCGGCGGCTCGGGTGATCTGAGCGGTGAGGTCGAACGACGATCCGCCGATCGAAGCCGCAGACTGGCCAGCCATCGGCGACATCGGCGGTCGATAGACGTAGCGACGATCCGCCGGGTGTGGCGAGTTGTCTCGGAAACGGGCGCCGAACAGTTCGATCATGCGGTCGTCGAGCGGCAAGACGCCGTGGCGTTCGGCCTCGTCCCACCACAGCTGTTGCAGCTCGGCGAGCTTCTCTGGTTCAGCGGAGGCCAGATCGTTGCACTCCGACCAGTCTTCGGAGAGGTGATAGAGCTCCCACGGTTCGATGTCGTAATCGGCGCCCTTGTCGTGTTTGCACACGGCCTTCCAGAGATCACCGCCGTCACCAGCCACGAGCGCTCGGCTGCCCGCCATCTCGAAATACTGGAGCGTGTTGGCCGCGGGGGCTGTGGGGTCGCCAAGTGCCGCCGCGAACGACGGTCCGGTCACCGGTAGCTGCTCGAGACCCTTGTAGGTGTCGGGGGCCGTGATGCCCAGCATCCCGTAGATCGTTGGAACGATGTCGGACACGTTGACGAACTGATCGCGCTTCGTGCCGGGCTCGGCAATGCCTGGCCCGTGCATGATCATCGGCACGTGGACGCCGCCCTCGTGGGTGTTCTGCTTGTACCACTTGAACGGACTGTTGCCGCACTGCGCCCAACCCCACGGGTAGTTGGTGTGGCTATGCGGGCCGCCGATGTCGTCGATTTTGTCGATGACGTCGTCGGCTGTATCGAAAATACCGTTGAAGAACTTCATCTCGTGCATGACACCGAAGGGGCCACCCTCTTGTGAAGCACCGTTGTCGGCGAGCACGACCACGATCGTGTTGTCGAGTTGGCCCATGTCTCGCAGCGCATCGACGAGCCGGCCGATCTGATCGTCGGTGTGGTCAAGGAAGGCGGCGAACGCTTCCTGCAGTCGGCAGGCCAGCTGGCGGTGGGTTTCTGGCATGTCATCCCATGCCTCGACGCCAGGATTGCGCGATGCAAGCACCGTGTGGGGCTCGATGACGCCGAGCTCGAGTTGGCGGTCGAACCATCGTTGGCGAACGATGTCCCAGCCTTCGTCGTAGCGGCCCCGGTACTTGTCCAAATAGGACTGGGGTGCCTGGTGCGGCGCGTGCGTCGCACCAAAGGGCAGGTAGGCGAAGAACGGCCGGTCGGGTCGCACGCCCTTGCTGTCGTTGATCATGCGGAGAAGTTGGTCGACCAGGTCTTCGGAGACGTGGTAGCCCTCTTCGGGCGAGGCCGGTTGATCGATGTGGGTGTTG
>CALEWY010000099.1 GCA_937925335.1 uncultured Acidimicrobiales bacterium
CACGTGGGAAGCGCACACCTACGTCGAGGGTTCGGGCGATCTTGACGAGTGCAACGGCCGCTACGACGAGGACGGCAACTACGCCTACTACACGACCGAGACGTTCCCCTACGTGCTCGGCTGTTTCGCCGGCGAGGTCGAGCTTGAAGGCCCAGGTGGCGGAGACGAGGGCGAAGAAGGCGAGCGACCCGAACGCCCCGAAGGCGAAGATGGCGAGGACGACCGGCCCGAGCCACCCGAAGGCGAAGACGGTGACGATGCCGACCAGCCCGAGCCACCCCAAGACGAGGCAGATGCATGAGTGGCCTCACGACTCGACGTGACTTCGTTCGAAACGTTGGCCTGGGCACCGTCGCAATGGCAGGCGTTGCTGCCGGCGTCGGAGGATCGACGGTGGTTCACGCGGTGGGTCATGCCACTGCGGGCCACGATCACTCCATGGTCGACATTGGCTTTTGCACCGACATGACCGTCCACCACGTGCAGGCCCTGGCCATGTGCCAACGAGTGCTCGGCCGTGACACCGGCGACCCGGTGCAAGGTGCGGCGGCGGAGGTTCTGCAGACACAGGCGATCGAGATCGGAATGATGCGAGCCTGGCTGACCGATTGGGGGCAGACGACTGCCGAACCGGAGATAGCGATGGCGTGGATGGCCATGCACGGAGGAGAGGGAGTCCCCGTCGACGAAATGCCCGGACTCGCCAGCGACGACGAGATGCGAGCGCTCGCCACCGCGACTGGAGCAGAGCAGGGCCGGTTGTGGCTTGAGCTCATGCGCACGCACCACATCGGCGGCGTCGGCATGGCGAGCGCCGCAGTCGAGATGGCGAGCACCGACAAGGTTCGGCGTATCGCGCAGGTCCAAATCGACGTGCAGACCTACGAGATCGGCCTCTACGACATGCTCCTCGCTACCGACTACGCGTGAGTCTCACCACTCTCTGGTCGCGGTCGCCCTTGAAGTGATCCAAATCCCGACTCGCCTAGGGTCGAGTCCGTGGACGTCTCGACGCGCAGGATTCGAGTATCGGCGCTGATGGCGCTTGTCTTCCTTGCGATCGCCGCGTGTTCGACACCGAATGAGAGCGACGATTCAACACCTGATACAAGCAGCGATTCGACACCTGACGACAGCAACGAGACGTCACCTGACCGGCCCGAGAGTCTCGAGATCGTGGCCCGTTCGGATTGGCAACCGTTCTTCGATGCCCAGGAGCTGACGGGCACGTTCGTGCTTCACGAGGTCGGGTCCGATCAGATCCAGGTCTTCGACGAAGAGCGTGCGAACGAGCCGCTTACTCCGGCATCGACCTTCAAGATCCTCAACTCAATGATCATCCTCGAGACGAACACCATCGAGAGTGTGGACACGGTGATTCCGTGGGATGGAGTCGACCGCGGATCGTCGGGCTGGAATCGAGATCACTCGCTGCGATCCGCCATCGAGGTTTCTGCGGTGTGGGTGTACCAAGACCTCGCCCGTCGAGTCGGTCCCGATCAGATGCAGGAATGGGTCGCCGCAGCCGACTACGGCAACCGCGAAGCCAGCGGGTCGATCGATCGCTTCTGGCTCGATGGCGACCTTCGCATCGGTGCTGTCGAGCAGGTTGACTTTCTTGCCCGGTTCGTCAACGGCGACCTGCCCTTCGAACCGACAACGCTCGAAGAGGTCCGGGAGATTCTGGAGCGAGAGTCAGGGCCGAGATGGGTCTGGTCGCATAAGACTGGTCTGAGCGATGCGGCAGACCCCGACCTCGGATGGTTCGTCGGCGTCGTTGACCGTGACGGAACCAGCTGGGTCTTCGCTCTGAACGTCGACCTCGAAGCCGATGGGATGCCACTCGATCCAGCGCTGCGGGAGCTGGTTGCCAGACAGATCCTCGAGAGCGAAGGCGTGCTGCCGACGCTCTGAGGTTCACACACCCATGTGAGACCTTGGCGACATCGCGGACCTCGCCTGAAACCTCGTCGGTAAGGTCTTGCAGTCCCAAAGGGGGCTTGTTGTGGCGCACATCGAGTTACGAACCGAAATCGCTGCTTCGATCGAAGTGGTATTCGATCTCTCTCGCAGCATCGACGCGCACCTCGGATCGATGGAGAAATCACGGGAGAAGGCCATCGCCGGCGTGACAAGCGGCCTGATCAGTCTCGATGAGGAAGTCACGTGGAGAGCCACTCACTTTGGTATTCCCTTCACGATGACGAGCCGAGTCACAACGATGGATCGACCGACCCGGTTCGTCGACGAACAGGTCAACGGTCCGTTCTCCTCGTTCCATCACGAGCACCGATTCAGTGAGTCAAACGGCGTCACCGTCATGCCCGACATCATCGAGTTCTCATCGCCGCTCGGTCTCATCGGGCGTCTCGTCAACCGCGTCGGGTTAGAGCGATACCTCGCTCACCTCATCCGAGTGCGCAACGACTTCCTTAAAGCCAAATCCGAGAAATCGTCGCAGTAGGCCCGATCGCTTGACGCGTCGAACGAGCCAGCGCTGCGACACTGACAACCCTGCGCGATTAGCTTCAGCGTGGTGACGGTGTACGCCCTTTGGAGCGCGGCGAGGTCTCGATCGACCGCCTTCTTCCGATCGATGCTCGAACGATCGGACCTCATTGCGTTGCACGAACCGCTGGAGGGTTTGACGTTCATCGGACCGGTCGAGATCGGGCCCGTCCGATTCGAAACTCCAGATGAGCTCGTGCAGTGGCTTCTGGATGAGACCACGGAAAACGTGTTCCTGAAAGAGACGCTCGCCCCTCCCGTCGTCGAACTCATTCGTTCGAATCAACGATTTCTCACCGAGGTTCGACACGCCTTCCTCATTCGCCGCCCGGAGGAAATCGCTGCTTCGTTCTATGCGCTCGAGGGTGACATGCGCATTTACGACAGCGGCGTTGAGGCCCTCCATGAGCTGTATGTCGCCGCTCGCGACGCTGATGGACATCAACCGATCATCATCGACTCGGAAGATCTCGTCGCACACCCAGAGGCGTCGATGCGGGCGTATTGCGATGCGGTCGGGCTGCCATTCGATTCTGATGCGATGACCTGGCAAGCCGGGGTTCGACCTGAATGGGAACGCACAGCCCGCTGGCACGAGGACGCGAGCCAGAGCACCGGGTTCGTTCGACCGCCAAAGCCGGATCGCCACGCGCTGGCGTTGCACCCCGAGGTGCTTCGGTTTGCAGCGAGGCATCAACCGTTCTACGAGCGCCTGCACGCAAACAGGCTCCGAGTCCAAACTTCACCGAGAGACGCATAGCTCCTGTCATCGATGCTCTCCGCTCTCTAGAGCCGGAGCGAGCGGGTGTTGTCAGTAACCGATCATCGACTGGACGATCCCGTCATGGCGAAATAGCCAGGCTTGTTCTCGTCGGCGAACGCCGCTTCGTCATCTGGTCGCGGATTTCTAGCGCACGTTCAACCGCAAGCGCTCAGCGCTACGGCTGTTTGCCGTCGTGCAGCCCGGGCTGCAACAGTGCACGATGAACATCGGTGGAGTGGTCAAGCCCGGTTTCGAGCGGGTGCGCTCGGCATTCCAGGAGAACTTTGCCAGCCGCGATGAGGTTGGCGCTGCCTGTGCCGTGGTGGTTGACAACGAGTTGGTCGTCGACCTTTGGGGGGCCAGGCCGACCCGGCAACGAATCGAGCCTGGGCATCGGACACGATCGTCAACGTGTTTTCGAGCACCAAGGGAATGGCCTCGATGGCAGTTCTCCATGCGGTCTCGGTCGGGTTGTTCAGCTTCGATGACCGGGTCGCGGAGCATTGGCCGGAGTTCGCCCAAGGCGGCAAGGGCGACGTCACAATTCGCCAGCTTCTGGCCCACCAGGCGGGGTTAAGCGCGATCGACCAGAAGATCGACATGGACGCGCTCGCCGACCCGGATCAGATGGCCGAGGCAATCGCAGCGCAGGTTCCAGCCTGGGAGCCCGGGACTCGTCACGGCTACCACGGCATCAGCCTTGGGTGGTACGAGTCCGAACTGATTCGACAGACCGATCCGCAGTCTCGAACCATCGGCCAGTACTTCCACGACAACATCGCCGTTCCGCTCGATCTCGATTTCTGGATCGGCCTGCCCGACTCTGTTTCCGAAGACCGCATCGCTCGGCTTCAAGCCGACTGGTATCGGCTCAAGATGGTGGCGAACATCTCGAAGATGCCGAAGGACTTCGTGAAGGGCTTCTTGAACCCGCGGTCACTCACGGCTCGGACGTTTGGCAATCCCGCCGTTCTCGGCAAGCCCGCTCGATACAACGAACCAGCCATGCGCAAGCTGGAACTACCGGCAGCCAACGGCCATGGAACGGCGCGAGCGATCGCAACCGCCTACGGCGAGTTCGCCGCAGGAGGCGCCCGGTTGGGAATCAGCGCAGACGTCTCAAACGACATCGTCCGAGCTGCTGCAGATCCAACCGACGGCCGGGCCGATCTCGTGCTGTTCGACAAGACCCGATTCTCTTTGGGGTACTGCAAACCATGGGACGGATTCGAGTTCGGAACACCCTCGGCCTTCGGCACACCGGGTGCAGGCGGCTCGTTGGGGTTTGCCGACCCCGACAGGAAACTCGGCTTCGCCTACGTAATGAATCGCCTTGACTACCACATGTTCGACGACCCTCGTGAGCTGGCGCTGCGCACCGCCGTTGCGGGCTGTCTGTAACGCAACCGCCGAACGGTCGACCTCTGCAAATCGAGAGTCCGGCGAAGCGGCTCTGACAGCGAGAGGCCGGTTTGGAGCGCGCACGCCTACCGTCGCCTAATGGCATCAACTTCGGACACGGAAGAACTGATCAGCGCGATTTGGGAGCATGCCATCCCGACTGAGACGGCTGATTGGGTCGAACGAGTCGCAGACCTCCCTAGCACTGCAGAACCGCTCGGCGACTACGGCGACGTCGTACGCGAGGTGCTGGGCGCTGGTGTGCCGGCGGCCACGGTCGCACGCCTTGCGCGCATCGTGGCATACGAGGCGGTGTTCGGGGCGCTGTACGAGCTCGACGGCGAAGCTTGCCCTGGTGGCCACTCAATGCTCCTCATGCTCGACCCGACCGAGAGAGAAATGCGCCCGCCTGCGCCGTCTTCTTGACGCCGCGCCAGCCTTCCACGGAAAAGCGGCTCCGGCCCCTGAAACTAGACGAGCGGGGCTGAGCGGGCTTCTTGGAGTTGGCCTCGGAGACGTTGCTCGGTCACGAGATCGAGATCGCCTTCACGGCCGTAGAGCACGGCGAGGCGAGCGAGGGCTGCGTGCACACCATCGAAGTGTTTGCGCTGGTTCTTCGGCAGGCTCTTGCGGGTGCGAAGCATCGTGCGCCACTCGCTGAAGATCTGCACCTCACCGGGGCTCAGGCCGTAGTGCTGAGCCAGGAACGGCACGAGGCTCGTGAAGCGTTCCTGTTCCCGAGCTCGGAACCGCACCAGCACAACCGCCGTGGCGATGAAGAGGATCACGAACAGCAGAATCGCCAGGATGATCACACCCGCGTTGCCCATTCCGCCACCGATGACGAGGGAACCGTTCCATGCCATGTGGGCGGCGATCGCAAGCCCGAGACCCCAAAGAATCGACGGAAAGATCGGCTTGTTCTTCGACACGGCCCGACCGACGGCGAGGCCTGTCCAAGCCGTGAACAGCGGATGGGCGAATGGCGTGAGGATCGCTCGCACGAAGAACACGGCGGCGAGCTGATCGGCCTCGGCTGCGGTGGCGAAGTAGAGGAAGTCTTCAACGATGGCGAAACCGAGAGCGACCCAGCCGGCGTAGACGAAGCCGTCCATCACTCCGTCGAGCTCCTTGCGCTTCACCATCCAAACGATGCCGAGCGCCTTCATGATCTCTTCGATGATCGGCGCGGAACCAACGGCGCCGACCGCTTCGGAGTTGAAGGCCAAGGCCACGCCGGTGTTGACGATGAGCGAGACGAGCGTGGCGACGACTGCACCCCACAACAACGCGTGAATCTTGGATTCGATCGGCTCGGGCTCCACGCGGTCGAGCCAGATCATGACCGGCCCCACGATGAACAATGGCACGAAGCCGAGAGCGACAGCGAGTGGTTCGGTGAACGCCAAGACAACCGAGATGATCACCATCGGGATGCCGCAGATGATCACGGGCCAGCTCGACCACGCAGGCACCTTCGGCTTGGCCTGCGCTTGGCCGCCGACGTGAGCGGTCCACATGTGGCCGTCCCACCAGCGGAACGGCTCGATGCGCCACGGATCGGGATACCAACCAGCATTGGTTGCGCCAGCGGCTGGCGACCCAACCTGCTGGTTCGGCGGAACAGGCGACGTCATGACCCCATCATGGCCGCTGCTGGAGCGGGTTCGGCGAGGAAGGCCAAGATTGCCGACATCGCAGCGATCCCGAGGCCGGCTGCGATGGAGAACGCCACGAGCGGAGACACCCCGTAGACCGCCGGCAGCAAGGCCGGACCGAGCGCGTGACCGAAGAATCGGAACGCCAACATGCCCGAGACCGCACCTCCCCGATTCGAGGGAATCGCCATCGCCGCTGACGACTGAAGCACCACGACGACGAGGTTCGAAACCGATCCAACGACGATCCAGATCAGCGCGAGTCCGTACCAGGTGTCGACCAATCCGAGGCTGACGACACCTACCACCAGCGTGATGAGACCCATCACCGCCGAGGTCGCCATGCCGTAGTGGTCGACCACAACACCCCACGCCGTGCCGCAGAGCGCCGCACCCATACCACCGGCAAAGAGAAGCACTCCTGCCTGCCCGGATGACAGTCCGAGCTCTTCTCTCGCTTTGATCCCGACGAGGAACGCGACGCCGATCGGACCGGCCGCCGCGGCGAGTGCTGCCCCGCCGAGAAGGAACATGCGCCTCGTCAACAGCTCTCGAATCTTCGGAGCCTCGGCCCCGACCCTGGGCTCTCCAGGCGGAGGGAAGAGCGTGAGCGTCGCAGCGAGCCCGGCCGCTGCGAAGAACGCGAGGCGCCAATCGATTTCGGCGAGCAACCCGCCGACCAGCGGTGCCGTCGCTGAGCCGAACGCCTGGAAGCTCGAGTAGATGCCGACGACTGCGCCAAGCCGAGCCGGGTCGGTGATTTCGGCGAGCCCGGCCAAGAGCAACGGTGTGATGAATGCGTTGGCGACTCCCTGCAGCGCTCGACCGACGAGGAAGAGCTGAAGGGTCGGCGCCATCGCGCACAACACCGAGGTGACGGCGTAGGTGATGAAGGTGAGGCGCACGACTCGGCGACGTCCGAACCGTTCACCGATCGTCCCGGAGACAACCATGAAGAGCGCCATCGCAAAGAGATAAACGGTGAAGCCGAGGCTCACAGCTTCAGTCGATGAGTCGAAGCTCGACCGCAACTCGGGAACCATCGGCAGCATGACCATCGTCCCGAACGGCCCGAGCAGGCCACCGAGGAAGAGCGGCAGCTGCCGCAGGGTCGAGTTCACTCGACCATCCTGCCCCAACTACGTTCGAAGTATGGATGTCGTTGTTGTCGGTGCCGGCTTTGCCGGGATGTACATGGTCCACAAGGCACGTGAGGCTGGCCTCAGCGTGCATGCGTTCGAGGCGGGCTCTGGCGTTGGCGGAACCTGGTATTGGAATCGGTACCCCGGCGCTCGCTGCGACGTCGAGAGCCTGCAGTACTCCTACGAGTTCTCCGAAGAGCTGCAACAGGAGTGGAACTGGACGGAGCGCTACGCCGGCCAGCCTGAGATCTTGAGCTACGCCAACCACGTCGCCGACCGGTTCGATCTGCGCACCGACATCACATTCAACACTCGGATCACAACCGCTCACTTCGACGAAGACGCACAGGTGTGGCGAGTCGCCACGGACGGCGGCCATGACATCGAGGCTCGCTATCTCGTCCTCGCCACCGGCTGCCTCTCGAGTGCGAACACGCCCAAGATCCCCGGCCTCGAGTCGTTCGCCGGGCCGACCTATCACACCGGCAAGTGGCCACACGAGGGAGTCGACTTCGCCGGCAAACGAGTCGGTGTGATCGGCACCGGATCATCGGGCATCCAGGCCATCCCCCACATCGCCGCTGAAGCAGGACACCTCACCGTCTTCCAGCGCACGGCCAACTATTCGGTGCCAGCCCGCAACGGTGCGCTCGACCCAGACGAGGTTGCGAAGGTCAAGGCCAACTACCCGGAGATCCGGGCGACGAACGCCATGGAAGGCTCGGCGTTCAAGACCGCCCTCCCCCGAGGCGAAGGCTCGGTCCTCGAAGTAGACGACGCGGAACGCCATGCCGACTTCGAGCGCCGCTGGGAACATGGCGGATTCGTGTTCCTCCAAGGTTTCATCGACACGATGCTGAGCGAAGAGGCGAATCGATACGCCGCAGACTTCGCCCGGTCAAAGATCCGCGAGGTTGTGAGCGACCCGGCGACCGCAGAGATCCTCAGCCCCAAGCAACTCATTGGCTGCAAACGTCTCTGTCTCGACACCGAGTACTTCGAGACCTACAACCGCCCAAACGTCGACCTGGTCGATATCGCGGCAAACCCCATCGCCGAGATCACTCCACAGGGTGTGCAGACCGACGAGTTCTACGAACTCGATGTGCTCGTCCTCGCAACCGGCTTCGATGCCATGACCGGTTCGATCACTCGGATCGACATTCGCGGCCGTGATGGTCAAACCATCGCCGACGCATGGTCGGCCGGGCCGAAGAACTATCTCGGCCTCGGTGTTGAGGGCTTCCCGAACATGTTCACGATCACGGGCCCAGGTAGCCCATCGGTGCTGACGAACATGCTCGTCTCGATTCAACAGCACGTTGATTGGATCGCCCGGTGCATCACCGACCTTGATGCTGATGGTGTCACCACGATCGAACCGACGAACGAGGCGCAAACCGAGTGGGTCACCCACGTCAACTCGATCGCCGACGTCACCCTCTATCCGAGCTGCAACTCCTGGTATCTCGGCGCGAACGTGCCGGGGAAGACTCGGGTGTTCATGCCTCTGATCGGTTACCCGGACTACGTCGAACGGTGCGACGCGGTGGCAGCCGACGGTTACGCAGGGTTTGCGCTGACGAGCTGAACGGATTCGAGAATCTCGTCCATGTCCGCCATCGGGGCGGGGCGGGCAAACAGGTAACCCTGGCCGTGGGTGCAACCAGCGGCGGCAGCCCATTCAAGCTGTTCACGCGTCTCGATGCCTTCGGCGACAACCTCAAGTTCGAGATCTCGACCGAGCGACACGAGCAACGATGCGATCGAACGCTCGGTCGTATCGTCGAGTCGAGACACGAAGGTGCGATCGATCTTGATGCGGTCGAACTCGACGCGACGCAGGTGGGCGACCGAGGCGTAGCCGGTGCCGAAGTCGTCGATGGCGAGCTTCACGCCGAGTGATCGCAGCTCACGAAGGACTTCGTCGGCCCGGTCGATGTTCGGAATCAGGTTGCTCTCGGTTACTTCGATCACGAGTCGTGACGGATCGACTTGGTGGCGATCGACCGACGCTCGAACACGGCGAACGAGATCCCGCGAGGCCACGTGGCGGCCGGAGATGTTCAACGAGAGCGCACAGCCGGCAAGGCGAGGATCGTCATCCCACGACGCCAGCATCTGGCAGCCGCGGTCGATGACCCACTCGTCGATCTGGAGGATCAGGTCGGAGCGCTCAGCGGCCGGAATGAACACGGCGGGTGACACGGAGGGTCGACCCTCCGGCTCCCAACGGAGCAGCCCTTCGAAACCGACGAGCGAGTTGCCGGCCGTCTCCATGATGGGCTGCACGTGCAGTTCGAGTTCGTTGCGAGCGAGCGCCATCCGGAGCTCACCCTCGATCTGGTTCTGAAGGAGCACGGAGTCGTGGAGGCGCTGATCGAACACGACCAGCTCTCCGGGGCCAAGATCTTTTGCCTCGTAGAGCGCAAGGTCGGCGCGGCGCATGACTTCGGTTGGTGAGAGCCAAGCGGGCGTCGACGACGCGACGACGCCGGCACTGGCGGAGATCCAAGCGGTGCCAGCACTCACGGCGATCGGTGCGCTGAGCATCTCGATCACCTGTGCGGCGAGTTGGGCACCGACCTGCTCGTCGTCTTCGCCGACCATGATCGCCATGAACTCGTCGCCGCCGAGACGACACAGGAACGCTTCGGGCTCGAGCTCACGGAGACGATTGGCCATCTGTATGAGCACTTCGTCACCGGCCGGGTGACCCATCGTGTCGTTTGCGTGTTTGAAGCCGTCGAGGTCGATCATGATCGCCACGATCGGCGTCCTCGAGGCGTTCTCTCCGGTGATGCAGTCGTCGAGCAGCGCCATCAAGGCGGAGCGGTTCGGCAAACCGGTGAGGCGATCGTGACGGGCCTGGTGTTCGAGTGACGACGTGAGCGAACGGATGCGCCGGACCGAACCGTCGATCGATTGGCCGAGCGGGCCGGCAACCGCAGCGTCGAATGCGGAGTCGTCCAGGCGACCTTCGGAGAGTGCCTGCGTTTGGGCGTTGACCGTCAGGAGACCATCGGTGAGGTTGTCGAGCGCTCGGTCGACAAGAACGAGGTCTCGAGGGATCGAACCGCCAGCGCCATCCTCGTGGGTGAGGACACCGTCGGTGATTCGCTGCGCTCGATGCTCGAGGCGGCCGAGCGGACGGACGATGGAGCGAATGGTCACGAGGCCCGCGATGCCGGTGAGTGCGGCGAGCAGGAGGCTTAGACCGATGGCAAAGCGGAAGCGACGGGTTGATGAGTCGGCGAGATCGCTCGCTTCGATCGCCACTTCATCGGTGATGGCTCGGTCGATGGCGACGAGATCAGCCGTCCGCTGGAAACCTTGGACGTAGACAGCGAAGCCGAGGGTTCGAGGACCGTCTCCTTCGCCAACACCACCGGAGATGGCCTGCGAGCGGATGTCGTCCATCGCACTCCAGCTCGGAGAGGCGACGACGGCATCGAAGGCCGGGCGGAGCTGGGTCGGCAAACGGCGGTCGAGCTCAGACGTTGCGATGTCGAACCGGACCGATGCGTCGAGCAGCCGGTCTCGTCCGATGCCGGACAGGTCGTCATCGGCGATCAGGTATTCGCTCAGCGCACGACGTTCGATGCGAGCGGCGTTCAACAAACCGACCGAGGACTCGGTGGCGTCGACAGCACTCGCAAGATCGGGGCCGAGCTCGAGTTCGCCCTGGAGCATCTCGAACACTTCGATCTCTTGCTGCAGCGCAGCACGGATCGGCAGGGCTACCGCTTCTTCAACCTCGAGCGCCTCGGCTCGGGTTGCGTTCTCTTCCTGGCGAAGGATCTCGATCTGGTCATACGCATCGACCGTGCGCTCGATGTCCGCATTGTCGGCCCAGCGCTCGTCGCCGTCGTCCTCTTGCAGCCGGTCGGTGACAGCGGCCAGCGCTCCATCGGTGCGTTCCACAAGTTCGAAGCGGCTCTCGTTGAGGTTGCTGCCGAACGTCACGGCGATCTGATCGGCATCGACGCCAACACGGTCGGCACCAGCGATCGTGAGCGACCCTTCGATCTCATCATCGATCGCCGAGGACAAATTGCTGAGCAGTGCGATCCGCTCGGCGCGGTCGACGAGCTCGGCGGCTGAGTTGGCCTGTTCGCGGTAGCCGAGAGCGTTCGAAACGGCAAAAAACGTCAACCCAACCACGGGCACGAGAAGGAGCGCGATCAAGCGCACGGAGATCCGTGAGCGAGCAAACGCCTGCGAGAGAGCCTTCATCCCTTCTCCTGTCGGCCGGGAGGGGGTGACTCTTCAGCAGTACGGGTAAGACACCTCATGGGCCTTTCGGCCCATCAACTTGACCAGACTGACCAATCGGTTTTGACTCGGTCCGTGTTCAACTCGAATCAGCATGCACCTGAGTCGGTCGTTGACACCTGGCGAGCATGGCTCGCAGCCATAGGAGTAGCGGTCGCAAACGGGATCGCTTTTGGCACCGCCTACACGTTTGGAACCTTCTTCGACTCCATGTCCCAGGAGTTCAACGCAGACCGAACATCGACGTCGATTATCTTCGCCTTCACGCTGCTCTTGTTCTTTGGGTTCGGGGCGATCAGTGGCCCGCTCTCCGACAAGATCGGACCGATTCCGCTCCTGCTCGCTGGCGCATGGCTCTTCGTTGCCGGTTTGCTGCTGACGTCGATCGTCGACCGACTCTGGATCGGCTACGTCACCTACGGCGTCGGCGTTGGGCTCGGCAGTGGCTGCTTCGTTGCACCGCTCACGGGGACGGTCGGATCGCTCTTCGCAAAGAGACGAGCCGCCGCTCTTGGTGTCGTCGCGACCGGCAACGGCCTCGGCACGCTCATCCTCATTCCGCTCGCCGAGAACTTGATCGCCAACCACGGCTGGCGCACGGCCTACCAGGCGCTGGCCGCCATCGGTGCGGCGGGGTTCACGTTCGCTCTGTTCACCGTGATCCGCCAGCCCGCCCGACCAGCGTCCGCCGGCCGCCCAGTCGCCACCAGCGAGTTCGCGTCGAACCCGCTCTTCCAGCGACTGTTCGTCTCGGCGCTCCTGATGTCGATCGGGCTCTTCAGCGCCTTCGCCTTCATCGTTCCGTTTGCCACCGACAATGGCATCTCGAAGCAAACGGCGGCCTTCGTCATGAGTGTGATCGGCCTGTCGAGCATCGTCGGACGGCTCGCGCTGACCTCACTTGCGGCATCGCTCGGAGGTGTTCGGCTTTACCAACTCATGCTCGTGTTCCAGCCGATCGCCTACGTCGTCTGGTTGCTCGCCGACAGCTCCGTGCCGACGCTGATCGTCTTCGCTCTTCTCCTCGGCACGACCTACGGGGGATTCGTTGCAATCTCACCGGAGGTGGCGATCACGCTGTTCGGCCTCGCAAACGTCGGCCGACTCATGGGCCTGCTCTTCCTGGCGTTCGGGATCGGCGGCCTCATCGGGCCACCGGCGGCGAGCGCCATCTCGGAAAACTCCGGCCAGACGTCGGTCATCATCAGCGTGATCGTCGTCGTCATTGCCGCACTGATCGCAAGCATCGGTTTGAACAAACAACCCGTCTAGGCACAGGATCACTGACATGTACGCACCTCAGATCGCGCAAGCTCACCCCGATCGCCCCGCCTTCATCATGGCGTCGACCGGAGAAACGGTGACCTACGCCGAGTACGAAGCGCGCTCGAACCAGCTCGCCCATCTCCTCGTCGACCATGGGTTGCAACGCCTCGATCACTATTCGATCTTCATGGAGAACACGAACCGCTTCTTCGAGTCGTGTGGTGCTGGCGAACGCTCCGGCCTCTACTACACGGCGATCAACTCCTACCTCACGGCTGACGAGGTCGCCTTCATCATCAACGACTCCGAGTCGCAGGTGTTGATCACGTCGGCCTCTCGCAAAGACGTTGCCCTCGCAGCGCTCGAGCAGTGCCCGAACGTCACCCTCACCCTCGTCGTCGACGATCCCGAGCTCGTCGAGAGCGACACGATGCGCGACTACGCCAGCGCGATCGCTGCGTTCCCGACCACGCCCCTTGAGAACGAGCGAATGGGCACCTCGATGCTCTACTCCTCCGGCACGACCGGTCGACCGAAGGGCATTCTCCGGCCGCTGCCAGACATCGGCCCGGAAGACCCGCTGCCGCTCTTCAAGTTCTTGGCAAACCTCTGGCAATACGAGGACGAGATGATCTATCTCTCGCCCGCCCCGCTCTATCACTCCGCTCCCCTGGCCGCGAACAACCTGGCGATCTCCCACGGCGGGACCTGCATCATCATGGAGCGCTTCGACCCGGCGCAGTACCTCGCTCTGATCGAGCAGTATCGGGTGACGCACACGCAACTCGTTCCGACCATGTTCTCCCGGATGCTCAAGCTTCCCGAGGAGGAACGGTTGGCTCACGACCTGTCGTCGCTGAAGTTCACCGTCCACGCGGCGGCTCCGTGCCCCGTGCAGGTGAAGGAGCAGATGATCGAGTGGTGGGGTCCGATCGTTCACGAGTACTACGGCGCGACCGAGGGGCTCGGCTTCACGGCATGCAACTCCGAGGAATGGCTGGCCCACAAGGGGACGGTTGGCAAGGTGCTGCTCGGCGAACTGCACATCCTCGACGACGACATGAACGAGATGCCTGCCGGCCAAGCCGGGACCATCTGGTTCAAGACCGCGACCGAGTTCGCCTATCACAACGATCCCGACAAGACGGCCGAAGCGACGTCACCGGATGGCGAGATGACCACCGTGAACGACGTCGGCTACGTGGACGAAGACGGCTTCTTGCACCTCACCGATCGCAAGACGTTCATGATCATCTCGGGCGGCGTCAACATCTATCCGCAGGAGACCGAGAACCTGCTCATCACCCACCCCAAAGTGTTCGATGCAGCGGTGATTGGCGTGCCGAACGAAGACCTCGGCGAAGAGGTGAAGGGCATCGTGCAACCGATGCCGGGCATCGAGCCGGACGACGCGCTGGCTCAAGAGCTCACGGCGTTCTGTGCCGAGCACCTCTCGCGCCAGAAGGTGCCACGCTCGATCGACTTCGAAGAGGAACTTCCGCGCCTCCCCACCGGCAAGCTCTACAAGCGCAAGCTGCGCGACCGCTACTGGGGCGAAGGCGAAAACAAGATCGTCTAGGCCTCGATCGTTCGGAACTTGGCGCGACGCTGCGAGCACCAGCGAGCAACTCGGTCAGTGAGCGAAGCGAACGTCGGCTATTCGAGGGCTGACAGTTCGCCTTCCCATGTCTGACGATCGACAACACGCAGCGCCTCGGCGTAGGCGATGAGTTCCTCATCGGTGGCGTCGTCGAGCGTGATCATCACAAGATGTCCGCTCGCCTCGCTCCAAGCCAGGGACGACCACGGCGATCCAAACTCTGACGTTCCCGGACGAATGAAGTAACCCGTCCGACCGCGCACCGTCGTTTCTTCCATCGAGCGTCCCGTGAAGCCCCAGATCACGAGGTCCCCCGGGCTGGTGACCCACGGGATCGAAAGCACCGACTCCAATTCGATGGGTGTTCGGGACACGACGGAGTTCACCTCATCGGGATTCGGGGTGATCATTTGGAGTGACACAACACCGTCCGGACCGGGAAGATCAACCGTCCGCAAGACGCTCAGTTCGTCGAGGAGCGTTGGGTCAACGAACGCCTCACCGTCAACGACTTGTGTGGCTCGGACGACCTCGCTCAGGGGCACCTGTTCGTCCGCCGTGAAGACGAGCCACCCTCCTGGAACCTCTTCGCTCCAGTCGTTCAAGCCTCGGACCAGTTCGCGACCGTCGATGATCTCGATGTCGCCTATTTCCACGGGACCGGTCGGATCCCAGTCGACGAAGGTCACGAGGATGACCGACTCGAATCCGCTCTCCACGACCCGCCCAACGACCGTCGCTCGCCCATCGTCTTCGGTGGCCACATCGTCAACGAACACGACCTCGTCGAGCCCCTCGAACCCCGGCGGCGGAAGCAGGTACAGCGGTCCTGGCCCTGGCACCGCCGGCCGAGTGATCACCTCACCATCCGCCCTAACTCCTTCCTGTTCCTGACCCCGAACAGGTCCAATGTCGGTCTTCAAGACTCCGGCGATCTGCTCGAACCTGCTAGCGACCGTCGCCGGATCATCGGCGACCACTCGAAACGATGTCGGCAGGTCCTGAGGGGTGACAGCTGCAACCACTTCCGGAGAGTCAGACCAGAAAGTCAAGAACTCCTCGTACGTCGCATCTTCATTCATGTAGCGAAAGCTCGTGATTCGCGAATCAGCCTCGAGTAGACCCTGGACCTCATCGACCTCTTCATCCGAGGCGTCTGGGTGCACCCAGACGATCAGCTCGATCGGGCTGTCTTGGCGTCCAAACTCAAGGAGTTCGTCACTGATCAGCGTCTCGGTATCACTGGCCAAGGTCACGGTTCGCGGTGAGTCCCTGAGCGCAGTCGTACCGAGGCCGACGACGACGAGGAGGGCAGCAGCTGCCGCGAGCCATGCGATTGGTTTGCGTTGGACCGTGACCTGCGTTCGTTCGATCGAACCAGCACCGACCCCAACCCACATCGATGGATCGTCCGGCGTCACGTCGATCCGGTCTGCTCTGGCGGTCATTCGTTCGGCGAGTTCGTCGGCGAACGAATCGAGGTCTTCGTCGATCATCGATCGTCTCCTTTGGTGAGCTCTCGTTTGAGTTGGGCGAGACCTCGGTGGATCAACGACCCAACCGTGCCCGGCCGACAATCGAGCTGTTCAGCGATCTCCGCTTCCGACAGCCCTCTGTAGAACCGCAGCACCACGGCGGCTCGCTGACGAAACGGAAGCGCCATCAGCACATCCGCAAGATGTTCGTCCTCTGGGTCCGCCGTGCGTTCGGGCACATCGGCAGCGAGGTCCTCCCGGACACGGCTACCAGCGGCATCGCGGCACCCGTTGAGAACACACCGGTTGAGGTAAGGGCCGGGCGACTCGATCGACGACCAGCGGTTGAAGACCGCGAGGAAGGCATCGGCGACCACGTCGTGTGCGGCCGCCGTGGTGCCGAGCATGAGATAGGCGCGGCGCACCTGTCCCTCGTGTTCATCGGCGTAGAACGAGGTGAAGCCGCGGTGCGGCTCAATGTGGACGACGGCATCGTCATCCGTTGAGCCATCGACGACCGGAGACATGTTCACAACCCTCCCACCCTCGAGCAACCAACTTCCTTGCAACAAATCTCAGAAAGTCGGTCTGAGCGGACCTAGCGTCTGCAACGGAGCATCCATGGCACCTCAGAACATCTACGACGATCCCGACTTCTTGGCGGGCTACGTGACACTCAACCGCCAGGTCCACGGACTTGACGGTGCACCCGAGTGGCCAGAGCTCGAGCGGATGGTCAACGACGTCGCCGGTCTGCGTGTGGTGGACCTCGGTTGCGGCTTCCGATGAGTGCCGAGAGCGATCACGACGGTGATCTCGGATTCGACGAACCGCCGTTCGAAGAGGTCGATCCTGAGAAGCTGGCCGAGTGCCTGTACTGGCGATGTGCCCTGCTGTTCGAACGCCGAACCAGCAACCACGTCTACTGCCGCAAGGCCTGCCGGTCTCGAGACAAGAAGTGGCGCCGGTCCGTCGAGCGCAAAGAAGCTCGTGCAGC
>CALEWY010000100.1 GCA_937925335.1 uncultured Acidimicrobiales bacterium
CGACCCTGGCGTCCGTCGCCTCGTGAACCCGCACCGCTATCACGTCTCCTTGAGCCCCGAACTCTTCGAACTCAAACAAACACTCGTCGAGGCGGCCTTGGCCGACCCGAAGGACTAACCAGCGCTCATCGTTTCGAGCGAATTAGCCGTGACGTCGTCTGCAAGCGGCTCGTCGAGTGTGCTGTTGCGCTGAACGAGCGGTCGGTTGTCCTGGGCGAACATGGCGTTGAGCGTGGGGGCTGGAGACATCGAAATCGCCGGAGCGACGTCTGGCGTCGCCGGCTGTTGAGGCACCGGAGTCAACGTCGGTTCGGCCGGCGCGGTCGTGTTGCTCTGAGGCTGACTGTTCGTTGCAACCTGGTCGTCCACGAGCTGGCGTTTGCCGAAGACCGAGGCGATCTTCTCCGCCGGGCTGCTGGTGGACGCCGTTGTGTCTTCGGCGCCCGTGTTCGCAGTCGTCGCGTTGTGAGTGCTCGCGGTTTCGTTGGAAGCGGCGAGGTCAGTCGTCGCTTCGGTGGACGCCGCAATCGCCGAGACCGGCTGTGATTCGGTGAGCTCGACCTCGGCCGACGTCTCAGTTGCTGCTTCGGCCGCTGTCGCAGCGGCTGCTTCGGCCTCAATCGCTTGACGTGCGGCATCGGTGAGGTTCACCTTCGCTCGCCAACGTTGCGGAACGACCTTCGAGCCACACACCACGTGCACGGTGATGGCACCGCCGAGGACGAGGAAGATGTCGCCGACGCTGAAGACGTTCGAGAAGGGGAACCGCTCTGGAATGGCGAACACATCGCCGAGGAACCAGAGCCTGGCGTCGTCAACCGGCGCCGAGTTTTCGAAGTCGCCTGTATCGAAGGCGATTCCAGCGGTCCGAAGAGCGCCGATTCTCGCTGGCATGACTCCGTTGTTCACGGCGATTGCCAACACGTTCAACAGCCCACCAAGCACGATGATCGGCATCCCGATCACGTTGCGGTTGAACCAAACGAATCCGATGCCGAAGGCGTAGGAGACGAGGTGGAGAGCTGATGCGATCTCCGGAGACAGCTGCCCGTGGATGACGCTGATGATCAGCACTTGAATGAACAGCGACGCAAGAATCAGCTCTCGGTGCTCGAGCTTGATCGCTCCGAGCTTCCAAAACTCGCCACGAAAGACGGGAACGAGCAGCACGGTGAACAAGAACGCCAGGGGCATGATCATGCGATCACTCCTTGTGGGCTGACGTCGTCCTTTTGAAACGAAGGAAGACTGTCGAGGTCGATCCAGCCGGCTTCGAGCACGGGAAGGAGCGCGTCGGGCTGAAGTGGTATGGAGACGAAGAAGCCTTGGATCTCATCACATCCGAGCTCTTTCAAGATTCTGTACACCTCAGGAGTTTCGACTCCTTCAGCGACGGTCTTGAGATCAAGATTGCGACCGAGTTCGATAACCGAGCGAGCAATCGTGAGGTCACCATCTTGATCCGCCAGATCGGTGATGAACGAACGGTCGACCTTGATGCGGTCGATGGTCAAGTGACGAAGGCTTGCGAGCGATGAGTACCCGGTTCCGAAATCGTCGATGGTGAGGCCGATGCCAAGCTCTCGGAGTTCGGCGAGGACAGCCGCCGTACGAATCGGGTCCTCGAGCACCGTGTTCTCGGTGATCTCGACTTCGAACCAGCCGGCGTCTGCTTCGTGCTGCTCGAGAATCGCAGCGACGCGGCGGGGGAATCGCAGGTCGTGGAGGTTCCGTGCCGATGCGTTGACGGCAACGTTGATGTCGAATCCGGCGGCCCGCCACTCAGCACACTGAGCGATCGCCATCTCGAGGATGTGATCGGTGAGCGGCGTCATGAGATCGGTCTGCTCAGCCTGTGGCATGAACCACGTCGGCGGGACGATGCCGTGGACTGGGTGATCCCACCGCAGGAGTGCTTCAACACAGCTCACGCGACCCGTCGCGATATCGACCTTTGGCTGGTAGGCGAGGTGCAGCTGGTTGCTCTCGATTGCCGTCGTCAGTTCTGCAAGCAAGCCCATCCGGCCCGGCATCGCTGACTCTTCTCCCCCTGAGTAGGGCTCGACACCGGTGCCCGCTTGTTTGGCGTGATACATCGCCATGTCGGCGTGGTGCAGCAGCGAGGTGACGTCTTCCCCGTCAGACGGGTAAACGGCGACACCGAGGCTCGCGCTCACTCGGAGGGGGACGCCTTCGACGCTGAGCTGACGCTCGATCTCGCCGAGGTTTCGCTGCGCGATTCGAACCGCGTCCTCTTCGTTGGTGATTTGGCCGAGCATGATCGCGAACTCGTCGCCGCCGAGTCTTGCCACGTGGTCGATCGAACGCTTCTTGTCGACGAGCCGCTTCGCGATCTCCTTGAGCACGATGTCGCCATAGTGATGGCCGAGACGGTCGTTGATGCCCTTGAAGCCATCGAGATCGATGTGGATGAGGGCGGTCATGTGACCAGCGCTCGACGCCTTGTCGATGACGAGCGACGCGTGGTCTTCAAACATTCGCCGGTTCGGGATGTTCGTGAGCTGATCGTGTGTTGCTTCGTGCTGGTTGCTGAGAGCAATTGCGGCGCTTCGAAAGATCGCCCAGACGGTGATGAGCATGAGTGGGACGAGCACCAGGCCATGGATGCCAATCACGACGAACACTGGGGCGAGCGCCAGGAGCAGGCCGTCCATCCCGAGCGGTGTCGCGAGTGAGCGAAGAACGATGGCGCCCACGGGCAAACCCTGGTGAAGAGCCATCACGATGCCGATGAAGATTGTGTTGGCCCAGAAGCCGGTCAGGCAGGCGACAGACACTGCCACGAGCCACATCGTGGTGACCTGCTCGCCGTTCGCGACGGAGTGAAGGTCAGATACGAGCGACCCGACGAAACTGCCGACCGCCAGGCTGAGCGAAAGTTGGGCGGCATTGAAGAGCGCTCGGTTCCAGGGTCGCCGGGTGATGAGATCACCGATGAGCGCCGTGATCGTCACGGCAAAGAGGGCGCCAGCGAGCGGTGAGAGAAAGAGGAGCGCGAACGAGAAGACGAACGAGGCGGTCACAACCGACTCGTCGCCGTTGATCGGCATTGGTCGAAGCTCGGTTGCGACGAGCAACAACGCGAAGGTCGCGAAGGCGAGGGGGTAGCCGCCCGTGAAGTCTGCGCCGCTCAGACTCTGGATCGCATATGCGTGGACCGCGATCGAGGCGAGAACGATGCCAGCGATGTAGAGGCTCAGTCTGTGGTTGTTGATTGTGCGAACGATCGCCATGTGGCTCTCGGGTCGGGTGGCTTTGGACGGGTGGAAGAACTGCGTGGAAACGCAGTTCGGAGCATTGGCCTGAAAATGACAAAGGGGCCGAGCAGGCATGCTGCTCGACCCCTTCGCTGTCAGATCTGGACTAGTTCCACTTCCAACCGGCACCCATCGCTGCGATAACAGCGCTGAGACCGACAGCCGTGGAGGTTGCGAAGATCTTGGCTCGGGTTCGAGCGTTCATTGTTATTCCTCTTTCGTCACCATTTGCGGACTGCTTGAGCCGCTTGGGTGTTGTTCCGAGGAGTGGGGTTCTGCATTGCCCTGCTCCTATGTATGGGTGGTTCAGTTGCGGTTCGGTCGAGACCTTCACGCCACTGATTGGGGGGGTATCGAATGCGGTTCTGCTCCGGGGAGCATTCACGCCTTCCGATGATCTAGTGATCGTCAGAATGTGGGGGTGGCCTATATGGGGAGCCTCACCCACGCCGCAGGGTCCACCGACCCGGTGCCGAGTTCAGGGGTCTGTCGAGTTCAGGGGTTCTGCCGAGTTCAGGGGTCGCGTCTCGATTGTTCTCAACTCACTCCGCAGGTAAGGCGAACGAGTGCGACGAACAGGCGCGCTCACGGGGCGTCTTCCAAACAGAGTGGTTAGGCAGCGAGGCGGGTGAGCGCCGTAGCGACGGCCGCCAGGATCACCACAACAACGAATGGCGCTTTGCGCCATAGCGCCACAGCGGCGACGGCGAGTCCGACCAACCGTGCGTCGATGGCGAACGCCCGATCCGAGATCACGGTCGAGGTGGCCACCATCGCGGCAAGCAACGGGACTGGAAGAAGCAGTGCGAGCCGCTCGATCAGCGGTGGGAGTTCTCGATCGCCACCAAGCGAAAGTGGCCCGGCCGATTTGAAGACCCAGCTCACCGCGCCGAGCACGAGGAGTGTCGTGAGACCGGTGCTCATGGTTGCTCGCTCGGCATGTCTGAGCTGGAGCTCGGTGTGTTTGAGCTGGAGCTCGATGTCAAGGTCCAGGGCTTCGCGATGATCACGGCTGCCGCGGCGGCGATGATCGGGATGCCAGGTGGGAGGAGGGGAGCGCTGATGATGGCGATCGCTGCTCCGACGACGGCGATCACACGAGTGGTTGTGTCGCTGAGTCGTGGCCACAGCAGTGCGAGGAACGTTGCGGGGATCGTGGCGTCGAAACCCCAGTCGGTAATGAGGTCGCCGGCGTCGTCGATCACGGTGGCGCCGACGAACGTGCCGGCGTTCCACAAGAGGAAGACACCAACACCGCCAGCGAGGTAGCCGAAGCGCTGGTTCGCTCGAGTTGACTGAGCCGTTCCGACGGCGGTCGACTCGTCGATCATGAGTTGGCTCACCAGCGCTCGCCACCAGATCGGGCCCTTGAGGGCCGGTGCCATCGCAACACCGAAGGCCATTGAGCGCATGTTGAGAAGCGCCCCCGCCAGGATCGCAGCGGGTGCGCCGCCGCCGTCGCCAAGCACGGTGACCGCTGCAAACTGCGCACTGCCGCCAAAGACGAGGGTCGAGAAGCCCATGGCCTCGAGAACGCTGAGGCCGGCTGCGTTACACGCAACACCGAAGGCGAGCGCGAAGGGAACGACCGCGAGCGAGATCGAAACCGCTTGGCGAATGATCGCTGAACGCCCGTCATCGGTGCGATGGTTGGAGGGCTGTGCCATCGCCCGGCACTGTAGGCACGACGGTTGCGGCCGATGGAGACTCCGAGGGAGAGCAGGCCAATGAGCGAACCAAAACAGGGAATGCGGCTCGTCGCCGGTGCTGCGATCATTGCGATCGCCATCGCGATCGGTGGAGCGGTCGCTCTGGTTCAAAACGGTGCCGATACCGACACCGTCGCTGCCGGGGCGACAAACGACGGGTCGACCACCAATGGTTCGGTCACCGGTGACGGGTCGGAGACAACGGTTGCCGGTGGCGGTGCCGGAGAGAACGGCGCGGGTGAGAACCCGGACTCCACCGCTTTCGACGCAGGCGATGGCGCAACGACAAGCAGCACTCCCGAATCCGGCAGCGACTCAAGCCAGCCTGACGCAACAACCGCGACGACTGCCCCAACGACGGGAGGAACAGCGGCGGAAGGACCGATCGACGTTGCGATCGGCAACGCGGTGATCGGCGCTTGGTCGAACGGTGCGTGGCGGGAAACCCCGCTCGAACCACCGCCCTATGACGGCACGGTCTTCACGTACTTCGAGAACTCGTTCATCGACCGAACCGCCGGCGCATCGACCAGGCCGTTCTGTGAGTTCATTCCAGACGGCCCCGGTTGGGAACTCGACATCGACGTTTCCGGCGAACCCCTCGGAGTGTCGAACCTGTCGTGGGATCCGCGTTCATCCGAAGCGCGGCCCACGGAGATCTCGCCAGAGCGCGCCGTGTCGATCTCGAACGTGTTGGCCGATGCTGGGCTCGGCGGTATCACCCCATCGATCGACGCAGCGACGATTCTCGACATTGATAACGATGGTGCGAACGAAGTCATCCTCGAAGCGCAGAGTGGCACGCCTGAGTTCTATGGATCGAGGGTTGGTGACTATTCGACGATCGTCGTTCGTTGGGTCAACGAGGCCGAAGAGGTTGAAGAGGTTGTTGTCGCCCTCCACGCCACGACTGGCAACGAGCCAGGCGCCGATCCTTCACCTGACGCGCCCGAGGGAGTGATCAGCGTGTTCTCGACGTTCTACGAGCTCGTTGGAACCGCTGACCTGAACGGCGACGGTGATCTGGAGCTGGTCATTGGCTTCTCGGGTTGGGAGTTCTGGGGTTACCAGGTTGTTGAGATCTCCGGTCGCAACGTCGATGTGGTGCTCGAGATCTCTTGCGGCGTCTGACGATTTCGTCGGCTGATTCGTAGGCCGAACGGCCCAGGTTTTCCGCAGAACGAGATGTTCGCAGTGTGACGATTGTCTTGACGGTCGGACGCTCTGTGGTCGCCGAAGGGGCTTCCGAGTGGCTCGATCTGCCTCAGATCAAGGGGTGCGGCCAATATGACGGCCGATTCCGGCTCGTCACACTTCGTTCACGCAGGGTGGTGATCGTCTCATCCGACCGTCGCGGCTCGCGAAACCTGGTTACGCTCTCTGGCTAGCCCAAGGATGGGCTGATCATAAGGAGAGATTGATCATGAAGACTAAAGCTTGGCGCATTCTTGCCATGCTCTTCGCTTTCAGCCTTGTTGCAGCTGCCTGCGGCGGGTCTGATTCGGCTGACACCGGAACTGACAGCGAAGAGGAAACCTCTGAAACGACCGCAGCAGCGGAAGAAGAAGAGGCCATGGAAGACGATGAAGAAGCCATGGAAGAAGACGAAGAAGCCATGGAGGAAGACGCCATGGAAGAAGAGGATGCACCCGCCGCTGGTGGCGGCGACGGCGTTCTCACCATCGGAACGATCCTTCCCGTGACCGGCGACCTTGCATTCCTCGGCCCGGCCGAGGTGTGGGGTGCTGAGCTCGCAGTCCAGGACATCAACGCTGCTGGCGGCGTCCTTGGAAACGACGTTGTCCTCGAGCAGGGCGACTCTGGCGACACCACCACTGACACGGCCAACTCTGAAGTTGACCGTCTCTTGAGCCTCAACTCCGACGCCATCCTCGGTGCAGCCTCCTCGGCCGTGTCGAAGACCGTCATCGACAAGATCACCGGCGCTGGAGTCATCCAGTTCTCGCCGGCGAACACCTCACCTGACTTCACGACCTACGACGACAACGGTCTGTACTTCCGTACCGCTCCGTCTGACCTTCTCCAGGGCCGTGTGCTTGCGAACGAGATCCTCGACCAGGGCAACGAGTCCCTCTCGATCCTCTTCCGCCAGGAGTCATACGGACAGGGTCTTGCTGACGCCGTCCAGGAGAACTTCGAAGCATCCGGTGGAACCATCGATGCCTTCATCCCCTACGCCGTTGACGTCGAGTCCTTCGACGCCGAGGTGGACCAGCTCGTCGAGGCCGGCAGCGATGCCATCCTCGTCGTCGGTTTCGCCGAGTCGGCAAACATCATCACCACCATGCACGAGCGTGGCATTGGCCCAACCTCAGACGTGAACGTCTGGGGCGTCGATGGCAACGCCGGCATCAACGGTGAGATGGACGATCCTTCGATCCTCGCAGGCTTCGCCCAGACCACTCCCTCGGTTGACCTTGGAAGCATCTCGGAATTCATCGCCCGTCTCGAAGAGGCAATGGGTGGCGAAGAAGAGACCGCTTACGGTGCTGAGACCTACGACTCGGTCATCATCATTGCTCTCGCCGCTGCTGTGGCTGGCTCCGACGCCGGTGCCGACATCGCTGCTGAGATCAACGACGTGACCCGTGGTGGCGAGAAGTGCACCACCTTCGCTGACTGCATCGCACTCGTCGATGCTGGCGAAGACATTGACTACGACGGCCTTGGTGGCCCGTACGAATTCGTCGACGCAGGCGAGCCGGCTGCTGCCAGCTTCCGCATCGACACCTACGGAGCAGACGGCGCCGAAGCCGACGCTGCCCGTTACGTCTTCGCTTCGTAAGAAGCCCCCGCTGCGAAGCAGCGGTTGACAACTTGAGAGGCCCGGTTCCGTTTGGAGCCGGGCCTCTTGCGTTTTCGGCGAGCGCAAACCCCCATGCGGCGGCTGTGGGGTGCACGGGCGCACCCGTCGGCCGCCAGTGCGAACCGCAGAGGTGTGCGCGTCGACGTTGTGAGCCCCGGCGAACAACTCGGTAAGTGAGCGCAGCGAACGGCGGCCGCCAGTGAGGCTTTAGTTCTGCTGAGCGAGGGTGCCGAGGTAGAGCTCGATCACCTTCGGGTCGGTCAGAAGGTTGCGACCGGTGTCGGTGTAGGCGTTGGTGCCCTGGTCGAGCACGTAACCACGATCGCAGATCTGCAGGCATCGAGCAGCGTTCTGCTCGACCATCACCACGGCAACGCCGGCCTGGTTGATCTTCTTCGTGTTGACGAAGACTTGATCCTGCAGCAGCGGCGACAGACCAGCGGACGGCTCATCGAGGAGCAGCACACCGGGATCCATCATGAGCGCACGGCTCATGGCGAGCATCTGGCGCTCACCGCCTGACAGCGAGCCAGCGCGCTGACCAATTCGCTCGCCGAGGCGAGGGAACATGTCGGTCACGAAGCCAAGGCGCTCCTTGTAGCTCTTCGGCTTCAAGAACACGCCCATCTCAAGGTTCTCAGCGATGGTGAGCGACGGGAACACGTTGTTGTTCTGCGGCACGTAGCCAATGCCACGTGACACGAGCTCATGGGCCGTCATGCCGGTGATCTCTTCACCCTTGTAGGTGACCGAACCCTCGCGGATGTCGAGGAGGCCGAACAAGGCCTTCAACAGCGTTGACTTACCAGCACCGTTCGGGCCGATGATGCCAACGAGTTCGCCGTGGCCGAGCTCGAGCGAGCAGCCATTCAAAATGTCGACGCCCGGCACGTAACCGGCGCGAACGTTGTCGACGTTGATGATCAGGTCGTCGCTCATGCGTCTGCCTTTCCATCGTTGGATTCGTCACTGAAGTCGAGTTCTTCGTCGTGGTGTGAGCCGAGGTAGGCGTCGACCACGGCCTTGTTCTGAGCGATCGAATCGGGCGTGCCCTCAGCGATGATGCGACCCTCGGCCATGACGACCACCCAGTCACTGATGTCTCTCACGACGTCCATGTCGTGCTCGACGAAGATCACGCTGCGGCCCTCGGCTCGGAGCTGCTTCACATGGCCGAGGAGCGACTGTGTGAGCGCAGGGTTCACGCCGGCCATCGGCTCATCGAGCATGACGATCTCAGGATCGGTCATGAGCGCTCGAGCCATCTCGACCAGCTTGCGCTGACCGCCGGACATCGTGCCGGCAAACTCGTCAGACATGTGGGTGAGGTTGAAACGATCGAGCAAGCCACGAGCTTGTTCCTCGACCTCTTTTTCACGCTTGCTCCAAAGAGGCGGGACGAGTGCTTTCAAGAAGCTCTCGCCGCCCTGGCCTTTGGCGCCAAGCATCATGTTCTCGAGAACGGTGAGCTTCGACAGTGCCTTGGTGAGCTGGAAGGTGCGCACCATGCCACGAGCAGCGAGCTTGTGGGAGGCCACACCGTCGATCGATTTGCCGTTGAGTTCGACGTGGCCACCGTCAGGTGCGTCGAAGCCGGTCAGCAGGTTGAAGAAGGTGGTCTTGCCAGCACCGTTCGGTCCGATCAGCGCCGTGATGGCACCGCGCTGGATCTCGACGTGATCGACATCGACCGCAACGAGGCCACCGAAGGTTCGGCGCACACCCTTGGCGGTGAGAATCGGGTCTGGTTTTGGAACACTGACTTCGCCGGGGATGTCATCGAAGAGCCCGGCGACCGGGTTTTCGTGCTCCATTTCGGCTGAACCAGCTCCACCGCCACCAGCGGTGGAGCCGAGGACGATCTCGGATTTATCGGTCATCGAGTGCCATCTCCTCACGCGATCCGAAGATGCCCTGCGGCCGGAATCGCATCAACAACATGAGGCCGAGGCCGAATGCAATGAACTTCACTTGGCTGACGTTCGAGATGTTCAGGTTCAAGAACCGCTCGAAGTTTGGGCCAGCACTGGTCTGGAGGAGTTCACGGAGGAACACTTCGAGCCCGCTGATCAAGCCCCAGAAGATCATGGCGCCGATGATCGGCGACCAGACTCGAGCGACACCGCCGATGATGACGACGGTCCAGATCATGAACGTGATGACCGGGTTGAATGTGTCTGGCTGAATCGACTGCTTGTCGATCACCTGGAGCATGCCGCCCAGGCCACCGATCACGCCGCCGAGGGCGAGGGCCTGCAGCTTGTAGCTGTAGGCGTTCTTGCCGAGTGCTCGCACGGCGTCTTCGTCTTCACGAATCGCCTTGAGGACACGGCCCCAGGGGCTGCGCATGAGCTGCCAGGTGACGAGCGTGCACACGAGCACGACGCTCCAACCGATGAGCATCACCCAAAGGTCGTCAGCGCGGTACTCGAAGAACAAGAACTCATACGCCTGGTTGCCCGGCTTGTTGAAGATGTTGTTGGCGTAGAAGGAATCAGCGAACTCGTTGATGCCCTCCGAAGCGCCGGTGCGCTCACGGTTGCCACGCCACCGCACGAAGAGTCGGATCGACTCTGACGCAGCGATGGTTGTGATGCCGAGATAGTCGGCCCGCAATCGCAGCGTCGGAATACCGAGGATCAGTGCCAACGCAAGGCAGTAGAACACGCCGAGCAAGATGCCGACCCAGAAGTTCCACTCGAGCCAGAAGACGGCCATACCAACGCCGTAGGCGCCGGCGGCCATGAAGCCGACCTGTCCGAAGTTCAACAGGCCCGTGTAGCCGAAGTGGATGTTCAGGCCAATGCCGGCGAGAGCGAAGACGAGGGCTTGGGTGCCGAACGCCTGGGAGAAGATCTGCGTGAAGATTTGGTCCCAATCCATGTCAACCAATCCTCTCTGCTCGTCCGAGAATGCCTTGTGGTCGGAAGAGCAAGATCAACACCAACACCAACAAAGCCACCATGTTCTTGAGCTCGACGTCGATCCAGATCGTCGAGAGGTTGATCACGATGCCGACGATCAGCGAACCGACCAGGGCGCCGTAGGCCGTGCCGAGTCCACCGAGGGTGACGGCAGCGAAGATGAGCAACAGGATTCGGAAGCCGAAGTCCCACTTGATCTGATCGAGTCCGAAGAAGACACCACCGAGGGCAGCGAGTGAGCCGCCGGCGATCCACACGACGCTGATCACCTTCTGCACATCGATGCCGGATGATTCAGCGAGATCTCGATTGTCGGACACGGCCCGCATGGCCTTGCCCATTCGAGTCGTGTTGAGCAGGAGGCCAACAGCGATGAGCGCCACGATGGAGATCGCCATTGCAGCGAAGTCCTTCGGGGTGATGTCGACACCGAGAATGGTCCAGGCTCGCTGAGCCGAGAAGTCCTTGAACGAACGGGGCGAACCACCGAAGTTGTAGAGGAACACGTAGCGAATCAGGATCGACATACCGATCGTGATGACCATCTGAGCGATCAGGCTGGTTCCAGACTTGCGGAGCCCCCGGAACACCAAGCGGTCGAGCAAGTAGCCCATCAAACCGCCGGCGATCATGCCGAATATGGCAGCGAAGATGAGGTTGACACCCGCTCCGAATGGAGGCGGCAGCGGCGCCAGGAATCCGATCATGCCGGCGAGGCCGTAGGCGTTGAAGAAGAACGTGGAGAGCATGCCCCACGTGACCAACTCGGCATGAGCGAAGTTGACGAGGCCCGTGGTGCCGAAGATGAGCGACAAGCCAATGGCGGCCATGGCCAAGTACAGGCCCTGCTTCAGACCTTCCACGCTGAGCTGGGCGACTCGGCGGACCGAAATGCTGCTGGTGCCGTTGTTGGCCACTTCTTCAGCCGTGTCCGATTCACCGAGCTGGATTGCGAACAGCGCTCGCTTGTCCTGTCCGGCCTCGACGAGCACTTCGAGCTCAGAGCGGCTGGCGTCGCGCAGCGACACACCCTCAGGAAGCGTCGCCGGGTCGATCACCACGGTGTAGCTGCCGGCGGCGGGCACGGCGATGCGCCATTGGCCGTCGGCATCCGATGTGGCTTCGCCGACACCGTCGATCGAAAGCACGACGCCTTCGGCAGGCACTTTTTCGCCCTCGGCGTCGTCGAACCGCAATTGGCCGAAGACACCCTGCTCACCGTCTTGGGCAAAGGCGGGAGCGGTCAGGCCGAGGACTGCTGCTGCGATGATGAACACCGCAAGCAGTCGTCGGCGGATCAAACTCGTCAAAACTCCACACTCCCCAACACAAGCAACAGTGGGTCGAAAGTCTAGCTAGTGACATCCGTAACTTCTTGTGGAACACCACTGGGCGGAATACCCCGACCCGTCCCGGCGTTTCCCCTGCGTGCGTACCTGTTCGAGCGACCGATGAAGCGCCGTCTTGGCGCACTGGGACTTGGATTTGTGTTGGTCCTTTCCGCCTGTGTCGCCGACGCGCCGGATGAGTCCGTAGGTACAACCGCCCCCGTCGAAACCAACGACGCAACCAACGACGATGCCACCTCGGCGGCCGATGCCGAATCCGCGTCTGGGTCGTCCACGTCCACGACCATCGAGAACTATCCCGATGCGCAGACTCGAGCTCTTGCGGCGCTGGCTCGTGCGCCACGTCCTGTCGAGAACTCTGCGGTTCCGCCCCGCCACTTGAATGCGGAGAACTTTCCCGAGACGTTGGTCGATCGGAATCGGATCGTGTCCGGTGGTGTTTCGGTCGATGGCATCCCGAGCATCGACGCACCACAGTTCGACTCGGTCGAGCTCGCTGATGAATGGCTGGCCGACACCGAACCCGTGATCGTGGTGACCGTTGGCGATGAGACGCAGATCCATCCCGTGCAGGTGTTGATCTGGCATGAGATCGTCAACACCGACATCGGCGGCGAACCAATCGCTGTCACGTATTGCCCGCTCTGCAATTCGGTCACGGCATTCCGTCGGACGGTGGACGGGCCAGGCGCCGATGAGACGGTGCTCGACTTCGGTGTTTCCGGTGCGCTCTATCAATCGGCGCTCGTGATGTATGACCGTCAGACCGAGAGCCTCTGGACCCACTTCGATGGTCGCTCCGTCGTCGGCACGTTGGTTGGGACCGAGCTTGACCTCGTCGCGGCGGCCACCGTGAGCTGGGCTGATGCTCGCCGCGATCATGGTGATGCCAACGTCTTGAACCGGGTGACGGGTGTGAACGCTCCCTATGGCGAGTCGCCCTACGCCAACTACGAATCGATCGAGAACGCACCCGCCGGTTTCATCGTTGGGCCAGTCGATGATCGCCTCGACCCGAAGAGCCGAGTGCTCGGTGTTTCGGTGAGTGCGAACGGTGCCGGCGGTGCTGGAGCGATCGCGGTGCCGATGGCCGTGTTGCAGCGAGATGGTGTGGTCGATGTGAGCGATGCGCTCGTCGCCTTTTGGACCGAGGGGCAGACTTCAGCGATCGATGGCGAGTTGATCGCCGAGGGGGTTGACGTCGGCTCGACCGGACTCTTCGAGAACGAGCTCGACGGGGAGGTGCTGTCGTTCGCCACCGATGGGGGAGGGACGTTCGTCGACGATCAGACCGGATCGACCTGGACGATCACCGGCCTCGCCATCGACGGCCCCCTCGAAGGCGAGCAGCTCATCGCCGTCCCCCGCCTCGACACCTTCTGGTTCGCCTGGGTCTCCTACTTCCCTGAAACGACTGTCTCCAGTTAGGACAGGGGGTCAGGCCTCAACATCAACGATGCTCGGTGCGCTCAGCAGTTGCTGCCGGTTGATGTGGACGCCTGACCCCCTGGCTCTACTTACTCCAGCGTGGCGTAGTTGGTGCTTCGGTCGTTGGCGGTGGTGCCTCGGACCTCGGCGACGCTCTCGTTGAGCGCTGTGAGGTAGTCGCCGATCACGCCGGTGTTCGAGTTGGAGACGGTGGCGTGGAGATTGTCCGGCGGTGTCTGGCGATCGTGATACCAACCACGCCGCTGCAGCGCATCGTCGATGGCGAAGATGTCGAGAGCCGGATCGTCTGATGCGAAGGCGACGAGATGGAACTGTCCGTCGCCGAGCACGTTCAACCCGTCGATCTGGGCGATACCCGCGCGCATCTCGTCGGCGTTCTCGAGGGTGAATTTCGCCAGGTCGACATAACCCTCGATGCCGAGGTGGCTCATGACGGCCCACGCCGCAGCCATCGGCACACCGGAACGGGTTCCCTGAAGGTTGGGCGAGGCGTAGAACCCGCCGAGCCAGTCGTCGAACAAGAACGTTTGGTAGCGACGCAGTTCCTTCGTGCGATGCAGGATCACCGACACACCCTTCGGTGCGTAACCCAGCTTGTGAATGTCAGCGGAGATCGTGGTGACACCCTCGACTCGGAAATCCCACGGTGTGACCTCTCGGCCGAGACGCTCCGCGAAGGGCAACATGAACCCGCCCATGCAGGCGTCGACGTGGCAGTTCGCATCCACCGTTGCTGCCGCGGCAGCGAGGCCGGGAATGTCGTCGATCACGCCCTGCGGATATTGCGGTGCGGACCCGACGACGAGCACGGTGTTTTCGTTGACGAGCGCCGCCATCGCGTCAACGTCGGCGGTCCAGTCCTCCAGCACGGGGACGCTGTTGACCTTGATGCCAAAGAGATGACCAGCCTTGTGGAACGCGGCGTGGCCACTCGTGGCGATCACCATCTCGGGTTCGGTGACACCTCGTTCGATACGACCGCGCTCTCGTGCGGCTTTCACCGCACACAGGATCGATTCGGTCCCGCCGCTCGTGAGGAATCCAGACGCCGTGTCTGGCCCATTCAGCAGCGATGCCGTCCAACCGACCACCTCGGACTGAATCGCGCCGAGCGATGGAAAGGCCTTCGTATTCAGTGCGTTCTCGTGGAGGTAGAGCGACGCCGCTTGCTCTGCGACCTCGCGTACACCCGGTCCGCCGTCGTACACCATCCCGAAGGTGCGGCCGTCCGCCCACTTCATGTCGTCGGTGCGTTTGGCCACCAGCTCGGCCATCACGTCGTCGATCGATCGTCCCTGTTCCCCCAAGCTCATGAAGCGACAGTACTGCCCTCGACTTCCGAAGGCCCAGCGCTCACGAAGCGCGAGCTTGTCGACGGCTGCTCGAGCAAGGGGACTCGACTGCCGTGTCCCCAACCGATGGTGCGCACCCGTTCAAGCCGCAGCCCGCGCTATTCGAAGGTGATCACCATGTCTTGAACGACCGAGCTGTTTGCCGGAAGCAATCCAACGGTGAGGGTCCCTCCCGTGAAGGTCGTTCCCGGTGCCCCGCCGCTGTTGAAGCCAGCCCAGAACGTATGTGATTCCCCGGGTTGGAGAGGGCGCTGGATGGTTGCGTCGTTTGTTGTGAACTGGGTTCCGTTCGAGTCGGTCCATCGGGCGCCCTGGGACTGAATCTGCACGGGCACATCACCCGTCACGACAATCGTGAAGGAGGCGGCGCTGTTTGAGCTTTCGGTGAAGCCGACGGCGCTTGTCATCGTGACCCCGGCAAGTGAAACCTCGCTGGTGTTGTTGCCAAGCACGTCATCGATCAGTCGGCCGCCAACCGTGTAGCTCGCAACTCTCCCGTTCTCAACGCGGATGTTGTCGAAGGTGTTGTTGTTCGGTTCGTAGATGATGCTCGTGTTGGTGACGGCACGGCCCGTCGGTGTGAAGACGGTGACGCCTGTTTCAGCGCGGTGCCCGAGCAACGCGGCGGCGAACTCGGCGTAGTCGGCAGCTGGTGAGTTGGGGGCAGCAAGTGCCGGGTCGGGGAAGCCGCTGTTGAGCCGCATGATCGAATCGAAGTAGGCAAGAACGAGCGCTGTTGTGCGTTTCGATGGGCCGGTGTCGGGGCGGACGTCGCCGGGGAGTGGAACTCGGTTGATGAACTCCGGCGCGTTGGAAACGAGCAGCACCATCTCGCCCCGAGGCATGCCGCCGTCGACTTGGCTCACCCAGAAGTTGAACCCTTCCTGGTCCGCCGGTCGATTGAGGACGTTCTCGTAGACGACTCGCACGAAATCAGCGTTGTTGAGGTCGCCGTAGACCGCCCTGAACTCTGGTGAGTCAGCGAAGAAGGCGGCGATGCTTCGTGTTGTCCACGTGCCGGAGTCATACGCATTGACCCAGAATTGCGCGCCTTCGATTTCAGGGGTGCGGCCGAGCACCGCAAAGTAGAGGCGGAGCACTTCGCTGTGTCCTCGATGCAGCGTTGGGTCTTCACTCAGATCTTGGAACGACGTTGGCGGTGCCGCGTCGGCGGCGGGCACACCGATGACGCCGCTGAGCGACAAGACGACAAGAAGGGCGAGGAGTCGTCGAACGAGACGATGGGTCATGGCTCCGTTTGTACTGTCCAACCGGGGCCCCGTCGAGTGAAACCCCCTCAACCTCGTGCTGTCGCACTCACCCGGATGTTCTGACGCTCAGGATGAGTCCCAGACGCACGAAAGCCCCGGCCGAGGCCAGGGCTTCAGTGTTCAGCGCGCTCGTAGGGACTCGAACCCCAAACCTTCTCGTCCGTAGCGAGATGCTCTATCCAATTGAGCTACGAGCGCTTGAGGGCAGCAGTGTAGGACCAAATTCGTCTCCGGCCCACCCGGTTTCGTGTTCACCTCGTTGGGCAATCAGCCCAACGACGCGCGGCCGAAAACGAAGAAGCCCCGCTCCACCGAAGTGGAACGGGGCATCTTCAGAGCGGAGAGGGTGGGATTTGAACCCACGGTCCACTTGCGCAGACACCTCCTTAGCAGGGAGGCACAATCGGCCGTACTCTGTCACCTCTCCAAGACGAAACCATCGGCGAACCGGGCTTCCGTCGTGAGGGGCGAGTGTAGCGAGTCTCTTGGCGAGCGGGCAGCGCGAATTGCCGCTGTCGCTCAGGCGAGACTTCGCAGGATCAGGCGCCCGGGATTCGAAGGACCTGGCCGACGAAGATTTTGTTTGGATCGTCGAGCATTGGCTTGTTGGCTTCGAAGATCTCGGGGTAGCGGTTGCCGTCACCGAGACGCTCTGCAGCGATGCCCCAGAGGGTGTCGCCCTTGACCACGACGTGCATCGATGAGGTTTCACCTTCGGTGGCGACCTTGATGTCTTCGTGGACGGTCTCAACACCAGCGGCGTTACCAACGGCGAGGATCAGCTTCTCGCGTGCAGCCTGGTCGGCGACCTCGGCCTTGATGCGAGCAACACCGTCGTCGAAGCGAATATCGAGTTTGCCGGCATCGATGCCGAGCTTGCCGACGTAGCGCTCGAGGCTGGCTGCCTTCTTCGACTCAGCCATCTTCTCTTCCATGGCTTCTTCGATGTTTGCTTCCATGCGGCGAGTCTTCACACGCTCTTGCACCTTGCGTGCGCGCTCGTCGGCTTGCGCCTCTTTGGCGGCCTCTGCGGCTGCCTCGACGGCGGTTTGTTCGGACTCAGCTTTGTCTTCGTCAGAGTCGCCAATACCGACCTTTGCGCCAGCACTCTTCACGAAATCGAAAACACCCATTGCGGGACCTCATTCATATTGCGGAACCTAAATCTTAGCCCGAACAGGGCTTTCACTCCCCGGGAGCTGGTGAGGGGACATCGATTGGCTAGGAGCCCGGCTCGTTCATCTGCAGCATTTGGAACACCGCACCCTGCGGGTCGGCGACCACAGCAAGACGCCCAATCGGCATGTCAAAGGGCTCTTGGATGAGGCTGCCGCCGGCCTCGACAGCGGCGGCAGC
>CALEWY010000101.1 GCA_937925335.1 uncultured Acidimicrobiales bacterium
CGAGACCTGGAACTTCCTCGACGCCGTTGCGTTCAGCCAGGTCCGTCCGCTCGTCGGCCTCGATGAAGCCGAGATCTGCATCAGTGGCGCCGCTCCGATCCCGGCCGAGATCCTGTCTTGGTTCCGGGCGATCGGTGTGCCGCTGACCGAGGGCTACGGCATGTCGGAAACCACGGCCGTGCTCAGCTGGTCGAACGCCGCCCGGGCCGGTTTCGTCGGCCAGGCCGCCTCGGGTGTCGAGATGAAGCTCGGCGAGGATGGCGAGGTGCTGGCTCGTGGCGGCAACATGTTCGAGGGATACCTCGGATTGCCGGACAAGACCGCCGAGACCAAGGACTCCGACGGTTGGGTCCACACTGGCGACATCGGTGAGCTCGACGATGACGGGTTCCTGAAGATCGTCGACCGCAAGAAGGAACTGATCATCACCGCTGGCGGCAAGAACCTTTCGCCGGCCAACCTCGAAGCGGCCCTCAAGATGATCCCGCTCGTCGGCCAGGCCTGCGCCATTGGTGACAACCGCCCCTTCGTTTCGGCGCTCGTCGTCCTCGATCCCGACGCAGCGCCCCAGTTCGCGGCAGCAAACGGCATCGAATACAACTCGATGGAAGAGTTGGCGGCCAACGAGACGGTCATCACCGCTGTCAACGAAGGCCTGAAGGAAGCCATGGCGGACTTCAACAATGCGGAGAGCGTCAAGAAGGTCAAGGTGCTCGGCGACGAATGGCTGCCCGACTCCGAGGTGCTCACCCCGACGTCGAAACTCAAGCGTCGTGGCATCAACTCGCGCTTCGAGAGTGAGATCGAAGCCATCTACGGCTAGCCAACAGGTATTGGTTTGCCCTAACTTGCTCTGCCTCGCTCGCCCTGTGGTCTGTATGGCCCAGGGCGAGTGACTGAAACAATCACGGAACTGCAGCAATATCGGTCTCGCCGCGACAAACGGGCGAGGTCTAGCGTCAACAATGCGGCGGCGAGACTCGGGGGTTTGGCGACCCCTCCTCGCATATTCGACAAACGTGTGTGGAGCAACAAATGCAACTCGCTGCTCAAGTGCAGCAGGTTCGGGCGACGCAAGAATCGTTCCCTGTATCGATTTCTAGTGAGAGAAAAGGCGACGAGGATGTCGCTGTTTGGGTGACGAACTCGTCCCCCTGGTTCTCAACACTTGAAGCGCTCGAATCTGATGTTTTCTTCGATGGCTCCCCGGTGGCCTTCGCTGAATCCGGTTTCGACTTTGAATTTCTCGTCATTGCGGGCGGCGATGCCGGGAGCCATCGCGTCCGCCACGTGATGCGTGTTGGGCTGCCCACAAAGGTTGAGGGATACGCCGAAGCGCTGTCGTTCTTTGCCAAAGACATGGTTGAGAGCGGTCAGGGCGTGACCTACGAAGCACTCGCCGACGACTACCGGGGTCGGGGCTACGACCTTGCCAGAATTCCGTCGGTTGAGAGCTCGATCCGCACCGAGGCACTCTCCAGCCGGATCCGAAGCACCACCGTCTTGGCCTATTACTCACTGGTTGAGCGGCTTCGCACCGACGGCTACGACGGAGTTTTTGCGCACAACAACTCTGCAGCTGCGAAGTCGATGCGACGAATTGGCATCGTCATGGACGAGTTCTCTCTCGATCGTGAGCTGCACACCCCCAAGCTTGACGATGATGGGTTCGACCAGGACTTCCGCCCGATGTTCATGCCCGTGTGCGACCCAACCGTGGACGGTTTGAGCCGTCTGGTGAAACGTCCACCGCGCCGCTTGGCCAAGGATTTGTCCCTCTAGTCCGTTCGGACATACTCCCCAACAGAAGCCTTGAGTCCGGGCCTTCCGTGCCGATCAAGGGAGTGTGGTTTCCACCAGATCTCGCCCCTGGGCGATCCTTGCGGCCTACGTGGCCGTCGTGCTGTGTGGCCTCGCGTTGGGCGACGCAGGAGGTTATGCGAGCTACGTCATCGTTGGCGTCGTCGCGGCTTCGGCGAACGCTCGCGCTTGGAAGAACCATCCGAACTTCAAGGCCTACCTCACCCTCGGTCTTGCGATCGCAGCCTTCACCGTTGCTCGCACCCTCGACTTCTTTGAACTCCCGGGATACGTTCCCGCCCTGATCGCCGGATATGGGCTGACTGCATCCGCTGTCGTCTCAATCATTCGAGTCCGCTCGAAAACGATCAACCTTGAGTCGGTCTTGGAAGCGGCGATGCTTGCCGCCGGCTCCATGCTGATGTTGACGCAAGCTTGGGTGTTGATCGGCGCTGAGTCCGCCGTCACGCCGTTGACCTTCGCCGCCCCGCTACTCGTCTTCTTGCTCGGCTCCGGTTACCTCGGCCAGGACGCCAGCGGGCCAGCCATGACCTGGTGGTTCGTTGCGGTCATCGCTGCCCTCGTCGCCGAGGTTCCGTGGGCGATCAGTGAGGGTGTTTTCCTCATCCCTGAAGCTCGTGCCCACCTCGGTGCGCTCGCCTTCGTGCCTCTCTTGATCGCTGCGACGTTCTCGCCACCGGTAGAAGTCGCCCTCGATTCCCGGCGCCGCCGCCACGTTGGTCTCCCGCAGATCCTCACGATCCTCGGCCTGCTGATATTGCCGATCGTGGTCTTGTTCCAGCTCGCTCAAACGTCGAGCGAAGCCGGCACGGTCTACGTCGTATTGTTCGCTGCGCTCGGTGTGACGGCCACCGTCGTTGGTCGCTTCTGGCTCTTGATTCGACGCCGTGATTGGTCGAATCATTGCGATCAGGTGCTCGCCCAACTCGGCGAGCAGCTCGTGCTGGTCGGCGACGAGGTTGAAGCCGCGGAAGCGGTCACCACCGCAGCGACCAGGATGGCAAGCAAGGGTGAAGTCATCAGTCAGATCGTGCCCGTGCACGCCAGCTCGCTGCCGACTGCGACCGCCGTGTCAGGCATTGGATTCGAGCGCCGTGGCGACCTACGAGCGAGCCTCGAAATCGAGACCGACAACCGGCCGGCTCTCATCAGCTCGGAGCTCGCAGCCGCCTCCAAGGGACCCGTCACCGTGCTCTCGAGCGTCGCTGGCGAGAATCAGCTGCTCGTAGGCGCAAACAGCAACGAATCGGCCGACCTCAGCCCATACGTCCGAACGCTCGTCACGCAGTACGCACTCGTCGTCGAGACGCTTCGCTCTCGTGAGGAGAGCCACAAAGCACGAGCGAACAATCGGATGCGAGCCCTGGTGCAGGACTCGAGCGACATCATCTTCTTGGTCGACGGCGAGACCCAGCGAGTGGTCTTCGCCAGCCCGAACCTCGAGCACACGCTCGGCACGAACGACGACTCGGTCATCGGTGCCCACCCGCTCAGCATCTTGACCGACGAAGATCGAACCTTCGTCGAAGACACCCTCGCTCGTGCCGATGATTCCGACATCGTCGAGGTCGACGTCCGAGCAACGCACACGGAGGGGCACCAGCACTGGCTGTCGCTGTCGGTGCGTGATTGTTCCGACGATCCAGATGTCGGTGGTCTGGTCTACAACTTCGCCGACATCAACGAACGAAAGCTCGCTGAGCTGCAGCTGGGTTCGTCCGAGCTTCAGTACCGCACCATGGTGATGAACGCGAGCGACGTGTTCGCCGTGATCGATGCTGAGAGCTCGATCACCTTCATCAGCCCGAACATCGAACGCCTCCTCGGCTTCGACTCATCCGAACTCGTCGGCACCGACTTCTGTGGACTCTTCAGTGAGAAGGGCCGCGCCAGCTACGAGTCCTACCTCAACCACTTCGAGCAGGGCATAGGCAGCGAAACAGCCGACATCGAGGTGCGCACCGGCATGGGCGACACGATGATCGCCGAGCTCGAGTTGGCCCGCCCAGCAGAGCTCAACGGCAGCCTGATGGTCTCGATGCGAGACGTCACCGAGAACCGCCAGCTCGCCGAGAACATGCGCGATCGCGAAGACAACGATGAGCTGACCGGCTTGTTGAACCGTCATGGTTTGCAAGACGAGCTGCAATCGATCCTTGAGCGGATGCGCAACGACGAGTACCTCGCGACCGTCACGCTCGACATCAACGACTTCAGCAAGATCAACGAGAACCTCGGCTACCTCGGTGGCGACGAGTTGCTCGTGGCCGTTGCCGCTCGCCTTCGTTCGCAGATGCGTGCCGAAGACGCACTCTCCCGACAAAGCGGAGATGAATTCACGCTCCTGTCGGTGCACCAGACGAAGGCTGCTGGCGACTCGTTCGGCGAACGCATCGCCGCACTCTTTGACGAGCCGTTCACAATCGGTGGTCGAAAGATCCGAGTGAAGGCCTCGATTGGTTCGATCGTCACCGACGATGTCCAAGGTGTGTCAAAGCGAGTTCTCGAAGCGTCGAAGATGGCGTTGAACTTCGCAAAGTCGGATCGCCACAAGTCCCATGTCGTGTTCGAGAACTGGATGCGTGAAGAGGCATCGGTCCACTTCGACATCGCACTCGACCTCGCCGACGCAATGCGATCCGGCGAGATCCACCTGGCATTCCAGCCGATCATGTCGATGACGAGCAATCGAGTTCGCACCGTCGAGGCGCTCTTGCGCTGGCAGCACCCGGTGCACGGCAACGTGTCGCCCGGTGTTTTCGTGCCGATCGCCGAGCGATCCGGCGAGATCGTGGAGCTCGGTCGATGGGCCTTGCAGCACGCCTGTCGCCAAACCAAGACGTGGAATGACACGTTGCCCGGTGGCGCCAACCTCGGCGTCAGCGTCAATCTCTCACTGCTTCAGCTCGAAGACTTGAACGAGGCCGAAGTGCTGCAGACGATCGTGCGTGATTCGGGGATCGACCCGCACCACGTCATGATCGAGCTCACCGAATCGGTCATGATCACCGACCCGAGTCTCTTGCGTCGCCAGCTCGATGGATTCCGTCAGCTCGGCTGCAAGATCGCCGTCGATGACTTCGGTTCCGGCGTCGCTGGCATGAGCCATCTGCACGACGCTGGTCATATCGACGTGCTCAAGATCGATCGTCGTTACATCGAAGGTGTCGACCGTCGAGAAGACGCCCGCACGATCGTGTCCGGCGTGATCGACCTTGCCCACCGAATGGGTGCGAAGGCGATTGCCGAAGGCATCGAAACGCCTCCCCAAGCCGATGCGCTCCGTCGTTTGAACTGCGATTACGGGCAGGGCTTCTATCTCGGCCGCCCCATGGTGGCGAACCGGATCGAAAAGTGGTTCTCACAGGGTTGGCAGGGTGAAGTTCCAGCGCTGATCGACCGAACCGACACCTGGTAGCTGCTCATGAGGCGTCGTCGGAGCGATACCGTCGTTCGCCGATGAACCGAACGATCGCAGCCGCTTGCCGTTTCGGCCGTATGCGGATCGCCCCTGTGCGAGGTGGCCTTCGTATGGGTCTCGTTCTGACCGGCACTGCGTTGGTTCTTGCGGGTTGCGGAGGAACGGGTTCACTCGCCGAAGGCATCCGCCCTGACGCCGTCGCCTCGGTCCGCTTCGCTGCCGCGTTGACCGGTGTCGAACTGAGCGACATCGATGCAACGTGTGCCGCCGATCGGCTTGGTGATGAATCCGCCCAAGCGCTGATCGATGCCGGCGACTCGCCGACCAATGAGCAGGTTGCCGGCGTGATCGACGAGGCGATCGCGTGTGTTGGCGCCACCCAGATCGGCGTTTCCGCCATTGCGCCGCAAGCACCGTCGGCCTCGCCGGAGTCGATCGCATGCGCCGCCGAGGAGTTCGACAGCGACCTGCTGGTCGGGTTGTTGACGGGGTCCGATGAGGGCGACCCAACGTTTGGCCCTCGACTCGAGCTCGAACTCGCCGCAGCGTTGGCGACCTGCCTGAGTCCGGACGAGCTGCTCGACCTCGGCGAGTAGCCGCTGAGCCCCGCCGGCCTGGCGTAACGCCGATTCCGTCGGGCCTAGTAACCCTTGGCCCGGTCGACGACATTGATCGGCGTGCGGCCGTCCTCGACGGCAAGGACCGTCTCGTGCAACATGCGGAAGAGACGGTCGGCGTAGTCCGTGCTCCACGCCGCGGTGTGCGGCGTCACGATCAGACCCTTTGCGTCCCAGAGTGGATCGTCCTCGGGCAGCGGCTCGGTCTCGAACACATCGAGTGTGGCTGAGCCGAGCTGTCCGCTGTCGAGCGCTGCGAGAAGGGCATCGAGATCGGTGACACCACCGCGGCTCACGTCGACGAGCAGCGCCTTTGGAGCGAGGGCGGCGAGCTCGGCTTCACCGATGAGGCCCTCGGTCTCAGCCGTCAGTGGCGTGATCACCACGACGGCGTCTGCACCGTCGAGAACCTCGAGCCGGCGATCGGGGGTGACTACTTTTTCAACACCCTCGACAGGGTCACCGCTGCGGCGCACGCCAACGACGCGCATGCCGATGTTGGCTGCCCGTTTTGCGATGCTCTGACCAATCGTGCCGAGGCCGACAACACACAGCGTCTTGTCGCTGAGCGGCGTGCTCGGTGTGATGCGCCACTTGTGTTCGCGCTGCTGAGCGGCGAGCTGGGGGAATCGATGGTTCATCGAATACAGCGCGCCGATCACCCACTCGGGAAGCTGCGGCTCGTGAGTTCCGCTCGCGTTCACGATGAGTACGTCATCGGGAAGGCCCGTGGCTGGCAAGAGCTTGTCCACTCCGGCGCCCATCCACTGAATGATCCGTAGCTTCGTGGCGTCGGCCCAGTGATCGCCCGTCATGGCAAAACCGAAGAGCACTTCGATGTCGGGCAGGGCAGCGATGAACTCGTCGTCGCCGTTGAGTTCGACCAGTGTGCGATCGTCGAAGAGCGCGAGTGTTTCGTCGCTCGCGAACGACTTCATGCGTTCGCCGTAGATGTGGATCGTGTCGAAGCGGGTCATGTGCGCTGCCACCTTCCTGGCTCGACCTCGGTCGCTTCGCCGCGATCGAGCATTCGTTGAATGTGCAGTTCGGCCGAGCGCCGTTCGACCGAGTCGGCGAAGACGTGTTGGACGTGTGGACGGTAGATAAAGCGTGTGGCGATGAAGTCGTCGATCGATCGCGGTTCGGCGATGAATTCGAGCATTGCGTCGTGTCGTCGAGCGATGACGGCGGTGAACGCATCGCACATCTCGACGAACGTTTCCTTGCCGGAGATCACGCCCTTGTGGTGGAAGGTCACGTAGTGCTCAGCTTCCTCCTCACGGACTTGGATGAGACTGGCCTCGAACTGTTCGAGGTCGCTCCAAACGTCGCCGTAGTAGGGGCCGAAGCCGGTGAGATCGATGTCGCTGAGGAAGAAGACTCCGCCCGTCATTCGAAAGCCGGAGTGGCCTCGCGTGTGGCCGGGCAGGTGCACGGCTTCGACGGTCACGCCTCCGCCGAGATCGAACACGTCTCCGTCGGAGAAACCCTCGGCATCGGGACGCGGTGTGTAGTGAAACTCCTCGAGGATGGTCGTGGCGAAATCCGACCGGACGGTGCCATCGAGCCCGTAGATGTCGAGCAACCCGTCGAGGCTGTGAGCGGCATGAAGATCATCGTGGTGCACACCGATGCGAGCGTCAGCGAAGAAGCCGTTGCCCGGCATATGGTCTTCGTGACCATGGCTGTTCAAGACCACATCGATCGGGACCGTCGCTCCGCCCTTGGCCACAACGGTGACCGACGGATCGATGATCAGCGCTTCCGAAGCACCTTTCACCACAACCGAATTGCCAGATGGGTAGGCGCCATTGGCTTCGCCCCGCAGAACGCTCACGTGGTCGGTGAGCGTCAATTCATCGTCGCCCCAGGAGTCGGTTGATGGCCGCCGAGTGGTTGAGTTCGTCACGCGGCGAGACTAGTCCCGACCCTCTGAAGTGCGCGATCCTGCCCCCATGTCTGACCTGATCTGGAACGACGATGCTGACCGGCTTCGGGCGGAGCTTCGCAGGCCGTTGTTGCTACTCGCCTTCGAGGGCCTCTTCGATGCTGCGAACGCCGCGACGACCGCGCTCGACTCGATTCGGGTGAACGCCCGGTCGACCGAGATTGCTGAGATCGATCCGGAGGGCTTCTTCAACTTCCAAGAGACTCGGCCGCTCGTTGCCTTCGACGATGAAGGTGTTCGTCAACTGACCTGGCCGACGACCCGTGTGACGGCATGCCAAACCGACGACGCACGCGATCTTGTTGTGATGAGCGGCATCGAGCCGCACCTTCGCTGGAAGACCTTCGCCGATCAGATTGCAGACGTCGCCCGCCGAACCGGCTGTGAGATGGTCGTCACCGTCGGAGCGATGGTGTCGATGATTCCTCACACCCGTCCCTTTGCGGTGACTGGGTCGTCCGGTGATCCGGACCTGGCCGACGCGTTGGGTCTTGATCGGCCGAGCTACCAGGGCCCGACCGGAGTGATCGGTGTCATCAACCAGCGGGTGGGTGAACTCGGGATTCCGATCATCTCGATCCGTGTCGCCGTGCCTCACTACGTCCCCGGCCCCCCGAACCCGAAGGCAACGAGGGCGCTCCTCCGCCGCATTCAGGGCACCACGAGAGTGACGACCAACTACGAGTCGCTCGATGCCGACGTCGTCGAGTGGCAAGAGCGAGTCGACGGTGCGGTGAAGTCCGACGACGAGTCCGCCTCGTACGTGCGTCGACTCGAACAGCAGGTTGATTCGAACGAGGATCTCCTGCCATCCGGCGACGATCTCGCGGCCGAACTCGAGGCATTTCTCCGAGACCGCCCACCAACCGACGACACCCCTGACGACGAACCTGCGTAACCCGTGGGGTCAGACCTCGATTTACGCAGGTTGTGCGGGATCCGCTTCACCCGAGGGGTGAGTTCGACCAAGTCGACACTCGCTGAACAAAGCGACGTTGACCTCGATTGACGCAGGTCGGGCCGACTCCGGCCTGACTACGCCAGTGCGTCGGTGGCTCGTTGGCGGAGCCAGTGGTCGGCGGTGACCAGAAGGGCCATCGCTTCGACCATGGGCACGGCGCGAGGCAGCACACAAGGATCGTGGCGCCCTTTGGCGGCCAGCGTCGTGGCTTCGCCATCAACCGTCGTGGTCTGCTGCTCAGAGGCGATCGTGCCGGTGGGCTTGAAGGCGACGCGGCCGACGATGTCGTTGCCGCTCGTGATGCCGCCCTGCACGCCGCCTGAGTTGTTGGTCGTGAGGATTGGCGTGCCGTCAGGGCCCGGAGCGAACGGATCATTGTGAGCGAGGCCGGTGAGGCGTGTGCCGGCGAAGCCGCTGCCAACTTCGAAGCCCTTGGTTGCAGGAAGCGACATCATCGCCTTGGCGAGATCGGCATCGAACTTGTCGAAGACCGGCTCGCCGAGTCCGGCGGGAGCGTTGCGGATCACGAACGTGACAACACCACCGACAGAGTCGCCGTCGCGACGAGCCTGTTCGATGACGCTGGTCATTTTGGCGGCCGCTTCGGGATCGGGGCACCGGGTTGGGTCGGCCTCGACGGCGTCGAAGGTGACCGACGCCGGATCGAGATCGGTGTCGATCGTGTGCACCTGGCTGACCCAAGCCAACACTTCGATGCCGGCGCCGACGGTGAGAAGCTTGCGAGCGACTGCGCCGGCGGCGACGCGTCCGATGGTTTCGCGGGCCGAGGCCCGACCACCGCCGCGGTGATCACGGATGCCGTACTTGGCTCGGTAGGTCCAGTCGGCGTGGCTCGGGCGGTAGACGTCTTTGAGGTGGTCGTAAGCGCCGGGGTTCTGGTCTTTGTTGCGAACCATCATGGCGATCGAGGTGCCGGTTGTGTGGCCTTCGAACACGCCAGACAAGATCTCGACCCGATCGGTTTCATCGCGCTGGGTGACGAGGCGACTTTGGCCGGGGCGGCGCCGATCGAGGTCGTGCTGGATTTCGTCTTCGTCTATGGGAAGTCGCGGCGGGCAGCCGTCGACGATGACACCAACTGCTGGGCCGTGGGATTCACCGAAGGTGGTGAGCGAAAAGAGCTCTCCGAAGTGGCTGGTCACCGGGCAGAGGGTAGTCCCTGCGTTTCTCTGCTTCGCGCCCGTTGGTCTGGTCCATCGTGCTCAGTTGTGGGGCTCGGTTCGGGCTGATCGGCGTCGTGCCGGTATCCTCTCGCCGGTGAGTAACCCCTCTTCGGCGCGGCTTCTTGTGTGGATCGATCAAGATCTCTGCACGGGTGATGGCATCTGTACTGACCACGCGCCCGAGGTGTTTCGGATTCTCGAAGACGGCATTGCCTACGTCGTCGAAGACAATGTGGTGCTGAACGATCCCGGTGGTTCGGGTTCGTTGGCCGTCGTTCCTCCGTCGAGTGAGAAGGCCGTGATCGACTCCGCCGGCGAGTGCCCAGGCGAGTGCATCTTCATCGAGTTCGAAGAGCTGCCAGAGCTCGATCGGGCCAATCCTCAAGTCACCGCCGGCCGCCGCTAAGCCCGCATCTCAGACATAGCGGAACCGCTATGTCCTCTGAGACCGCAGCCGGTTCAGAAGGCTCCAAAACCATCGAAAACCCCACTCTTTCCGCGGGTTAACCCACTGCGGTCTCTGAGACCACAGTGGGTTCAGAACCGGCTGCGGTCTCAGAGGTGTGCAATAGGTTCGGTTGTCATGGGCCGTTCGGTTTGGTTTTCGGCTCGGCTCGTTTCGGGCCGAGTGACTATGGTCACGAGGCCAGTGCGCCTTTGAGGGCGCTTCGAGACGAACAGGACCCACCGAATGGCCGACCTCACCAAGATCCTTCTCGACGAATCCGAGATGCCGACCAGCTGGTACAACATCGTGCCCGACCTGCCTTCGCCGCCACCTCCGGCGCTGCACCCGGGCACCAGGGAGCCAGCCGGACCGGACGACTTCGCCCCGCTGTTCCCGATGGCGTTGATCATGCAAGAGGTCTCCCAGGACTCCTACATCGAGATCCCCGAGGAGGTTCAGGAGGTCTACAAGTTGTGGCGTCCGAGCCCACTCTTCCGAGCGCGCCGCCTCGAGAAGGCCCTCGATACCCCGGCACGCATCTACTACAAGTACGAAGGGGTGAGCCCGGCCGGCTCACACAAGCCCAACACGTCGGTTCCCCAGGCGTATTACAACAAGATGGAGGGCATCAATAAGCTCACCACCGAGACCGGCGCCGGCCAGTGGGGAACCGCACTCGCCTTCGCCTGCGCGCTGTTCGACATGGAGTGTGAGGTCTGGCAGGTGCGGGCGAGCTACGACGCCAAGCCCTACCGCAAGGCCATGATCGAGACGTTCGGCGCCACGATCCACCCGAGCCCGTCCGAGGTCACCGAGTACGGTCGCAAGCTCCTCGCCGACGATCCGAACAACCCCGGCAGCCTCGGCATCGCCATCTCCGAAGCCGTCGAGATGGCCGCGCCAAACCCCGATGTTCGCTACGCGCTTGGCAGTGTGCTCAACCACGTGCTCATGCATCAGACCGTTATCGGCGAAGAGGCACTCAAGCAGCTCGCGAAGGTCGACGACACGCCTGACGTCATCATCGGCTGCACCGGCGGTGGATCGAACTTCGCCGGCCTCACCTTCCCGTTCCTGCGGGAGAAGATGGCGGGCAAGATGAACCCGACCATCCGCGCCGTCGAACCGGCTGCCTGCCCGTCGCTCACCAAAGGTGTCTACGCCTACGACTTTGGCGACACCGCCGGTATGACCCCGCTCATGAAGATGCACACCCTTGGCCACGACTTCATCCCCGATGAGATCCACGCCGGCGGCCTTCGCTACCACGGCATGTCGCCCCTGATCAGCCACATCTATGAGCTGGGGCTCATCGAGGCGGAGTCGATCCATCAGACCGAGTGCTTCGACGCCGGCGTGCAGTTCGCCCGCAACGAAGGCATCGTCCCGGCTCCGGAGCCCACACACGCACTCGCCGGAACCGTCCGTGAAGCGTTGGCCGCGAAAGAAGCCGGCGAAGAGCGTGTCATTCTCACGGCGCTGTGCGGACACGGCCACCTCGACATGGCCGCATACGACAAGTACTTCTCCGGCGAGATGGTCGACTACGACTATCCGGAGGAGAAGGTGCGCGACGCACTGACGAGGCTGCCCCAAGACCTCTGATCTGGGCGGTACCTTTGCCAGACGATGTCTGACGCTCCGATCGAACAAGAACTCGACGACTCGAGCACGGACGAGATAGGTGCCGGCCCCCTGGGCTGGTTCTATCTCGCCGTGCTCGCCGGCGTTTTTGCAGCGGTTGCGCTCTGGGCCTCAAACGCTGACGATGTCATTCCCGAGGTCGCAACCGAATCGCCAACCACGGTCGTCGAGGTTGCCGACGGAACGCCGGTGGCCATCTCCTTCGTCGTCGATGGCGACTCGGTCGTCATCACCGGCGCGGTTCCGGACGAGGGAGCTCGCGCCACGATCATCGACTCGGCCATGGCTCGTTACACCACCGTCACCGATCAACTCACCATCGATGACGGCACCACACTCATTGGCGGCACCGCCCAGGTCTCCGGCACGGCGTTCATCGGTGACGACGATGCGCAAGGCCTCCTGAACGACTCGGCTAACTCGCTCGGCCTCGAAGCAGGCGACTTCGACGTCGCTCTCATCGAACTCGACAAGACGCCGACAGCCGCCGTCGCTGCGGTCTCCACCAACCTCGTCACCCTCACCGGTTCGTTCCCCGACCAAGCCTCGATCGATCAGTATGTACTCGCGGCCGGCGGCGTCTTCGGCGCCGAGAACGTCGACTCGACCGCACTGTTCGTCGATCCGGACTCCACGCTGACGAACTCAACGATCACCATCAACGGCCTCATCGATGCGGGTGATCTTCGTGGCCAAGAGTTCCAAACCGCGCTCGGCCAGTTCTTCGGTTCGTCCACGGTCGACGGAACAGCGCTCAGCTTCGATGTGAGCCCTGAGGCTCTCGGTCGACTCGAAACGCGTCTCGTCGCCCAGCTTGCCGCAACGCCGATCTTGTTCGAATCGGGCAGTGCGGAGATCAGCGCGGAGAGCGCGGCTGTGCTCGAACAGGTCGCGGTCGCGATCAACGCAGCACCGGGGATCAACGTCGAGATCGTTGGTCACACCGACTCGTCGGGCGACGCTGGCCTCAACCAAGTGCTTTCCGACGATCGAGCCAAAGCCGTCCTCGACCGCCTTGTCGAACTTGGCGTCGACCCCGCCCGCCTCACCGCTCGAGGCGCCGGCGAAGCCGAACCGATCGCCGACAACGAGACGGATGAAGGCAAGGCCGCCAACCGCCGAATCGCCTTTGAGTTTGATGGCGCGGTCACGGCGGAGGAAGCTGCGGCGGCAGCCGACGAGGCTGCCGGTGAAGGCGACGAGGAAGACGCCGAAGAAGACGCCGAATCAGACGAAGAGGAATAGCCGTGGAACTGCACCAAGCGATCGTCGACGTGGACACCGAGTCGGGAACGATGGCTGTCCTGCACACCAAACCGCAAGGCGATGGCCCGTTCAAACGAGTGGGAATCTTCTTCGATGCGCCCGGCATCCGCCGTGCCACCCACGAATTCTCCGCCAAGCTGGCAAGCGAGGGTTACGAAGTCATCGTGCCCGACCTGTACCACCGCACCGAGCGGCTCTTTCATGTCGAGCCCGAAGACGCCGTCGCTGATCCCTCCCTCCGAGTGAAGGTCTCCGAGATGCTGCAAACACTCGTCGACGATGAGATCCAGCACGACATGGATGACGCGATGGAAGCGTTCGGGTTCACCGACCCAGCTGGCTGCATCGGATTTTGCCTTGGCGCCCGAGCCGTCTACCGAGCCTTGATGCGCCGCCCCGAGCGGTTCGTCGTCGGCTCGATGTTCCACCCATCGTTCCTCGCTGACGATGAGCCCGACTCTCCTCACCTCACCGCCGCCGGATTGACCCAGCCGCTCTACATCGGCATCGGTGAGGCCGATGAAGTCCAGTCGATCGCCATGCACCAGCCGTTCTTCGATGCGGTCGCTCCACTCGACCACGTCGAGCTGATCACCTTCCCCGAGGCCGATCACGGCTTCACCTGGCCGGGTTATCCGAGCTACCACGAAGAGGCGTCCACGACCTCGTTCGACAAGACGCTCGCGCTGTTCAACAACTCGCTGTAGCGACGCTCTCGGCGGAAGGCGCGCCGCGCACACTGAACAAGCGCGTCGTCCGCCGCCAAAGACTCGCGAAGTTTTCTTGTCACACTCGAGAACCGGTCTGTCTCTCAATCTCCTGAACCCACCGTTGTGCGCAACGCACCATCGATCCAGGAGAACCCCGTGAACGCACTTGAAATCGCCGTCTTCCAGGCAAAGGACCCGAACACCTTCGTCGCCAAGCAGCCCGACGTACATCGACTGCTCGGAGAACTCTTCGACGGCTACGTCGCATCGCTGGGCTTGCGAAGCGCATCGGACCCGGCCGTCTTCGCCGATCTCGTCGTCTGGAGCAGCACCGAAGCGGCGACCGCAGCCGCCGCGAGTCTCGGTGACCAGCCGGAACTCGCTTGGTTCCACGACGAAGTTGAATCGATCCGATTCTTCGACCACTTCGATACTGAGCTCGACAATGAGATGCTGACCACGCTGAGTACGGCCCCAGCGATCGAGCTTGCGCTGCTCAAACCGGCCGACGCTGGTGCGTTCGCCGTCGCCCAACAGAGCCTGCACACCAACCACCTAGCCCATAGCGATCAAGTCATCTCCAACACGGTGCTTTCGCTCAACTCCAGCGGTGTCACCGGTGATCTCATGGGCTGGATGAGCGCCGGCGCGATGGAGTCCATGGCGCCCAAGATGATGGCGGAAGCCGAACTCGTTCCCGTGTTCGACCCCGCCAATGAGATGATGCTCTTCATGGCGTTCAACGCGCCGGGATCCTCATGACCCTCGACGCCGATCTGGACGACCTCACCCCGCTCGCTCATCAAGCCGCCGGTGGGGACGCCGAGGCGCTGACCGAACTCTGTGAGCGGATGATCGATCCGATGTATCGCCTCGCGCTGCGTTTCACCGGCAACCCGAACGATGCCGAGGACGCGGCGCAGGAAGTGATGATTCGGCTCGTCACCGGCCTGTCCACCTTCGAGGGCCGATCCAAGTTCACGACGTGGGCCTACACGGTCGCCGTCCGCCAGTTGCAGCGAACGAGAAGTCGTCGAACGGAGCGATCCGTCGTTGGGCCCGAGCCCTTTGGTGAATTCATCGATCGGTTCGTGGACGATGCTCCGTTCGAGGGTGAACAGACCACGGAAGGAGCGGAGCTGGCAGCCGATGTCCGACTCTCGTGCACCTACGGGATGTTGCTATGCCTGTCTCGAGACCAACGGATCGCCTACCTGCTCGGCGACCTGTTGGGCTTCACCGATGTTGTCGCCGCTGAGATCACCGAAGTCACCGCCGCAACACACCGGCAGCGGCTCTCGCGTGGTCGCCGCGTGATGCGTCAGCTCATGGCCGATCGTTGCGGCCTGGTTCGCGCTGACAATCCGTGCCGTTGCTCAAAGCTCATCACCCCAAGCATCGACCACGGCATTCTTGACCCGGCTGCGCCTGCGTTCGCGCGCCACAACGGCGTCGTCCTACCGATCGAAGTCACCACGTTGGAACGGGCAGCGCAGGAACTCGACCTTGCAGTTGCCGCGGCCGAGGTCTACCGAAATGGACCAGCCTTCGAGCGGCCTGACCACGTGTGGGCATCACTCACCGAGTCGATGCCCGAACTGCTCCGTGACAGCGGACCTGCGGCCCCCTGAGATCAGTGCTTCGTTGCGGTTTCGTTTCTTTGGAACCGTTCGACCCGGTGAGTCGTCGTTGCAATCACGAGCGGAGCCACCCGGCTTCGCGCTTCGGAGGGTCTCGCAATGCGCCGTCACATCCGCTTCCTCGCCTCAGCGTTCATCGCACTCGCGATCGTCGCTCTCACCATGTCGCCGGCCAGCGCGTGTGGAGGCTTCTTCTGTCAGAACCAGCCGGTGGATCAAGTCGCCGAGCGAATCGTTTTCACGGTGAACGACGATGACACCGTCAGCTCACTCATCGAGATCGCCTACCAGGGTGAGGCCGACGACTTCTCGTGGATCCTCCCCATCGCCGAGCCGATCGACGTCGATGACGTCGCAGTGCCCGAAGATGGCGAACTCGTTTTCGACGAGTTACACACCCTCACCGATGTGAGGATCATCCCGCCAGAGGCGACCGAGTGTGTCGACGAAATCCTGATGGCCTTGCCAGCGACAACGACGACGGCTGCGCCAAACGATCGTGCAGTCGAGGTCTTCGCTTCTGGCGAAGTCGGGCCGTTCGGCTTCGACGTCGTCGGCGCTGACGACCCGGAAGCGCTGCTCACCTGGTTGCGAGACAACAACTACCGAGTCGACGAGAGCATGGAACCACTCATCGACGTCTATGTGGACGAGGAGTTCTCGTTCCTCGCGATGCGTCTCCTCGATGGAGAATCAGCGGATTCGATCCAGCCGGTCGAGATCACCTATCCGGGCTCGCAACCAATGATTCCGCTGCGACTCACCGCGGTGGCCGCGTTTGATGACATGCCGATCTACGTGTGGGTCTTTGGTGATCATCAGGCGATTCCCGAGAACTATGAGCACTTCGAGATCCGCACCGAAGAACTGTCGTTCTCCTCATTCGGTTTCTCCGACTACACACGGCTGATCGGGTCCAGGGCTGATGCTCTTGGTGGACAGGCGTTCATTACCGAATACGCATCGCCGGTCACGGGCCTCGCTTTTGACGATCCCTATCTTGTTCAAAAAGCTGAGGAACAGCCCTACCTCACCCGTCTTCGCACGGTGATCAGTCCAGCGGAGATGTTGACCGACCCGATGTTCACCTTCGATGCCGAGGCTGAAGATGTCTCGAACGTGCACGATGCGAGTGACCTCCGCGGTCTGTACGACTGCGAACGAGAGCTCACCCGTGCTGGACGATTCTTTGACGGTGACGCCCTTGATTCCGGCGTCATCAATGTCCAGCTCTCGGACGGGACGTTTGATGGCTACGACAATCTCCGTGACGGTGCGAACGTCGAATTCGATCCGTTGGCCATGATGAACCCCGACGATTCCTTCCTCACAGCCGATGTCGTGGTCGATGACTCGCCGGGTGGCATCTCGACCGTGCTTGCCACGATGGCCGGAGTGCTCGGAACCATTGTGGTCCTCGGTCTCGGTTTCGTGATCTTTGTCGCCGGTCGCCGGTCCCAGAGCTAACCGTCTCCCCAACGCACCGCTGTTGTCCTGCTCAAGCTGGCGTCAGCCCGTCCGAATGAGGGCGGGCTGACCAACAGATGGCGGCGGCGAACAGGAAGAGCCCGGCGCCCACCGTCCATGCCGTCGGCAAGGTGAACACCTCGGCGACCGCGCCGAGGGTGACGCCGCCGATGATCTCGCCGAAGGCTCGGGTCTGTCCGATGAACGAATGAACCGTGGCCCGGGCCCCATCGGGCGCGAGCGCGTTGGCCCAGGTTCCGATGAGCGGTTGGGTGAGGTCGAGCATCCCGCCTTGAGCGATCAAGAGGACAGCGGCGAGCGCCAGGACGGGGATGTGCGCGAGTGCCAGGCTTGCCAGTCCGACCAGCCCGAGCAACGTGGCGAAGGCCGTCACCACTCGTCGCCCGGCGAACCGCTGCTCGAACCGCCACAGTGCGATGCCGGCGATGAGCGATTGCGCAGTCATGACGATGCCGAACACCAGCGTTGGCGAGGCGTCGGTCGACAGCCCAAGGTCTTGCAATCGCCGCACGTCGAGGCGGTCCATCGCTTCTGCCGCCATACCTCCAGCGATGAGCGCGATACCGAGAATTCGCAGGCCTTTCGTCTGCCAGGTGAACCGTGCTCCGAGACGCATCGTCGAAACAAAGGTCGACCAATGCTCCTCATTCGATCGCTGAAAGCCGGTCTCGCGCATCATCGATGCCAGCAGGAGGTTCCACACCAGGCCCATTGCGCCGGCAACCATCACCGCTGTGCCGAGGGAGACGACCTGTGAGAGCAGCCCGAAGAAGACCAGCCCAACGATCGTGGCGACGAACTCCAAACGGCCTCGTCGCAACAGCAGCGGCTCAACGTCGTCTGATGTTCCGACTTCGTCGGTGACCCATGCGATCTCCGCGCCGCTGATGAACGTCCATCCGAAGCCCCAGAGAAACTGTGTGCCGAGGTAGAGCACCCACTCATCGGCGAACCCCGAGGCGAGTTGGGCGGTGTGGAGGAGCAGACCCCCAATGATCACCGACCACTTTCGGCTGAACACGTCGGCCACCACACCCGTTGGCACCTCGCCGAGAAGGATCGCCAGCTCGATCGCTGTCCCCATGAGCAGCAACTGGAGCGCGCTGAATTCGAGCTCGACGACAAGGCGAAGGGCCAGCGGCAACCAGCCGCCCGCCATGATCGCCTTGCGAAGGATGCCGTTCGCCAGGAACAGCCGCTGTGGATCGCGCACCGGCGAACGCTAGTGCTCGGGCAGCCGGAGACCCGGCGATTTCTCAGGTCGTCAGCCGGTGGTCGTTGTGCTGCCGAACGGGTCGATGTCGCCGAGGGTGGTCGTCGTGACCTGGCGACGTTCGGTGAAGAACACGTCGACGGGGAACTCCTGACCGGCGATGGCGATGAGCTCGATCACGATTACGTTGACGTCGGGTTCGTTCGGTCCGACGATCTCGAGCGTCGCTCGCTCTCCGTCGTAGACGAAACTGCTGACCGTGTTTCCAGTCTGCGCAGCCCATCGGTCGACCTCGACTCGCATCTCTTCTTCGAGAACCTCATCCGGTGTCGGCAACGGGATCGTCGTGCCGGTCGTGACCTCTTCACGAATCGTCCACGAGAACCCGAAGGAGAGGTTTGGATCGAGCGCGGCCAACCGGGATTCGAGCTCGTCGAAGGACGGATGTTCGCCGACACCACCGGCGTCGATGCGCCACACACCGTCGACTTGGCGAGCGGAGATCAGCTCGTAGCCGAGCCCAGCGTCGGCTTCTGCAAGCCACGCCAACGTGGTGGATTCGATGTCGGCGGCGAGGATCTCCTCGTCGGTCAAGATCGTCGTGGTGGGTGCAGCGGTGGTCGACGTCGATGCTCGCTCGACACGGTCCCAGCGCACGGAGATCGCCGTCCCCTCGCCGAACCTGGCGGTGAGTTCTTCACGAAGCTGTGCGTCGTCGATCGGAATCTCAAAACTCCTGACTTCGACGGTGATGCGATCGTCGCCAACATCAACCGTTCGGCTCTCATCGATCTCACCGAGCCAGCGATCGACGATCTCTCGTGCCGCGATCTGTCGGTTCGTTTCGGCCACCGCTGATTGTGATGCTTGATAGAGCGGGATCGATATGGCGGTCACGAAGCCGATCACGATCAACGACACGGCGGCAAGGCGAAACGACGTGGTTGCGAGACGTCGGGGCGGCACGAAGCCGGTGATGATGAACACGACCACGCTGGCGAAGATGATCGCAACGAGGTTGGTCGTGTAGAGAAGCAGTGCGCCTCGGGCGTAACTCATGTTGCCGGCCTCGAGGGAGATGCCGACGGTGGCGAGCGGCGGAATCAGGGCAACGGCGACGGCGACACCCGGGAGGGCTGACGACACGTCCTTTCGGACCGTTGCGTAGGAACCGGCGGCGCCAGCGCCGAGCGCAACGATGAGATCGCGAATGTCGGGTTTTGTGCGAGAGACGATCTCGTTCGCAAGCGGCGGGTCGGGCACGAAGATCTTCGCCAGCATGTAGGAGAGGCCGACCGACCAAACCGTTGCGAGAACCACTTTCGTCAGGTTCCCGAGCGCCTTGCGGAACAACGCCATCGACACACAACCGGCCGTTGCGAGCACGGGCTGCATCAGCGGCGCGAGCAACATGGCGCCGATCACGACGGCCGCGGAGTTCGCAGACAAGCCCATGACCGCAACCACAACCGACAGCGTGATCATCACGGTGAAGCGATAGGCCCAATGTTCCTGACGAACGATCGCCAGGTCCGACATGACTCGACGGCGCTCTTCGGGCTCGAGATGTCGATGCCACCACTCACGCTCCTTCCGGAGCGGTCCAACACCGCTGTCGGATGGGTCCCGTTCGTCGGGCACGGTTTGAGTGGTTGTCACGGCTGTTCTTTGTACCAGTCTGCGAGGAGCTCGAAGGCGAGCTTGCGCTCACCTTCCTCGCTCACGAGTCCCTTGCGGTTATAGCCGTCCTGGATGCCAGGAAGGACGCGCATGGGCGTGCGAAAGTCCTTGAGGATCCACGGCGACAATCCAATGCACTCAGACTGGCGGTTGATCATCTCGAGCTGGGCTCGGTAGACAGCAGCCTGGAACTCTTCGGTCCAGATCTCGTCGTCCGAACCGTGATGGCCGAACTTCGCCCCAGCACCGAGTTCGCTGAACACCAGCGGCTTGTTGAACGTTGAGCTCCACGTGGTTTCCGGGATTGCCTCGCGGTCGCCGTAGTACCAACCGAGATACTCGTTGACGCCGATCACATCGACCACCTCGCCGAGCGGATCATCGATGAGTGTGTTCGGTGAGTTCGTCGGGAGTGTGAGCAACGCCGCGGTGGTGAGACGAGTTGGGTCGAGCGCACGGAAGCGCTCGATGATCGTCGTGATGAACGAGTTGCGCCCATCACCAGGCAATGTTTCGTTCGCCGCTGACCAGAGGATCATGCTGGCGCGATTGCGGTCACGCACGACCAGTTCGTCAGCTTGGCGGCGAGCGTTGGCGATGGTGGCCGGGTTCTCAAAATCGATGCCCCAATAGACGGGGAGTTCGCCCCACGCGAGCAGGCCGCGCCGGTCGGCTTCTCGAACCATCGCTTCATCGTGCTGGTAGTGGGCGAGCCGAACGAAGTTGGCGTTCAGGGCCTCTGCCCAATCGAGCAGTTCACTCGCATCGGCCTCACCGGCAGCTCGCGAGCCGCCGGACGGGCCCTCCCCGTGGATGGAGATGCCGTTGAGGTAGGTCTCGACGTCGTTGATGTAGAGCGTGGTGCCGTCGACCCTCACGGTGCGAAGACCGATGTCGTCGTGCACCTCGTCGACGACCGCTCCGGTGTCCGGGTTGTGCAGGGTCCACGTGGCGCGATGGAGCACGGGTGCGCCGGGCGCCCACCGCTCGAAGCCGAGCGCGGCACTCGATGGCGGATCGATTGGCTGCTCACCGTCGGCCAAGTTGGCGACGTCAGCGATCACTTCGTCACCGAGTGAAACTCGAACCTCGAGCGCCCACGCCTCAGGGCCGTCGACGGTCACACCGCCGGTCAGGCAGCCATCCGGTGCCATCGTCAGCCAGGCGTCGATGATCGACGTCGCCGGAGTGTGGACCAACTCGACCGACCGATGAATGCCGCCGAAGTTCCACCAGTCACTGCGCATCGCAGGGATGCGATCGGGCTCGCGACGGTTGTTGACCATCACGACGAGTGAGTGGGTGCCTGCACTCAAACGACCTGTGACCTCAACGGTGAACGGCCCAAAACCACCCTCGTGCAGGGCGAGCTCTTCGCCGTCGAGGAAGACGCGCGTCGTGTGGTTGGCCGCCCCGAAGTGGACGAAGCTGCGGCCTGCGCTCGCACGAGCTGCGTGGTCATCGTCGACCTCGATCAGCCGGCGATACCAGGCGGTGCCCTCGTAGTAGAGCAGCTCGGGATGCTGCGTGTTCCAGTCGCCGGGCACCTCGATGTCGGTGGACGTATCGAAGTCGTACTCGACCCGATCACCCTGATGACGAGGCTTGAAATCGCGGAAGTAGCCCGTCTTGTTGCGCTCGCCGAGGATGTTGATCAGCCCGCTGTCGTAGGGGTCGAGGATCAGCTTCCACGTGCCGTCGAGCGACACGACATGGTCGTCATCACGCCGACTCTGCAGGTTCGTGAGAAGCAGATCGGTGAGCAGCGGGTCTGGATCGGTCGTCATCGTGGTCCCCTCAGAGGTGTGAGCCCGACCCCGATGATGCCTCAGGCGGTCTCGAGCCTGCGGAATGCTTCGGCCAACCGGCCCTCGGCGAGTGACCCCTCGCCAGCGACTCGTTCGCCCCACTCACGGATCAGATCGGGAATTCGGCTCGGATCCTGCATCTGGCTGTCGTGGCACAACAAGGCCTCGACCTTGGCGTCGTAGGTGTCGGTGATGTCGACGAAAACGTCGGCATCCGGCCCACCGATGATCCACACCTCGGGAACCGAATGCGGTTCGAGGCCCTCGTCTTCCAGGAGTGATGTGTGTGCGAACTCGTTCCGGGCGTCGGGGTAGACCGCACACATCGTGGCTTCACCCGTCGCAATGTGATCGGGATGGCTGCCGTAGATGCGATCAAAGTCTCGATGCGGTCGCTGGGTGATGACACGGTCGGGCTTGACCTGGCGGATCACCCGGCTGATCGCTTTGCGAAGTTCGATGGTGGCCTCCACCGCTCCGTCTGGAAAGCCGAGGAAGTGCAGTTCGTCGACACCAACGACAGCCGCGGCCTCGGTCTGTTCCTTGCGGCGAATCGTCGCCATCTCGTCACGGGTGATCGTGTTGTCGAATCCGCCCGCTTGGCCGTCGGTGACGAGGCAGTACACGACGCGATGGCCGGCGGCGGTCAGTGCTGCGGTGGTGCCGGCGCAACCGAAATCGAGATCGTCAGGGTGTGCGGCAACGCTCAGGATCGTGAGGGGGGTCTCGCTCATCACCTCACGCTAACGCCGGTGGGGGTGAGGCGGTAACGGGCCGTGAACGCTGGCTTGGGCCAGACTGCATTCATGGCCACGATGAACCACGACGAACGCGAAGCATTTCTCCGAGACGTCCGGATCGGTGTGATCGGCATCGAAGATCCCGGTCGTGGGCCCCTCACCGTCCCGATTTGGTACAGCTACGAAGACGACGGCCACATCCGCGTGCTCATGAGCCCGAAGTCGAAGAAGGCGGTGCTGATCGATGCGGCCGGTCGCTTCTCGCTCTGTGCGCAGTCTGAGGCCCTGCCCTACAAGTACGTGATGGTCGAGGGTCCCGTCGTCGAGACGGTCGACTGCGACATCGAGCTTCACGCCCGCCCGATGGCTCGCCGTTACCTCGGCGAAGAGATGGGTGATGAGTACGTCGCCGGGGGCAACGATTCGACCAGCATCGCGCTGACGATGAAGCCCGAGCGTTGGTACTCCGTCGACTACGGCAAGACCGCAGCGGACGACTGAGCCGGCGATCCCGTCTGGCAGGCTTCGTCGGTTTCACAAGTGTCCCCTGGAGACCCGAGTTAGGGCTAAAACAGTGGACGAACCGGGTCGAACGCCTTGAATCAGGCGCTCTTGACCAGAGGCTTGGTGCTTTTGGCCTGAGCGAATATGACCGAATCATGTCGCGCTGTTCGCGTTCGTGGCGTCGCCGACTGCGGTCGGGCACACTGGGGCTTGTGACCGCTGTCTCAGAACAACGCCGACCGTCGCATCCGGTCTTCGAACTCCGGTCACCGGCCGAGTTCGGCATGTTCGTGGCAAGCAACCCACTCTTCCGCTTGGCGCCGAAAGGTCAAGGCCGCCCGGTTCTTGTTCTTCCCGGTTTCATCGCCAGCGACACCAGCACGATTCCGTTGCGAATCTTGTTGCGTCAGCTTCGTCACCGCCCGAGTGGTTGGGGCCTCGGCCGCAACCTCGGACCTCGCCCCGAGACGCTGCAGGGTGTTTACGACACGTTGTCGGAAATGGTCGACATCGCCGAGGGTCCCGTGCCGGTCGTCGGCTGGTCGCTCGGTGGTGTGTATGCCCGCCTCGTCGCCCAAGAGCATCCGGCGTTGGTCGAGCAAGTCGTCAGCCTCGGTAGCCCCTTCAACTTCGCGACAACCGAAAAGTCACTCCTCAGTCCGCTGTGGGACTACCTGCGAGAACGCGGCACCTTCGCCCGAGATCAAGAGAACGTCGACCTCGATCAGATCCCCGTCCCGTCGACGTCGGTGTTCACCAAGTCTGACGGCGTCGTCGCCTGGCAGAGCTGCGTGCAATCGCCAGGTCGTCGCGCCGAGAACGTCGAAGTTCGCGGCAGCCACACGGGCCTTGGATTCAACGCTTCAGTCGGGCTCGTTTTGGCCGACCGGTTAGCGCAAGACCCTGGAACGTGGCGACCGTTCGAGCCAACCCGCAGCACCAGCTGGCTGTACCCATCCGAATCGTGACCGGGTTCTAGGCCAACAACTATTCCGGGCTCACACCTCAAGAGATGACAGGCGGATCGCCCGATGGAACAACTCACTGGAGTCGACACCTCCTTCCTCACGATGGAAGGGCCTACGACGGTGGGGCACATCACCGGCGTGCTGGTCATCGACCCGTCCACGAGTCCCGAGCCGTGGACGTTCGAGCGCTATCGGCGTCACCTGCTGTCGCGGATCGACAACCTGAAGCCGCTCACTCGTCGAATCGTTGAGGTTCCGTTCGGCCTCGACCGTCCGTATTGGGCAGACGCCACCGACTTCGACATCGACTACCACCTGCGCCACGTCGCGGTGCCGGGGGACGGCAGCCGAGATGCTGTCGCTGAGCTCGTCTCGCGTATTCACTCGCGGCCACTCGATCGCCAGAAGCCGCTCTGGGAGAGCTACGTCGTCGAGGGTTTGCAGGACGGGCGCATCGGCATCCTCACCAAGATCCACCACGCCGCCATCGACGGCATCTCCGGAGTTGAACTGCTCCAGACGCTGGTCGATCTTGACCCAGAAGTTCCCGTGCCGGAGGATCCTCCACCGTTTCAGCCGGGTGATCTCACGTCACCAGATGACGTGTTGCAGCGAGCGTTGATGACCCTGGCGCTCTCGCCAGTGCGTATGGCTCGTGCGGCCATCGCGCTCGGCAAGACGCTCCCGGTTCTTGGCGATCTTCTGACTGCGGCGGGGCCGACGTCGACCGGAAGCGAGTCGACGATGGATCTCATCTCGTCGCCCCGTCTCTCTGCGCCGTCGACCCCGTTCAACAAGGCGATCGGTCCGCATCGGCGATGGGCGTATGCGTCGGTCCCGCTCGACGAGGTGAAGGCGGTCAAGAACGCTGTCGGCCTGACGGTGAACGACGTCGTGCTCGGAATCGTCGGCGGCGTCTTGCGTCGATGGCTCGAAGAGAATGGCGGGATTCCGGAGCGGCCGCTCGCTGCGATGGTCCCGCTGTCGGTGCGCAAGGAGGGCCAGGAGAACGCAGTCGGCAACTTCGTGTCCGGCACGGTTGCGACGTTGGCGACACATCTCGACGATCCGATCGCTCGCCTCGAAGCGGTCCATGACGGCATGCGCGTGGCGAAGGAGAGCCACAACGCGATTCCGGCAGACATGCTCACAGACCTCACACAGGTTGCGCCGCCCGCCGTCTCGGCGTTGGCCGCTCGATTGATCGCATCGACCAAACTTGCTGATCGAGTCGGGCTGCCGTTCAACGTCGTCGTGTCGAACGTGCCGGGTCCACCGATCCCGCTCTATCTCGCTGGCGCCAAGATCGAAGCCAACTTCCCGGTGTCGGCCATCGTTGATGGTGTTGGTCTCAACATCACGGTGCAGTCGACCAACGGCATGCTCGATTTCGGGTTCGTCAGCGACCGTGACCAGGTGCCCGATCTGTGGACGATGGCGGACTCGGTCGCCGTTGAACTCGCCGACCTCATGGTTGCCACCGGTGTGACCGAGGCGCGCAAGCCGGCCAAGAAGAAGGCGGCAGCCAAGAAGGCTCGGCCCAAAAAGAAGCCCGCACAGAAGAAGGCAGCAGCCAAGAAGGCTCGGCCCAAAAAGAAGCCGGCACAGAAGAAGCCGGCACAGAAGAAGTAGCCGCTAGGCGAGGTACTTCTTGGTGATCCGCCGCATCGTATTTGCGGTGCGCATTGTTGCTGGGCCGGTGATGCGATCGAGAGCGGTCATTTCGAGACCTGATTCCAGCACGTTCCCGCGGGGAAGCCAGTAGAGCGTTCGTCCGTCCACGCGCACGAGATCGTCATCGGTCGCAAGATCGAGGAGAGCGTTGGCCGACGCCGCATCGGGCTCATCACGAATGAGGAGCACTTGGAGCTTCCCCTCGAAGCCGTCGTCGACCGCGCCGGGAAACGGTTCATGGTCAGCGATCGCCCGCACGTCATCACCCGTGCGCACCATCGTGGGAATGGCATAACCAAGCTCGGCCTCGAGCTTGGTTGCGATGCGCAGCTCGAGCGCGTCAATGTCTTTCGCCCGCTTGTTATCGACGTCGAAGACGACGTTGCCACTCGCAAGGAACCCGGCCGCGTTGTCGAGGTCGAGCGAGTCGAAGATTGCTTCGAGCTCCGGATTCTTGACTCGATGGTTCTTGCCAACGTTCATGCCGCGCAGGAACGCAACCATCCGCGTCGTGGTCGACGCGGTGCCGGCTGGGCTTGTTGCACTCACGGTCGATCGAGCCCGAGCTCATCAGCCGATTCTTCAATCGCAGCGACGAACGCTTTGATCGCCGGTCGTTCGGCGCTCGAGGTCCGAAAGATCAAGTCGACCGATCGTGCGAACGGCTCTTTGAGTTCGACGACCCGAACGCCATCGGGCACATTGCGAATACCGAGCTCAGGGATCAAGCCAACGCCTGCGCCGGCGGCAACGAGGTTCAACACGGCGGGGTACTCATCGATCTGGTGCACGATGTCGGGGGTGACACCGGCGTCAACGAACGCGAGGGTGACACATCGCCCGCAGCTCATCTCGGGCGGTGATGCGATCATGTGCTCCTCGGCGAGGTCAGCGAGTTCGATCACATCGGGGCCATCCCACTCGGTTGGAACCACCGCCCGGAACCAGTCCTGGCAGATGTTGATCCGGGTCATCGACGGGCCGATGTCGGTTGGTGAGCTTGGGTAGTCGATGAGGAAGAAGGCATCGACTTCGCCGGAGCGCAGCGACTCGATCGAGCTGAGCGCTTCGCTTTGCAGCGTGCGCACGGTCAGTGCTGGGTGAGCGTTGCGCAGGCGTGGCAAGGCGAGCGGCAACAAGCTGCCAGCGATCGATTCGAGAATCCCGACGCGAAGATCGCCGGCGACTTCGGTTTGCACCCGCTCGATGGCCGCCTGTGCCTCCTCGAGTTGGGCCAGCACGATCTCGGCATGGTGCACGAGCTCACGGCCTGCGTCGGTCAGTTGCACCGTTCGGCCGACCCGTTCGAGCACGGCAACACCGGTGGTCTTTTCGACCGCTCCCAGCTGTTGGGAGACGGCCGAAGGCGTGTAGCCAAGCGATGCTGCTGCTGCGGCGATCGTTCCCTGATGGGATACCTCGGCCAGCATCCTGAGTTGTTGAACGCTGAGATCCATGCCGCTGAGTGTGGCATCGATTGTGTAGAAAATCTACCGAGTATGCGTTAGAAAGCATCGCTTTTCTTCTGAATCGAACCCGCTCAGAATGGCTACATGTTCGTGATTCACTGCCCCACATGCCAGAACCGCCAGCTCGTCGGAACCCGGTCGATCACGTCGTTCCGCAACACCGATGATGGCCCAGTGTTGACGTTCCGCTGCCCCAAAGGCCACGAAGCGTACTGGCCAGAGCCGGCCCCGGTCCAAGCGCCAATTGAGGCCGCCACGGTTGCAAGGCCCGCACCACAAACCGAACCAATCGCCATCCGCTCGGCTGCCTGACGCTTGGCTCGCCGAGCCGAACGGTTGTGGTCTAGCCCCGGTTGTTGTCGCTTCTCCTTGCGCAACTTCAGGGGTCGGACCCGAACCGCAGGGTCAGACCCCTGAAGATGCAGATGTCAGCACTTGAGATCCGCCGCATGCGCTGCGAGCCTCCTGTGCTTTGCCCAGGACCCTCGCTTACGGCGTGGTGGATGTAAGGAGGCCGCCGGGCGGCGTCCGAGGGCGGCGGATCCGAGGGCTTGGGCTGGGCTCTCGCTTACGGCGTGGTGGATGCAAAAGAGCCGCCGGACGGAGTCCGAGGGCGGCGGATCCGAGCGCTTGGGCTGGGCTCTCGCTTACGGCGTGGTGGATGCAAAGAGGCCGCCGGGCGGCGTCCGAGGGCGGCGGAATCGAGCGCTTGAGCTGGGCTCTCGCTTACGGCGTGGCGGATGCAAAGAAACCGCCGGACGGAGTCCGACGGCTTCTTGAGCACCTTCGCCAAGACGAAGGGATATGAGTGGAGCCTGGGAGAATCGAACTCCCGACATCCTGCTTGCAAAGCAGGCACTCTACCAACTGAGTTAAGGCCCCTTGGAGTCGCACATGTTAGCGGTCCCAGTCGGCGTTTCGCTTCCGAATGTGACCCATCGCTAGGGTTCGTTGGTGACAAGTGCCCCTCGCCCCGCCACCGATGACTCTGGTGTGTTCTATGGCTGGGTCGTTGTCGGCGCTGTCTTCGTCGTCTTGTGTGTCACCGCGGGCCTTGGTTTCTACAACGCGTCGGTGATTCTGCGAGCAGCAAAGGTTGAGCTCGATGCGTCGGTCACGGTCGTTTCGGCGGCAACCGCCATGTTCTTCGGGATCAGTGGGGCCACCGGTTTTGCGCTGTCTCGATGGATGGATCGAGTGGATCTGCGCTGGTTCTACACCGCTGGTGGTTTGATCGGTGCGGGTGCGTTGATCGGACTTCGCTGGGTCGATTCGGTCGTTGAGTTGTTCATCTTCTTCGCCGTGTTCGGCATCGGATTCGCAATCGCCGGGCTGGTTCCGTCGACCACGATCGTCGCTCGCTGGTTCAACGTCCGTCGCTCGGTTGCGCTGTCGATTGCGTCGACTGGCCTCAGCGTCGGGGGCATCGCGATCACGCCGGTTGCCGGGCGATTCATCGACGACAAGGGCCTCGCAGAGGCTGGACCAACACTTGGCGTGATCTGGTTCCTCGGTGTCGTTCCGATCGCCTGGCTGCTGATTCGGTCGAGCCCAGCGGACAAAGGTCTCGAACCCGATGGCGCGCCAACACCGCCACAACCGGTTGCCGTGGTCGGTGCCACCTTCGCTCAGGCGACCAACACGCAGTTCTTCCGCTTCCTGTCCGCGGTCTATGCCCTCGTGTTCATGGCGCAGGTCGGCGCCATCGCGCAGATGGTCAACCTTGGCAGCGAGCGTTTCGACGCCGCCACTGGCACGGCAGCGGTCTCGACGCTCGCACTGTCGAGCGTGGTCGGACGGCTCGCAGGAGGAGCGGTCGTCACCAAGATCGACACGTGGACACTCACGGCCGGACTTGTTCTTGTGCAAGGCCTTGGCCTCGCCTGGATCGCTCTCGGGTCGACCCGCCCGATGTTGTTTCTTGGCCTCGTGATCTTCGGCATCAGCGTCGGCAACCTGTTGATGCTGCAGCCGCTGCTGCTCGCCGAAACGTTTGGCGTGAAGCACTACTCACAGATCTACTCGTTCAATCAGCTCTTCGGCACGATCGGAGTCGCGGGTGGACCGTTCCTTCTCGGCCTGCTGCGAGACGTCTTCGACTACCGGATCTCGTTCCTCGCCGCAGCGGCCTGCAACGTTCTCGGCTTCGCCCTTTTGTGGATGGGTGGCCGGCCGGCTCAGGCCCGTGCCGAGTGGGAATCGGCACAGTCGGCCGTGGCGGCAACCGCCGGCTGAAGAGCTAGTCGGAAACGGCGTAGAAGGTCCCGTTGCGGCTGCCGACGAAGATCTGGCCCTGCCAAACGGCCGGTGTTGATTCGATGCAACCGCCGAGCTGAAGCGTCCAGAGGTTTGGCGGCTCGATCGTTGTGTCGCTCACGTCGAAGGCGTGCAATCCGCCTTCGCAATCACCCTGGATCAAGACGTCGTCGACCACCACCGGGCTCTGCCACAGCGGCCCGGGAAGGCGGAGGACCCAACGCTCGTCGCCCGTGGCTCGGTCGAGGCCGAGCACGCGGCCGTCGTCGGTGGCGATGATCACGAGATCGTTATGCAGGGCCGGCGTGGCCCACACGCCCGAGTCAAGGCCCGAGCGAGCTTCTCGGCTCCACACCAGCGGATCATCAGGCTTCGACGGATCGAGCTTCATGACCTGGCCGAGCTCTTGTGATCGTGCGTTGCCTCGTTCGTACTCGACGCCCACGTAGAGCATTCCCTCGTCATCAGCGACGAGCGAGGCGTCGATGTCATCGCCGGCCCAGAAGCGAAAGACCCGTTCCGGTGTGCCGCCGCTGTCGAGCGAGGTGATGTCCCATCCTTGGACGAGTCCGCCCGAGTTCGCGAAGTACACGACGTTGCCGACGATGGCGACAGAGTTCTCGATGCTCACGTCGTTGCCGACCGCTGCGGTCAGTTCGTCATCCCAGCCCGCTGCTGAGAAAACGATCTCCGGGTCGACGGTCACGAACCCATCAGCGTCGTAGCCGCGATTCAGCTTCACGATGAAGAAGCGCGAGTTCTCGCCGCCCTCGAAGAGATAGTCGTCGATGATGAGACCGGAGCCATCCCAGTCGTTGTTCCACTTCGTTGGTTGCACGGCCTCGGCGTCGAGTTTCCAGAGCGCTTCGGGCTCGGGCCGGTCGAGGGCGACCACGTGATAGAAGTTGTCGCGGCTGCCGGTGTAGAGCAGAGGGAAACCGTCGGGGTCGATCGTGACCGTGCCCTTAATGATGTCGGCCGTGCGATACGGCGGATAGATCTCGTCACCGGTCGCAAGGTCGTGGAAGTTGACCTGACTGTTGTAGGCACCGAAGGCCAACCACCAGCCGGGATCGTTGGTTGGATCGGAGAGATCGGCGCCTGGCGGGCGGAAGATCGTCGGCTGGCCGGTCCAGCCCGAGCCACACCACTGCTTTGGCTGGCCGCCGACCGTGGAGTTCGAGCAGCCGATCGTGAAGCTCCACTGCACGCTCGGGTTCTGCGGGACGGGACCCTCGCCGTAGTAGGTGCGAGATGGGTTGCCTCGGAACGTGAGTAGACCCTCGACGGCGCCGAGTGTTGCCCACGATTCGCCCGAACCGGCCGGGTCAACCCAACCTGCGTAGGGCGGTTCGGTCGTGGTCGTAGGAGCAGCGGTGATCGTGGTCGTGGGCGCCGCGGTTGTCGGCGTTGTCGTGGTTGCCTCGTCAGCGATCTCGGCATCGGTTGAGGTGCCCTGCACCACCGGTGTGTCAGCGCCGCCGTTCGCAAGATTTTGAGTGCCCGAAGGACTCCCTGCTCGGTTGGCGATCACCAACAAGACCCCGAGCACAACCGCGCAGAACGCGCCCGTGAGCACGTTCTCCCTTGATGGTGTGCGCATGATTCCCTCCAGCTGAGTGGTGTCTCAGCCCAATCCGCCCTCGGCAACCATACGTTCCAGCGTGAGGTCGGGGTGATCAGCGAGCACCCGGTCCATCCAATACCGACTCTCGAACAGTGCGAGATGGATGCCGTTCGCACGAGTCAAGACGTCGACACCCTGCATGGCACGCAGTGCCGGCATGGACTCAGCATCGGTCTTTCGAGCGATCGTGTAGGGCGTGTTGGTGAGCTCGATGGCGGCGCCGAACTCGTTCTCGAGTCGATGGGTCGCCACCTCGAACTGCAGCTGACCGACGGCGGCAAGGATCGGTGCTTGATCGCCGAGGTCCTCGTCGCGCAGCACCTGAACGGCACCTTCTTCGTCGAGCTGGGCGATGCCCTTGCGGAACTGCTTGAACTTCGAGGTGTCGAGTACTCGGGCACGCATGAAGAACTCGGGGGCGAAGGCCGGGAGCGCTGGGAACTCACACGGAGAGTCGCTGTAGACGGCTTCGCCGATGCGCAGATCGTTGGCGTTGACGAAGCCGAGAATGTCGCCGGGATAGGCGGTGTCGACGGTGTCTCGATCCTGCCCGAACAGGGTCTGTGCGTATTTCGAGGAGAACTGTCGCCCGGACTCGCCGGCGGTCACCATCATCCCGCGCTCAAAGACGCCGCTACAGACACGAATGAACGCAATGCGATCGCGGTGGGCCTTGTCCATACCCGCCTGCACCTTGAAGACAAGACCGCTGAAGGGTTCGTCGATGCCTCGGCGGCCGCCATCGGCCAACACGCGAGGAGCGGGGGAGGGGACGAGGTCGACGACACCGTCGAGCAGGAACCGAATGCCGAAGTTGGTCAGTGCCGATCCGAAGAAGACTGGCGTGCTCTCACACGCAAGGAAGCTCTTCTGATCGACCACTCGGCCGACCTCTCGAAGCAGCTCGGCTTCTTCTTGAGCTGTGTCCCACCACTCGCCGTCATCGATCGCTGCCTGCTCGGCACTCACGATCTCTTCGGGGGCCATCGTGGAGCCACGAGCGGTTCGTTCGAAGCGTGTGTATTCGCCGGTCTGCTGGTGGATCACACCGCGGAAGTCGCCGGGGATTCCAACGGGCCAGGTCACCGGCGTTGGTTCGACGATCAGTGTCTCTTCGATTTGATCGAGGAGTTCGAGCGGGCCAAGGCCGGGACGGTCCCACTTGTTGATGAATGTGAGGAACGGGATCTCGCGCTCTCGGCAAACCTCGAAGAGTTTCAAGGTTTGGGGCTCGATGCCCTTCGCCGCATCGAGCACCATCACCGCAGCATCGGCCGCGGCGAGCACTCGATAGGTGTCTTCGGAGAAGTCTCGGTGACCGGGGGTGTCGAGGAGGTTGACGATGCAGTCGCGGTACTCGAACTGCAGGGCAGCCGAGGTGATCGAGATGCCTCGCTGCTGCTCAAGGTCCATCCAGTCAGACGTGGCCGCTCGCCCACCGCTCTTCGCCTTGACGGCGCCGGCCTCTTTTCCGAGAGCTCCGCCGTAGAGCAGGAACTTCTCCGTGAGCGTGGTCTTGCCCGCGTCAGGGTGCGAGATGATGGCGAAGGTGCGCCGCTTCGCTGCTTCTGATCGTGGGTCGCTCACCCGTCAAACCTATCGGCGACCTTCAGATGCGGTGGGTACCCTCACCGAGTGCCAGATCTTGTTCCTCCCGATCCGACCCCGCTTTCTTACCAGGGCGCCCGTCGCCCCGATGGCACGTGGATGGTCGACAGCGATGGTTTGAAGCTCGCTGCCTATCAGTGGGGCTCCGACGACAACCCGCCCCTGTTCGTTGCCCACGGAGGGTTCGACTTCGCCGGCACGTTGGACGGCCTCGCCGCTCGTCTGGCCGATGCCGGATGGCGAGTGATCTCGTGGGATCAGCGAGGCCATGGCAACTCCGAGCACGCAGCGCTCTACAACTGGGACGCTGATCTGCGCGACGCCGTCGCCGTGCTCGACAGCGTGACCAACGCCGCCGTACCCGTCGTTGGCCACTCCAAGGGTGGCGGCCTCATGATGGCGCTTGCCGATCTTCGCCCCGATCGAGTCACCGCACTCGTCAACCTCGATGGCCTTCCTTCCACCAAGACCCGCCCCGACGTCAACGATCGTGAGCGCACTCGGTTGATGGCGGCCGAGATGTCCGCCCGCCTCGATTACCGCCGCGGTGTGCACGAGGGCTCGCGCAAGCCCGGAACACTGGATGAGCTGGCAAACCGTCGGGCCCGTATGAACCCTCGCCTCGATGCCGAATGGCTGCGTTATCTCGTGCCGATCGGTGCGGCTGAATCCGACGACGGCTGGCGCTGGAGACTCGACCCGTCGATGCGCTTTGGTGGGTTTGGTCCGTATCGCCCCGAGTGGTCACTCGCCCGTCTGCCCGGACTGTCGATGCCGTTCATGGCCATGCTGGGCCTGGAGCTCGAAGAGATGGGTTGGGGAACGGAGCCCGGCGATGTCGAAGACTGGTTCCCTCCACAAGCTCAGTTCCATGTGCTTGAAGACGTTGGCCACTTCGTGCACATCGAGAAACCCGACTACGTGGCCTCGTTGATCGTGGAGTTCTTGTCATGACCGATCACACGACCC
>CALEWY010000102.1 GCA_937925335.1 uncultured Acidimicrobiales bacterium
CCAGGACCGCGTCGGCGTAGCACTCCGCCTCTTCTTGGGTGTTCCCGATTCGGGTCCGATCTTCGATCAGAGCATCGCGGTCGCCCGATCCGCCACAGGCCGCAGCAACCATGGTCAACCCGGCCAGGAGCGCGGCTTTTGTCGTGATGTTTCGCATTTGGAATCCCTCCGTGAAGCGATTTCGCTTCTCACCAAGGTTGATAACACGACACCGTGAACCAGCCGTTGTCGTTCACTTGCGGGAGCGAATCATGACGGCGACGAGCGCTGCCATGAGCACCCAGCCGACCAGGCTGATCGAACCGATGAACGTGGCAAGGCCGAAGACGAAGTCGAAGAAGTAGCCGACTCCGAAGAACAGAGCGAGAAGGATCACCAGCAGAATCGGCGGCGATTCCGGACGGTCGGCAACCGGTACGGATTGGTCGACGGGCATGGCGTACCAAAGCGCCACATAGATGGCGAGCACGGTCGGCCCACTCAAAACGGTGGCGAGCACGATCGCAAGGCGGATGAAACTGGCATTCACGCCAAAAGTGCGCCCAAGCCCGGCGGCGACGCCGCCGATCGGCCCGTTGTGGCGCTGGAACTTCTTGGAGGACTGGCCGGTCAGAATGGAGGTCATGGCTCAATCATCGAGCCCCTCACCATCAGCCGATATCAGTGAAGACCCTGACTGAACCCTGAGAGCGAGGACGACGTTGCCTACGCCGAAACACCTCGGCCGCCTGGTCAACGTCTGGGTCAATCTCGGCCTGGAAGTGCTCCGGTGGTGGGCGTTCGTCGTTGACCGCACTCTCAATCGGCGAAAACCATCAGCAGGTTGAGCAACCCGTCGGAGCTTCTGAGATGACGACGGCCGCCGCCGTTATCTCGTTCCGCCGTCTGGATGTCACTTCATGACCCAGCCGCTGAGCTGGAGCGGTCTAGTGCGTGCCCATTCCCTCGAACTTCTGGGTCGTCATCAGGCAGGCAGTAGAGGCCCATGGCCCGCCCGGATTGAACTGGATGCTCAGGGAGTACCCCCAAAGGGAAATCGTCTCAACGGCGAGGCGCCATGCCTGGTCGATGTCATCCAACGGCTCGGGCAACGAGAAAAGGAAGCTCGTGCCGATCGCTCCGACGAGTTCGACGTTCAGCTCCCGAGCCCACCGTCGACACACGGTGAGTTCCTTGACAGGGTCCGAGCCGATGAGATGCAGATAGGCCAGTCCTTCGATCGAATCCGGGCTGGGAATGAGGTTGAACGCAGTGACCGAATGGTCGTGCCAGCCGGTCATCGTGGGAGCGTGGCCGGCCCCTCGTCGGCGTTTGCCAAGCCATTCAGCGGTGTCTCGCATCGTCGGCGAAGCGCCCAGCACGTTGTGAGCATCGGCGAGCCACGTGTCCAGGTCCTCGGCAGGAAGGTCTCGGAGCTGCCGCGCAAGCCAGTCGTGCGGCGGCTCTTCTTCCCAATCGAGGAACGTCGCTTCCACGGTCTCGAACAGCCGGTCTTCATCACGGCCGGTCGCAAGCTGGCGGGCCACGCTGGCTGACCCTCTTCCGGGGCCGGCGAACATGTTCGTCGGCCTTGTAGCCCTGACGGCGCGCGTCGTTGCCAGAGGCCACCTGCCCGTGACGCCAACAAGGTCGCGAAGCGATTTCCACTCGGTCTCCCAGTCGTCCGGGTTCTTTGGCCGAAGCTCCAGAACATCCGGCGTCTCGGGGGCGGACTGAAGCCATCGGACGTCCTTTAACCGGTAGCCGAGGCTCTGGACCAGATCCAGCACTTCTTCGTCGGTCATCGTGTCTCTGATCCTGACTCAGTCGTGTACGTTCCGTCGCTTTGCAGCGAGAGCACGTCACCGTTGGGCTGGTAGAGCAACCACTGATCGACCGGTTCTTCGTCGTAGGTGCCGGTCGGGGCGCGTCTCGTCGAAAGCTCGCCGCCGAGATCGAAGCGAAAGGTGGTGTTGGCGTTCGAGGCGTCGATCTCGACGGATTCGAGCGCTTGGCCGTCGAGCACGTCGAGTGCTTCTGCAATATCGGCTCGCTCGTCGTCGCTGTTCACGAGGTCTCTCCCGTTGTTGGACAGCACCCACTCGCAGCAATAGATCCAGACGTGCCACTCACCGGCGATGGTGACACGCCTCTTCTCGGATCCCCGGAACCTCAAAGGCTCCGCAATCCGAAGGTGCGGGATTCCGAACTCAAGAGTGAGGAACGATCCGACACCCTGCTGGACCTGCCAGCAAGGAAGTCCGATTAACGGGGCGAAGGCGTGGTGCGGCTTCGTCATCAGGTGTTAGTAATCCTGCGACAGGTGGCGTTCGCTCCACGGCTCGGAGAGAAGGTCCCGCTCTTCGGGCGTCAGCTCGCTCAGTATGCGGGCGATGGCTGTGGCTTCGAGAGCCGTTCGCACAGCGACACCGACTGGGACGAGTGACGCGCCGCCTGCCGAAGCCAATGCAACCGAGTCGCGGGCATAGCTGACCGCCTCTTTCGAAACGCCGAGTGTGAGGGCCCGAAAGAGCCGAGTCTTCATCGATGTCCGGACTGGCCCTCGTCCCGGTTCGATCTCATCGAGGATCATCCGTGCAGCGCCAACGGTGTCTGCGACCCTCTCGAGGTCTGCCTTGCTCAGCTGCGAGCGTGCGTCCCGCAACGTTCGTACAAAGACCGGCGAAGTCGTGGCACCGACCTCAACCCGGCCAGGCCCTTCGGCAGTCAATTCTCTCGCCTCGTCGAGCAAGAGCTGGGTTTCCCTCGTTGCGCTCATCTTCTCTGTATCGGGAGCGGTCGTTCAGCGCTGAAGTTCTGCCTTGCGCTGAGCTTTCGGCGCCGCGTGGCAGAATCAGGACGTGGCTTCCATCCTCGTCCCGCTTCTTCAACTTGCTTCGTTCGTGTTCATCGCTCGAGCGATCGTCAGCTGGCTTCCGATTTCACCCGATTCAGGCTTCGCTCCGGTCCGCAATTTCATCTGGAGCATCACAGAGCCGGTGCTCCGCCCGATCCGCCAGGCCTTGCCACAAATGGGCGGGATCGATCTCTCGGTTCTCGCTGTCATCGTGCTCATCAACTTCGTGTTGACGCCGATCGCGCTCCGCCTCTGATCGCTCTCTACTTCTGACCGCGCTCTGCCTCTGATTGCGCTCAGCCCTCTCGCACGATCGGGATGACCCGACCAGCGAACGCCGTGTGTCCTCAGCCGACCCGGGCCTGCAGCTCGAGTGCTGGATCGAGATCGAACTTGGGTGGCGTCATCACAATGATGTGAGTCGCTCCCGCGGCGATGAGATCCTCGGCCCACGCGAGTTGATCAGCTGAGGTGTCGATTGCGACCGTGCGCTCGATCTCGCTCGGATCGCGGTCCATCTTCTCGCACCACTCATCGAGCACTTTCATCTTGTGGGCGTACACGTCCGGAGGGCCGAAGGTGTTGTGGGCGTCGGCGTACTGTGCCGTGTACTTCAGGGTCCGCTTCTCGCCTCCGCCGCCGATCATCAGCGGCATGTCGCCCATCGGGCCAGGCTTCAACGCTTCGATACGAGCCTTGATGCGGGGGAGTGCATCACGCAGATCGCTGAGTCGGCTTCCCTCCGTGCCGAAGTCCCATCCGTATTCGGTGTAGTCACGCTCGAACCAACCTGAGCCAATGCCGAAGTACGTCCGACCGCCAGAAATGTGATCGATCGTGCGAGTCATGTCCGCTGCCATCTCAGGGTTGCGATAGCTGTTGCACGACACGAGCAACCCGAGCTTCGCCTGCTTGGTATCCGCAGCCATCGCCGCGAGTAGCGACCAGCCTTCGAAGTGGTCAGCCTCGGGATCGCCGAAGAGCGGGAAGAAGTGGTCCCACGTCCAAATCGAGTCGAGGCCGGCGGCATCTGCTGCCTTCCACGCCGATCGGATTTCGTCCATGGTGCAGTTTTGGGGCTGGAGCTGAACGCCTACGAGAGTCATGCCCGCGAACCTACTTCGACGATTGCTCGCAGCCGCGACGGCGAGCTTCCGTCCCCGTACGGAGACAAAACGTTCTTGTCTTCGAACGTAGACAAGTCTACGATGTCGTCGTACGGCGACAGGGCTGGTTCGTTGCCGTACGAAGACAGACGTCGAGAGGAGCGCCGCATGCGGCCTATTCAAACGAGCAAAGCCTTCGGGTCAGAGGTGAGGCGGGCTCGCAAGGACCAGGGTCTTTCGCAAGCGGCACTCGCCGAGCGCGCTGGAGTTGGGCGGCCATGGCTGTCGGAGCTCGAAACCGGCAAGCGGACGGTCGAGTTGGGGCGGGCGCTCGCCGTGTTGAACGCCCTCGGCCTTGCCATTTCATTCGCTCCGATTGCCAGTTCGAGCGGAGGGTCAATCGATCTTGAACAGATTATTGGCGGTAGCAACTGATGGCGTCGGACCGGTTGACGGTGCTCCTCGAGGGCAAACCGATCGGCACCGTCGAGCGCCTGGCGAGCGGAGCGCTTCAGCTTCGTTATGACGACGATTACCGTGACGATCCAACCGCAACACTGCTTTCGGTTTCTCTGTCGCCGGCGGAAGCGAGGCACGCCGATGCGCGAATCACGCCGTGGTTGTGGGGCCTCCTGCCCGACAATGCTGATGTTCTCGGTCGATGGGGTCGTGATTTCGGTGTCTCAGTGGCTTCGCCGTTTCCCCTCCTCGGCACGCAGGTCGGTCTCGACTGTGCTGGAGCCGTGCAGTTCTGCGCCCCGGACGAAATCGATGGTCTCTCAAACAGCGGCGGTGATATCACGTGGCTTTCAGAAGCTGACGTTGCAACAAGGCTCCGAGCGCTTCGCACGGATTCGACCAGCTGGCTCGGTCCTGGCTTCACCGGCCAGTTCAGCTTGGGAGGAGCTCAGGCCAAGACGGCGTTGCACCTCGACCCTCACACGGGGCGATGGGGATCGCCGACAGGGTCGGTGCCGACGACTCACATTCTGAAGCCAGCCGTCGCAGGGCTCGAGCACCAGAACATCAACGAGCATTTGTGTCTTGCCGCGGCGAGGGAGATCGGCCTTGTGGCTGCCAAGTCCCAGGTTCGAACCTTCGACGACGAGACGGTGATCGTTGTGGAACGGTTCGATCGATCGATGAGGGAGGGAAGCCTGATTCGGGTTCATCAGGAGGATCTCTGCCAGGCGTTATCGATCGCTCCCGGCCGCAAATACCAGTCCGATGGCGGGCCGTCGCCGCGCCAAGTCGCGGAACTCATCCGCTCGACCCTTCCGGGCGCTGACGCGGAAACCGATGTCTGGCGATTCGCCGACGCGCTCGCGTTCAATTGGCTCATCGCCGGAACGGACGCTCATGCGAAGAACTACAGCTTCCTACTTTCCGGCAACCAGATCCGGTTGGCGCCGCTCTATGACATCGCTTCGATTCTTCCCTACGACGATAGCAAGGGGCATCGGGTGAAGCTGGCGATGAAGGTCGGGGATGATTACAGGCTTCCTCGAACCGATCGACGTCGAGCGTGGGAAGCCGCCGCGGACGATCTCCAACTCGACAGTGAGCGGCTCATCGACCGCGTGCGTGATCTGGCAGCGAGGATCCCCGCTGCGTTCGCTCAGGCGATCGATGACAGCGATGCCCGTGAACTGTCAGACATGCCTGAACGTCTTCTGAGGCTTGTCACCGATCGCGCCGATCGATGCAGCGCCTTGCTCGACTGACGCAGACGTTGTTCAGAGTGCGTTGATCTCGCTGTTGACGGCGCGAGCCATCGCTCGTTTGATCGCGGCTTGCTCGGTCGTATCCGTCGTGGCCCACGCTGCTTGCAGGTCGACCGCGCCGCCGTCGGTGTAGGCGGTTAGCCCTGCCGCTTCGCCGATCGCGGCGAGGCCTTGTCGTTCGGTCGTCACTGCGGTGAGGAGTTTGCCGTTGCGCTCGACGCGCACCTGCAGTTCCTTCGTGTCGACCACGGCGATGGTTCGTTGACGCAGGCCCACGGCGCCACGCTGCCAGATCTCTCGGACCATGCGAGGAAGCGCACCGAGAACGAGAAAGAAGATCCACGCAAACGAGAGCACCATCGCCGGAATCATGATCAACCACCAGGGCTGCCGCGGCTGATGCTCGTCGACGATGACGGTGAACTCGTCGTGTCGTCGATCAACCTGAACAAGCGGCGAGCTGGCGCCGGGCTGCACAGAGGCGCCGGTGAACCAGGCGGCAACTTGTGTCATCGTCGGATTGCGAGGAGCGCCGCCTTCTGACCAGATGGCGAACCGCAGACCGCTGCGCCGAGCCTCAGAGATGAGCACTGCCAGGTCGTCCGGGTCGACCCGTTCGTCAGGTCCGAGCACGATCGGCGTCGTGGCGTGTGTTGCCGTGAGCCAGTGGATCTCAGTGATGCGCAGTGGCGGTGAAGCGTCGGATGGGCCTTCACTTCCCGCCAACGCATCGCCAAGCCATTCGCTTGCCGCCTGTCCGGTCGTCTTGCGCACGAAACGACGAACGACTCGCAGCTCAACGGCGTCGGGCGGTTTGACCGCAACGATGTGACTCAGCTCCCTCATCGCCATCCATCGGCACGAATCGAGTCGATCCAAAGTGCAACGCAGCCGAGGAGCCGCCCAGCTTGTGGACGACTCCTCGGGTTTCTTCAGCTACCGATTGATTGCGCTGAGTCTCAGCTGGTCTTCGTGAGTGCCTTGAACTCGATCGATTCGGAGAAGTTGAGCACGACGACCGCTCGGCTCATCGCTCCGGTGTCGAGCTGCTCATTCCAGAACGCAACACCTTCGGCTTCGCCGCCACGGGTGAGGACGTTGACGTAGATGAGGTCAACGAATGCTGCGTTGTCGAGCTCGTCGTAGGTGTCGGCGAACTCGGGCGATGAGACGAAGAAGGCGGCCATGTCGACCAGGCTCATGCCGCTCTCGGCCTGCTCGACCCAGAAGGCGTGGCCTGCTGCATCGGGCTGACGATTGAAGACAGCGACGTAGAGGCGGGCGATCGATGCTTCGATACCCGTGGCGTCAGCGAAGTCTCCAGTCAGTTCCCGGGGACCGGCTTCGGCGTCAGCTTGAGCCGAGGCGAGCGTTGCGACACCGGTGATGGTTGCCGGGCCTGCTCCGAGCGTCTGTGACGCTCCGATCTCAACGTCGGCAGGCACTTCGGCCACGAGTGGCTTGAGAGCGAACGGTGCCGAGCTGTCATCCGGAGCGGGCTCGACGCTGATCACAACGGTGGCTCCGCTGAGGTCGGTCGGGAAGGTGAGGCCGTCAGGAGCGTTCTGGATGAAATCCTCGCCCGGGTAGTTCGGTGCTGGCTGCGGTCCGGAGAAGCCGGAGAAGTCATCAGGTCCGGTGGCGTCAACGAAGCGACCGGTGGAAACGGGAACGCCGTCGATGACAACCCAACCCTCATACTCCCAGCCGTTCGGAAGCGTCGGCAGGTCAAGCGATGCTCGCTCGCCAGCGGGCAGTGTCGGGTCGAGGAACCAGACGCCGCTGCGATCATCGTCGGTCGACTCCGTCGTTGGAGTGGCGACGATGAACGAGCCGGCGGCCTCTGCGAAATCAACACCGAACGCTGCTGGGTGATCGAGCGTGAGGTTGGCCACGCCGTTCTCGAAGTTGCCAGCGAGGATGTGCGTTGAGCTGGGGGAGGGGTCTGGATCGACGGCAGGCTCGAGCGTGAGCACGAAGGCGGTCGAGGCTTCAGCGTTGGCGACGTCCACGTCGTTGATCACGACGACGTTGCCTTCGGCGTCGATGTTGAACGTGCCGCTGGATTCAGCGGCGCCGTCGATGATGAGCCAGCCCTCGTAGACCAGCTCTGAGCCGAGCGGCTCAAGGCCTTCGAAGCTCAGCGATACGGCGTCGGAGCCCGCCTCGGCAGAAACCGGAACCGGCACGGCCAGAGTGGAGGCGAGTGTTGCGCCTGCAACCAGTAGCAGCTTCTTCTTCATGATCTCGTTCCTTCGTAGTCTCGGTGGGAGTTGCTACGAAGAGACACGTTCAAGCCCTCGGTGATTCCGACATGAACGATTCTTAAGATCAGTGAACTCGGCCGAGGCATCGCCGCGACGACCGGCGACACCGCAACCGTGCCGTTGCCGTCCTTCCTGATCGCCTGACCAGTCAGCCCTCGGTGGGTTGCTCATCGGCGGTTTGGTCAACCTGGGCCATGAACCAGCTCTCAGCTCGTTGCGGCCTCGACGGCTGATGGATCCGCTTCAGCTTCGATCTTCGTCTTGTGCAAGTCAACGCTGTGGTTCTGCTTGTTGCGACGAACGAAGAGGTTGAGTACTTCGACGAAGATGCTGAAGGCCATTGCGGCGTAGACGTAACCCTTCGGGATCTTCTGTCCGAATCCCTCGGCGAGGAGCGTCATGCCGATCAGGATCAAGAACGCCAACGCCAGCATCTTGACCGACGGATGCTCGTTCACGAATCGGTAGATCGGTCCGCTCGCCGCCAGCATGACGACGATGGAGGTGAGGATCGCGATGACCATCACTGGCACGTACGGCGTGACGCCGACGGCGGTGATCACCGAGTCGACGCTGAAGACAAGGTCGAGCAGAAGGACCTGAAAGATGACCGAACCGAACGTGACCGCAGCCTGCTCGGTTCCGCTGACCTGTTCCTCGCCTTCGAGTTTGTGGTGGATCTCCTTCGTCGCTTTGTAGATGAGGAACAGGCCACCAGCGAGCAACACCAGATCTTTCCCGCTGAAACTACGACCGAAGACGCTGAAGAGTTCCGCTTTCAACCCGATGATCCAGCCGATCGCGAGGAGCAACACGATGCGCATGGCGCCAGCGCCGATGATTCCGACCTTTCGAGCTCGGTCTTGCACTTCCTTTGGCAACTTCGAAGCAAGAATCGAAATGAACACGACGTTGTCAACGCCGAGCACGATCTCCAGTGTCACCAACGCTGCAAGAGCACTCCACGCTGCTGGGTCGGATGTCCACGCCGTGAGACTGGTTCCGTCGACTTCGGTCGCCACATCTGCGGCGAGTACCAGGGACGGCACCGCTGCTGACACACTTTCGAGAATCTCAATCATGGGTGCGTGAATATCGAAAAAGTGCGGCGGCTTCAACCCGAATGCGAAGGTTGTCAGAAGAGGCGCAGGGTTGATGCCATCCAATGAGGGCAACCGTGAATGCGCCTACGTTGACGCCGTCCGGGTCGTCGTGCCGCCCGGCCCCGTCGCCGTCAAGGTGATCGTGGCTCCTGCTCGCGTGCAGAACGTGTGGGTGCCGGACACCCCGAAGCTGTTCGTGCCGTTTGGTGTTGTGAGCGTGACGCCCGTCGATTGGGCGGTCGACCAGCTCGCGATCCGGGCGACGTCGGTCGTGTTTGGACAGAAGATCGCTCCGGGCGGTGTTCCCAACTCGAAGAGGTTGATCACCGGTGGTGGGGCCGGCGTCGGCGGTGGCGTCGGCGGTGGCGTCGGCGGTGGAGTACTTGGTGGCGAGGTCACCCGGTTGGTCGTCGTCGAGGACGCGGTGGTCGAGGACGCGGTGGTCGAGGGTGCGGTGGTCGAGGGAGCCGTGGATGGTGCTGCGGTTGATGGTGCGGCGGTCGTGAGCACGGTGTTCGCTGCGGTTGAGGGAACGACCGTGCTGGCGGTGCTGGGAGTGGCGGTGCTGGAAAGGACGGTGCTGGAAAGGATCGTGCTCGACACAACGGTCGAACCAGTTTCTGGGGGTGCGACGACGGCGGTGTCCGCCCGCAGCGAAAGTGTGGTGTTTCCCCCAACGAGCGGGTCATCCGGTGCTGTCGGGTCGGCGAAGATGGCGCCGATCACAACGAGCCCAGCCACCACGAGCGGTCCTCCCACGAGTAGCCCACGACGACGTCGCCAGCGCTTGGGTCCACTCCGCAATGTCGGCGGTCGGCCGACCGGTACACCCTCGGCGGCGAGTGCCGCGGCAGCTCGATCATGCAAGACGAGCGGCGCGATCGCGATCGGTGTCGCCACGAACAGCTTCGCCGGATCGACAACGTGTTTGCGCTCCGAACCGCACTCGTCACACGTTCGCGCATGGCGCTTCACGATCGTGCTGGTCGAGTGGTCGAACAACTTGCTGTCGGGCAGGTTGCGTTCGATGAGTGCTGCGAGCTCGTCGCAGCGTGGCGAGCCATCGCGCCACACTTGGTGGCTGGCGATCGCGTCGCCCAGCTTCGCTCGGAGCCGAAAGAGCATTTGGCGCGTGTTGTTTGCGCTCAGCCCGAGTTCATCGGCAATCTCTGTGGGCGAGAGCTGATGACGAAGCTGAAGGTCGAGAAGGCTGGACTCTCTCGGCCCGAGCGCTGCTGCCGCTGCCCACACAACGTGTTGTTGATGGCGAACTTCGCTGATCGAGTCGGTCTCGAGGAGCCGGTTCGAGCCAACGAGGTCAACGCGGTCGTTTTGTGAGCCGTGTCGTTGTTCGTGCATTCGGGTCACGACACCACCCTCGACGGGTTGGGATCGTCGTTCCTTCTGCAGCCTGTTGAGCGCTCGGTTCCGGCTCGATCGAAGGAGCCAGCCGCCGAAGCGTTCCGGGTCGTGAAGCTGATCGATCCGTTCCCAGCCCGTGAGGAAGACATCTTGGGCAACCTCGGCCGCTGTTTCGTCATTGCGGACGATGTTGCGGGCGACGTCATAGACCCGATCGAACCATCGGTCGAACAGCTCCCCGAAGGCGGAGGTGTCGCCATCGGCGATGGCGCGAACGAGATCAGCATCGGTGGGTCGCTGGTGATCACTCACCCGTTTGTCGAGCACGTCATCTTGCACAGCGACCCTCCGTTCCCTCCGGCGTTCTCGCCGATCTCAGGCCGTTCCGGTCTTCGTCTTGAATTCGTCAGACTGGGAGAAGAACAACATGACGCCGCCTCGCGTCATGACTCCGGAGTCGAGCCGGCCGACCCAGAATGCGAAACCCTCGGGTTCAGCAGCCCGCTCGAGGACGTTCGTGTAGATGAGCTCCACGAACTCGTCGTTGCTCAGCTCGCCATAGGTGGCGTCGAACTCGTCCGACCCAGCAAAGAAGGTCGAGACCTCGTCGAGGTTCATCGTTTCGCTCTCGACGGTGTCGTGCCAGAAGTTGAAGCCAGCCAGGTCGGGATAGCGGAGGAAGTAGGCGCAGTAGAGGCGGTAGACCGAGGCTCGAGTGGCGTCAGCGGTATCGAACGCCGGGTTGACCGGGGCTTGGCGACAGTTGTCGTAGGTCTCCGGTTCGATGATGTCGTCATCGCAGTTCTCTTCGCCGTTGACCGTGATGTCGAGGCAGGTGGTGATGTCGCCGGGTCCACCGGGTGTCACCGGGTTGCCCGGCTCGTCGGGGCCATCGCAGTTCTCGTCGCCGTTGACCGTGATGTCGAGGCAGGTGGTGATGTCGCCGGGTCCGCCGATGGGGGTGGGGTCCACGGGTTCCTCGGGGTCGGGCTCTTCGGTCGGACACGGTTCGAACTCAGTCGGGATGCACTGGACGAATTCGTCGGCGGCCGGCCCCACCTCCGCCGATGCGATCGTGGTGAACGAACCGATCGACAAGAGTGCGGTGAGCAGCGTGAGCGAGAGCCGCACGAGGTTGCGCGGCCTGCGCCGTTTCGTGTCATCTGTTGGTGTGTTGGGCGATGGGGTGGACATGTCCGTTTCCTTTCATTCGCACCCGGCGGTTCCGAGTGCGTCACCCCTCCTGACCGTCGGGGTTGTTCCGCGTTACGCGAACGTGCGGAATTTCTTGTGACGCCATGGTTGAGAATTTGCGGCGCATCCGGAATCCGGGTGGGTGGAGTGCGTAACTCCAGTTGTGGGGTAGGGAAACCCCTACCTGCGACCCCCCGTGCACTCAGGCCCCAGGCGATTTAGCGTGTCGTTGATGTCGACTGTCCGTCTCGTCCTCGCTGAGGACAATCTGCTAGTCCGTGAAGGCCTCGTGACGCTGCTCGGTCGCGAGCCGTCGATCCAGATCGTGGCTGTCGTCACCGACCTTCCACAGTTGATCGCTGCGGTCGATGAGCAGGCTCCCGATCTTGTCTTGACCGACATTCGGATGCCGCCGACCCACACCGATGAGGGTGTGCAAGCGGCGATCGCCCTGCGCGAGTCTCATCCTGACGTTGGCGTCCTGGTGGTTTCGCAGTTTGTCGAGCCGAGCTACGCGCTTGCCGTGCTCGACCAAGGCTCGCGGGGCCGCGGGTATGCGCTCAAGGACCGCGTCGATGATCTGGACTACCTGCTCAGAGCGATCGAAGCGGTGCGAAGTGGCGGCTCGTTCATCGACCAGGACGTGATCGACGTGCTCATCAGCGCTCGGTCACGGGTCTTGGGTTCGCCGATCACGGCGCTCACCGAACGCGAGCTGGAAGTGTTGGCCAAGATCGCACACGGCAGAACGAACGCCGGGGTGGCGATGGAGCTTCAGATCTCCGAGCACGCCGTTGAAAAACATACGGGCGCCATCTTCGCCAAGCTCGGCCTGACCGGTGAAGGGCAGGTCAATCGCCGGGTGAAAGCTGTGTTGCTCTACCTGGCAGGCGTGAAAGAGCCGACATGACGCACCCCGCCGTTGCCGTTGTCGGAACTCGGTCGGCGGAGGATCGCCGGGACCGACGGGTGGAGATTCTGCGGCGGTTCATTGTCGTCGACATTGCGGCGTGCTTTCTCGCCGGCACCGGTGTGATGACCCTCGCACTGATCGTCGGCAGCGCGTGGGCCGTCGTCGTTGCGATCGCCGCCTTCATCGGTGCCGGCACACTGGCATTGGCGCTGATTCCGCTTCGTCGAGGCTCGCTGTCGACGCCGTTCTGGATCATCGCCGGGGTCAACTGGGGTGTCAGCCTGGTGTGTGCGTTTGTCGCTCCCGTGGCATGGCCGATCTGTGTCGCTGCCGCGTTCGTTCCGGCGGCGGCTGCCGGGTTGTTCACGAGCGCACGCCGGGCCCGAGAAGTGGCGATCGTCTCGGTGGGCACGGCGACGGTGATCGCTGCGCTCGGGGTGCTGCAAGACGTCACCGAATTCTCGAGTCAATTGCCTCGTTATGCCCCGGAGATCACCTTGATCATCGGGATGCCGCTCGTCGCGCTCGTGTTGGTCGTGGCCGCTCAGGCCAACACCAATGAGCTCCAGTCGATGGTGACGGACATGCAGATCGTGAACGACGAGTTGGAGGCCTCTCGAGTTCGCGTTGTGGTCGCAACCGATGCGGCTCGTCGAAAGATCGAACGGGATCTGCACGACGGCGCACAACAGCGTTTGGTCGGCATGGCGCTGCAACTCAGCACGGCCCGCGAACAGCTTCGAACCGACCCGGAACGAGCGGTGAACACGCTCGCAAGTGTTCGCGATCAGGTCCGAAACACCCAGGCTGATCTGCGATCCCTCGTGCGGGGCGTTTACCCGCCGGTGCTCACCGAGCACGGTCTCGGCCCGGCACTGCAAGCGCTGTGCGACAGCCAGACGCGGCCGGTGCGAACTCGGATCGACGCAACCCCTCGGCTGCCGCCTGAGGTAGAGGCGGCCGGCTATTTCTGCGCGCTCGAGGCGATGCAGAACGCAGCGAAACATGCGGGTCCCGATGCCGTGATCGATCTCGACCTCGTCGAGGTCGCCGGCGGAATCACGTTCGAGGTTCGAGACGATGGCCGAGGTTTCACCGACGAGGCAGTGTCTGGGGGCCATGGGTTCACCAACATGGTCGATCGCATCGGTGCGGCTGGGGGTGACCTCGAGATCTTGAGCGAGATCGGTGTCGGCACAACGGTGCGCGCAACCCTCCCGTCGACCTGGGCGAGCGGTTCAGCTCACCGGGAATGACCTGACGGTCGCTGCGCCTACAGCTCGACGAGTTCTGCGCAGCTTGCGTTGGGGTCGTTGCGATCGTCCGTGCGCACGCCGCTCACGAACCAACTGCCCAGGATGAGTTCGACTCGCATCTGCCCCTCCCGGACATCGACGGCCTCGCCAACGAACGTTCTGTTGTCTTCGGTGCCCGTTGTCAGAATGACGGCTTCGATGTCGCAATGGTCCACGACTGCGTGAGTCAACTCGTCGTTCTCGAACGTGATGGCTTCGATGGTTCGGCCAGACGGGTCTGGATCGGGCCTGGCAACTTGGAGCCCTTGGCCTTGTAGCGATTGCATCTCGCTGATGGAACTGACTACGAGCGATCCGACGTAGTGCTGCGATAACTGGACGAGGTCGCAGTCGTCAACGGCGGCCAAGCATGCTTCAACTGCTTCGAACTCCTTCTCAAGCGCCAAGTGGATCGCAGAGCGGGCTTCGGAGCGAGCTCGGATCTCTGTATCGGTGAAGTCACCAGTAGCAAGGTCGGCCAGAACGTCTGCTTCATCGTTGCCGCTGAGCAAGTCAGCAAACCTCGTTTCCGGACGTTCCGTCGTCGTGGTGGCAAGCGTGGTCGTGGTGCCAAGCGTTGTCGCAGGCTGCTCGGGCTCGAGCTGTTGGGTGGCGACTGGCTCCTGCGCTCCTTGGCTACAGGCGGCGCAGATGATGCAGACGACTGCAAAGAGAGCCAAGAGGCGGGATTCGGTTATTGGTGACGGTTTGATCTGAGGCGACATGGTGAGCTCCTTTCCGCAATGGTCGAGGAGCGGTCCGGTCAGGTCGATGGGGACCGATCCCCGTTGAGTTGACCTGCTGGTATCGCGCTGCCAATCCCGGGCCAGCGCTCGGGCACGGCGATCCATCAGGGTGGCATCAGCGCAGTGTTCGCTGGCCAACAGACCGCCAGAGCTGGTCTCTTTAGGATCGAAACAACTGCCGTCTGGAGGAATGAAATGAGAAAGCTGCTGTCAGTCGCCACGCTGGTCGTGGTCGGGCTTGTGGCCCCCGTCATTGCCCAACCGACGCCCGCTGAAGCGTCCGTGCCCGGCCTGTCCTTCACGAGCGCCGGCTGCGATGGCCACTCCGATGCCGTGGTGCGGCTCTACACCGCCGCTTTCGATCGGCTTCCGGAGCGGAGTGGTTTCAACTTCTGGTTCGACGCCTATACCGATGGTCGTCACACGCTGCCGCTGGATTTGAGTGAACGGGCACGTTGTCGATGAAGCGAGCGAGATCCGTGCTCGCCGGACTGAAACGGCGAAGCGTGGCGATTCTCCGCGCCATCTTCTGGCCAAAGACAGAGAAGGAAAAGAGGGCTGCTGCTCTCCGAGCTCACGAACTGCTCAACGTCGAGTTCACATCAGCTTCGAACGCTTGCGAGCCTTCTGTGAGCGCCGGCTCGAACTTTGGCAAGGGCTCGCCGGTTCATGGCAGTCGAATGCTGAAGCCAAGAGCCGGCTTTAGCCAACGAGACGTTGTGGACGAAGTTGCCGAGTTGGCCGAGCGGCACGGATGGCTGGTTGAGAGATATGCGGAGTCGAGTGGGTGGCGTGCCGGACCGGTGCGGATCGCGAGTGGGTGGTTCGACCTCGGATGCGTCGCGTCGTGGTCTGACCCAGAACGTGAGGACGTTTGGATTCGTTTTGAGGCGACGAGGGGAGACAAGATCCCGAGACTGGATGGGTAGGTCGCACATCGTTGCGTACGCGTTGAATTGCTTATCCCTCGCGTGGATGCCGAGCCCCCTGACAGACGGGCTCGGATCGAAGGGAAAACGGGAGCTCTCGAATGGAGCCCAAATGAGTCGTGCGCGTTCAGGGAACTGAGCACGCGGCCTACCGGGGCTGGCGGATCCGGGGATCGGCCGCGTACATGAGTAGGTCGACGAGTGCGTTGAGAATCACGAAGACTGAGGCCACGTAGACGGTCGTCGCCAACGCCAAGTGGAGGTCCCTCGTGAACATTGCGCCGATGAACAGTCCACCGAGGGCGCCGATCCCGAAGATGAACTCGATGATGAACGCGCCACCGAGTAGCGAGCCGATACTGAGGCCGAGCACGTTGAGCAAGCCGAGCGATGCTGGACGCAGGGCGTGCCGGAACATCACATAGGTGGGTGGGAGCCCTTTCGCCACGGCGGAAGTGATGTAGCTCATCTGCAGCACCTTGACGATGTCTGACTTGATGACTCGAGCGACGAAGCCGATCTCAACGAGGGCCAGCGTGATTCCCGGCAGAAGCAGGCCCTTGATGTTGCCGGTGATCGAGTCGCTGACTCTTACCCAACCAGCCGCCGGCAGCCACTTGAGCTTCACGGCAAACAGCCAGATGAGGAGAACGGGGGAGACGAACGCCGGGAACCCTTGGAACAGAGCGACGAACACGTCGAGCACACGGCCGACGGAGCGATCTCGCCACAGTGCTGCCATGACCCCAAGCGGAATGCCGACGCAAACGGCCAACACCGCGGCGAACAACATGATCTGGATTGAGATGGGAAACCGCGGCGCCATGAGATCGACTACATCGGCCCCGGCGCGTTGACTCGACCGGCCGAGATCACCCTGGACTGCATTGCCGAGCCACTTCAGCCAACGCACGAACATGTTGTCGTCGAGGGAGTAGATGTCGGCGATCCGCTGCTCGCGTGGCGACCGGTTGCCCACTGGAGGCAGTCCGAGCGGAAAGACGGTGCTGCGAAATCCGCCGGGTATGGAGATTTCGATGAGCATCGAGATCGTGAAGGTGGAGACGAGAATCGCCGCGGCGAGGCGTCGTAGCAACGACAGCAATGCCCGCATCTGCTCGCCTCCACATCGCCGGCTGTTACCTAGGCGTCGGATCATACGTCCGGTCGCTCGAACCGAGTCGGGGCCAGGTCTCGATCAGCTGTAACGCTCGTGTCACGCCTGGGAGGGGAAGCTCCTCTTCGTCGGGTCAGATCGATTCGACGAGAAGGAGGGACCATCTCATGAAGCACCGAATGAGCCGCTTTGTCGCGGTTGCAATCGTCGTCATCAGCGCTGTTGTCGCTGCCCCGTCGCCGAGTTCGGCACGTACCACCGAGGTCGATCTAGCCCGGTTTGATACGAACAGGCTCTTTCAGGGGTACCGGGTGACCGTCGCATCCGAAGACAGCTTCTATCAGCCCTTCGAGGTCCGGTGGGACTCAGACGGCAGCTACGAGTTCGTCGATGCATCCATCTATGTCAATCACTGGTTCACAACGACGTTCATCGTCGATGTCAATGACTTGAACGCGGATGGGGAGATCATCGATGTGACTCGCTACCGCTTCACGGCGGCCTCCTGGGAGACGCTGTTCGGAGCGAAAGAGTTCGCGTTCAACCACGAACCGCCGACCGGTCAACCGGTTTACGGCATCTCGATCACGGCAGACTCCATCGGTCATCAAGGGCCGGTCGTGACATGGCGTGTCGCACAACGCGACGTTCCTATTCAGACTGGCCGGAACCAACTCACCATCAACGGAAGCTGGAACTGACGAGAGCCGCCGCGTGGCGACTACCAGGAGTCTGCCTGAGTCAGGTTGTGGCCAATTGCGCTCGGTGGCGGCGTGCGCCCCCGCACGAGAACTTGCACAGTTCACGAGTTGACGGTCGCTCCGTCCGGGAACTCGATCTAGTCGGAGACCGCTCGAAGCCACGGTTCTGGCCATTTGCATCGACAGCGCATTCATGATTGGGGGTTTCCATGACGACTCGCTTCTGGCGCGTGGTGGGCATCGCGCCACTGTGCGAACTGAACTCTTACTTCGATGTCGGCGCTGGACAGCGCCCATGTCTCGACTTGATGAAGCGCCCCGCTATTTGTCCATTCGAGTTCTGCGAACTCGCTGCGGAGGCGCCTGGCAGCGTGTCGCCGAAACGCTTCACCGACCGGCGGTGCATCCACGAGTAGGTCGATGTCTTCTGAGAGTCGCAGGTCTGGGAGCCACGTGCGGCACAAGGCCGTTCCGCCGAAGAACGTGAGCTCGCGTGCTTGTGGCCACTAGCCCATTGTGGCGAGGATGTGGCTGATGAAGTGATCGCGAACGATCTGGGTATCGGGCAAGCCGAACGTGAGCGCCGCCGCTGCAATCTCCCCTGAGTTGATCATCGATCGTTGTGGGCGAGGGTGTTTCGGAGTCGGCGGAGGGTTTTGACGCTGCGTGTTGATTCGGCGATTTCGTCGATGAGTTCCCAGTCAATGCGATCTGCCAAGCGTCGGATCATCTCGACACGGGTTGCCTCGGTGA
>CALEWY010000103.1 GCA_937925335.1 uncultured Acidimicrobiales bacterium
TGCCTTCTCCGACGCTGTTCGGTGGTCCCACTGTTCTGCGGTGCCGCCGGCGTAGAACTGATCACCCTCGATGACGGTCACCGTGAGGCCGTGGCGTGCCGTCATCACATCGACGAGGGCGGCTGCCACCGTCGACTTTCCTGAGCCGCTCCGTCCGTCGATCGCGACGTACATCGGTTGGTCTGTCTGGCGACGCCGGGTGATCTCGTCTGCGAGACGCTGGGCAAGTTCGACTGCGGTCTCTGGGCTCGAGGGTTGATTCACGATCCCGTGAGTCTGCCGCACCAGATAGGTCGAAGCCGTTGATTTTGGTGATCTGCATCCGGCAACGATCAGACGAGCGCGTCGCCCAAACGCCACTCGTGTGGTTCACTCGCCAACGTGGTGGAACAGTTCGTAAGCCAAGACGGCAGTCCGTTGGCGATGTATCTCGCGCTACCCGCCGGGGATGACCCGATGCTCATTCATCGTTCGGTCGGGGAGGGCACATCGATCCTCGAACTCGGAAGCGGTCCGGGCCGGCTCACGAGAGTTCTTTTTGCTCTCGGACACGACGTTGTTGCCGTCGACGACAGCGAGGAGATGCTGTCCCACGTCACCGGAGCAGAGACGGTGTGCGGTGACCTGTTCGATCTTGAGTTGCGTCGCAAGTTCGACGTTGTGCTCGCAGCGAGCCATCTGATCAATCATGCCGATTCCGTGATGCGTCGATCGCTTCTCGATGTTTGCAAGCGCCATCTTCGACCGAGCGGGAGTGTGCTGATCCAGCGTCTCGAACCGGGCTGGCCGCCGAACGACCGGAGCACGGGATCTGTCGGGCCCATCGATATGACGTTCACTGTGCGGGCGCGCACGGGCGATGTCGTCGCTGCAGCGATGGAGTACCGGCTTGGTTCGCAATCGTGGACTCAGGATTTCGAAGCCGTCGATGTCGACGACGGCCTTCTCGACGAGACCGCAGTTGCTTCAGGGTTGCGTGTGGAAGGGCCGCTGAACGACGCCAAGACCTGGCTGAGACTCGGTCATTCCTGACAATTAGGAGAGCAGCGATGACGCGGCTCCAGTCCACCGCAGAAGCGCCTCAAGTCAATGGGTGCGAGACTCGGCTTCATGGAACGACCAGCGATGCGAGTCTCCGGCCCGACCTTTGATTCGGCAGACCCGATCTCACTGGCAGGTTTCTACGAGCGGCTACTCGGCTGGACCATCGAGGCAAGCGAAGGGCCGCGGCACGGTTATCCGGCACTCGATGGTTGGGCGCTGCTTCGGTCGCCAGAGGGTGACCAAAAGATCGAGGTGCAGTGGGAACTGCATCATCGACCGCCCACCTGGCCATCGGTGGCTGGTGAACCAACGATGATGGTCCACATGGACATCGGCGTTGCCGATCTCGAGGAGGGCGTTTCGTGGGCCCTTGCGCAAGGAGCCCGCATGGCCGATCACCAGCCTCAGTCAGACGTGCGAGTGATGCTGGACCCGGACGGCCACCCATTCTGCTTGTTCCCCGACGATCGCCTTTGACCGCGGGCGTCGGATTCAGTCGCGACGAAACTGGATAGTTATGACGCCAGGCGCGATCTCCGTCGTCCCGACCTCTTTGAATCCCTCACCTTCGTAGAGGGCGATCGCTGGCAAGTTCCTCGCTCCGGTCGACACGGTGATCGTCGGCTGGTTGAGGATCGACTGAACCAGTCGACGGCCGAAGCCTTGGCGAGCGAATGCCGGATCGACGGCGAGGCGGTCGATGTCCGTTCCTCTCTCTGTTTCGTCCAAGGCAATCAGGCCGATCAACGCGTCGCCCTCAAACGCTCCAACCCATGTCAAAGAAGCGAGTTGAACGACCTCTCGGGTCGACTCGCTCAGCTGGGGTATCCCGCCAAAACCGATGAGTTCGGCCTCAACGGCATAGGCCGCCAGCTGAATCTCAACGATTCGTCGGGCTGTCGTTGGATCCGTTGGGTCGATCGGCCGAAGCATCGGACCGAGTATCGCCGCTCGATCGGCTCTGAAAGACTTGGGTGGTGGATCTGGGTTTGCGTGATCGAGCAGTCGTTGTCACCGGTGCTAGTTCGGGTATCGGCCTCGCCGTCTGTCGCACCCTCGTTGCGGAGGGGGCCAATATCGTCGCGTGTGCTCGTCGGCTGAACGTTCTCCATGGCGCAGTCGGCACCCTCCCCGCAGAGCAAGTTCTGGCGGCTGCAGGTGATGTGACGAAAGTCAGCGACATGGACGTCGTGGTGGAAGCTGCACTCGATCGTTTCGGCGGAATCGACGGTGTGGCTTGCATCGCCGGGCGCGGCACTCACGGGCATGCCCTTGGTCTCTCGGCTGTTGAGTGGGAGCGAGAGCTCTCCGCCAAGATCTCGAGCGTGACGAATCTGGTTCGGTCAGCCCGCCCGCACCTTGCCGAGCGGAACGGACGGGTTGTGCTTCTCACCGCACCGACGGGGCGAGATCCAGATCCTGCGATGGCAGCAGTCAGCGCTGGTCGAGCAGCCATCGCCAATCTATGTCGGTCGCTCGCTCTCGACCTTGCGCCCGAAGGGATCGCCGTAAACGCCGTGTCGGTCGGGCTAATCGACACACCGCGTCAGCGCGCTCGATACGACGAGACTGACTCATCGCAGGACTATCAGCGGTGGATCGAGCAGGAAGCACGCTCGAGACGAGTCCCGATCGGGCGACCCGGGACGAGCGACGAGGTTGCCGCTCTCATCACGCTCGCGCTCTCGCCGGTGCTGAGCTACACCACTGGAGCAACGCTTGCTGCAACCGGCGGCCTCGCCGCTGGCTGAGACGCGCTTTGGGACTGCAGACGGTGCTCGTCGACGCTGACGCGTGCGAGACTCGCCGAATGGTTCACGAGTCGGCGAGTGCGGGGTATCAGCGTCAGTCGAGTGTCTATGCGAGCGTGCGACCCTCGTATCACCCGGACCTTGTCGATCGATTCGTCGAGATGTTTGGCAACGGGGCAGTTGTTGAGCTTGGCGCAGGGTCGGGCATCTTCACATCCCAGCTTGTTGCCTCGGGATGTGTCCCGACAGCAGTCGAGCCGGTGAGTGAAATGAGAGAACGACTGCACCGAGCCGTTCCGCAGGTTGTCGTCGTCGATGGGTCGGCGGAAGCCACAGGCCTGGAGGTCAGCAGCGTTGACACGGTCGTGGCTGCGCAGGCGTTTCACTGGTTCGACCACCCGAGAGCGCTCGACGAGATTGATCGGATTCTGCGATCGGGCGGTCACCTCGTTTGCCTTTGGAACGTCCGTGACGAAAACGTCCCGTGGGTGGCGAACTACACCGAGATCGTCGATCGCTACGCAGGTGACACCCCTCGTTACCGCACGATGGAGTGGCGTCGAGCGATCGATGACGATGAGCGCTTCGAGCCGGTCGGGGAGTGGGAGCTGGAGAACCCGGTCTCGGCAACGCCTGATCAGGTCGTGGATCGGGCTCTCTCGACGAGTTTCATCGCCGCTCTTGACGAGTCGACCCAGCGGACTGCGCTCGAAGCGATTCGAGCGGTGACCGACGATCTCGGTCCAACGTTTGACTATCCGTATCGCTCAGAACTCCAGGCGTGGGTTAGGGCCTGAGAGAGCCCGGCTTTCCTAAGGGCGGAGATCGGCGACGATGCCGGCGTGGTCCGAGGGCCACGCGTCGTCGGAGCTTCGAACACCGACGAGTTCAGCGCTGGCCACCCGTCCGCGAAGACCGACCAAGACGTAATCGATCCGAGCGTTGGGGTTCCCTTCGGGGACGAGCGGGCAGTCTTTGCGCCACGTCCACCCGGGGTCGTTGCCGTCACCGGCGATGTTCCACGAATCCTGAAAGGCCTGGTCGGTGATGTGTGGGGCCGTCTGTAGTCCGCTGAAACGGCGCATCTCATCGGAATGGGGCTCCGCGTTCATATCGCCGCACACGATTGGAGCGAGGGCGTCTGTTCCCAACCCTCCGGTTAACTCATGGACAAGTTCGGCCACGGCATTGAGCTGCTCAACTCGCAGAGCCGATCGGGCAGCGTGGGGCTCAAGATGAGTTGTGACGACGGGAAGGAGGCCCCGTGGATGTTCGATCATGGCTGCCAGCGCGGTCCTGCCGCTCGGAGGCCAAGGCTCGTTCGGCAGCTCGATCTCCGTTGTCTCTCGAATTGGCCAGCGACTAAGGATCGTGAGGCCGCAATCGAGATCATCCGGGGCATCGTCGAGACGTGATCTCCAGCGGTCCGGTTGGCGGTTCGGGCTCCACGCAACATGATCGAGGCCAGTGACGTCAGCCAAGTGCCTTGACTGGGCGGTTTCGCCGGTTCGCCATGATTCCTGCAGCGCAACGATGTCCGCTCCGACCTCGGTGATGGCCGCAGCGATAAGTGGCTGTCGAGATTGCCAGTCGCCAAACCTCCACCACAGGTTCCAGCTCAGAACTCGACAGTCGGCATCGATCACGTTTCGAATTCAAGCATTCGCGGCCGGCCCGTTGCACGCGGGACGAGCGGTTGATGCGCTGCTTACGGCACAAGGCTCTCGGCAACACCTGAGTCGCCGGTCACGACGATGTCGGTGTCGCCCAACCCCAGTCGTCCCCACAGCACGAGCAACAATTGCTCGGGCTCGCCCGCAAGTGTCGTGTCGGCTGTGATCTCGCCGCCGACGTCAACGTCGAGACGGCCCGGCTTCGTGGCGAGCGTGAGCGTCCACGATCGAGGTGGCTCGGTTGTGTTGAGCGTGATGGGTGCGGTCAACGTCTGTTTGCCGCGGGTCCGGACAAACACATCGAGAAACTCGTCGATGCCGTCGGCGGCAACGGCGGCTGCAATCGGTGTCGTGCAGCCGAGCGCCTTCTCCATGTCCCAGCGATGGACGGTCGTCTCATGGGCTTGGCGCCTACTCCACCAAGCGACCACGTTTGCCGACCCTGGATTGAAATTCGGACAGTCGCTTTCTTGGTCTGCTGAACGAAGAGTCGTCACGAGTTGCTCGGCGCCAGCATCGAACCAGTCGAGAAGCTCCTCGCCGTCGAGCTTCGGCTTCGTCGCTCCTGGCCCGTCCATCGAGCGCTCGTCCACGATGCGGGCAGCCCATCGGTGCACACCGCCAAGATGAGCCACAACATCACGAACCTTCCAGCGACCAAGGTGATCGACCGGCGTTGTCAGATCACAGCCCCGAATCAGCTCGGAGATACGACCGATTTCGCGCTCGACGACGTCGACCATGTCGATTTCAGATGTCATGAATTCGCTTCTCACGATGATTCGGCTGGTGCTGGTCGCAACCAACCGCATGCAACGGCGTCGGCGAAGACGTGTTCGCTGAGGGTCGATGCGAACATCGCAAGATGCCACGAGTGTTCGGCGGTGTTCTCCTTGCGTGAACCGTCAGCGATGCGGCTTCCTCGAATCACCGTCTTCAGACGATCGACTTCCAATAGGAACGAGAACTGCTGTTGAAGGCGGTTGTCGAGTGGCTCGAGCCAGGCATCCGATTTCACGCTCGAACGTTAGCGGAGAGACTTCTCACCAACAGTCGGGGAACGGCTCGGTTCACGCCTAGTCCGGCGATAGAGGAACGCAGCAGCGAACCCGGCTCCGATCACTGCCAGAAAGGCTCCGTTCCACCCAACGACAGCATCGTCGCAGACGTCGCTCCGAACGCCGTCAACATGTGGTGAACCTCGCACACTGGGCGACCACATCGCAGCCGCAACGTTGCGCTTCCTCAAGCGTTGCGATGATCAGGTCGAGTTGACTTCGCCGCTCTCGGAGGTCGTCGAGGTGCCGGCTGACGACGCCTGGCCAGGAACGCTTCTGGTCATCGAGCAGATCCTTGATGACGTCAAGACAGAACCCCGCCTCTTGTGCTCGGCGGATGAAGATCACCCGATGAATCACATCAGTGTCGAATCGGCGCTTCCCGCCAACTCGTCGCGTCGGTTCGATGAGCCCGAGTTCGTCGTAGTAGCGGAGCACTGAAATCTTGACGCCTGTCGACGTTGAGACCTCGCCGATCGCCAACTCGGTCTTCGTCATCTCGGTGTCGTTCTGCGGCTGTGCGTCCGTCATCGTTGCACTCCGCTCAGAGCGTCGATCACGCCGAGCGCATCCGGGTTGTTCGAGGTGATCTCGAGAAGCAGTTCGTCGCCTTGGACCGTCGTGGAAAGGTCCAGGAAGGCGCAACACGCTGTCTCCCGCGCAGCAAGGTCTTCGATCTTTACGCGATGGCTCGCAGGAAAGGCGATCCGTGCACCAGTCAGCAAAGGCTGCGATCGCAGTGCGAGCTCTTGGAGGTCGGCCCATTCCAGCAGTTGAGACTCGGCGTCGTGAGCGCTCAACGTGCATGCGACCGGTTCTTCGATTGAGGTCATGGCTGTGACGCTACGACCTCAGGTCAACCTGAGGTCAAGCACTTCTTGCAGCCGTAGCCGGAACGGGTCATCCATCCGTCGTGAGCATCCACCGGGTGCCGAAGCGGTCTTCGACCATGGCGAACGGGCCATCGATCGGAAATAGAACGGTGCCTTGAGAGGCAAAGCGATCGAATGTGACTTGGCGTTGAGCTGTGTCATCGAAGTGCAAGTAAAGCGAGATGCTCGACGTTGCTCCGTCATGCTCAGGGTTGTCCGATGCCTTGAGCACAAGATCGCCTGACCGAACTTCGGAGTTGAAGATTGCGGCCTGTGCTTCTGGCGGGACCGGAATGGGCGACTCGCCCATGGTCGTCATGACTGTCACCTCACCTTCGAGGGCATCGGCGTAGAAGTTCATTGCCTCTCGGCACGTTCCGGGGAAGGTCAGGTATGGGATCACTGGGTTCATGATTCGAACCTAAGCGTGTCCGCTGAGACGGTCTTGACGATTCTTGCCAGACTGCAGGCTGTGGTTGTCGGGAACTGGATAACGCGAGCGAACCAGATCGTGGACATCGTTCGAGACGACCCGGCGGCGCCGCACACGCTCGACACCCTCGCATCGGCGGCGAACTCGGCGCCTCACAACTTTCATCGGCGATTCCAGGAGGCCATTGGTGAGACACCGGTGCAGTTCGTTCGTCGGTCTCGCGTCGAGCGAGCCGCGTATCTGATGATGGCGACTCCCGACCGAACGTTGACCGACATCGCACACAGCACCGGCTTTAGCGACTCGAGTGACTTCTCTCGATCCTTCAAGCGGCACTACGGATCGGCGCCCTCTGCGTGGTCTCGCAACGTCGAGCGCTCGGTCTCTTCCATCGCTCAGGCCTCGAGCGACGTGCGCGTGATCAGTCGGGCTCCGATGCGTCTTGCAACTGTCAGCGTTCCAGGCATTTTTGGTCTCGACGACCTTCGGCCCGGCTACGAGAGCCTCTGCGAATGGATGGCCGAAGTAGGAGTTGATCTGGCGAGGTCGACCCTCGTCGGCGCGAGCTTCGACAACTACCGGACGACACCTCGAGACCGCATTCGATACACGTTCGGCTTTGTGGTGCCTGATGGAGTCGAGCCGTCGGGACCGGTTGTGATGCGAGAGCTGCCGTCGTTTACGGCAGCGGCCGTTTCGATTGACGGTCCGTTGTCGTCGATCGCAGTCGCGTGGGACCACCTCTACGACGATTGGTTCCCAGCGCGCCCATGGGAGCCAGCATCGATGCCTGCCCTCAAGCTGTTTCGTCGGCGTCCGGATGAAACGGGCTGGGATCACTTCGAACTCGATTGCGCCGTCGCCTTCCGCTCCGGGCACGACCTCTAGCGTTTAAGCCACTCGGGTCAGAGCGCAGAGCAGCCAAATCGGTTGAAATGGCGGCCGTCTACTCCGATTCTGGTTCTGAGCTTGGGGGAGCGGCGGCACCGATGATGGTGGCGGCGGCTTCTTTGGCGGTCATCGATGTTGTGTCGAGGACCAGGTCGGCTGCTTCGGTGAGCCAGGGTCGAGCCTCGGTGAAGCGGGCGATGTGGTCAAGCCGCCACTGCCGCGCTTGGCTTTCGACCTCATCGGTTTCGATCCGACGTCGCAGCTCGTCCTCATCGCAATCAAGCGCCACGTGGAAGACCGGCATCGAGCGCTCGGCAAACGCCTGCATGAGCTCTTGCCAGTACGTCTCGACGAACACGGTCTGCGGCATCAGCATCGCTGTCGGCTTCGTCAGCTCAACGATCTCTTGGGCAACAGCGGGGACGAGCGCTCGCCATGGTGGGAGATCTTGAAAGTCGTCGAACTCGACGTCTTTCAGATTGTCCATCAACAAGAACCCGACGTGCTCGGGATCAAACAGCCTCCAGTCCGTGGAGTCGAGAATGGCTTGGCATGTCGTGGTCTTCCCGACACCGAAGGTTCCATTGATCCAAACGATCATTGGCGGACCCTAGAACGGCATCGCGGAGAACCGGCTTCGCGTCCGTCTCTCGCAGGCACCCGTCGTTCTTGGCGCGAGATTGGTCGTCAAGCAACCACAAACGGGCCGAGAAGCGCTGGTGCCGCGTTCCTCGGCAGGTCGCGTCGGGAATGACGTAATAGCGTCGGCCTATGAGTGATGACAAAACACGTGGTCGGGTCACAGGGGTTGGCGGCGTCTTCTTTCGGAGCCCCGACCCTGCCGCAACTCGAGAGTGGTACGCCGAGCATCTCGGTCTTGGGACCGACGACTACGGGACGAACTTTCGATGGCGCTCTCACTCCGATCCAGAAAGCGTCGGCCATACGCAATGGAGCCCGTTCGACCAAGACACCGACTACTTCGGCGACTCGGCTCAGCAAGCGATGGTCAACTATCGAGTCGACGATCTCGATGCGATCTTGGAACGCCTGCAGGCGTCAGGTGTTGCGCTGGCAGGAGAGATGCAGGTCGAGCCATTTGGTCGGTTCCAGCACGTGATCGACGGTGATGGCCGTCGAATCGAACTGTGGGAGCCGGTCGATCAGGAGTACGCCACGATCGTCGACGGGGTCACCGATTCGTGACGCCGTGGTCTCACGTGATGCGTGCTCGGCGCGAGATTGGTCGTCAAGCAACCACAAGCGCGCCGAGAAGCATGCGATCTCAACGCCCCGGGGAGCCGAACCAGCTCGAGTGCTAGTCGAGCGTGCGAGCGTTGTTGATCAGGCCGAGGTGTGAGTAGGCCTGCGGGATATTGCCGAGCGCTCGGCCGTGGGTCGTGTCGAACTCTTCGGCCATCAGACCGGTTGCGCCGACGAGCGACACGAGCTCTTCGAACAACTCTGAGGCGTCATCTCGGCGACCGGTGAGCGCCATGGCGTCGATCAGCCAGCTCGTCATCATGTTGAAGCCACCCTCTCGCCCGGGCAGACCATCGTCTTCGAGATAGCGATAGACGGTTGGCCCGTCACGAAGCTCTCGTTCGACCGCATCGACGGTCGATACGAAGCGAGGATCGGTCGGGTCGACCAGGCCCCACAGTCCGATGGCGAGAACGGACGCATCGAGATCGTCGCCGTCGTAGGCCGCCGTGAAGCTGCCTCGACCCTCGTCCCAACCGTTGGCCAGAACATCGGCGGCAATCTCGTCACGAAGCTCAACCCATGCGGCCGGCTCACGATCCAAGAACTGATCAGCGATGGCGATCGCTCGATCGACCGTCACCCAACACATCACCTTCGAGTAGACGTGATGACGAGGCGGTTTGCGGATCTCCCAGATGCCGTGGTCGGGTTCGTGCCAGCGGCGCGACACACCGAGGACCATGTCCTCAACCAGTCGCCAGTGTTCGGCCGAAAGGGCCTCGCCTCGGGACAACAAGAGGTGGACAAGGTCGACGACTGGTCCGAAGACATCGAGCTGCACCTGACCGTCAGCTGCGTTGCCAACACGAACGGGGCGCGAGCCGCCATAGCCGGGAAGCTCGGCGATCTCCGCTTCTGAAGGCAGGTGGCGGCCGGTCACGTTGTAGAGCGGAGCGAGGCGCTCGGGGTCGTTGCGGGTCTCGAGAATTCCGAGCACCCAATCGAGGAACGCCATGCCCTCAGCGTGTGATCCGAGGTTGGCGAGCGCCGATGCGCTCATCGCCGCGTCGCGCAGCCAGCAATAGCGATAGTCCCAGTTGCGGATGCCGCCGAGATGTTCGGGAAGACTTGTGGTGGCGGCCGCCAAGATTGCGCCGGTCGGTCCGTGGCTCAATCCCTTGAGCGTGATTGCGCTCCGGGCAACGAGCTCGCGTTCGAGTGTTGGCAGTTCGAGCTTCTCGACCCAGCTCTTCCAGAACCGAGCGCTGTCTTCTCGACGGTCAGCTTCGACCCGCGCATCGGCCCGCAGCGTGCCGGTTCCGGCTCGAAGCTCGAGGGCCACCGAACCACCGTCGAGTTGGACGGTGCCCCGAGCGGTCTGATGAATGCCGTCTTGAATGATCTCCCAGCTGACCTCGGGCGCACGAAGCACCATGAGGTCAGCGGTGCCCATCACGACGATGCCGTCGTCTCGCACTTCAAGCTGAGTTGGCACTCGACCAAAGTCGATTCGAGGGGCGAAATCGATCGTGGCTTCGCCGCTTCCTTCGAGAACTCGAATGAGGTCGGAGCGGCCGGCGAGCCGACGGGAACGCCCGCTCGACACATCGAGATAGTCCGACACGGTGAAGGTCTTGAACTTCGATTCGAGGACCATCGTGTTCGTGCGATAGCGCTGATCGAGCACGGGAGATCCGTCGCTGGCAGAGACGGCGAAGTGGCCGGCTGATGGGCCGCCGAGGAGTTCGGCGAACACGGCACCGGAATCGATGCGAGGTGCACACATCCACGTCACACGTGCGTCAGGTGTGACGATCGCCGCAGTGCGAAGGTCCGACAGCATGGAGTGATCTTCGATCGGAACGAGTCCTGACCCTTGCACCCACTCGGCTCGGAGCTCGGCCACCAGGGCAAGAATTTGAGCGACCGTGTCGGTGCTTGGGACTCGGAATGCTGCAGCGGTGCCACCTTCGCCGACCTTGATGCCAACGTCGGGTCCGGCCATCGTTTTGAAGCCGTCTTCGTCGGTGACATCGTCGCCGAGGAACAACACGGCCGAGGCGCCAACCTGATGGCGAATCGTCTCGAGCGCCCAACCCTTGTTCGTTTCGATCACGGCCATCTCGACGATGTCGTGGCCGTTGCGGGTGTAGACGTTGTCCCAACTCGCTGGGCCACGAACGAGTTCGTCTCGCGCCGTCTGAGCGGTGTCCTCGTCGAGGGTTCGGAGATGGAAGGTGACACCGGTGGGCTTCTCTTCAACCCGGGCGCCGAACTTGTGTCCGAGTTCTTGCACCGACTCGGTGAGGCGTTGACGAACCGCGACGAGTTCCGGAGCAAGCTGGGCGGCGAATCCGAGATCGAACTCGCTGCCATGACTGCCGACGAGACGAATCTCTTCGGGAAGGCGCGACAGAGTTGCGAGATCTCGAAGGCTGCGTCCAGAGATGACGGTGACGTGAGTATTGCCAAGCTCCGCCAACGCCCGCATCGCCGCAACCGAGTCACGGTTGGCCGTGGCATCCATGGGATTGTCGACCAGCGGTGCGACGGTGCCGTCGTAGTCGCAGGCAACAAGCAACGATGGCACGCGTGCCAGTTGCCGAATCCGCTCGCCAAGTTCGGCAAGGTTGTCGCTCGTCATGAGAACTCAGGACCTCCGAATGAGAACGCAACGCTATCGCCTCCCGCCCTGGGTGGCAGAGACACCGACCTCTCATCTGTCACGCTGAAGGGCATGTGTCGCAACATCACGATTCTTCGAGGGCTCGAGCCACCAGCAACGGAAGACGAGATCGCCGCCTCTGCGCTCCAATACGTGCGGAAAGTAAGCGGAATTCGCCATCCAACAGCGAATACTGAGGAGGTCTTTCAGCGGGCGGTCGACGCCATCGCAGAGGCCACCGCCGTCCTGCTCGCTGATCTGCCCCCGCGCAAGCAACCGCCGACCAAGGTCCCCCCAATGCGAATTCACGGAAAAGCGTGAACCAACCGAAGGCCCGTCGATCGGTGCCGGAAGGTTTGCTTCTCGGCACCGCAGCACTGTGCGCTTCGGTGATGGTGATGATCGGCTTGTGGTGGGCGACCACCCGATCGTTTGAATCCGAGGCCGCCGCGCCTGGATCAGAACAGACCGAGAGCGGGCCAACCCAGACCCAACCGACTGAGCAGGCGCCGCCGAGTGAGCCGCCGCCGAGCGAGCCACCACCGCCCCCGTCGACCCCGCCTCAAGAGGCGCCACCGACGACGGAGTTCGAAAGCGATGTCGAACTCACCGATTGCCCAGTCGGCACCTCGCCAGAGAATGACGCCATCATCTGTGATCTTGTCCACTTCGTGGAGGACGCTCGCGGTCGTCCGTTCCAGCGCTACCCAACGGTCGAACTCGTCGAGAACGACGCCTTCGATGAGCAAGTGCTGGCCGACTTCGATCAGAGCGTCAGCGAGTTGCAAACGACGGGTGATGTCTTGCGTTCACTCGAGATCATCGATGCCGACGCCGATTTGGTTTCGTTGTTCCGAGCATCACTCGAAGTCGGCGTGTTGGGTTTCTATGACCCGGACTCTGAAGAACTCGTCGTGCGCGGCGACAACCTCGATCTCTTCGTGCAGAGCGTGGTCGTACACGAACTCGTGCATGCGCACGATGATCAATGGCTCGATCTCAACCTCAGTGCATTCGACGATGCGGAGGATGAATCCGGCTTTGGTTACCTCTCCATCGTGGAAGGCAACGCAACGCGTATCGAGGACGATTGGGTCGATTCGCTGAGCAGCGACGATCAGACGGAGCTCCGCTTGCTCGCCAATTCTGCGTTGTCGGCAGAGGACTTCGCTGTTCTGTCCGCCCTGCCTTCGTTCCTGCTCGAGATTCAGTCGGCGCCCTATATCGACGGGCCGGTTCTCGTCGGCGAGATCGAGGCTGCTGGGGGAGAGGACGCGGTTGACGAAGCCTTTGCGAACCCGCCACGGTCGAGCGAACAAGTGCTCCATCCCGACGCCCTGTTCGGCAACGATGAGCCGATCGCAGTGCCACCCGTTGCCTTCGATGGGGTCGAGATCGATTCCGGAGTCTTCGGCGAGCTCAGCATCCGCGGCTGGCTTGGTCGAACGGCTGCCGAGGGTTGGGGCGGTGATCGCTACGTCACCTTCGAACGTGGTGCGGATCTCTGCACGACTCTCGACGTCGTGATGGACTCCGCTGCCGAACTTGGCGAGCTCGAATCCTCAGCCAATGACTGGGCGAGCGCAGCGACCGACCGGACGGTGGAGCGCACCGTTGAACGAACCGGAGACCAAGTCACGATCACGGGCTGCATCTCGAGATAGCGGCAATCGTTGAGGAGTATCTGGTGATGCGTATTTCCGGATCGCTGCGATGTGAGGCAGGCTGAGCGGATGAAGATTCGCATTGGCTACGGGCTCGGCACGCGCAGCGACACGAACGACCAGGATCGGTTCACCGAATTGGTCGACGGCCTTGAACACCACGGTTTCGATTCGTTGTGGTTGTCCGAGCGGATCAGCGGTGAGTGCCCTGACCCGCTCGTGGGCATGGCGTTCGCTGTTGCTCGGACGAAGAAGTTGAAGGTCGGCATGTCGGTGATGGTGCTGCCAGGCCGCAACCCGGTGGTGCTCGCGAAGTCGCTCGCCAGTCTCGATCGAATCTCGAACGGGCGACTCCTTCCAGCGTTTGGTCTTGGTATTGCGAACGCAGCCGAACATCAGGCCTTTGGTGTCGACCGCAAAGATCGGGGCGGCTGGTTTAACGAAGCGCTTCCGTTGATGAAGCGGCTCTGGCTTGAAGACAACGTGAGCCACGACGGCAAACGCTTCACGATCGACGACGTGACGATTCGGCCGAAGCCGATGCAGACACCGCTCGAGGTTTGGCTCGGAGGTATCGCTCCGCTCGAGCTGAAGCGGATCGGCCGCCATGGCGACGGATGGCTGCCGTCGTTCTGCACACCGGCCCAAGTCGCCGAGGCCAGGGTCACGATCGAGCAGATCGCAGCGGAGAACGATCGAGAGATCGAAGACGAACACTACGGAGCGCTGATTCCCTACCGCCGTGACGATGAGCCGTTGAACGATCAGTACCGAGCGATCATCGAGGCGAGAAACCCCGGTGCCGATCCGGACAGCATCATCCCGACCAAGGATGGCCTCGAGAAAGTGTTGCAGGGGTTCATCGACGAGGGCTTCTCGAAGTTCGTCGTGATCCCGGCGACCGAACCCGAGGAGTGGGAGCCCGAACTCGCCGAGGTGGCTTCCATCTGCAAGCCAATGGAGAACTAGCTTGGCGAGATGAACCTCGATCTCAGCGCTGACGAAGTCCTCACCACCACCCGTTCGGTCCGCAAGCGGCTCGACTTCGACAAGCCGGTGCCGAAGGAACTCGTTCTTGAATGCCTGGACATTGCGCTCCAGGCACCGACCGGATCCAACAGCCAGGGCTGGCAGTGGATGGTGATCGAGGATGCGGAGAAGAAGAAGGCGATCGCCGACCTCTACCGCAAGAACTTCAACGCCTACGCCTCCATGCCCGGCCGTGAGTATGAAGCGGGCGACACCCGAGCCGAGCGTCAAGACAAGGTCCGTTCGTCGGCCGGCTATCTCTCGGAGAACTTCGAAAAGGCGCCGTATCTGGTCATCCCGATGATCGAGGGTCGGCTCGGCGAAGGCACGCCGACGGCGTCACAAGCTGGCGGATGGGGTTCAATCCTTCCAGCCGTGTGGAGCTTCATGCTGGCGTTGCGAGCTCGAGGGCTCGGCTCGGCGTGGACGACGTTGCACCTCCCAGACGAGGAAGCCGCTGCTGAGATCCTCGGTATCCCGTTTGACACCTACACCCAGGCTGGTCTGTTCCCGGTCGCCTACACCAAAGGCACCGACTTCAAGCTCGCCAAACGCCTCCCCGCGGCCGAGCTCACCCACTGGGACACCTTCGGTAACCGCCAAGCCTGACCTTTCGAACCCTCTGCGGTCTCTGAGACCGCAGTGGGTTCAGAACCGGCTGTGGTCTCAGAGACCGCAGAGGGTCAGACGGCTCGCGGTGGCGGGCGCGGTCCGAAAACAGTGGGTTTTCGGGAATCCCTGTTGCTGCAGGTGCAAGAGGGAACCGACTGCGGTCTCAGAGATCGCAGCCGGTAGTGAGCAGGGAGAGTTGGTGGTAGTGAGGCGTTGACGAAGGGGCTGAGCTGGACGTTGGCTTCGTTGCCGGACAGGATCAGGCGATGAAGTACACCAAGCTTGGCAACACCGGTCTCGACGTTTCTCGGCTCTGCCTTGGTTGCATGAGCTACGGCGCATCGGATCAGGGGACTCATCCCTGGTCGCTCGACGAGGAGACCAGTCGAGGGTTCATCCGTCAGGCTCTCGACGCAGGCATCAACTTCTTCGACACCGCAAACGTCTACTCCGCGGGAACGAGCGAGGAGTACGTCGGTCGTGCGCTGAAGGACATGGCGAACCGTGACGAGGTCGTGATCGCCACGAAGGTGCGCGGCAAGATGCGTGATGGCGCCAACGGCCAAGGCTTGTCTCGCAAAGCGATCATGACCGAGGTCGACCACAGCCTTCGCCGACTCGGCACCGACTACATCGACCTTTACCAAATCCACCGTTTCGACCCTCGAACACCGATCGAGGAAACGGTCGAAGCTCTCCACGACGTGGTGAAGGCAGGCAAGGTTCGTTACGTCGGCGCTTCATCGATGTGGGCGTGGCAATTCGCCAAGATGTTGTTCGTCGCCGAGCAAAACGGCTGGACGAAGTTCGTCAGCATGCAGAACCACTACAACCTGCTGAATCGAGAAGAAGAGCGGGAGATGATGCCGCTCTGCGCCGATCAGAACATCGGCGTCATCCCGTGGAGCCCGATGGCTCGAGGCAAGCTGACGCGAGCCTGGGACACCACGACAAACCGAACCGAAACCGATGCGTTCGGCCAGACCCTCTATGACACCTCCGAATCAGATCGGGTGATCGTTGACGCTGTCGGAGCTGTAGCCGACGGCCGGGGTGTGCCCCGGGCCCAGGTTGCCCTGGCCTGGATGCTGAGCAAGAGCTACGTGACCTCGCCGATCGTTGGTGCTACAAAACCGGAACATCTCGACGACGCCGTTGCAGCCCTCGAACTCGAACTGACCGACGATGAGATCGCCAGCCTCGAAGATCCCTACACCCCGCACCCCGTCGTCGGCTTCGCCTAGGCGCCGCCCCTTATTCGCTGGCGCGCCGGTTCGCTTCGCTCTACCTTCCCCCGTGCGGTGTCTGTCGATCCGATACGCCGCATCCACCACTCGACGAAAGGAGGCACACATGTCCAAGACCATCATCGCAATTCCGATGATTCCGACCTGGCCAGTGGGCCGCGTCGTCGAGTGCCTCAACTTCTGTTGAGATGAGGCTGATGGCCGATCCTTCGAGGTCGGCTCCCATCAGTCGCTGTAGCGCTCACCAATTCGCGTAAGCCAAACCTGCGCCGCGATCAGCGGCGTTCCTCGATGTCGCCGTATCGGCGAGTCGAGAGCAAACGAGACGAACCGAGGGCCCGCTCTTCAGCGCGCCCCGACCGACCCAGAAAGCACTCCAATGTACGTTTCCCATGATTACCAAACCGTCAAAGCCGACCAATCCGAACGTCGCGAAGCAGCCAGCCACGCCCGCCTCGTTCGCCAGGTGCGACAGCAACAAACCCGACATCAACGATCGAGTCTTCGAGCTCTACGGTCCCGATGGTCGCGCCGTGTGCGGCGGGACCGTTCCCGAGGTCAACCAAGAACGGTGAAGACAGCGACGGTCGCAAGATCATCACCGTGATCGTGGTCTCGGTCTTCGTAGATCGGCACCTGGTGATTCACCGGCGTGGTGATCGTTCCAGCATTGACCAACTCCGTGAAGAGCGCATCGAATCCCATCTCGACGAAGTGCTCCGCATTGATGCCAATCGCGCAGACTGCGTTGGGGGCAGCGGTTCGAACCAACTCACGAAGTGGTTCGGGCGAGAGATGGCCGTGAGTGAACGTGCCAACACTCACGATGCCGCCATAGGTGTGGTCGCCGATCTCGAGCGGTTCGGTGAGGTCGGCGACCAGCAGGCTCCGGTAGGCGCCCTTCTTCTCGGCGACGGCAAGCATCTCTGGCGAAATATCGATGCCGTCGACCGTGTCGACCCCGAGTGCTCGAAGAGCGACACCAACAGCGCCCGTTCCACAACCAACGTCGAGCACCGGTGATTTGCCTCCAGCTTCGACGAAGGCCGCAGCAACGTTGGCGTCGTACACATAGCCGTACGCATCGATGAATTCGTCGTCATAGGACGACGCCCATTTGGCATAGAGACGTCGAGAGTCATCCGGAGTGTCGAGCGAGTATGCGTCGTCGAGATCGATGGGAGCCATCGCCGACACTAACCCGCTGTTGGGCAGCCGGCAGCGGCCGACATCTCAGCAGCCGGCGCTCGCTGAGGGACGCGCGGCTCAGTCATCCGCACGAGCGGCCTCGATCGCTTCCCAAATACGCAAGGGTGTGCACGGCAGTTCGATGTGGCGCACGCCGAGGTGGCTCAACGCGTCGACGATCGCGTTGTGCACAGCAGGAGTTGCTCCGACCGTGCCGCTCTCACCAACACCCTTGAAGCCCAGCGTGTTCATGCTGCTCGGTACCGCGGCGGCCACGGTCGTGAACATCGGAAACTGATCGATCGAGCCGATCGCGTAATCACTGAAGTTTGAGGTGATTGGATTCCCCGCCTCGTCAAACTCCATCGTCTCGCCCAACGCTTGTGCGATTCCCGATGCGATGCCACCGTGAATCTGCCCCTCCACGATCATCGGGTTGACCCTCGGCCCTGCGTCGTCAACCGCAACAAACTCCAACACGTCGACGCCGCCGGTTTCGATGTCGACCTCGACCGCCGCGATGTGCACACCAGAGGGGAATGAGTTTCGCCCTTCGGAGTCGTAAAACTCACCACACGAAAGCTCTCGCTCTGACCCAAGACCTTCGGCTGCCAACGTCGCCCACGAGACCGACCGTGCGGGTGTGCCGATCACGTGGAAGCCGGGCTCGGCAACCGACGAAGCGAGCGGTGAGGTCACCACGTTCGCCACGATGTCCGACACGGCCGCTTCGAGATGGTCGGCGGCGAGCTGGCGAGCTCGCTCAACTACCTCTTCTGCACTGTTGTGGACGGCGATGCCCGCCGTCTGCAGCGACCGTGAACCAACGGCGCCAACACCCGAGCCGATGGCGTCGGTTGACCCCTCGATCACCTGAATGGACTCGATCGGCATGTTCAAAACATCGCCGGCGATCTGCGCCCAGGTCGTTGCGTGGCCGTGCCCCTGTGAAGTCGAACCCGTGATGACCGTTGCCGTGCCGTCTGCGTTGATCGTGACCGAGGCTTCCTCGCCACCACCGCCAAGTGTCATGTGGTTATACGCCGCGACGCCAACTCCGAGTGAGTGGGTGATGCCTGCGCCGCTGTTGTGGCTGGCCTGCGTCTGTCGCCAACCCTCGTAGTCGAACGCAGCGAGGGCCGATTCCAAGTCAGCCGGATAGTCCGCCTCGTCGTAACGTCCACCCGTCGGAGTGTCATAGGGCATCTGGTCGGGCCGAATGAGATTGCGTCGACGAACCTCGACCGGATCGAGCCCTGCCTCCACGGCAAATCGATCAACCGTGCGTTCGAGTGCAGCGATCAACGGAGCTCTGCCCGCTCCGCGGAATGCGGAAGTCGGCGGCCGATTCGTCCGGACCGAGGTGGTTGCGAACTCGACATGGGCGATGTCGTAGCAACCGTTGGCCATCGGCTTCGAATAGCCGACCGGCAACACAACACCAACCGCCGGGTAGGCGCCACCATCTTTGATCAGCTCAACCCGAAGTGCCTGAAAGTGGCCGTCGGCTGAGCCGGCGAGCACAAGATCCAGCCGCTCACCACGCGCTTGGGTGGCCGAGGCGAACCACTCCGACCGCGTCTCGTTCCAACGAACCGGACGGCCTGATCGACGAGCGAGTTCGGGGAGTAGGTGTTGCTCGGCGCTGCGGGTCACCTTTCCGCCGAACCCACCGCCAACCGACGGAGCGGTCACATGGATGTGGCTCGGATCAAGCTCGTACATCGTGGCGAGCTGATCGCGAAAGCCGTGGGGGCGTTGTGTGGCCGCGATCACGTGCAGATGATCAGATTCGTCCCACCAGCACGCCATCGACCGGGCCTCGATCGGCGCTGGCGATTGCCTTGGATTCCAGACCCGCTGGCGCACCACAACATCGGCTGCAAACTTCGATTCGTCATGGTCGGTCTCGAATCCAGCACCCTCAACCGGCTCAGCGGCAATCGCCTCGTCGAGGTCGAGGAGGGGAGTGAGTGGTGTCAGTTCGAAGTCGACCAACTCAACTGCATCCGCCGCTTCTTCGGCCGACTCAGCCACGACCGCAGCGATGATCTGGCCGACGTACTCGACGGTGTCAGACGGCAAGACGGGGTGAGGGCGATCGCCGGCGAGAGGAACCGAGAAGACACCTTCCACGAGTTCGGGTAGATCACTCGGACCGACGGCATCGACCACACCTGGCGCGTCCAGGGCTGCGGACACGTCGATGCGGTCGACGCTTGCCTTCGCGTACGGGCTTCGCACGAAGGCGACGAACAAGGCATTCGCAACGGGGATGTCAGCGGTGAATTCCGCAGCCCCGACAACCAATGCCGCATCTTCACCTCGGCTGATGGCCTGGCCGGTCAGTGGGGCGGTGGGCGATCCGGCGGTGTCCATCGCCGCATCGTAGGTCGGGGCGAGGGGCTAGAGAATCGCGATTCGAAGCAGGTTCGCGAGTTCGAGAACGAAGCGGGTCGGTTGGTCGTTCACCAGCAGCGGATCGCTCCCAATCGTCAGTAACGATCCTGAGAAATCGGGGCTGTACACGATGGCAACATCGAGGCTCTCGTGGCGCAACACCTCAGAAGCGAGTCCGTCACGATTGCGTTCCGCATGGAGTGCACCCTGGCGAGACGTCCACAGAAGTCCGCTTGATCCCTTCGTGCCAGCGATGCGTTCGGCAACTGCCCGTGTGCACGGGTAGTGCCGGGCGTTTGCCCCCGTGATCTGCGAACGGTCGAGACCGAGTTCCAACAACGCATCGTCTCGAAGGTCGATCACTCGAATCGCCGCAGAGAATTGCACGTGGCTGAGTGCAAAGCGCTGCAACTGTGATCGGTAGATCCGGGGATTCGGTCCAGCAGCTTCGTGGAGTGCCGACTCGAGCAGCGCCGCAGACCGTTGGGTTGCAACGTAGGTATGGCTTCGGTCTGACAGCGGCGAGAAACGCCCGTTCCCGATCCCGGAAGGCGTGAACGGGGTGTCTGCGTATCGGGCATCGGCCACCCGATAGTGCACGGCGGCCGCATCGAGATCAACCACACGAAGCGACCGTCGATCGATCGCGCGCGGATTAACGATCGGGCACTCGCTCTGGCCACAGGGGCTCAAGACCGTGCTCAACCCTGTCCCTTGCGCTGCCCTTTGGGCCCTTCGCGTGTGTCGTGGGGCTTGGGCGAGTCGGTCGCGATGGCGTCGTCGTTCGCGCCAGCAGTTCCAGCAGTGATTCCGTCGACGGCGACACCGAGTTCTTCGCTCCCGATGACATCGACTGGACGGGCCTCGATCCAAGGATTGAACGCAACGAACCACTGCCAAATGGCCCAGCCGTTCATACCTTCGGCAGAGAGCGCGGCGATCGCCCGGCCGACCCGTTCGTCAACGTCGAACACATCGTCGAGCTGAAACGTAGGAATGAGCGAGCCGGCTCCGTGGTCGACGACGATGAGCTGCCCTTTCGAACGCTGTCGCTTGACCCACTGGCGGGCGGCAAGAACGGTGCAGTCTCGCCCTCGAGCCAGCCCGTCATAGTCAACCGATCCCTCGTTTGCTGCGATGTGGTCGCGAGCGAGGCGGATCAGGCGAGCCTGCTCGATCGCGGCTCGATCAAGCTTGGGCGGAACGGGCTGATAGTCGTCGAAGACGGCGGCGAGGGCGGTCATGTCACAAGAGTACCACAGTTGTGTGTTCAGTACGAGTGGTACAGTTTAGCTGGATGCTGCTCACCTCACCGGCGTCCAGTAGTTACCTCGGGGTGACGTAGGTTCCCTGGCACACCGCTGAGGGTTTGGTCTCGTCGTCGGTCCAGATCGTGACCGATCCGACGATGTTGCGAGATCCAACAGACTGAAGGTCGGCCCGAGCCCAGAGTTCAGACCCGATCGCCGGGCGAACGAATCGAATCGAGAGTTCGCTCGTGAGCGCCATCGCTTCAAGCCCGATCGCGCCGAACGACGCAAACCAGAGGGTCATGTCTGCCAGTGCGAACTGCGTCGGACCGGATACGAATCCGCCGGGTCGAATCGTCGCTGGGTCGACAAGGATGCGTCCAACAGCGTGTCGGCCAGAAACCTCGATGCAGCTATCGGTTGCTGGCCCCAACGGCCACACGTCACGCACAAAGGCATTGACGGAGTTCGGTGTGACGCCGTCGACAGCGGGGATGTTGGCCATTCGCCCAGACTAGAGCCGAGCTCTAGGCCCGAGTGAGCTAGGTGTTCGGGTAGGTGCTCGTGTCCTCAGTTGCCAGGGGAGCGGTGTCGACCGCTTCACCCCAGAGGCTCTCGATGATGAGGCCTGGGCGCTTGAGGTCTGCGCCGCTGAAGCTGGGAGGCGGGAGCGTCGTCCGCTCAAAGAGTGCAACGTCGAAGGTCTTGCCGCCATCGAGTGAACCCTCGACTGCCAACGCAACCCGCTTCGACTCTGAGTTCTCGGTATAGATCACCACGTGGGTGGGCGGACCGTGCTTCGTGTGGGGCTCGCAAGCACCCGAAAGTGTTGCGAGTGCGCCGGTTTCGCTAAACAGCGCCGACTCAAGCGACGCGAAGTGGGCCGGGTTCTCTTCATCGACCTCGGGAGGGTGAAAACTCCCTGGCTTCTTGTAGGCCACAAAGTATGTGCCTGCCTCGAAGGGTCCAGTAGAAAGGGACGGCCACGTTGTCACGTGTATTCACCTGCTTGTTAACGACATCGGAATTCGATGTAAGCGATCGACATTCTTGCTCGCTAACTCTACGTCCAACAGGCCGTGGATCTGCTACGAACGCCGAATCGGTCGATTCTGCCCAGTTGATGATCGTTAGGAACCAAGCGCGGTCGGGGCGACGATCGAGCCGTGCGGCAGTTCCTGGCCGTCGACTTCGACGATCGGGAAGAGCACCATTTCGCTTGAATCGAGGGTCTCCGCAGTGAACGAGACGCGATCGAGTGTGTCGTGATGGAAGCGCTGCGAGCTATCAGCAACACCGATCGCCCAGCCGGTCATGACGGCACCCTCGGGCGCACATCCACTTGCCGCCAGATCGAAGTCGGCGATCCAACCTGCGCCGGCGTCAGCGACCATGTCGGCGGCGACGGCGCTGGTGCAACTCGTTTCGGCAATGGCGACGGGGATCACAACAGCGGTGACGGTGAGCGGATGTGAACCCTCGGCCGCACCGTGAACGGCACGAAGCTGTGCGACGTGGCGAAGATCTGCGGCGTGAATCGTTGCGGTGAGCGCCGTGTCGGCCTCTTCGAGTTCGATCATGAGAGGTGAGGCGTAAACGACGTTGCCGGCAGCGTCGAGGCCTTCGACGAACCATGTCTCCTGCGTTTGATCCACGTCGACACCGAGGGCGTGCCCCGCATCAGTCGAGGTCAGGCTGATCTCATAGCGTTCGCAGGTGAGGGCGACATCGACGGGTTCGGTCATTATCCCGGTATCGAGCCAACGGTTGGCAAAGACGACGACCTGTGTGTCGCACACGCCCGGCTCCGGGGTGTCGAGCTGGTTCGGCACACGTTCGATCGTGCAGTCGATTCGGTCGCATCGATCGACGGTGTTTGGTTCGGTGCTGGCGATGTCGCCGGCGAGCGGCTCGTCGACCGGAGACTGTGAGAATACGGTGGCGCCCTGATTCACCTTGTTTTCCGTGGGCGCCGCCGGCTGGCCGAGTCGAGGCGCTTCGCCAGGTGTGATCTTCTCGAACAGATTCTCGGTCGGCTGGAAGGGCAGCGACTCTGGAACAGCGGGGGTTGTGTGTTTGAGCTGGGTCGAGCCCAACACCTCGACCTGGGCGTCATCCGAGCTCAGCGAACTCTGGCCGGGAACGAGGATCGCTGCGATGAGGGCAATCATGAGCGCCCCTCGAATCACGAAGTAGCGGTCGTACTGGCGAAACACCTTCCGAGTGGCGATCACGCCCCGGTGAAGCCCTGTGCCTCCACCCGCTGTGCCCCCAAGCCCTGTGCTCCCAAGCCCTGTGCCTGCGGCCTCGGCACCGCTGGACGCAGCACTGCCGAACACATCACTCTTGCGAGCACCGTGAAACGCATCTCTTTTCGACCCATCGCGCATGTGGTCCTATCGGACCACGCGTCACGTCGATGAGCGTTCGAGATGCACCGCTCACAAGTGGGGTCGGAGTAGAGAGTCGCCAATTGGGGCTGAAATGACGTCGGGTTACTCCGACCCATGGCAAATCGGGTGCTGCCAGGAGAGATGAGCGGGGAATGCGTGGTAGCACCGCTTGGGGAGCGGGAACGTAGGCCTTGTGTACCCCTGGGTTAAGTGACTGCTCCTGTTGTGAGTCGCGGGGTGACCTGTCACGCTTTTGTCATGCGGAGTTCCCAAAAACCTGTTCGTGTCCGACGACTGTGGGCCCTCTTGGTCCTCGTAACCGTGCAAGTGATGGCTCTTGTCACCACCGCACCTGCCGGAGCTGCGGTTCCCGGCCTCCAATTCACCCAGACCGGGTGTGAGGGCTACAGCGACTCGGTCGCTCGCCTGTATTCAGCCGGTCTCGGCCGTGCCACAGAGCAAGAAGGCTTCGAGTTCTGGATGAGCCAGTACACATCCGGCGCCCAGACCTTCCCGTCGATGGCCAACTTCTTCGTCAACAGCCCCGAGTTCCAGGGCAAGTACGGAGCACTCGACAACCTTGGCTTCGTCAACCAGATCTACTTGAACGTCCTCGGGCGTGCTGGTGAAGCCGAAGGCGTCAACTTCTGGACGGGTCAGCTCGATGCCGGGGTGACCCGAGCCTCCATCTTGATGCGATTCGCAGAGTCGCCCGAGAACGTTGCTCGCACCGGAACCGTTGAGCCGACCCTCGGCTTCTTCAATAACGGCCTTTCCGCTCCCTGGACGTGTGATGGCCTCCCGGCCCTCCCGGCCAGCGCCTGCACGATCACGGCAAACACCGGATCGACGATCACCGTCGACATCCGTCTGTCGAACGTCGACACGAACGTGACCATCTACCCGACCATCGAGATTCTCGGTCAGGACGGTGACGAGATCGTGAACCGTGAGCAGGTCACCATGAACCCAATCCCTCCTCGAGAAACACTGGTCCAGACCTACACGCTCAACTTCACCGCAACTGCCCAGGCTGACGAAGCCACCCGCCGTTGTTCCTTCGTGACGAAGAGCCTCATCCAGTCGTGATCGGGGGCCTGCACCCCGCCTCACCGTTCCATTTGCGAACGTTGACGGTCGGGGCGTAGCCACAATCGAAAACGCCGATCGCAGCCCGTTGCCTTGTGCAGCGGGCTGCGTCGCGTGTTGGGCGGCTTCAGAGGCGGCCGCGGGAGGTTCCCGAGTTCGTGATGTTCTCGAAACTCGGTTGAGGTTTGGCGCCAGACCCTTCATGCTCAGCGTCCCCAATCTTCAGCCGAAGGGAGGCTGTTATGCCAGCACACATCACCGACAACGTTTTGAGTTGGGCCACCGAGCTCGACGACAACACCGTGGCTCAGGCCGAACGGACCGCCGAGTTGCCCTTCGTGGAGCGGCCCCTTGCGCTGATGCCAGATGCCCACCTCGGCTACGGGGCGACGGTCGGCTCGGTCATCGCGACCGGCGGAGCGATCATTCCGTCCGCGGTTGGTGTCGACATCGGTTGTGGCATGGCGGCCGCCCCGCTCGGCATCACGTCTTCGGCGTTGCCCGACGATCTTGGTGCGCTCCATTCGAGCATTGCTCGAGGTGTGCCGTCTGGAGTCCCGAATCGCAAGCAGCGGGGAACCGGCTCGCATCGAGACGCCCAGGACACGCCTGCGCTGAATGCTCTGATGGAGCGCGCACCGGAACTTGCACGGAACGAATCGGGCCGAGTCGCCCGGCAGTTCGCAACGCTCGGTTCCGGCAACCACTTCGTCGAGATCTGCCTCGATGAGATTGACGAGGTGTGGGTCGTTCTGCACTCGGGCTCTCGTGGCATCGGAAACAAGCTCGCGAACGAGCACATCGATGCCGCCAAGGGATTGATGAAGCGCTGGTTCATCGAGCTGTCCGATCCGGATCTCGCGTATCTGGTTGAGGGAACGGCCGAGTTCGACGCCTACATCGACGCGATGTTGTGGGCGCAGGACTACGCGGCGGCGAACCGAAACGCAATGCTCGAAACCGTTCTCCGGAGTGTGTTCCACGCAATCGGGCATGACGTGAGCGATGGGGTTCCCGATGGTCTCGTGGACCACGACCGAATCGTCAACTGTCACCACAACTACACCGAGCGTGAGCAGCACCACGGCAAGAGCCTTTGGGTGACCCGAAAGGGTGCCATTCGTGCTCGGACGGGTGACTTTGGGGTGATCCCCGGATCGATGGCGACCGGTTCGTTCATCGTTGAAGGGGTCGGTAACCCATCGTCGTACAACTCAGCGAGCCATGGCGCTGGCCGAACGTTGAGTCGGTCGAAGGCCCGCAAGACGCTGACGGCGGAGTCGCTCGACGAGCGCATGGAAGGTATTGCCTGGAACGGCGATGCCGAGGCATTGCTCGACGAGCACCCCGAGGCATACAAGGACATCGAATCGGTGATGGACGCACAGTCCGACCTGGTCGACATCCGTCATCGGCTGACCACGATCCTGAACTATAAGGGCTCGTAATCCGAATCTCGGATGGGGTTCTGCGCTCTGACTTCCTAGTCCGGACGGCTCATACCTGAGCCGTCCGGGCCGATGGGATCCGATGTCCTTCAGTGAAGTGTCGGTGAGTGAGATGTTCTTCGGTGAGATGCCGCGGCGTTCGTCGCGGCTGCCGGGAGCGATGCGTCGCGTGGCGCTTATCCTCTCCCTGGCGCTCGTCGCCGCCAGCTGTGGTGGTTCGGATTCAGCAATCCCGGACGCAGATTCGGACGGAACGCCCCGGACGATCCCGCTCGCCCCGCCGGCTCCCGAAACCGAGCCGATCATCACGACAACGACGCTTCCTCCAACGACGACATCCTTGCCCGAGGAAGAGCCTGAAGAGGAAGAGGACGAGGCTGAAGAGGAAGAAACCTCGACAGCCACCACCGCCCGTCCGCGAACGACCGTGCCTCCTGCAACGGCTCCGCAGACCACGACGACGATCCCAACGACCGATCCCGAGACGGGCGAAACCATCGTCCCGAGCTCGACGCAGCCGACTGCCTTCGAACGGCCACGAGATCGCGGCACCATCGAGTGGGAGGACCCGCAGAAGGACGACATCTTCGGACAGGGTTGCACCCCTCGAAGTGAGACGTCGCTGGCGAGTGGCGATTGGGCCGGCTACGTCTCGAACATCACCGAGCTGACGCTCGTCTTCGATGTTGTTTGCCTCACGTTCGTCGACGGCTCCTACATCGTGAACGATGAGGTGCAAGCACTCGAGCTTCCCGTTTCGAGCAACATCCGAGCCCTGCTCGGTGAAGACGAAGTCACGCTGAGCGAGTTCGCATCCTCGACGACAAACAGCGTTGTCTTCATCCGAGTGCGAGACGGTGTCGTCACGCTGCTCGTTCAGCAGCAGCTCTAACTACTCCGTAGAAGAATGCCGCCTCCAGGGGCGATCAGCGCTCGACAGCTCGGTACGGGTCGTAGGGATCGTCGCTGATCAGCTGCAGTTCGGCGTCGACGCCAACGCCGAGTCGGCGAGCATGCTCGAGTGCGAACTCGGCTGCAACCATGTCCTCGAGGGCCCAGCCGGTTGAATCAAACACGGTCAACTCGTCTCGGTGCTGCATCGCCGCGTCAAGATCTGCACACATCGCGGCGAGGTCTGCTGCGAGATCGTCGACGGTCAGACGTTGCGCTTCACCTTCGATGAGGCACTGGTCGATTACGTCAGGCACCACGACGGCTCGTCGAGCGAGAGTGTCTGGCAGTTCCATCTTCCCTGGGAAGTCAGCGCCAACAGCGTTGATGTGCAAAGCCGCTTTGTGATCGCCGTCGGCGAAGACTGAGTCGGCACCGGGATCGACGGACGTCACCGTGCACAGCACATCAGCACTGGCGATCAGCCTCGGCAGGTCATCGGCGGCGACCACTTCGACGGAAGCTGCATCGCTGAGGCTCGCCGGCAATCGGTCGGCCAGCGAGGCCGCCACGTCTGGGTTGGCGTCGTAAGCCAAGACTCGGCTGAACGAGCGAACCCGCGAGATTGCGTGCAGCTGCGTGACGGCTTGGGCGCCACAGCCGATGACCGAGACGACGTCGATGTGGTCAGGGGCGAAGAGGTCGGTGGCGACCGCAGAAGCTGCGCCTGTTCGAACGGCGGTGAGGAAGGTCGAATCGGTCAACGCCACAAGCTCGCCGGTGGTGGTGTCGTGTAGCGACGTCGTTGCCAAAACGCTGGGGAGTGCGCGGTTGGTCGGATTGCCTGGGTGGTAACCGACGGTCTTGATCGAAACCATCTGCTCGCACTGCATCGTTGGCATCCACTCGATGAGACCAAGCTCGGGCTTTTGATACGCGAAGCCCGTGCGCTGGATCGTCTCGGTTTGCTTCGGGTCGTGAGAAGCGAAGCGGGTTCGAAGCCGTTCGATCATCTCGTCCATGACAGAGTCGACACCGAGGTCAGCCACAATGGCGCGCAGGGCAGCGGTATCGAGAATCGTGGTCATGTTCGGTTGTCTCCTGCCCGCCAAGGCATGTTCAGGATGGGTTTGCGCTTCGCTTCTTGTTCGTCTCAACCGACGAGTCGGATGCGCGAATCTCAACGCTACGACGCTCGACTGCCCGCTGGCCATCGTCAGAACCACTCACCATGATGACGAGCGTTCCGATCCCAGGCTTCTTGGCGACAACACTCACGGGATCATCCGCAGAGGTTCGGGTAACGGTGGCCGGCGCTTCGATCAGTGAGGATGGTTCGGCGGTCACCATGATGCGCCATGGGCCTGACCCGAGAGCAGGAAACCCAACAGCCATGCTGGATTCGCTAGTTCCAACGATGGTCCGTGACGCGGTCTCGATCTCAACGACTGGCACGCTCTGAAGCTCAACGTCCGGTACATCGCCGCCGAACAGGGAGAAGTCCTCGTCGCTTGACGGGCTGCCGAAGTCGAACACCGTCACCCGGGGGACAAGCCCGATCATCTCGACGGGTGTAGCCCGTTTGGCCCCCCGCTCGACCGCGATCAAGCGGTGATTGAAGGTGTCGGCGACCACGACCAGATCGCCGTCGGGAGACGCGAGGTCGTTAGGGGAAGCCATTGCCTCGAGGCCGAAGGTGGTGACCTTACGACCGTGAACGGAACGAAGTCGTCCCGATCCCTGCTCGATCACCATGAGCGATCCATCGGTCAGTGAGACGAGCCCTGATGGCCGGTCGAACAAGGCTCGGTGAAGCGGTCCGTCGACAAGGCCGACGTCGCCGGAGTGCGACGAACTCGTCAACACCTTGGACGCGTTGGTGAGCAATCGGAGTCGCGAGCTCGAGAGTTCGCAGAATGCCAGACCTGCGTCGGTGGCTGCGACCGCGACCGGTTGGCTGAGTTCTGCTCGCCGTGCTCGCCCGTCTCGTGATCCGCTCACACCGGAGCCGGCGATGCGGCCGGCGGTCTGTGTGTCGAGACCTGCGTCGACGACTCGGATGAGTCGATCTGCGCCAGCATCGGCGATGACGAGGCTGCCGTCCCGATCGATGGTCAACCCAACGGGGCGCTTCAAGGGTGTGTCGAGATCCGTGAGATCGAGCGGCCAGATCGCGGGCTCAAATCCGGTTGAAACGAGCATCACTCGACCGTTGACGGGTTCGGAGACGGCCAGTGTGTTGGCGTCGAGAGCGACGACTCGTGCCGGTCGATCGAACCCATCGATGGTCGTCTGGACGTTGAGCGTCGGGTTGGCGCCAGCCTCGAACGATCCGATGATCACTCTGTTGTTTCCGCTGTCGACGACGGCAAGCGTTGTGGAATCGAGCTCGGTGACACCGGTTGGGTAGCGAAGCGTGTGGTCGGCGGCGATCGAGGGTGTTTCAGGAATCGGTAACGGGCGTGGAACCCGACCCTTCTTCGCCTGCGCGTTGCGAGCGTTCGCTCGTGCGGTGTCGATGGCCTCGGTGATGACCTCGTCGGGGGCGCCGGCCAGTGAGCCGATCACTCGACCGTCGTGGTCGATCAGCATGATCGATGGCCAACCCGGCGGGTCGTAGAGACCCCATGTTGTGAGCGTCGGGTCATGGACGACAGGAACACGCAAGCGCAGCTGCTCGACGTGGGTCCGGACGGTCGCTTCGTCGGTTTGGTCCGCAAAGCGAGGGGAATGAACCGCAATCACTGCGAGGCCCGGCCCAGCGCTCCGCTGGTGATCTTCGAGCATTGCGAGCAAGCGGGCCGACGATTCACACTGGATGCTCCAAAACACCACGGCCGTGACGCGGCCGTAGAAGATGTCTCGGTGCAGCGGAGGCGTGTTCAACCACGCCGACCCGGTGATGGTCGGTGCCGTGAGGCGCATACAGCTCCTGTCGGCCCGCTCGCCCTCCGGATGAGTGGGGACTACGTTTCTCTTCCGAGCGAGCGATCGCTCAGATGAGCAGAGAATTCAGACCAACCACTGCAAGGGGACCGCACGTGAAGGTGCCAATGACGATCAACGACTTCCTCGACAGGGGAGTCGCCGTTTATCCAGATCGAGTTGCGATCGTCGATGAGCCGATGCAACCGGCAACGCCGCTGCCTGACATCACGTTTGGCGAACTCGGCGACATGCGCCGACAAATGGGCGTGACGATGGATGAGCTGGGCCTCGAGATGGGCTCGCGGATCGCCATGGTCAGCCACAACGCGGGCCGCCTGCTCACCATGTTCTACGGCGTGAGCGGCAACGGGCGAGTGTTCGTGCCGATCAACTTCCGACTGAGCCGCGATGAGGTTGCATACATCGTCGAACACAGCGGCGCCGAGGCGCTACTCATCGATCCGGAGCTGATCGACGAACTCGGCGACATTCCGTGCAAGCACGTGTGGACCATCGGCGAAGAGAGCGACGCCGTTTGGTACGGCCGGGAGGGCACGCCCGAGCCGTGGGAGCCAGACGAGGACGCAACTGCGTCGATCAACTACACCTCGGGCACCACCGCTCGCCCGAAGGGTGTTGAGCAGACCCACCGCGCTCGTTGGACCAATGCCGTCACCTTTGGTTGGCACGTCGGCGTGAACGACCGCGATGTCTACCTTCACACGCTGCCGATGTTCCACTGCGACGGCTGGGGAATGCTCTACACGGTGATGGCGATGGGCGTGAAGAACATCGTCATCCGCAAGATCGATGGCGCCGAGATTCTCAAACGAGTCGAGGAGCATGGAGTCACCCTGATGTGTGGTGCTCCCGCCGTGTGTGCCGCCGTGCTCGACGCCGCTGCGGATTGGGACGGTGAGATTCCCGGCAAGGGCAAGGTGCGAATGGTCGTCGCCGGTGCGCCGCCTCCCTCGAAGACCATCGAGCGGATGGAGACCGAACTGGGGTGGGAGTTCATCCAGATCTACGGCCTCACCGAAACAGCACCGCTCCTCACGATCAATCGATCACCGCAGGAGTGGGATGACCTGGAGCCGAGCGAGCGTGCGACCCGTCTGTCACGCGCTGGCGTGCCCTCGATCGGTATCACGATGGACACCGCCCCCGATGGTGAGTTGCTCGCTCAGGGCAACCACATCTTGAAGTCGTATTGGGCAAACCCCGACGCATCGGACGAGGCGCTTCACGGTGGTTGGTTCCACACCGGTGACGGTGGCGTGATCGGCGACGATGGCTACATCACGATCACCGATCGAAAGAAGGACGTGATCATCTCCGGTGGAGAAAACGTCAGCTCGATCGAGGTCGAAGATGTCGTGTTCTCCCATCCGGAGATCAACGAGGTCGCTGTGATCGGCGTGCCGCACGAGAAATGGGGCGAAACCGTCAAGGCGCTCGTCGTGTCTGCTGATGGATCGGACCTCACCGAGCAGGCCGTCATCGACTACTGCCGAGAACGCCTCACGCACTACAAGTGCCCGACGTCGGTCGAGTTCCGCGATGCGCTCGATCGCACTGCCACCGGCAAGCTCCAGAAGTACAAACTGCGCGCACCCTTCTGGGAGGGCCGCGACAAGATGATCAACTGATCCGGCTCATTCCGAGAGCGGGTGTGACCACGCTCGTATGTGTCACTCGGCGGTCGACTCATGCGATCATCACGGCCGTGACCATCCGCTTTTGGAAGAGTGCGTTTCTCGGATTCGGCATCGTTGTGTTGGCCGGTTGTGCGGATGCGTTCACTCGTGACGCTGCCGTCGACTCGTTCCTTGCTGCCAACGACGATGCAACCCGTGTGCAGGCGAGTTGTGTCGTCGGCGAGCTCATCGACGAGTACGGACTCGATGGCTTGAAGGGCGAGCTCGATCGCGAGCGAGTCGACCCAGCCTTCGAGCTGAGTCAGTTTCGGGCGTCGTTCAATTGCGGCATGACGGCTGATGTCGAGCAGACGTTGGTCGACGAATTGGTCGACACTGGTATTGAACGTGACGAGGCGGTGTGCGCTGCCGACGCACTCCTCGCCGACTTCGACGACAGCGACCTCGACGTGTTGTTGTCCGGCGAACTCAACGAGACCTTCTACGCCAAATACTTCGATGCCTTGGAGCAATGTGATGCCCTCCCGAATTCTTGATTTGGACTCGATCAATTCGACCGTTGCGACGCAGTGGTCAGAGGAGCTGATTCCCCAGCTCACGGACTACATCGCCATCCCGGCACTCTCGCCGGCGTTCGACCCGGACTGGGAAGCGAACGGCTACATCGAGGCCGCTGTGTCACAGATCGTGACGTGGCTTGAACAGCGCCCGGTCGAGGGGATGACCGTTGAGGTGCAGCGCCTGCCGGGCCTGACGCCGCTGATCGTTTGTGAGATCCCGGCGTTCGGCGATGAACGTCCCCCGGAGCCGGGCCTGCGTGGCCTTGAACGTCCCCCGGAGGGAGTGGGAACGACCGCAAACACCGTGGTGCTCTACGGGCATCTGGACAAGCAACCGGAGATGGTTGGCTGGCGCCCAGAGCTTGGTCCGTGGAAGCCGGTTCGGCAGGGTGATCGCTTGTACGGACGTGGGGGAGCGGATGATGGCTACGCCGCATTTGCGAGCCTGACGGCGATCGAGGCGGTGCAAAAGGCAGGCGGGAGCCACAGCCGTTGCATGTTGCTCGTCGAAGCATCCGAAGAGTCGGGAAGCCCCGATCTGCCTGCACACATCGACGCTCTTGCGGGCCGTCTCGGCGAGGTCGACTTGGTGCTGTGCCTCGATTCGGGCTGTGCCACGTATGACACGATGTGGCTCACCACCTCGCTGCGGGGGCTTGCCAGCGGGTCGCTGTCGGTCGACATCGTGAGCGAGGGTTTGCACTCGGGGTCCGCCGGTGGTGTCGTGCCATCGACGTTCCGGATCGCTCGTCATCTGCTCGATCGGATCGAAGACTCGGCGACTGGCAAGGTTCTTCTCGAGTCGACCGACGTCGAGATTCCGGCTTATCGAATCGCTGAAGCCGCAGCTGTCGCGGACGAGCTCGGCGTCGCAGCTCTCGAGGGAGCGCCCTTCGTCGAGGGTGCTGGTCCGGTCACCGATGACATCACTGAGGCGCTGCTCAACAAAACCTGGCGCGCATCGCTCTCGACGACGGGCGCCGATGGTTTCCCGCCGACGGCCAAAGCTGGCAATGTCCTGCGCCCGAACACCACCCTCCAGCTGTCGCTTCGTGTTCCGCCAGGGTGTGATTCACAAGCGGCCTTCGATGAGATGAAGGCCAAGCTCACGTCCGACCCGCCCTATGGAGCACACGTCAGCTTCGAGAACCCCGAAGCTGCTGACGGCTGGCACGCCCCCGATCTCGACCCGTGGCTCGCTGAGGCCCTCGAAGATGCGAGCCAGGCAGTGTTCAACAAGTCGTTGCGGCTTTACGGCGAGGGCGGCACGATCCCCTTCATGGGGATGCTCGGCGAGAAGTTCCCGGCTGCTCAGTTTGTGATCACCGGCGTGCTCGGTCCAGAGTCAAACGCTCACGGGCCGAACGAGTTTTTGCATCTGCCCTATGCCGAGAAGCTGACGTCATGCCTCGCCATGGTGTTGGCGTCACACGCCAACCGGGATTGACCGGAACCGAAACCAGAACTGAGAGA
>CALEWY010000104.1 GCA_937925335.1 uncultured Acidimicrobiales bacterium
ATCCAGTCGAGATGCTCGGTGGAGTGGTGAATCGCGTGGAACCGCCAGAGGAACGGAACCTCATGCGCAAAGCGATGTGTCCAATAGAACGCCACGTCGAACAACACGATTCCAACGATCGGGAGAACCGAGCTTGGGATCAGTGCAACGAGTGGTCGGAGGGCAAGGCCCGGCAACCATGCGAAGCTGAACAGAGCGAGTGGGATCGCAACGATGAGCGTGGCGATTTGGGTCAACGGCGCCGAGAGTGCGTGCGCGACATCACCAGCGAGTTGGGGGCGTCGAAGCGGCTGGCGATGACGAGGGAACAGCTTCTCAAACGGAACGACGATCACGAAGAGCAGAGCGATGATCACCAGTGGTTCACGGGTGAAGCTGAGCGTTCCAGCGATGGCGAGAAGCGATGCCGCTCGCATGAGCCAACGTCGGAATCTGGGCTGCCGCCTCCGCATCTCTGGTGTCTCCGTTTCTGAGGGATCTCTACTCAAGTTCGAACGGGTGAGCGAGGCGCGCCGCCCGCTGAGTCGCGGGTCGACTGGGGGAGCGATGGAAGCCGTCATGCACCTCTGTCGTGGCGAGGCGTCGCTGCGGTTCTCACGCTCCATAGATTGGGCCGTTTGGCCCAGGCGGTGCCGATCCGCTTGACTCGACAGATGGACACCATCGCAGCACTTCGAAACAAGCGAGACACTCGTACCTATCTCGACACAGCCGTGAGCAGCGACGTTCTCGATCGAGTGCTCGATGCCGCCCGAATGGCCGGTTCGGCCAAGAACGTTCAGCCGGTTCGCCTCGTGGTGGTGACCGATCTCGAAACGAAGACGGCGCTCAAGGCCTCCGGCGACTTCGCCGCTTGGATCGATCAGGCGCCGATCATCGTCGTGGTCACCGTTCGCGGCGACGCTGGCCCTCGCGTCATGTTTGACGTTGGCCGCCACGCTCAGAACTTGATGGTGGCTGGGTTCGCGGAGGGGCTCGGCAGTTGCCCGGTCACCATTCATCACCCGGAGGTGGCTCGCAAGGTGCTCGGGATTCCGGCCGAGGTCGACCCAGCGATGATCGTGAGCCTTGGTGTTCCTGCTCCTGGAGAGGAGCCACCAGCGATGATCGCAAGCCCTCGAATTCCGCTCGACGACTACGTCGCCATGGATCGCTGGGGTCGCTGAAACCCGGTTCCACAACGGGTCCTTTGAGGTCCGCCCACTCGCGAAATGGGTGAGCATTTCCACATAGTGGACATCTGATCGACGTCGCTGAGAAGGGGCGTCATGATGCGCGGCATGGTCCGACTTGCCTTGAGCCCGCGCATTCGCCGGTCGCCGTTCTACGACGCAACAATCGCCGCCGGAGCATCTGACTTCACGGTCTACAACAAGATGTTGATGCCGATGTCGTTCGGTGATCTACGCGGCGAATACGACGCGCTGACCCAACGGGTTGCGATGTGGGACGTCGCCGCCGAACGCCAAGTTCAGATCAGTGGTCCAGACGCCCACGCTTGTGCGCAGTATCTGAGCTCGCGAGACCTCACGACGATGGTTGAGGGCCAGGGCAAGTACGTCGCGATGTGCGACCACGATGGCGTGCTCCTCAACGACCCAGTTCTGCTCAAGCTTTCTGGTGACCGGTACTGGTTCTCGATCGCCGACGCCGACATGTTGTTGTGGTGCCGAGCCATCAGCGCCGAGCAGGGTTTCGACGTTGAGGTGTCGGAGCCCGACGTGTCCCCGCTGGCCGTGCAGGGGCCACTCGCTGAGGACCTGGTCGCCGGCCTGATTGGCGAAGAGGTCCGCTCGCTCAAGTACTTCTGGTTCCTCGAGACCACGCTCGAAGGAATTCCGCTCGTCGTCTGCCGTTCGGGTTGGAGCAAGCAGGGTGGCTTCGAGCTCTTTCTTCAAGACGGAACTCGTGGCACCGAGCTCTGGGATCTCGTCGCCGCAGCGGGAGCGAGCTACGGCATTGCTCCGGGCTCGCCAAACCATGTCGAACGAGTCGAGAGCGGTTTGCTGTCCTTCGGCGGCGACACCACCCAGGGATCGAATCCCTACGAGGCTGGGATGGCCTCCTTCGTGCAGCCGAACATCGACCAAGACTTCATCGGCAAGGCTGCCCTGCAGCAGGTGCTCGCCGACGGCCCCACCCGTCTTCTGGTCGGCCTCGAGGTCGGCGCGGATATCGGTGATGAATGGCTTTTGCCTGTTCGAACGCCCGTCTTGCTCGGTGAAACACAAGTGGGGACAGCAAGCGCAATCGTGTGGTCGCCGAGGCTTGAAAGGACGATTGGAATTGCGCAGGTCGACCGTTCGGTCGTCGAGGCGGGTGAGAGCGTGATGGTGTCTGGTCAGCGAGGAATGCACACGGCGAGCATCACATCGCTGCCGTTTACCTGAGTCCCTGCGACAATCGAGGACTCATGACGGTTCTCTCCAGCGATCTCCCTCCATTCCGCCGAGCCGACGGCCCGGACAAGGTGACCGGCAGCGGCCGCTACACCGCCGATCTTTCGGTGACGGGTATGGCGTACGCCAAGCTCTGTTTCGCGAAGGTTGCCCACGGTCGAATTCGTCGACTCGACGTCACCGCTGCTCGTGAGCTCGCCGGTGTTTTCGCGGTGATCACCGCCGACGATGTTCCGGATCTTCTCTACAGCCCTGTGATTCCCGACCGGAGGCTCTTCGCTCGCGACGTCGTGCGGTTCGAAGGCGAAGTGCTCGCCGCCGTGGCGGCGGTCGATGCAGAGACGGCCGAGCGTGCGGTCTCGCTGATCGATGTTGAGATCGAACCGCTCCCGGTCGTCAACGATCTTGAAGCTGCTCTGAAGGAAGATTCGCCTCTCGTCCACGAAGACTGGGAGTCCTACGAAGCGACCGGTGACACACCGCGCGATCGAAACGTCGCGACGTTCTCCTCGATCACCAAGGGTGATGCCGCTTCGGCGATGGACACAGCCGATGTTGTGGTGTCGAGCCGCTACGTCGCCGACGGCAGCCACGCCGTGCCGATCGAACCGCGATCGGTCCTCGCCCAGTGGGAAGGTGATGCGGTCACCATCTGGACCAGCTCGCAGGTTCCCTTCGAAGCACGAGCAGGAGTCTGTGAAACCCTCCAGCTACCGACGAATCGAGTTCGGGTCATCGTGCCTCACCTCGGCGGTGGGTTTGGCGGAAAGTGTGGGTTCCACTTTGAAGCCCACGTCGCTGCGCTCGCAAAGGCTGCGAAGCGACCGGCCAAACTCGTCTTCTCTCGTGAGGAGGAGTTCCTTGCGCCCGATCGACGTCGCGAGTCGATGATCGTCGAGCTCACAACCGGAGTAACGAACGACGGCGAGATCGTGGCTCGTCAGGGCCGAGTGCTCATCGACAACGGGGCGTACGTCGCCGACGCGGCGTTCTTCCCGCAGCTCGCCGCCATGCACGTTGGCGGTCCCTACCGAATTCCGGCGATCGAACTCGAAGCCAGCCTCGTCTACACCAACCATCAGCCCTCCGGCTCGGTGCGCGCTCCCACCGCACCCCAGGCGTGTTGGGCGGTCGAATCCCATACCGACGAACTGGCTGATGCGGTTGGCCTCGATCCGGTCGAGTTCCGACGCCGCAACATCGTGCACACCGGCGACGAAGGATTCGCCGGCCAGGTCTATGGCGAGATCGGTCTCGACGAATGTCTCGAACGAGCGGCGGCATCGCTCGCTGCCTCGGTTGCGGAAGTGCCGCTTGGATCACACGAAGCGACCGGTGTCGCCGTCAGCTGGTGGCCGAGTTTTGGAGTGCCCGCCGGCGCCAACGTGAAGATGCAAGAGGATGGCTCGGTGCAGATCATCACCGGCGCTCAAGAGTGCGGGACCGGTGCGGTGATGACACTTGCCGATATCGCAGCTGATGAGTTGGGCGTGGAGCCGTCCGACATTCGCATCGTGTATCAAGACACTGCCGTCGCCCCGACAGGTCCAGGAGCAACTGGCTCGCAGACGCTTCTCAACCATGGCCGGGCGGTCGAGGCCGCCTCGAGGCAAATCGCTGACCAGCTTCGTGAACTCGCTGCCGCAGAGCTTGAAGCAGCTGCTGGCGACATCGTTCTCGCCGATGGCCAGGCCGGTGTCGCTGGTTCACCGGGCGCATCGCTGGCGATCGCCGATCTCGCTGCCTCCGCTGCGCAAGCCGATCTCTTGCTCGGCTCGGCATCTGCCCCGGTCCCCGAGTACCCGACCGTTTCGGCGGTCTGTGTTGGTGACCAGGGAATGGCAGCATGGCTGGCTCCGCAATTCTCGTGCCATGCGGTGCGAGTTGCCGTCGACCCAGACACCGGCGTCAGCAGGGTTCTCGAAGTCCACGCGGCCCACGATTCGGGAACGATTCTGAATCCGATCGGTGCACACGGCCAGGTCGAAGGTGGGATCGTCATGGGAATCGGGCAGGCATTAACCGAGGGAACACAGCTGGGAGAGGGCCTTCAGCGCAACGCTGGCCTGCTCGAATACAAACTGCAGACGATCGCCGATGTCCCGACGATCAGCACCCAGTTCGTCGAGATCGACACTCCGAATGCTGGCCCTCGTGGTTCGAAAGGTCTTGCTGAAGCGCCGAACGTCGCAACAGCGGCTGCGATCGCCAATGCGATCCGTGGCGTGATTGGCTCGTCGGTTCGCACGCTTCCAATGACCGCCGAACGGGTGTGGTCGACGATCGAAGAGGCGCGGGTATGACCCTCACAATCGCTCACACCGTCGATGACGCCCTCACGGCGATGGCCCAAGGCGCTCGCCCGATCGCCGGCGGTACCGACCTCGTCGTCGGCCACCGGCAAGGTAAGGCTCCGCTTCCGGCCCAGCTCGTCGCGATCGACCGCCTGACCGAGCTGTCTCGAGTCGAACTCGCTTCCGATCAGATCCGCATCGGCTCGGGCGTCACCCACGCTGATCTGATGATCGATCCGATCGTGGTCGGGCGTCTGACAGCGGTGGCGGACGCCGCAGCCCTCGTTGGCTCACCCGCCACTCGCAACGTTGGGACGATCGGCGGCAACATCATGAACGGTTCGCCAGCGATGGACACCGGAGCGCCGCTCGTCGTTCTTGGCGCCGAGGCGGTCTTGCGAACGGAAACCTCCGAGCGCCGAGTGTCGCTCGCCGATCTTTGGACAGGTCCTGGCACGGTCAGTGCCCAAGCGGACGAACTGTGCACCGGCCTTGTCATCAGCACACCAACCACCCAACACGGGTCGGCCTACGTTCGTCTCGAGTATCGACGAGCGATGGAAATCGCCATCGTTGGGGCCGCAGCGTCGGTCTCGTTCGATGGTGACCGCATCACCTCGCTGCGCGTTGCTCTCACGGCCGTTGCCCCGACGATTCGTGAAGTGAAAGGTCTCGATGACGTCGTCGATCAGCCATCGTTCGTCGGCACGGGCGGTGTGATCGTTCCGGAGGTGCTGAGTCGGATCGGTTCGTTGGCCTCCCAACAAGCCACCCCGATCTCCGATCTGCGAGCGAGCGATCGATACCGGTCGCACGTGGTCGGTGTGATGGCTCGTCGTGCGGTCGATGCGGCGGCAAGACGGGCTGCGGGCGAAGAGATCTCGGTCCCAGTCAACCGAGCGATTGGGATCGGAGCCCAGCGATGACCTCGTCTTCAGAGCACGCGACGTCTCCAGAAAAGAACGCACCGGCAGCCTCGGTGAACCACGTCGAGCTCACCGTGAATGGTGTGAGCTACCCGCTTCACTTGGGCACCGATCGCAACCTGTCGAGTGTTCTTCGAGGTGAGGTTGGGCTGACGGGTACGAAGGAAGGGTGCGACGACTGCGAATGTGGCGCCTGCATGGTTCTGTTGGACGGTCAACCAGTCAACTCATGCTCCTATCTCGCTGTGCAAGCAGCTGGTCGAGCGATCACGACAGTCGAAGGGCTCGCCGGCGACGACCTGCACCCCTTGCAGCGCAACATTCTTGCCGCAGGAGGTGTGCAGTGTGGTTTCTGCACACCAGGCATGTTGATGTCGGCCGAAGCACTGCTTGAGCGGACCCCGCTGCCATCGGATGAAGAGATCCGCATTGGATTGTCCGGCAATCTTTGCCGCTGCACCGGATATGCCCGCATCATCGAGGCTGTTCGTGCCACCTCAGTTGAATTGGACGGAGTCAGACGCTCTAGCGTGACCGAGTGAACTCTCGACTGGTGCTGCTGACGATTGGACTCGTCGCCGTGCTGATCGGGGCCAACTTCACGGTCATCAAGTTTGCGCTCGATCACACAACCCCGTTGTTGCTCGCCAGCATGCGCACCGTGGTCGGCGGCTCGGCCCTTCTCCTGTTCGCCTTCGCCAGGGGCGAACGACCGCCGCGAGATCCAGCGATTCTTCGCAGGATCTTTGTCGTGTCATTCAGTATCACGACGGTCTCGAGTGGTCTCTTGATCGTCGGTATCAGTCGGGTCCCAGCGGGTGTTGCGTCGTTGGTGGCAAGCACCATGCCGCTGTTCACAGCGCTCTTGGCCTTCGTGCTGATGCAGACCGCCGTGAGTCGTCTTGGCGTCTTCGGGTTGGCGGTGGGGTTTACCGGAACGGTGGTGCTTGCCACCCCATCGTTGCAAGGGGAGACCGCCGCGATCGGTATCGGAGCGCTCGTCATGTCGGCGTTCGCTTGGGCGTTCGGCAACGTGTTCTTGAAATGGAAGGACTTCGGCGGAACAACCCCGATCATGCTCGTCGGCGTGCAACTCGCCATGTCGGCGGCCGTTTTGGTGCCGTTTGCGCTGCTCGTCGAGGGCACTGCACGAACCGACTGGTCAGTGGGGTTGGCGGTGCCGTTGTTGTACGCCGCGATTCCTGCCAATGCCGTCACGTTTGCCCTGATGGCGACGGTCGCGCAGCGTGCCTCGCCAACTCAGGCCGCAGCCACCGCTTACCTGATTCCAGTGTTTGGCGTGTTCTTTGGTTGGCTGATTCGAGATGAGTTACTCGGTCTGACGGAGGTCATCGGGGGAGCGCTCGTGATCACAGGCGTGTATCTGCTTGTCACGTCGACGGCCCGAGCCCAGGCGCAATCGGCCTAAATAGCCACAAAAGTCTTCAGAACTCCTCAAATTGGGGCCCCGGATACCGACGGAGGGTTTCACGCGGCATTCCGTTTTCTGAGGACAGGGAAATGATCGGTCGAAGACTTCCACTCAAGACGAAACTCCTTCTTGCTTTGCTCGGGCCTCTCCTGGCTCTGGGTGTGCTGGGATTCGTTCAGGTTCGCCAGCTCCGGTCCGAGGCTCAGCTTGCTGATAGCCAGCGCATCGCCGTTGACGACAACGTCGCCATCATCGAGGTGCTCAGCGCGATCCGCTCCGAGCGAGACGCGCAGCTCACCATCGCTGGTAACTCTGAAGGTCTGAATGTTGGTGGTGGTACCTCAGGCGCAGACCGCTTCTTCGCTCGTGTTCGTTCGAACACCGATGAGCGCTTTGAAGAGGTGCTGGCCGACCCCAATCTCTCCGAGGAAACTCGTGACCGAGTGGTGTTGACCCAGGGTGCTCTCGACAGCGCTCGACGAGCGATCGGCGACGAAATCTCCGGAATTCGTAGTGGTCTTGTCGACGAAATGACCGATCCATCGTTCGTCGTGACCAGCGGGTCGACCATGGGTGGTCTGCAAACGTTTGACGCCTTGATCGAAAACACGATCGCACTGTTCGAAGTCGACCCCAGCACACTCGTCGACCCTGAAACCGCAATCGACCTCACATCGCTCGAGGTCGTGACCCAGTTCGACGAGCTTGTTCGTCGAGAAGCGCTGACCTACCTCGAGCTCTCACTGCTTCCAATTGACGAGCAGCCCGATTCGCTTGTTCAGCAGGCACACATTCTTGGTGGCCAAGTCGAAGCACTCGAAGCCACCACGCTTCAGATCACCAGCGAGAGCTATCGGGGTTCGCTCAGCGAACTCCTCGGATCACGTGAGTATCAAGACTTCCGAGATCTTCGCTCTGACGTGCTCGCCTCCTCGGCCGGCGAGGTTGTTGTCTCCGAAAGCACCGTGCTCTCCTTCCTTCTCGATCTAACGACACAGCTCAACGAGATCAACGGACAGATCATCGACGGCGCACGTTTCAACGCCGAAGAAGCGAAGACATCCGCCGAACGCAACCTGCTCGTCGGCGGTCTGCTGATGGCGCTGCTCGCACTTGCGGTCGCCCTCATCGCCTACTCCAGCTACCGATCGATTCGCCGTCCGCTGCTCACCTTGACGGACCGCTCGCGTGAGATTGCCGACACCGAACTTCCGGCAGTCGTTGCGCTGCTGCGTCAAGAGGGTCTTGAAGCCGAGGTGCCGGAGATCGTGCCGATCGAGGCTGAGACGTCTGATGAGATCGGCGGGCTGGTGCTCGCATTCAACGACATGCACCGCACGGCCGTCGAGTTGGCCTCCGAACAGGCTGCATCTCGTCGAACCGTTGCAGAGATGTTCGTCAACCTCGGTCGACGAAACCAAAAGCTGCTGACCCGAATCCTCACCTACCTCGACTCGCTCGAGCAGGAAGAGCGTGATCCGGAGATGCTCGAGAAGCTCTTCAAGGTCGATCACCTCGCAACGCGTATGCGTCGCAATGCTGAGTCGCTCCTGGTGCTTGCTGGCGCTCGGGCTTCTCGAGTGTTCGGTGAGCCGGTTCTGATCGCCGATGTGGCTCGCTCCGCCCTCGCCGAGGTCGAAGGATACGAACGTGTCCACCTCGACATCCGAGGCGAAGCACGAGTCAACGGCGACGTCGTTGCCGATCTCGCTCACCTTCTCGCTGAGCTCATGGAGAACGCGCTGTCGTTCTCACCCCCGACATCACCGGTCGTCGTGATCGCAACGACGACCCCGAACGGCTACTACATGGCCGTCGCCGATCAGGGCATCGGCATGTCCTCCAGCGAGTTCGAGGCAGCGAACAACCAGATCAGCCAGGCGCTGACGCTGGAAGAAACGCCGTCGAAGTTCCTCGGCCACCACGTGGTTGGCCGTCTTGCGGCTCGTCACGGCATCGAGGTCCAACTCATCGAGGGACTGGTCACTGGTGTGACCGCTCGAATCATGCTGCCGACCTCCGTCCTGATCGCCGACCCTGCCGACGAGACAAACGACGCTGAAGCGTCCTCATCCGAGGGATCCAGCGGAACTCCAGCCGTCGAGGTTGACGAAGAGATCGCTCGAGCACTCGAGCGTGTTGACCCGAACCTCGGCGAGGGAGAGCTGTCCGCTGCCGAGTGGAGCAGGGTCAACACGCTCGCCGAGAGCGCAGACCGACCGTCATGGCTCGAGTCGATGGATCAAGATGTCGCTCCTAGCGAGGCGCACTCACTTGAAGCACCCGTTGGCTTGGCCGACCAAGAAGCTGAGTTCGACTCAAACGAACGCCAAGACGCTTCCGCCGCCGCCGACGCTTCGGTCGAGGAGACGAGGGACACAGCGGACGCTGCGGCGTTGCTTCACGATGTCGAGCCCGACGTTCCAATGATGCCGGCTCAAGCAGCCGAGCCTGAGACTCCACCTCCGGGTCGTGATGTGCTCGATACGAGCCTCTTGCCTCGCCGACGTCGTGGTGAAGACGATGACTCGAACGCAAGCAACGAACCTTCGTTTGGTGATCAGGTAGCGATTGCTGAGCGCCGCAGCTCACGAGCATCTGACGTTGTCGCAGAGCCCCAGTCCGAAGTTGGCGAGAACGGCGAGTTCCGCCCTTTGACGAGGCGGCTGCCAGGCAAGACGCGAGCAGAACACAACGCTGCTCAACCGATTACCGAGCCGTCGCGGAACGCTCCGCCAAAGAGCGAAGAACCGGACGAACCGAAGAACATTCGCAAAGAAGGTGAAGCCTTCGCATCAAGTCTCGTTGGCTTCCAGCAGGGCGTCAGCCGTGCGACAAGCGCTGCACCGAGCGGCGACCAGTCCGAAAACAATTCCGGAAACACCAGGAGTGACTCATGAAGCCCACCGACATCGGCTGGATGATCAACTCGTTCGTCGAGCATACCCCTGGCGTCATGCACGCTCAGACGGTCTCGGCGGACGGGATGGATCTCGCCCACTCCGATTCGATGACTCGGATCCAAGCGGATCAGTTCGCTGCGATCACGTCGGGTCTCGCCAGTTTGACCGAATCCGCAGCGGAGACCTTCGGCATCTTGCCGGTCGCTCGCCAGGTGATCGAAACCCAGCACGGGTGGATCCTCACCGTCAGGGTGTCATCACGAGCAAGTCTCGCCGTGGTCGCCGAACACAACGCCGACCTCGGCATGGTGGGCTACGAGATGACTCGGCTTGCTGAACAGGCGGGAGACGTCTTGTCGCCGGATGTTGTCGATCAACTCAAGAACTCGTTGAGTGCCTGAGCCATGGCACTCGCCGACGAGGTACCAACAGGAGACCGGGTCGTCCGGTCATTCCTCGTTACCGGCGGCAAAGCAAAGCTTGAAGACGTTCGAGAACTCGAACTTGAGAGTCGAGTCTCACGCACTCCAACCGGCGCTGCACGTAACGACCTGAACTTTGAACGACGGGCGATCATCGAATTTGCGACCGAACCCTATTCGATCGCAGAGCTTTCGGCCCACCTCAAACTTCCGTTGTTATCAACGGTCGTTCTTGCCTCGCAGATGGTCCATGACGGACTGCTCGAAGCACAAGAAGTTGTCGAAGAAGTGAACATGGACAGCCTCGTCTTGATCCGGCGTGCCCTTTTGAATCTGGGAGCTAACTGATGACTGAACCGACCGCTCAGGCACAACGATCCACGTCGGCCAAACTCATCGTCGCCGGTGGGTTCGGAGTCGGAAAGACCACCTTTGTTGGTGCTGTGTCGGAGATTCCACCGCTGCGGACCGAGGAGAAAATGACGGAGGCGGCCGCCGAATCCGACGACACCTCCAAGGTTGAGTCCAAGCGGTCCACGACCGTTGCGATGGACTTCGGACGAATCTCGGTGACCGACCAGCTCGTCTTGTATCTCTTCGGCACCCCTGGACAGAGCCGCTTCTCGTTTATGTGGGACAAGATCACGATGGGTGCTCTTGGAGCAGTTGTCTTGATCGACACTCGTCGCTTTGACGATTCGTTCCCGGTGATCGACTATTTCGAGGACCGGAAAATCCCGTTCGTCGTTGCGATCAACGAGTTTCCCGATTCCCCATGGGCGAACCCGGAGTCGATTCGTGAAGCGCTGGCGATCAAATCGGATGTTCCCGTGTTCAACACGAACGCCATGGAAGCGGAACAAGTCCGGCTCGCTCTGGTGACCCTGATCGACTACTTGATGATGCGTCTCGCCGAGCAGGGCGGCAAGCGTCGCCTTCGTCGCTCAGACCTGCTGAACCGATAGGGCTAACGCGCTCGGAGAGCGAACGGAAGAACTGGACCGGCGCCCGCATCGGCAAGCCGATGTGCGGCGACGGTCATCGTCCAGCGGCTGTCGATCTCGTCATCGATAAGCAGGACCGGCCCAGCCAAGATCGCGGGTTCGGGCAGCTCCACACCATCGGTCGAAAGCCGGTGCCACATGTTGGTGACCTGATGCGCCGAGTTTGCCTGGTCTGCCTGGAACGCGTCCGCGGGTGCGAGCTCCGAGACCGTGGCAGCCAACGCCCGGTACACGGGAAGTTTGCCGAGGAATCCCAACTGCTCGGCCACCGAGTCGATGATCGGTTGGCGTCGTCGAGAGGGCATTGGGCAGATCCAGGTCGGCCGCTCGTCCCACTCCCATCGTTTGAGGATCCCCGCAATGGCGCGCACCATCTCTTCGCTGACCTCAGTCGCTCCGGATTCGAGCAGGTTCTCGACAACGACGTGCCAGCCGCCGTCGCCAAGGCGGCACAGGGCGCGTCCTGATCGAGCCTGACGATCAGGTTTGATCCGGCCCTTTGGTGCATCGAGACCACTCGGCCACTGTTTGCGCGCTTCGACGTGCACGTCGCCGCCACGAAGATGGTCAGCGGCTCGCACGACGAGATCTTCGGATGGGTCTCGTTGCCACTCGTTGGTCGTGCACCAGTCACACCGCCCGCAGTCGGACGCCTCAGCATCATCGAGCGCCTCGCGAAGGAACCGCAGCCGGCAACCGTCGAGGTCGGCCCACTCGAGCATCTGAGACGACTCCACCCGCCGAAGCTCGCGAAGCGACTCCGCTAGCTCATGGTCATAGGTCCACGGGGCGTCCGAACGAATCCACCCGCCACCCACGCGCTCCACAGCACTATCGACTTCGAGAATGTTCATCAGCGTGCCGAGACGGGATCGTCCGAGGTTGACCCAACGCTCGAGGTTGGCGATCGATGTTGGCTCGAACGGATTGAGCTGGTCGAGCGCCGAACGGCAGATCTCCTCGGATGGAAGCGAGACCGACTCGAACCATCGCCAAACGCTGGCATCTTCGGCCGGTCGGGGGAGCGCGATCACCTCGGCTCGGTCGATGTTTCGGCCCGCTCGTCCGATCTGTTGGTAGTAGGCGACAGGGGAGGGAGGCAGCCCAAGGTGAACACAGAACGCCAGATCGCCCTTGTCGAAACCCATGCCGAGTGCCGAGGTTGCCACGAGGGCCTTGATCTCGTTCGCCCGCAATGCCGCTTCGAGGGCAACTCGTTGTTCGGGTTCGACCGAGCCGGTGTAGGCGCCAACCTCATGGCCTTGGGCTCGAAGAAAGGCCGCTGTGGTTTCGGCCTGCTCGACGGTGAGGCCGTACACGATCCCCGATCCGGGAATGGACGGCAGCGACTCTGCCAGCCACGCAAGGCGGTGAGCATCGTCAGGAAGGTCGACCACCGAGAGCCGAAGCGACGCTCGGTCGAGCGATGTTCGAAGGACGAGCGTGTCGTCGCCGAGTTGGGCGGCGACGTCGTCGGTGACTCGTTGGTTTGCTGTCGCCGTGGTGGCGAGAACGGGGGTCCACGCTGGCAAGTCGTTCAGCAGCGCACGGAGCCTGCGATAGTCCGGACGAAAATCGTGGCCCCAGTCTGAGATGCAGTGTGCTTCGTCGCAGACGAGCGCGAAGGCTCGCGTGCGCATCGTGTCGAACACTCGACGGCGAAACCCGGGGTTGGCCAGCCGTTCGGGAGCGATCAGCAGCAGATCGACCTCGTCGGCGGCGATGCGTTGCTCGATCTCGTTCCAGCCGTCGATGTTTGACGAGTTGATCGTGACGGCGGTGAGGCCGAGTCGTTCCGCCGACGCAACTTGGTCTCGCATCAAAGCGAGGAGCGGTGACACGACGACGGTTGGCCCCCAGCCGCGCTGTCGCAGCATCTTGGTTGCCGAGAAGTAGACCGCCGACTTTCCAAAGCCTGTGCGGGCGACAAGAAGGGTTCGCCGACGTTCGGCGACAACCGCGGCGACGGCCGCGATTTGTTCGGGTCTCGGGAGGGCATCCGGCCCCGCCAAGGCTTGGACGTGGGTGGTCAGTTCCGCCTCGACCTCGCTCAGTGCTGGGCGGGAAGGCTCGATGATGGCGACCTCGCCAGAGCCGGAGTGTTCATCCATGGTGTGACCCTATGCGGCGGAGCCGCGATGAACCGATGGGCGGAGCCGCGATGAACCGATGGGCGGAGCCGCGATGAACCGATGGGCGGAGCCGCGATGAACCGATGCGGCGGAGCCGCGATGAACCGATGCGGCGGAGCCGCGATGAACCGATGGGCGGAGCCGCGATGAACCGATGGGCGGAGCCGCGGGACCGGCTCACTCCACGGCGCCTACCGTGTCGGTCAACAGCCGAGAAATGTGGACCAACAGGTGCACCTCGGCGAGTTCTCTGTGAACCTTGAGTCGAGAGAGCTGCCCATACAACTAGGTCGCAAGGTCCTACTCGGAGAGGTGACCAAGCGCCATACTTGAGGGCTGACCCCCTCTTTGGAGTACGCATCTATGGCTACTGCCACCCTTCCCCCCGAGCTGCGCCTCACCCACTTGAAGCAGCTTGAGGCTGAGAGTATTCAGATCATGCGCGAAGTCGTCTCGCAGTTTGAGCGACCCGTCATGCTGTATTCGATCGGTAAGGACTCTTCGGTGTTGTTGCACCTTGCTCGCAAGGCGTTCCACCCCGGGAAGATCCCGTTTCCGCTTTTGCACGTGAACACCACGTGGAAGTTCGGCGAGATGATCACCTTCCGCGATCGGATGGCCGAGGAGATGGGCTTCGAGCTCATTTCATGGACCAATCAAGAAGGAATCGATCAGGGCATCAACCCGTTCGATCACGGTTCAAAGAACTACACCGACGTCATGAAGACGCAGGCTCTCAAACAAGCGTTGGATGCCGGGGGGTACGATGCAGCGTTTGGTGGAGCTCGCCGAGACGAAGAGAAGTCTCGAGCCAAGGAGCGGGTCTTCAGTTTCCGCGACAAGAACCATCGCTGGGATCCAAAGAACCAGCGACCAGAGCTGTGGAATCTCTACAACGGTCGGGTGAACAAGGGCGAGAGCATTCGCGTGTTCCCGATCAGCAACTGGACCGAACTCGACGTGTGGCAGTACATCCACCTCGAAGAGATCCCGATCGTCCCGCTGTACTACTCAGCGGTTCGGCCCGTGGTCGAGCGCGATGGTGTGTTGATCATGGTCGACGACGATCGTTTCCAGTTCGAAGAGGGCGAAGAGCCCGAGATGCGTTCGATCCGTTTCCGTACGCTCGGCTGCTACCCGCTTTCGGGTGCTGTCGAGTCGACGGCCACCACGATGCCTCAGATCATCCAGGAGATGCTCCTCGCCACACGCTCAGAGCGTGAAGGCCGAGTTATCGACTACGACCAGTCCGGATCGATGGAAGAGAAGAAGCGCGAGGGCTACTTCTGATGCTGTCACTGCGTTCACACGCCCCGCAGGCTGAACCCACACGCTCAGCTGCGCTCGTTTCACCCGCTCTTTCCCCCGAGGTCTCCGTATGAGCCACCAATCTGATCTAATCGCATCCGACATCGATGCCTACCTCAACGAGCACGAGAACAAGGACCTTCTTCGGTTCTTGACCTGTGGCTCGGTCGACGACGGCAAGTCCACCCTCATCGGTCGTCTGCTTCACGACTCCAAGATGATCTACGAGGATCAGCTTGCGACGCTCGAAGCCGACTCGACCACGTCCGGCACAACCGGCGAAGAGGTCGACCTTGCACTGTTGATGGACGGCCTCAAGGCCGAACGTGAGCAGGGCATCACCATCGACGTGGCGTACCGCTACTTCTCGACGGCGAAGCGCAAGTTCATCATCGCTGACACACCTGGTCACGAGCAGTACACCCGCAACATGGTGACCGGCGCCTCGACGTGCCAGCTCGCCATCATCTTGGTCGACGCTCGCCACGGCGTGATCACGCAGACGAAGCGTCACAGCTTCATCGCCAGCCTTCTCGGCATTCGCAACGTGGTCGTCGCCATCAACAAGATGGACCTCGTCGACTACGGCGAGGCTCGCTTCCACGAGATCTGCGATGAGTACCGCGAGTTCGCGAAGGATCTGGGTCAGATCGATCCGTACTTCCTGCCGATGTCGGCACTCCTTGGCGACAACGTCGTCGACAAGGGCACCAACCTCGATTGGTTTGAAGGCCCGACGCTCATGGAGCACCTCGAGATCGTCGACGTCGAAGCTGGCGTCGATATCGAGAACTTCCGCATGCCGGTTCAGATGGTCAGCCGACCAAACCTTGACTTCCGCGGTTTCGCCGGCACCGTCGCCTCCGGCACGATCCGCCCGGGTGACGCTGTCGTGTCGCTGCCTTCCGGCGTGGCATCCACCGTGGATCGCATCGTCACCTACGACGGCGACCTCGACGTGGCCGGTCCCGGCCGCTCCGTCACGATCACTCTCAACGATGAGATCGACGTGAGTCGCGGCGATGTGTTGGTCAAGGCCGAATCCCAGCCGCTGCGAGCACACGATCTCGAAGCGATGGTTGTGTGGATGGCCGAAGCTGAGCTCGAGCAGGGCCGTGAATACCTGCTGCAGTCGACCAACGGACTGAGCAACGCCAAGGTGTCCGCCATCCGCCATCGGGTGGATGTGAACACGATGGCCGAAGAGCAGACCGGTTCGCTGGGTCTCAACGACATCGCACAGGTTGCGATCAGTTCTGATCGAGAGCTGTTGTTCGACGCCTACGGAAGCAACCGCCACACCGGTTCGTTCATCCTCGTCGACAAACTCTCCAACGCCACCGTCGCGGCCGGCATGATCAAGGGTGTTGCATCGATGTGGGATCGCGCCCCTGGCGCCACGCTCATTCGACAGATCTCCGAGATCACCGATAGCGAGCGGTCGATTCGATTCGGTCAGCAGCCGTGCACGGTGCTCCTCACCGGACTGTCGTCTGCTGGTAAGTCAACGATCGCAACGGCGCTTGAGCGTGAACTCTTCGATCGAGGCAAGGTTTCGATCCGCCTCGACGGCCAGAACATCCGAATGGGTATCAGCCGTGACCTCGGCTTCAGCGCCCAGGAGCGGTCTGAGAACCTGCGTCGTGTTTCCGAAGTTGCTCGCTTGTCGAACAACCAGGGAATCATGGCGATCGCCGCTCTCGTTGCGCCGAACAACGAAGTTCGTGCTCGAGCGAAGGAACTCATCGGCGAAGAGCGCTACCTCGAAGTGTTCGTCGATACGCCGATCGAGGTGTGTCGTCAGCGCGACCCCGAGGGCCTGTATGACGCCGCCGATCGTGGCGACATCCCGCAGTTCCCCGGTGTCTCCGCCACCTATGAGCGTCCTGACGATGCCGACCTTCGTCTCGACACCTCTGTGCAGTCGGTTGACGAATGCGTGAGCGAGATCCTTCGGGCTCTCGGTGATCGCGGCTTCCTTCGTGGCTGACCCCGGTTCTGAGCCAGCCTCGGCTGAGCCGGTCTCCGCGAATATTGTCCGAGCCGACGGCCGAGTGAGCGGCGCTGATCGGGCCCAGAACTTTGGGCACGATTCGGCGACCGTGTGGTTCACCGGTCTGTCAGGCTCGGGTAAGTCGACGCTGGCCTTCGCTGTTGAAGAAGCGTTGATCGCCCGCAAGGTTGCGACCTACGTGCTCGATGGCGACAACATCCGTTTCGGCCTCAACCGAGATCTTGGGTTCAGTCCGGAGGACCGGACGGAGAACATCCGCCGAATCGGCGAAGTGTGCCGTCTGTTCCAGGATTCCGGAATGATCGTGCTCACCGCATTCATTTCGCCCTACGTGGCAGATCGCGAGCAGGTTCGAGCACTGCACGCTGAGGGACGCTTCATCGAAGTCTTCGTCGATACACCCCTCGAGGTGTGCGAAGCACGCGATGTGAAAGGCCTCTACAAGAAGGCCCGAGCCGGCGAGATCCCCGAGTTCAGTGGCATCTCGGCACCGTACGAGCCACCGGTGAACCCCGAGATCACCGTCGACACATCCAAAGATCTCGACGCCTGCGTGGCAGAGATCCTCGCCAAGCTCCCGATCGAACCTGCGTAAGCCCTGGGGTCAGACCTCGATTTACGCAGGTTGTTTTGGTGGTGCTTCATCGATGAGAGATGACCTCGCTGCCGAACTGCTCGATTGTTTCGAGCACCTGCGCCGAATGTTGGCCGCCGAGGTCCATCATCGTGATGATTCGGTCGAGGTCGAGCAGCTCGTTCCATTCTCCAATGCGATCGACGATCTCTTGCGCGGAGCCGACCAAAGCGGGCCCCGCGAGAAGTTGTTCGTAGTCGAACGGGATCGATGGAGCATCCGGCGTGTAATCAGCGATGAGGTTCTGCACCCACTCCCAATACTGGCGATACGGCGGTTCGAATCGAGCCCGAGCATCGTCGCCTGACGTGGCGATGTGCGCGTGACAACACGCACCCACCACGGGTTTCGACGCGTGACCAGCAGCGGCGAAGCGTTCGCGGTAGCGCTCGACCAGCGGCGCGAAGAGTTGGGGAGGGGCGAACACGCTCGGCAACATCAGGGGGCACCCAAGCTCCGCTGCCAAGTCGATCGTGTGAGTTGAGGAGCCGCCGCCGATCCACACCGGAAGCGCTCCGACGGGACGCGGCCGGCTCGTAAAGCGGTCGAGAGCGGGTCGATGCCCGCCGTCGGGGTGATCGATGTCGGTCTCGGTGAGCAGACGGATCAGCAACCGCACGTGTTCGTCGAACAACGATGCGGAATCGCTGGAGTCCTGGCCAAAGAAGTCGAACGTTCGGGCAAAGAAGCTGCCCCGGCCACAGACGATTTCGACGCGCCCGTCGCTGAGGACATCGACGGTGGCGTAGTCCTCGGCCATCCGAACCGGGTCGAGGTTGGCGGCGAGCGCAACCCCGGTCGAGAGGCGGAGCGTGGAAGTCCGCTCGGCGATCGCCGCCAAGACGATGGGAGGGGCAGACACCTGGTAATCGCTGCCGTGATGCTCGCCGATGTGGACGACCGAGAATCCGCTGCGTTCGCCGGTCACGGCCTGGTCGACCAGCGATCGATGCCGCTCGCTCTCAGTAATCGAGACTCCGCCGCCTGGTGGGGGAAGCAGGTCACCGAGACTGAGGAGGCCGAAGTCCATCGCCGGATTGTTGCACGCGTTCTCGAACGACGTGGCATGGTGGTCTATGCACGATCTCGTCATTCGAAACGGACTCTTGGTCGATGGAACGGGCTCTGCGCCGCAGCCCGGATTGAGCGTCGCCATCGATGGTGGAACGATCACGGCGATCGGGGGTGACATCGGCCCGGGCGCTCGAGAGATCGATGCGACCGGCCTGTTGGTGACCCCAGGGTTCGTCGACATTCACACGCACTACGACGGCCAGGCAACGTGGGACGAGGAGCTCGCTCCGTCGACACCACACGGCGTGACCACCCTCGTGATGGGTAACTGTGGCGTTGGGTTCGCCCCCGCCAAGCCTGGCGACGACGATCATCAGTTTCTGATCGAACTCATGGAGGGCGTCGAGGACATTCCGGGCGCAGCGCTGAGCGAAGGAATCTCGTGGGATTGGGAGACCTTCCCGGATTACCTCGATGCGCTCGACCGCCGTGAGTTCGTGGCCGACGTCGCAGCTTTGATCGCGCACGGGCCCGTGCGGGCCTACGTCATGGGCCAACGCGGCGCCGACAACGAGGCGGCCAGTTCCGACGACATCGCCGAGATGGCCCAGATCGTGCAGGAGGCCGTTGAGGCCGGGGCGATGGGCTTCTCGACGAGCCGTACGATCACCCACCGAGCCATGAACGGCGAACCCGTTCCGGGAACCTACGCAGCGGAGGATGAGCTCTTTGCCCTCGGCCGAGCGCTCTCACGGGCCGGCAAGGGTGTGTTCGAGGTGGCGCCGGCGGGCGTGGCTGGTGAAGACCTGGTCGCCCCAAAGGCTGAGATCGATTGGGTGTGTCGCCTCGCCGAAGACATCGGTCGACCCGTCACGTGGCTCATGTTGCAGAACAACTTTGCGCCGGACGATTGGAAGGAGCTGATGGAGCTGTCGCAGGCCGCCCAAGATGATGGACATCAGGTGATTCCACAGGTCGCAGGCAGGCCCTTCGGAATCCTCGTCGGGCTGTCGACGCGTCACCGGTTCGCCGACATGCCAAGCTTTGCGCCGCTGCGAGATCTGTCGTTCGCAGACCAGGCCGAGGCGATGGGCGACCCCGACCTCAAAGCTCGTTTGATCGCCGAGTCCATCGCTGCGGTCGACAAGATCCGAGAGATCGAGCCGTTGCGAGCCCACGTGGCCGATGCGTGGGATCGCCAATACGTGCTCGGTGATCCGGTCGACTACGAGCCGACGGCCGAAGCCTCGATCGCCGGACGCGCTGGCGTTGCTGGTGTCGAGCCGATCGAGGAGTTCTACGAGCGTCTTCGAGACCGCGACGGCGAGGCGCTGCTCATGATGCCGTTCCTCGGTTATGCCCACGGTAACGGCGATGCGCTTTACGAAATGTTGACCCATCCCGCCGCCGTGCTCGGCCTGGCCGACGGGGGAGCGCACGCCAACTTCATTTGTGATGCTTCGACTCCAACCTGGATGCTCACGCACTGGGCTCGTGATCGCAGCCGTGGCCCGAAGCTGCCGCTCGAAGCGGTCGTGAAGAAGATGACTGCAGACACCGCGGCGCTGTTTGGGTTCGCCGATCGCGGTGTGCTCGCCGTTGGCATGCGAGCCGACGTCAACGTGATTGACCACACAAACCTCCGCCTTCGTGAACCGCGTCTCGTGGCCGATCTGCCGGCAGGTGGCACTCGACTGCTGCAAGCGGCCGAGGGCTACGTCGCAACGATCGTGGCTGGTCAGATCACCCGAGAGAACGACGAGTTCACCGGTGCGCGCCCTGGGCGTCTCGTCAGGAGCTAGTTCACTGGTGACACGCTCGGTTGCGATCACGAGTGGCGCGACGAACGAACAGGTCGCCACCGGCGACGCCGTCGATCTGCTCGAAGCCGTGAGCCGGCGTGCGCCCTACAGCAGCGACATTTCGGAAGCGGTGCAGCGGGCGTTCGACGGTCTTGGCCGAGCGTTCGACCAAGTCACCGACTGACCTCGTTCTCCAACGGGTGCCAAGGGCGCCAACTTGATGTCGACCGGATCGGCTTCGTTTGACCAATGGTGGCAGCGAGGCGATTGCGCTCGTTGCCGCTGCGATCGGACACGCGGGACTGGGCGCCGCCTGTTGACTATGTTGTCGCCATGGCCGCCATGCTTCTCGTCACATACAACGTCAGCGATCCGGAGGGCTTCGCCGGGTACAACCCGGGCAGCTTGCCGGTGATCGGTGCCACGGTGAAGAAGCACGGCGGTTCGATCACCTTCGCTGGCAAACCCGAGGTGGTGCGCGGCGAGGGCACCCAAGCCTCGGTTGGCATCACGTTCCCAGACGCTGCTGCCGCCAAAGCCTGGCTCGACGACCCCGACTACGCCGAGGCCAAAGCCATCCGCATCGCCACCACCGACACCATCACCGAATCGATCGTCGAACTCGGCTGATACGAACCTGCGTAACGATTACGGGCTTACGCAGGTTAGGTGAGGCCGTCGCTGGGGAGCGCTCGGAACTGGGCCTCGTCGTGGCCGAAGAGGAGCATGCAACCGTCCTCATCTCGTAGACGTTTGAGCTCGGCCATCGATTCCTTCTGGAGGTCGGTGTTGGCGCCGAACGTTGGGACGGCCATCTCGTCGAGCATCGATTCGAAGTAGACACAATCGCCGGTGAGGACGACGGGGCCCGAGTCGAGTTCGATCCGCAGCGATTGATGGCCTCGCGTGTGGCCGGGGGTTGGGACGCAGGTGACCCGTCCGTCACCGAAGAGATCGTGTGCACCGTCAATCGTTTGCACGTCGTGGCCGTGGTCGAAGTCGTCCGGGTTGTAGATCCCGCGCTCGATGGCCTTGGCTTCGTGTGCCGCTGCCCACTCAGCTTCTTGCAACACGATTCGAGCATCGGGGATCTCGACCGTTCCACCCGCATGATCGAAGTGAAGATGGCTGAACACCATGTGTGTGATGTCGCTCGGCCTGATGGACCTTGCCTCGAGGCGTGCGGTCAGCTCCTCGCCTTCGTGGAAGTCGGGATCGAAGAACGCAGCAGAGCTGCCGATGCGGTCGGTCGAGGTTTGGAGATCCATGTGGAGCCCGGTGTCGAACAGCACGAGCCCGTCCGGGTGTTCGATCAACCAGCTTGGGATGGGGAAGGGGAGCATCCCCTCGCCGCCATCGAGGATGGACCGAGCCGAGTTCAGTCGACCGATCTCGAGAGGAACGAGGCGCATCTCTAGAGTCCGTTCCAGAAGGCGACGAGTCCGTCGGCGGCGACGTCGGGAGCGCTCGCCATCCACCAGTGCCCTTGGCCGGCGAGTTCGAGATGCTGCGCTCCAAAACGGATGATGGCATCCTTGCCCATATGGCTCGGAACGTACGGATCGTCGGTTGCGTCGATCACGAGCCCTGGGCGGCGCTCGGCTGCCTCCAGCCGGTCGCCGAGCTCACGCAAGACCGGCTGCACGGCACCTCGGTAAAGGCCCAGAATGCACCGACCCATGTCGGCGTTCACGCCCTCCGCCATCGACGCAGCGGTCGAGGGGGAGAGCCCGAGCCCGATGAAAAGCTCCGTCTTGTCGGCGAGCGGCGCACCCGTCATGCCGGCAACCGCTTCTTCTCCCTCGCCGGGCGTTTGCCACGACTTGGCTGCGTCGTGCCAGTCGTAGTCGGGATGGATGAGGCCGACACAGTCGCTCGCCCACGATCGGATGAGCTCAGGATGGGCTGCGGCCAAACCGAGCACATGCCCGGCTCCCCAGTCGTGGCCGACGAGATCGATCGGCCCCTCGTTTGCCTCAGCGAGGCGTTCGAGCTCTGCAGCCAACCAGGCGACGTACGAAGCTGGAAGCGCATCCCAACCCTCGGGCACAGGGGCGCCGAAGCCGGGAGGTGAGAGCCGGACGACATCGTCGACCCCACGCTCGGCGAGAGCGGTGACGAGGTCATCCCAAATCGCTGCGGTTTCCGGGTTGCCGTGAACGAAGACCTTGGTCATCTCAGGAGTCTTGGTCATCGAGGGAAAACGCACAACTGGGAGCAACGAGTCGCAGTACGGTGCCGCTCAATGCGACTCACACCGAACGCCCGAGGGTCGCTCTACATGGTGCTCGGGTCGGTCGCCTATGTGCTGAACGATGCAGCCGTCCGTTTCGCCAGCGACGACGGACTCGGGGTTTACCAAGTCGTCTGTTTGCGAGGCGCGATGATGGCGGCTCTGTTCGCCGGAGTCGCCATGATCCGCGGCGAGTCGCTCACGCTGTCGCACATCGAACGGCCCGTGCTCGTTCGAGTGTTCGCCGAGATGGTCTCGACGATGTTGTTCTTCACGGCGCTCGTCAGGATGGAGTTTGCAAACGCTCAAGCAATTCTCCAGATTCTGCCGCTCGCCGTGATCCTGGCCGCAGCCTTCGTGCTTGGCGAAGCGGTGAGCCTTCGACGCTACGCAGCGGTCTTCGCCGGTTTCGTCGGTGTGTTGATCGTGGTGCGGCCGGCCACCGACGGCTTCACGATCTGGTCGATCGCCGTGCTCGCGTCCGTCGCGTCGATGATCGTTCGAGAACTCGCCACCCGGCGGGTGAGCGACGCGACGCCAGCGCTATCCATTGCGTTCTTGACCGCTGTCGGAAACACCGTGCTTGGCGGGCTGTTGGCCACCTCGGAAGGCTGGGATTCGGTCACGAACCGCTCGGCGCTTGCTGTGGTGCTGGCGTCGAGCCTGCTGTTCTTCGGTTACCTCTTCACGATTCAGACCGTCCGAATCGGCGATCTGAGCGTGTCTGCGCCGTTTCGCTACTCGGCACTCTTGGGCGCCGTCGTGATCGGCTACGTGGTGTTCGACGAAACCCCTGATGCGCTCATGATCGCCGGCAGCGGGTTGATCGTCCTCGCCGGCCTCTATTCAATCTCACTCGACCGGCGGGGTCTCAGCATCAGCTCCGACTTCCACGATCGCAAGCACTGAGCCGGCTTCGACCGTGTCTCCGGCGTTCACCGGCACCGAGGTGACAACACCCGCGATCGCCGCAGTGATCGAAAGCTCCATCTTCATCGCCTCCATCACGACGAGCGTGTCGCCAGCCTCGACGGCATCTCCCTCGCTCACCTCGACCGCAACGATCGTGCCTGGCATGGTCGCGACGGTCGACCCGGCCTCGACCTGCTCACCAGGCTCGACGAACAAAGGCACGTGCGCGAGTTCGAGATGGCCGGTTGTCCACGTTGCCGACGCTGAGGGCGTCTCGCCTGACGCGTGATGGCGAATCGAGAATCGGCGACGGATGCCGTCGACGGTGATGTCGACCAGATCTGGTGACACGCTGTGGGCGGTCACATCGAGCGCCATGTCATCGAGCGCCGCGTCATCAGGAGAAGCCGCGGCGGCATTCGTGCTCGTGCCGGTGTTCGTCTCGGTATCGCCCGTCCCAACCCAGGCGGTCTGCAGCGTTCCGCGTCGGTAGAGGTAGGAAACCACGAGCGGCTCGGCGTCGTCCTGGCGGGCTGGCTGGTAGGTTCGACTCTGCGGCTGCGTCACCACGTTGCGGAAGCCCGTTGAGACCCCGGCCGTGTGTGAATCCGTGCCGCGAGACGCCGCCTGCTCAGCGAGGGCGATCGCCAGAGCAGCAGCACTGAACGACCCCGCGTCAGCCTCCGCACGGCCCAGATCTGCGGGGTTGTGGCGCTCGAGGAAGCTCGAGTCCGCTTGCTGGTCGAGTCGCCCCGCGGTGATCGTGCCCGGCCCGATGAACTCTGAGTGGCGCAGCGTGTTGACCAGCAGTGAGCGGTTGGTGGTGATCCCGTCGATCGTCGCTCCGGCTAATGCTCCAGCGAGGCGGCGAGCCGCGGCGGTTCGGGTCTCGGCGTGTGTGATCACCTTGGCGATCATGGGGTCGTAAAACTGGCTGACCGAACCGGCGCCGTCGGCAAACTCGTCGAGCGCACTGTCGAGACGGACATCACCCGGCACGACGAATGCGTGAACCGAACCCGTCGACGGGCGGAAGTCGTGCTTTGGATCCTCTGCGTAGACACGAGCTTCGATCGCATGGCCGGTGGGCTCACCGATCTCATCTTGGGTCGGCACGTGCCCGCCGGAGGCGACGTCAAGCTGCAGGGCGACAAGATCGAGCCCCATGACGGCTTCGGTCACCGGATGTTCGACCTGGAGCCTGGTGTTGACTTCGAGGAAGAAGAACTCGGTCGATCCGGATTCGTCCGGGGGAGCGAGCAGGAACTCAACCGTGCCAGCGTTGGTGTAGCCCATTGCTTTGCCGGCGTTCACCGCCGCTGCATGGAGGGCAGCTCGGGTCGTGGGATCGAGCGAAGGGCTCGGGGCTTCTTCAATGATCTTTTGATGGCGTCGTTGGATCGAGCACTCCCGTTCGTGAAAGTGCACGACCGACCCGTGGGAGTCGCCGAAGATCTGCACCTCGACATGGCGCGATGGCGAGACGTAACGCTCGGCGTAGATCGTGCCATCGCCGAAGGCTGACTCGGCTTCGCGAGCGGCGCTGGCGACAGCATCGACCAAGCCGGCCTCGTCAGGAACGATTCGCATCCCACGGCCACCGCCACCGGCGGACGCTTTGATGAGCAGTGGATAGCCAACGCCGCGAGCGGCCGAGGTCAGGTCATCACCGGACAACCCGGTCAATTCTGCCGACGGAAGCAACGGCACACCGGCCTCAGCCATCTGACGTTTGGCCTCGAGCTTGGACCCCATCGACGCGATCGCCTCGGGTGTCGGCCCCACGAAGATCAATCCGGCGTCGCCGACCGCTGCCGCAAATTCGGCGTTCTCCGACAAGAAGCCGTAGCCGGGGTGAATCGCGTCGGCGCCCGTCGCCAAGGCCGCGGCGATGACGGCGTCACCTCGCAGATAGGACTCGGCTGGTGTGGAGCCCCCGAGGGCGACGCTCAGGTCGGCATCGTGAACGAAGGCTGCGTTGGTGTCGGGCTCCGAGAAGACAGCGACGGTTTCGATGCCCTGATCGCAACAGGTAGCCATGATGCGGCGGGCGATCTCACCGCGGTTCGCAACGAGAAGCCGAGTGATCGACGTGTGCGGCGATTGGTGAGTTGTGGTGTTGGTTGAAGCGTTCGTCATGATTTCGCCGCCTACATCCGGAAGACGCCATAGCCACGCTGGCCTTGGCATTCGTTGGTCAGGGTTGCCGAGAGGGCGACACCGAGAACGTCTCGAGTGTCTCTCGGATCGATCAGTCCGTCGTCGTAGAGCTGGCCGGACATCACCGCCGCTTGTTCTTCGTGGCTGATCTGTTCTTCGATCGCCTTGGTGCGAGCTGCGTCCGCGTCTTCATCGAATGGCAAGCCACGATCGGCAGCGGAGGCCCGGGCGACGATCGAGAGTGTGCCGGCGAGCTGCTCGGCGCCCATCACCGCCGTCTTGGCGTTCGGCCACACGAAGAGGAATCGAGGGTTGTACGAGCGCCCGGCCATGCCGTAGTTGCCAGCGCCGTAGGAGCCGCCGATCTGCACGGTGAGATGCGGAACGGTCGAGTTCGTGACGGCGTTGATCTGGTGTGAGCCGTGCTTGACCATGCCTCGTTGCTCGTAGTCAGTGCCGACCATGTAGCCGGTGACGTTCTGAACGAACAGGAGTGGAGTGTCGCTCTGGTTGGCGAGCTGAATGAACTGAGCGGCCTTGTTGGCGTCTTCGTTGAGCAGCACGCCTCGATCATTCGCCAAGATGCCGACGTTGTAGCCGTGCAGATGGGCGAAACCCGTCACGAGGTTGGGGCCGTAGCTCGATTTGAACTCGTCAAACTCGGAGTCATCGACGACTCGGGCGAGCACCTCACGCACCGGGAACGGCACCTTGAGATCGGCTGACACGATTCCGAGCAGCTCTTCGGGGTCATACCTCGGAGGGATGACGGCTCGATCCGGCGCTGGCCCGATCTTGCGGTACGCAAGGTTCGACACGATCTGGCGACCGAGCCGCACACAGTCGTACTCATCGACGGCGAAGTAGTCAGAAACACCGGACACGTTGGAGTGCATCGCGGCGCCGCCGAGCTCTTCATCGAGTGCATCTTCGCCGGTGGCCATCTTCACGAGTGGCGGCCCGCCGAGGAAGACCCTGGCCTGTTCGTCGACCATCACCACGTAGTCGCTGGTGCCTGGCAAATAGGCACCTCCGGCGGTGGACGATCCAAAGACCAGCGAGATCGTCGGGATGCCGAGGCCGGACAGCTCGGTGATCTTGCGGAAGACGTCACCCGCTTGGAGGTAGAGCTGCAGCTGATGAGGAAGATCCGCACCGCCGGACTCGACCATGAACACCATCGGCAGCCGATTCTCTCGACAGATGTCGAGTGCTCGCAGCATCTTCTTGACCGTGATCGGATTCATCGATCCGCCGCGGACGGTCGGGTCGTTGGCCAGAATCACACACTCGGTGCCCGAGATCTGGCCGATGCCGGTGATGACGGCCGCCCCGACGTTGAACTCGGTATCCGCCGCCGCCGTTGGGGAGAGTTCGAGAAACGGCGCGTCACGGTCGAGCAGGAGCTCGATTCGCTCTCGCGCCCACAGCCGGCCTCGTGAATGGTGTCGTGCCCGATACTTCTCGCCGCCACCGTCGATCGCTTGGTCGAGAAGCTGTTGATAGCGATCGAGGTGCCCCTCCATGGAAGCGACATTCGCTCGGAACGTCTCGGAGTTCGTATCGATGTTGGAACGGAGAATGCTCATGCGGGTTCATCCGGGTTGAGTGGTGAGGTCGTGTGGAAGTCGAGTCGGTCGGCGATCGTCGTCAATCGATCGATGACATCGTCAA
>CALEWY010000105.1 GCA_937925335.1 uncultured Acidimicrobiales bacterium
CAACTCCCACCTGTCCAAGTCACCGCCGCGTAACCCACGCCAGCTGGGCCTCCGTGGCCATGAACGGCCCCCGGAGGGAATCACCGCTGGGCCTCCGTGGCCATGAACGGCCCCCAGAGGGAGTCAGAGCAAGCTCCGTGCAACGGCCCCCAGAGGGAACATTTGTCTCCCTCAGATGACGGACGTATGACATCCCTAGGTGAAATGGCCCAGGTCGCTGATTGTGCTGGGTCGTTCGGTCTAACTTTGCCGGCGGCGAGTACCGGCGGGGTCAATCTCCGTCGGAGAGGTCCGGCAGCGGGCAGACGGGGTGTGGTGGTGGGAACCAAGCGGCGATCCAAGACAGCGTGGGGGCTTCTTCCTCAGCTTGTTGACGCGTCCGTACTCACACTCTTTTGGGGCCTTGTCCTCGTAGTGGCCAACATCACCGAGACCCACGTCCGCTCCGACAATCGGAGCCTTGCTCTCACCGTTGCTGCGGTAGTGAGCACGTTGGCCCTGTTCCACCATCTTGATCTTTATACGTTCTCGCCGGCGCTCCCCCGAACCGAGGAGATCGCCCGAGTTCTCTACGGCGTCCTGAGCGGTGCTGCGGTCCTCGTGACCTCGACAGCATTCCTCGATTGGCGCATCGGCGCATGGGAAGTCGTCTTCGGAACCCCGATGGTGTTCGCCGGCCTGATTCTTGCCAGGGGGCTCGTTCGCAACCTCGGCGAGCTGCTGCCCGGGCACCACGAGCCTGCGAGAGTTGTCGTCGTTGGCACTGGTGAAGAGGCCCGTGAGCTCGTCGACATGATCCTCGACCATCGTGAATGCCACATGGAACTCATCGGCGTGATCGGCCACATGCCGGTGGCCGAGCGCACTGGTCTCGGCGATCTGTGGATCGGCCCAACCGAGCGCATGGTCGAACTCATGCATCTGCATGAAGCGTCCGGCGCGATCGTGACCCCCACGGGCTTTCGTGGCCCGCAGTTCCGTTCGATTACCGGGTCGCTGTTCAAGGCTGGTTTCGACGTCCACCTGTCCACCGGCGTGATCCGGATGTGGGAAGGTCGGTTCGAAGTTCGATCATTGGCCCACGAGCCACTCGTGGTCCTCGAAACACAGTCTCGTAGCCGTTTGCAGCACATCATGAAGCGTGTTCTCGACGTCATCGGCGCCAGTATCGCCATCGTCGTGTTCTCGCCGCTCATGGCACTCGCGGCGCTGGCTATCAAGCTCGAAGACCGCGGACCAGTCCTGTTCCGCCAGCAGCGAGCCGGCCGAGGCGCTGAGTTCTTCGGCATGTTGAAGTTCCGCTCGATGGTGACCAACGCCGAGGAACTCAAGGCCGAACTCGAGGCGGAAAACGAACGTTCGGGCCCACTGTTCAAGCTCACCCGTGATCCGCGAGTCACTCGCGTTGGCCACATCATTCGAGAGCTCTCCATCGACGAACTGCCTCAGTTGTTCAACGTCCTCAAGGGCGACATGAGCCTTGTTGGGCCCCGACCCGCCCTGATCGAAGAAGAGGCAGCATTCGACGACGAGTTCCGCAGCCGATTCGATGTCCGACCGGGAATCACCGGCTTGTGGCAGGTCGAGGCCAGGTCAAACGCGAGCTTCAGCGCCTACCGTCGCTTGGACCTCCACTATGTCGAGAACTGGACGTTCGGCTTCGACATTCGCATCCTCATGGCCACCGTCGAGCAAGTGATCGTCACCGCCGCCATGTTGCCGGTGAAACGAGTCCTTCGCAGTCGTCTCTCGCCGGCACCCGACAAGGTCGACAAGATCGATGTCATCGATCTCCGTGACCGAACCACGGCCCGCCTCGCCGCCGCCCAGGTTGAGGCGAACGGGTCCACCCCAGAATCCGAAGAGAAGCCGACGCCAGCTCCGGTTCACCATCGACCAAACGACCGAATCGGCAACTGACGCATCTCGCTCCCCGATCCGCCGATCGGGCCGGCCTAGGCAAAGCTGACCAGACCCTTCCCGAGGGCTCAGGCCCGGGCAATACTGATCGAGCGCGGGCCCGACTGCCTCGAGGTATCACCCCAATGCCACAAGCGATGCACGCCCGACTTCTGAAGGGCGACCAAGAACTTCCCTTCATGGAACGCCAATCGGCGATCACTGCGGTGACGGCTTTGCCCGAACCACCGGTTGCACACGCCGAGCTCGCCGGAACGCTGCTGACACTTCCAGTCGTCGATGGTCGTGCCGGAGCGCCCGCAGGCCGACTGCCAACTGAACTCGCTCCCGAACGAACGATTCGCACCAAGCGCGGGTTCTACCAGCGCCGCGGTAAGCGAGCGCTTGACGTTGTTGGCTGCACCGCAATCCTGATCGGAGCGGCGCCGGTCCTCAGCGGCGTTTGGGTCTCGCTGCGGCTCGCACTCGGCCCAGACGTCGTGTTGCGCCAGCAACGCATCGGTCTCGACGGCGACACCTTTGAGCTCTACAAGTTCCGCACGATGGAGAGCGACCGCCGGTCGACTGAGTCGGACGAGTTCGCCGGTCGCGACCGTCGTCAGCGTCACAAGACAACCGAGGATCCGCGGCACACACCGCTTGGCCGTATCGTCCGCAAATTCAGCCTGGACGAACTCCCCCAGCTCGTGAATGTTCTGAAGGGCTCGATGAGCCTTGTCGGACCTCGGCCAGAACTCGCCTCCCGGGCTGATGAGAACTTTGTCGCCCATCGACGGCATGACGTTCGCCCGGGACTCACCGGGCCCTATCAGGTCACCGATCTTCGCTCAGCCGGCGACCTGCGGTCGGGGGTTGAACTCGACGGCACCTACGCCGATTCGGTCAGCTTTCGAAACGACCTTCGATACCTCATGAAGACCGTCGGAGCACTCGTTCGAGGCACCGGCAACTAAAACGCAGCTCTCCGGGCAAGCCGCCGGGAAGCTTCAGAGAACGCAACGAGGGCCGGGTTGGATATCCAACCCGGCCCTCAGCGTTCAAGTCACGTGGTCAGCGCAGCCGAGAAGCTCGGCCCGCTAGTCCCAGATCTTCCACTCGGCTTGGTCGTTGGCCCACAGCCGGTTGAGCTCGGTGTACTCGCGGAAGGTGTCCATGCCCATCCAGAAACCGCTGTGCTCCCACAAGCCAAGCTTGTTCTCGCGAGAGAGTTCCTGAACCGGCCCCTGCTCGAAGAAGTGCAGTGGATCAGGGTCGAGGCGCTCGAGGAAGTCCTTCCGGAAAGCAAAGAAGCCGGCCGAGACCCAACCCTCCGACGGGAGTTTCTCGGCGAAGTTCGTGACGAGCTCTCCAGTCGTTCCCAATTCGCCGTAACGGCTGGTCGGGTGCACGCCGGTGACGAGGCCCATCAGCTCGGGTGAGGCGGCGAGCTTGTCGAGTTCGCCAGCAAGGTTCACACCGCCGACACCGTCACCGTAGGAGACCATGAAGTACTCCTGGTCGAGCAGGTGGGCAACACGAGCGAGACGCCCGCCGGTCCCAGATTCCATGCCGGTGTCGACGAGGCTGATCTCCCAGTTCTCAAGCTCCTCTTTTTGGTGGAACTGCGGTCCACCATTGCCGAGCTCGAGGGTGAAGTCACCAACGTTCTCTTCGTAGCGAAGGAAGTACTCCTTGATGTCCCAGGCCTTGTAGCCGAGACACAAAACGAACCGCCGGAAACCATGAGCCGAATAGAGCTTCATGATGTGCCACAGAACCGGCTTGCCACCGATGTCGATCAGGGGCTTTGGCAACTTCTCCGAGGCTTCTCGGATTCGGGTGCCTTGGCCGCCACACAAGATGACGACCGGAATATCAGCTGGATCTGGGCGATTCGTTGTTGTTCCCACGGCAGTGCCTATTTTTCCTTCTTTGAGCCAGCGGTCGAGCCGCCAGCGTTCCCTCGACGTTGTTCGTTCTTCGTCCGCTTTTGGCTACTACTTGATTGACCGCTTGACCGGTTGTTGGCCGGTGCCGATTCATCGACGGCAACGGCGCCCTGCTTGTTCGAACGAGAATCGGCCGATGCGGCCTCGGCGGCCCGTGAGCGAGCGCTCGACGAGCTGCGACTGGGTGGTGCCTGGTCCATCGGCGCTGGGCGGCGAGGAGGCGATGACGGCACGGTGGCGGACGAGCTGTCCTCAATCGGCGTGCTGTAGGGGTCGATCGTCTGCGGCGCTCGAGACGCAATACGTCGCGAGGGCTCGGTGATGACCGGGAGAACACGGTCGCGGACGTCGCCAAGCTGACGGGCGACTGCGGCCAGGTCGTCGGCCCGCTGATCGTCGAGCGGGATAGCCAGGACAACAACATCGACCACATTGCAAAGCTCGACGGTGGAGGCTGCGTCCATCAACGGACCGCCATCGAAGATCACAACTTCAGCGGCACCGCTGGCTCGGGTGACGAGCTCAGGCATGAGTTCTCGACGCAACGCCGTGCCCTTCTGGCCAAGGCCGAGGAGCCGGACGTCCGGCTCGCTGGTTCGGGTGTAGATGCGGTCGGCATCTTCGTTCGAACCGAGAAGCGACGGGATACCACCGTGGCGCTCTGCACCGAACACATCGGTGAGCCACGGATCACGGCGGTCGGCATCGACGACTACGACGCTGTACTCAGCGGCAGCAAAGCGAGCGGCCATGGCGAGTGAGAGGGTGGTGACACCCGCTCCTCGCTGAGAACCGACGACGGCAATACGCAACGTCTTGTTGATGGTTGCCATCGCCTCGGCCTGAACCGAGATCTGATCGACGGTTGCGATGAGTTCTTGCGGCAATCGGGTGAGCGCAACGAGTGGCTCCTGACGCAACGTGCTGGAGCGCCGCACCGATGCAACGACCGGCACGTCAACGATCTCTTCGACCGCAACTTCGTCGAGCACCTTCGAGGAGAACCGAGCCCAGAGCAGAGCGGTCGTGAGGCCGAGCAGCGTCATGGCGATGAAGAACGCCATCTGGATGAGGCCGTTCGACTCGGTGATTGCGTTGACGGGGAGTGTGGCTGGCTGGGAAATGCTGGTGTTGATTCGAGACTCTTCGTTCTCGAGGGCAGCCTTGCGGATCGTCAAGCGGTCGATCTCGCTGGTGAAGCGAGCCTGATCGGATGCCGCTTGGGGTGCAACCGCGGAGACCGGCGGAACGCTGAAGTTGGCCTCACCGATCCGCTCCAGGTAGGGCGAGTAGACCTCGGCGATTTCATCGTTTGCCGCTCGGAGCAAGACCTCGAGCTCGGCGAGTTCTTCGTCGATCTGTTCGATCTCTGGCTCGCGGAGATCTCGTTCGTCCTGCTCGAGACGGTTGATGTAGGTGTCGGCGATCGTTTGAGCGACCTGCTGTGCACGAGCCGGATCGTCCTGGCGCACGATGATCGACACGGAGTCGGTCTCGGCAGCTTGTTCGATCTCGGTTGCCTGCTCGACCTGGGTGGCGACTTCGCCAACACGGTCGGTGTTGTTCAGTTCGGCCGCGACCTCTTCGAAAATGCTCCGACTCTCGAGAATCTGAACCTGGTTGAGGACGTATCGATCAGGGTTGTTGAATCGAGCGTCGTCCGGCGGGATGACCTCGATCTTTGCCACCGACTCAAAGGTGGTCGCCGTCGGGTCGCCAAGAAGGAGAAGCGGCAACAAGCCGAGCACGGCGAAGTTGGCGACGATCCACCAACGTCGCCGTAGGGCGGCTGCAACAAATGAGAGTTCCATTAGTAACCATTCTCCGTTAGCTCGGAAGAGGATTGTCGACGCTTGGCAAGTTCACCCTGCGCAAGGCCGACGAGGCGTCCTGCGGCAATGGAGCCGCGACGCAGAACATGAACAACACTTCGATTGTCGACCTTTTGGCCGTTGGCCTTCAGCAGGCTTGGCTGACCGTCTCCGGGTACTCCGTGACGGTGTAGGATCTCCGACATGCCGATGCCGTAGAGATAGTGCTGGTGGAGCATCGGGCGAAGGCCCTTGCGATGCCGGTAGTGCATGACGGCGTCTGAGCGGAATCCCAGCTCGACACCGTTGCGAAGCATGGCCCACGAAAAGGCGATGTCTTCGCCTCGAGTCAGCGTGACGTCAAAGCCTCCAGCGGCTTCGAACACTGACTTACGCACGCCCATGTTGGCCGACACGAGGAATGCGTGGCCGAGGAAACTCGGGTTGTCACCCGGAGTCGCCGGAGGTCGCCAGTTGTCTTGGCCGGGGACGGCGAGGAGTTCCTCTTCGAGGTAGCCACCAACCGCTTCGTGCTCATCGAGCGCGGCGTAGATGGTGGAGATCCAGGACTTGTCGGCGATGTCGTCGCCGTCGCAGAAGGCCAGCAGTGGAGCGGATGCCTCAGCGGCTCCAACGTTGCGGGCGTGTGAGGCCGAGCGTGTGCTCGACGAGTCGACGACGTTGACACTTGGAGCGGTCGGCCCGGCCAACCGAACGAACCGTTCGATCGTGGCATCGAGCGCCGCCCGCTGGGCCGCATCGTCGGTGTTCAGGCTGATCACGAGTTCCCATGGGACCGTGACGTCTTGGTGGGCGAGCGCAACGAACTGCTCGTCGAGTTCAGAATCGACTCGACCGACCGGAATCACGACGCTGAGGGCCGGGGGCACCTCGGCATTGGCCGATTGCTGGGAGTTGTCGAACGAGTTGTTACTCACGACCGTCCTCGAATCTCACGCAGCGCGAGCGGCACGAACTTGGGATCTCGAATGAAATAGCGATGGAACATACGGCGCGGTTCGAGAACGAATCGGTGAAACCATTCGAGCCCGGCCTTTTGCACCCACACGGGGGCTCGACGGCGAAGACCGAGATACATCTCGGCGGACGCACCGAGGCACATGAAGAGCGGCCCGGGTCGATCGGCTGGCCACTGACGAGCGAACTCGGCGGCGATCATTGCATCCTTCGGGAAACCGATACCGACGACGACGAAGTCAGCGTCGACCTCGATGGCTCGATCGACGAGTTCGGCCGCCACGGGCGCTGCATCTTCGACCGTTGCGTTCATCATCGGGCACACCATCGCTGATGCGTGCGGATGCTCCTTCGACAGACGTTCGGCGATCTCGTCGCTCGAAACGGCGAGGGCGACGGAACGTCCTGCTCGGGTCAAGCTCGGCCACCACTCCGCAAAGATCGTGCTGCCGGCGAGCCGGGCCGGCAGCGGGCGTTTCGCCATCTTCGACGCTCGAACGATCGGCCAACCATCCGGCAAGACCCAGTCGGCGTTCGCGAACTGTTTGGCAGTCTCGCTCAACTCGGGATCTTGGAGGCGAACGACGATATCGACATTCGGTGTGACGAAGAGCGACGGAACGTGATCGATCGGCTTCCAGTCGAGAAGGTCCTGCACGATGCTGTGCTCGTCTTGGGCAGCGACGAACGGCATGCCAAAGAGCTCGACGGTTTCGCGCTGGTGACCTCGAGTCATCGGCTCGTCTGAGCGCGTTGAATCGGGCGATTCGGACGTATGCAACTGTGCGGGTCGTGTCTCCACATGCGGCTCCGAGGCAGGTGCTCAACCTCAAGGGTATGGATGGCCTGGAATGGCGTCGGGAGCCATTCAGCCCATTTCGGACCTAGAGACTCACCGGGGGTCTGAGATCGTCTCAGTCAGTGGTCAAGCGGGTTGTTTGCGTGGTTGGGGCGGGTCGATCAGAAGGCGGGTTTGTGTCAGCGGGTGCACTAGTTCTCAGCGGGTACCAAGCGGCCGACCATGAACGAGGTTCCGGTGAATCCGACGTAGACGGTTCCGAACTCATCGGGATCACCCGAAATCGTCTTCACCGACTGGTAGTTGCCAAGGGGCGCGGGGGAAACAAGTTCCCAGTTTCGTGAAGCGTCGGTCGATCGCCAGACGCCTGTTTGTTCTCCCGCACCGTCTTCGATCGTCCCATACAGATAGACCGTCGCGCCGTCACCGTCGGGTGCCGGGGCTCCGAAGCCGACCGCGCTCACAACCGAGGTCCCCGGCAGAGCGGTCCAGGTGGCACCAGCATCGCGGCTCTCGTAGAGCGGGAACGCACCCTCTTCGAGGAAACCGGGAGTGAAAAGCAGATGGCCGGGGTCAGTCGGCGATGCGACCAACGTGGCGTTGAAGAAGCCGACGGTCCAACCGACGGGCAAACCCTCGGATGCTTGAAGCTCCCAGGTCGCTCCCCCATCGATTGATCGGTAGAGGCCGTTTCGCTGGTGGTAGAGGTAGAACGTGGCCGGATCGATGCGGTCGGCGACCAGAACCTTGCGGTTCAAGAAGAGCTGGCCGTGTGAGCCGCCTCGATAGACACCGTTGTCGTCGAGCAGATCTTCGGTTCCCGGCAAGATGATGGGGTCCCACGACGCACCCTGATCGGTGCTTCGATGGACGGCTCCGTTGAATGTCGGGAGCCACACGATGTTCGACGTGTTCTCGGCGGCAACCGCGATGTTGCCAAAGCGCAGGTCTTCGGGGTGGCCATTGTCGTACGACGCGAACCGTTGCCAGGTACGCCCGCCGTCGTTCGAATAACCCGAGTGGTACGCCAGGCCGTCGTCTTCGCAGCAGAAGCGCTGATCACCAACGGTGGCGACGAGGAAGGATGGCTCGCTCGGTGAGTAGTCGAGGTCCCATGCGGTGTTGAAGCGGGGGGTCGGCCCTTGGATTGCTTCGGCCGCGGTATCGCCGCCGTGCCAGAAGATCGAACGGTCCCAGTGTGCGGTCACCACATCACCACCGGGAGGAGCGACGACGTCGTTCGACACGAGTTCCTCGATCCCGAGCGTTTCACAATTCATGGCGAAGGCATTGGAATCGTCCAGCTGCACGGTCCAAACGCCGAAGCCCTCAGGAATCCAGAGCTTTCCGGCCTCGTTGCGGTCGAAGAGCATCGAGCCGGTTGGCAGGTAGTCGTTCGAGTAGGAGTCAAGCCATTCGATGTCGTCACACGTCGCTGAGACCTCCATGCGGTCCCAGTTCTCGCCACCATCACGAGTGCGATAGGTGTGGTCGGCCGAGCCCTCGTCAGCGACCACAACGTGATTCGGGTCGTTGGGGTCGACGGCGACGGTCTCCCAGCGGCGACCGTCTTGTGGGTTGACCTCGGTGATCGAATCACCATCGATGATCTTGATCACGCCTGGATCTCGTTCGGTCACCCAAAGGCGACCGTCGGGGCCAAGCTCGGCGTCGAACGGGCGACCCTCTGAAGCCGAGAAGAGCGAGAACGTCGCGCCGCCGTCGGTTGAGCGCCAAATCCCTGATTGGGAGACACCCGCCCAGATCGTTGATCCCGTCGGGTCAGCCACGACGAAGAGCACGCCGGCGGCGTCTTGCTCGGAGTCATCTCCGGGAATCGCATCGTTGCGGGTCCAATTGGTGCCGCCGTCGGTCGAGCTCCACAACCCGTCGCGTCGAGTGCCCATCCAAACGTTGTTGGCGTCGGCCGCGCTGATCGCCAGTCGTTCGCCGTTCGTTCGGTAAAAGGCGTTGCCGTCGACCAAGAAATCTTGTGCAGACGACGTCCAGGTGGCGCCGCCGTCGTCGGACCGGAGCACTCGCCCATTCGGTCCTTTGTCATCGCCACCGACGCTCATCAGGATGCGACTCGGGTCGTTTGGAGCGACCGCGATCGACTCCACTCCCCAATCGCCGATCCGAGGCTCGGGAACGGTGTCTGCGTTGAGGAGTTGATTCCACTGTTCGGTTGCTGGATCCCAGCGATAGGCGCCACCAACGTCGGTTCGCATCAACAGCGTGGAACCGTCGTTGCTCGTTGCTGCGCCGGTCACGAATCCGCCAGCACCGGACGAAAGAACGTTCCAGTCGTACTGATCGATGACCGGCACGATGTCGGGAGCTGGTTCAATCGACTGTGGTGGCGTGCCTGACTCTGTCGAGGGCGGCGAGATGCCACCGACATCACCGCCTGGGGCATCGGCTTGGTCGCCTCCGCCGGTGCATGCAGCAGCAAACAGGGCAACGGCGATGAGGGTCCGCACGAGGGACCGAGAAGTGATGGGGGTCACCGGCACGACAGTACTCACGGGCTTTCGGGGGTCGGGGTCGCCCCATCGGTCTGCCCAGTCGGTGATCCGGATGGCTCTCCCGACGAGTGAGCAGATAGCAGGGGCGGTCGTGTCGCGATCGGCTGATCGATCGGAGTTTTGACGGTTGCAGCGCCACGTTCGCTCGCAGAGGCAACGAAGAGGGTGGCGAGTCGAGCGGCTTCGACGCCGCTGTCGAAGTCGTCGAACACACGCTTGCGGCCAGCTGCGCCGAGGCGACGGCACAGATCTCGGTCGGCAGCGAGTGACACGATGCGTTGGGTCAGCGCGTTGACATCACCAGGCGGAACGATGAAACCCGTTTCGCCGTCGATGACGAGTTCGCTCACTCCCCCGACCTGGGTTGCGATCACCGGCAGACCGGAAGCCGATGCCTCCATCAGGCTGACTGGCACACCCTCGGCAAAACTCGGAAGCACGAAGGCGTGGGCGTCGCTGAGCACTTCGGCCACTCCGTCTTGGCTTTGGTAGCCAACGAAGTTGACGACATCGCTGACGCCAGCCTTGCGAGCATGGCGCTCAAAGGCGCTGCGCTTTGGTCCGTCACCAACGACGGTGAGCTCAACGTCAGCACCCGACGCTCGGGCGTCACGCATCGCATCGAGCAGAATGGTGAGGCCTTTCACGTGGTCGAGCCTGGCGACGAACGCCAGCTTGGTCGGGCCGCCATCGATGGCAAGTCCGCGTTCGGGCGCGGACGAGTAGCGATCGGGGTCGATCCCGCAGTGAATGATGTGGAGCTTTGATGCCGCATCTTCGTCACTCAAGAGTTGAGCTTGGCTCCGAGCAAACCACGAGATGCACGACACAAAGCGTGACCGTTCGATCTTGGTTCCGAGCTCCCACACGTTGGCGTCGAAGAAGACGCCGGGCCCGTGCAGCGTGAAGCTGTACGGACGGTCGGCAAGTGAACTGGCGATCATGGCGACCGATGTCGCCACATCACCAAAGTGCGCATGCACGTGATCGACATCGCGTTCGATCAACGAGTCGGCGATCACTCCGGCTTCGACGAAATAGAAGAGCTGGTAGAGCCGACCTTTGACGCCGGCCCTGGAGGTTGACCACGCGAGACGGGCACTGTCGAGCCACCGCTTCGGACTCTTGGTCATCAACCGCAGGTGTGCTCCGACGAGGTTTCCTACCGAGGGCGGAAGGACGTAGGTGGTCTCGTCGCGAGCAATGCGCTGCTCATCGCTCACCATCTCATCATCACCAGGGCGACGAACGGCGAAGGTCATGATCTCCAAACCGGCCGCTCGGAGTCCGTCGATCTCGCGCCGGATGAACGTATCGGTCGCCCGCGGGTACTCCATCGTGAAGTACGCGACGCGCGCTGATGGGCGTGCCTGAGATGTCGTCGTGTGTGGTGTGAGTTCGCCGCTCATGAATTGTTAGGCAGTCGCAGTCGCTGTTGAGTCCGCTGTTGAGTCCGCCGTCGGGGCCGCCCGTTCGTCCGGAGCAGTCGATCGAGCAAGGGCCTCATCGAGGGAATACCTCGGCGTCCATCCGAGAAGCCGTTTGGCCTTCTCGTTCGAGTAGCGGAACGGCTTGAACCGGGCGTCGACCTGGTCAGGCAGCGCAATGCTTGGGAGCTTCGCTCGGCCTTCGAACGCTCGCCGGTTGATGAAGGCGCCAACCTTGGCAACACCCTGCATGATCGGGAGCGGCACGGGCACCGATGACGGCGCGTCGATCAAGGCGGAGACCCGCTTGGCATACTCGGCGTTCGTCGGGAGGTCATCGTCCACCACATTGATCACTTCGTCATCGACCGATTCGGCGGATGCAGGGTCGAGCAGGACAGCGGTTGCCAACACGATCGCCTCGGCGGTGTTCTCCACGTAGGTGATCGGTGGGCGAACCTTGAAACCAACGCGCAGGTTGATTGGGCCGAACTCGCCGCCGAGCAACGGATGCCACAGCTCGTTCTCGCCGTAGATCATGCCTGGACGGATCATCACCATCCGGTTTCCCGTCAGGTCAGCAAATCGCTGGTAGAGCTCGTCTTGGTAAAGCTTCGTTTCGGCGTATTCATCTCGTCCAGTTGGGTCCTGGATGACGGGGAACGACTCGTCGAAAAGGGTGTTGGCCTTGCGCTCGCCGTAGTCATAGACCGAGAACGTACTGATGGCGACCAGGTTCGAGACCCCGGCCTCAGTTGCGCAGGCGAGCACGTTTTCGGTTCCGATCACGGTGCCGGCAAAGCGAGAGAAGTAGTCGCCGCCCTTGACTGCTGCAAGATGCACGATCGCGTCGACGCCGGTCATGGCTTCGGTCAATCCGGCTCGGCTCGAGAGATCGCCGCATGCGATCGTCAAGTTGCCGGTCTGTTCAGCCGGAGCAAGAACGCGAGCCGACGACGATGGGCGCACGAGCGCAACAACCTCGTGGCCAGCTGCCGCTGCTTGGTTGACGACGTGGCGACCGAGAAATCCGGTGGCTCCGGTGACAAAGATCTTGCTCATCGGTTCGCTCCTGAGCCAGCGCTGCCGGCCGTCACGATTTGGTCGACGAGGCGAGCCGCATCAAGAACATGGTCAGCGGTGACTGGTGGCTGGCGATCGGTTGCGATCGCGGCGTAGGTCTGGTCCAAGAATCGTTCGAGGCCGTGATAGGGCGTGTGCTGCAGCAGCTTGCGACCAAAGTTGCGCATGCCACTCCGAGCCAAACTCGTGCCGTTCACCAAATGGTTGACGATCGGCGTGAGCTGCTCGCCACCCGGGCGGGCGACCATCACATCGAGGAACGGATGGAAGATGTCGGTTGCCGCCTGTCCGTCTTCACCACGAACCACGATCGAGAACAGATCGGGGCTAGTCCGGCATGAGAAACGCATCCGGCCGTGAACCGGAACGGCGTCTGTCTCTGGGCCCGACTCGGGATCGTTCGTTGAAATCAGCAGTGCGTCGAGGTCGTCGAAGGTGAAGAGGTCTCCCCCACCATGGTTACTCATCGCCGCGATCACGCGCTCGAAATGGCGTACGCCGGCAAGATCGAGCATCAGGTAGCTGAGGTGTGTGATGAAGTCATGCAACACACCGGCTGGCATGCCGTGGATCGAGTTGACGACATTGGTGTCTGCGAACCGGCTGCCTTCGTCTCGGATACCGAGTGCGAGGCGAATATCCACCTCTCGCACGGCTCCGATACGACCCTCGGCAATCACCCTTTGCAAGGCGACGACTTCGTCGTTGAACCGATAGTTGTGGTTCTCGATGAGGTGAAGGCCAGCAGCTGCGGCTTCGGCCATCAGCTTGTCGGCCTCTTCCGCCGTCGGCGACATCGGCTTCTCGCAGATCACGTGAGCCCCCGCCGACAACGCCATCGAGACGAGTGCCCCGTGGCTCTGTGGTGGTGTCAACACGTGCACGATGTCGGGTTGTGCAACCTCGAGCATCGTGGCCACATCGGTGAAGTGGCCGGACGAGCCGAACTTGCGAGCGGCGATCTCGGCCGAGACTGGCGACAGATCACAGACGCCAACAAGCTCAGCCCACTCGCTCTTTTGGAGGAACGGCAGATGCTGCAGCGAGATGGCGCCCGCGCCGATGACGGCAGCTTTGAGCGGTTTGGTCATCGGGCTGAAAGCTGTCCGGCCATCTCAGCCTCTTTGGCTGGCGAGTAGGCGTACTCACGACCGGGCTCACGCCAGGACTTCTTGCGGTTGCCTCGCTCGTCTTGGTTCATCCGCTGCTTCATCGGCGTGTGCAGCGCAGAGATCCCGATCTTGCGGGTGACCAGTTCAGCGACCGCAACCCAGCCGTGTGAGGTGAGCTTGTGCTTCCACTTCTTTGTCCGAAGCGAAGCCTTGATCTTCTTGGCGTCGGCTTCGGTCACGGTGATGGCGGGCAGACCGCTCGGCTCGAAGCCGCGCTCGGCAAGAAGGTCGCCAACGCGAGCCTCGACGTACTGAATCTGCTCGTCGGTGATCACCGAACGCCATTCGTCAGCCTTCGCTGCGATCGGCGCTTCGTAATCGGTGGCGGCTGCGTACGACAGCATCTCGTCGGTGTAGGAAACGCCCATGAAGGCGCAGACTTTGGTGAGCTCCGCGACGTGGTCGGTGACCAAGTCTTCGAAGCGGATCTCCATCAGCCGGTCTGCAGGAAGCTTGTCCTGCAGTGCGAGCCACTCGCGCTCCTCGTCGATCCACTTATGGATGCCGATGTAGGGATGGCCACCCCATTCGAACGGAACGGTCGAAAGGCCAACGGCCCGTGGGTCTCGCACGATGTGCACGAACCGAGCCTCGGGCCAGATCTTGAGCGCTGTCTCGAAACCGTTGTGCAACAGCACGGCCACCTTGTCCTTACCGGACGCTGCCATGCGCTGGGTCAAGAAGTCGTCAGCGACCTCTGCGAACTCGCCTTTGGAGCGATCGATCGAGAACCCGCTCGTGGAGTAGACGGTCTCGGTTGCGAGATAGGCCTCGAATGCGTCGAGACTCGGATGCGCTCCATCGGCACCGACGGCCGAGATGACGTAGTCGAGTCCTTCGAGGCACGTGACCTCGGGGTGTGAGTCGACAAGCAAGCGGAACAGCGTTGTACCGGAGCGCTCGGCGCCGATGAGAAACGTGGGGGTGTTCGTCATGATGGGGGCTTTCGTGAGGTGCCGGTCCCGCGAGTTTCGCGAGCTGGCCACGTGTGATCTTCCCAGAATCTGGGCTCCTAAAGAGTGCATCAGACCAGTTCGAGGGTCGACTGGTGCTGACGACCCAACAAGCCTGGGCAATCAGGCACGCAAGAGTCCATCGACCTTTTCACGAGGATCTGAACAAGTAACATCGGCAACGGCCGCCGTGGCTCGGCACAACTTCGAATTCGAGCGCTGACTCAGCGCGCCACGCACACTTCTCCACGTCTAAGGACACCCGTTGACGACCCCCAACAACGCCTCCAAATTTCGCCTGCCCGGCAAACTGGCGCGTTATTCCGAGATGGCAGGAGACTTCGCTTGGAGTCTGCTCGCCGACATGCTCATCATCATCTCGCAAACGGCGTCATTCCTGCTGTTGCTCCGCGAACTCGACATCGAGGTCTACGGCGGTTACGTCGGTCTCTACGGTGTGATCGGCCCACTCGGAGCCCTCTCGTGGTCTGGCCTTGCGCTGCTCGTGATGCAGCTGATCGTTCGACACGAAGAAGATCCGGACAAGGTCGGCCGCTCGACCATGACGTTGGCGGTCGGGCAGGCAATCGTCGCTGGTGTCGTTGCCTTCTTCATCTGTAGCGCAGTCGTTGACACCGTCGAGATCCGGGTGATCATCGCCCTGATCGTCGTCGACCTCTTCTTGAACCCCATGATCATGATCACGGCGGCGCTTCGCCAGGCGATCATCAGCTTCCCGGCTGCAGCCCAGGTTCGCATCATGCTCGTGGTGATCCGCACGCTCGGCCTCGTCGGCCTCTGGATCACCGGCCAGCTCACGCTCATTGCGCTCACCACGACTTGGGTGATCACGCTCGGCCTCTACTTCCTCTTCTGTCTCGGTGTGCTCTGGCCAAAGATGGGGCTGACCCCGAAGTTCGGCTCTGTGTCTCGTGATTCGTTCAAGACCAACATGTCGCTCTCGCTTCCGTTGTCATCGTCGAACCTCCAGAAGGACGGCGACAAGGCCGTGCTCAACGGCTACGGCTTCGAGGCTGACGCAGGCCTCTACGGTGCGGCGTTCCGCCTGATCTTCATGGCGCAGATGCCAATCCAGTCGCTCAACAACGCGCTGTTCCACCGATTCTTGTCGAACGACGAAGCCGATTCTGGCCAGCACTCCCGCCGTTCGTACCGCTTCTCGGTCGTGTCGCTCGGGTTGAGCCTGGTGTTCGCCGCAATCATCTTCGTTTGTGCACCGATCCTCGCTCAAGATTGGCTCCTCGGGGACAAGTTCGCTCCGGCGATCCCGATCCTGCGCTGGCTCCTGATCTTCCTGCCGCTGACGGCACTGAGCCGAGCACCGCTCAACGGCCTTCTCGGGCTCAACGCGATGGGCATTCGAGCTTTCATCGTGGTCAGCGCAGCAGCGATCTCAATGACCCTCTACCTCGTTCTCATCCCATCGATGAGCTGGCGAGGTGCCGTGTGGGGCACCGTGATCGGTGAGCTCTACCTCGCCGGCATCGGCTGGTGGGCGCTGCTTCGATGGGAGAAGAAGGCGGACGCCATGGCAGCCGAGAAGCTTGCTGGCGAAGAAGCCTCCGATGCCAAACCAGATGGCACCGACTCCGGAGATGCTGCTGACTCAGCAGAACCAGCAGGAGCTCGATGACCCGCCACATCGTGACGAGCACTCGCTTCGACCTGCCGTTCTTCAAACAACGCAAGGCCGAAGATGAGGGACCGGTACACGTCGTCGACCTCTTGGCCGAACGGCTGAGCGCAACGATCCACCAACCAGGCGACGCCTCGCCAAACCTGGCTGACAAGGTCGGTGGAAAGCTGGTTGGCACGCCGGACCACTGGGCGTTGGCCCGAGACGTGCTCGCGCACACCAAACCGGGCGAGCTCATCTATACGACGGGCAGCGACGTCGGCCTGCCGATCGCACTGCTGAACGTGGCAATGCGCAAGAAGGCCAAGGTGGCCGTCTACTTCGTTGCGCCGACTCGGCCTCGTCCCAAAGCGTTCAGCCAGCTCCTCGCTCGCCTTCCCGGAGCGTTCATGGCCGTGACCGGAACCGCGGACAAAGTCGCCAGCATGGAAGCAGCAATCGGCGATCGTGTCTTCGCCGTCCACCTTGCCGACGAGCAGACCGACACCGGCTTCTTTGCACCGGTTGCCACTCGCAAGCAACGCACCGCTCCCCTCGTGGTGAGCTGCGGGCTCGAGCAGCGCGATTACGTCACCCTTGCAGAGGCCGTCGAGAGCATCGATGCCGACGTCAAGATCTGTGCGGCATCGCCGAACTTCACCAGCAAGACCACCGTGGCGATGCCCGATTCGATGCCCGAACGAACCGAGATGCGGCTGTTCGAGTTCCCCGAGCTGCGATCGCTCTACCAAGAGGCCGACGTCACCGTCATCAGCCTGCTGCCAAACGACTACTCAGCCGGGCTCACCGTCATGCTCGAGGCTCTGGCCTGTGGGTCACCCGTCGTGATGACCAAGACGAGCGGACTGGCCAGTCACTTCATCGATGACGGGCTCGTCATCGGCGTTCCACCCGAAGATTCGGACGCGATGCGCAAGGCCATCAACGATGTGCTGAACGATCCAGAGGCTGCCGCTGCTCGAACGGCGAAGGCTCGCGAACGAGTGCTCGACACCCATACGAGCTCGGTGTACGTCGACGAACTCGTGAGCGCACTCGAGTCCTACGAAGCGAGCTGACAAGCGGCAATCGATCGCAGCCCGTCAACGAGATTCGCTATCGAAGCTCGGCGAGCACGTTGACAAGTTGTTGCGCCACGGCGTGATCGGTCGCTCGCGTCGCTGCGAACTCCCCGGCTGCGGTGCCAAGCCGTTCACGGAGCGCTTGGTCGTTCCACATCGCTTCGATCGCCTCGGCCATCTCGTCGGCGTTGCCAAGTTCGGTCTCGAGTGAGTTCACGTTGTGCTCGACGTAGTCGTCGATGCCGCTCCGACGTGTGATGACGAGACCTCGACCGTGGTGGAATGTCTCAACGATTGTGATGATGCCTGCGGTGAACCCACCGTTGTGCATCGGGATCACGTTCACGCGGGCCTGACGCATCAAGCGGTGAATGTCGGTCCGGCGTTGCCCGTTGAGCACCTCGACGTTTGGCGGGATCGTGAGGCCACTCAGAATCCGGTCACCCGCAACGATCTTTGCCGGCAACCCGATCCGGTCGAGCGCTTCGAACATCGTTCCGTAGTCGCGCATGCCAGAGCCCGTCGCGAACACGAATGGCTCGTCGGTCTCCTCATGATGGGTTTGGACGTCGCCGCCGTACTGGACGGGAACGAACCGAAACCTGTCCGTCGAGACGTTCAGATCGTCGGCGTAGGCCTGAATCTCGTTGGTGCTGTGCACGACGAATCGGTCGACTTCCGACAACGCCCAACGGGCCATCGACCGCTGTCGACCATCGCCAAGGTTGGTATTGAAGAACCAGGCGACGAGGGGTGTAGACGAGCTCGTGAGCCGCTTCTGCAAGGCGCACGCCGCAGCCAGCTGTGGAAAGACCGTGACGCAGCCGCCGTTGCCGGCCTCGGCTTTCGCCAGTGCCTTACGCGCTGACTGGTGGAATCGCAGCCACTCCCGGCCGCCCGTTCGCGCAATCTTCTTGGTGTGCCAGCTCTGTTCCGGAGCCGACTGCAACACCTTTTCGAAGACGAAACGATCGGACTCTGCGAAGTCGCTGATCCAGACGTCGTCGGGTTCGACGAGGAACGGAGCAACAACGCTCCAATGCTCCTGGTCAACCACCGGCGCGACCGAACCACCCGCTGATTCGGCTGTTGCCGTTTCCTGGGTCATCGGATCTGCCTCAGCAGACCAATCGCACGCGCTGTTCTCGGTCACTGTCCTGATTCATTCACCGTCTTGATTCACCGTCCTCTTGAATCGGCAAGAAGGCCGGTGGAGTAAAGCTCGATCTTGTCAGTTTGCAAGAAATGAGTCTTCCTTCGTCATTGATGAGTCGACTGCTCGCAAGCGAGTAGTTCGCTTGGTAGGGGTGCCGTGAGCAGAAGGACCATCAACGACCTCTGCGCCTTCAGTCAGGGTCCCTGGGGCAGTAGTGTTGCAAGTCCATGACCGCGCCCGAAACCATCGAACGCCGACGGAGTTCCGTCCGCCGTCGACGGCCAAGCCAAAATCGTGACGACCTCGGTGGCATTGCAACCTGGGCGATCTCGTTGTTCATCACGGTCGGTGTTTTCCTGGCAGCCAATGTGCTGCCGATCATTCCAGCGTTCTTCACGCTCGTGCTCGGCCTGCCGATCGGTGCGTTTCTTCTCGCTCCACGGCTTCGTGTCGAGCGGCTCGTGATCGATGGTCCGATCCTGTTGATCTGTGCGTGGACCGCCCTATCGATTGCCTGGTCGCACAACCAGGAGCAGGCCATCTTCGAGGTGCGTCGCGACACGTTCTTGTTGATCTTCTTGTCGGCTGCGATCTCCTTGATCCCGACCGAACACGCCGTGAAGGCGCTGCTTCGAGCGCTGCATCTTGGCGTGTTGATGACCGCGCTGGCGATCGCCTTCATCCCCGAGGCCCGCGCCCACTTCCCGAACGATCTTTCGTTGTATGAGCAGGCCTATCCCGGCTGGCATGGCCTGTTCAATCACAAAAACACGATGGCGCCCTTCTTGATCTTCGCCGGGCTCACCATTGTTCACTTCGACAAGAGCTCGCTGCGAAAGACCATCTCGCTGACCGCCGTCATCGTCATGTTGATCGGTTCACAGTCCGGAACCGGTCTCTCGGCGCTGCTGTTCGTCGTCGCTCTGTGGGTCTGGTTCCGCTTCTATCACCGCACCGAGGGGCGCTCGTCCACCACCTACGTGATGGCATCGTTCGCCGTCGCGATCGTTGCGTTGATCGCGGCCGCACTCTCACTGAGTGCGATCACGAGCGCCTACGGCAAAGACCTCACCTTCTCCGGGCGAACCGACATCTGGACCGCCGCACTCAATGCGGCGCTCAAGTCCCCCTGGGTTGGCTATGGCCAAGGTGGCGTCTACTGGAACCCACCGAATGAGGTCACTCGTACGATCTGGAACGAAGTCGGCTTCATCATTCCTCATTCACACAGCGGGGCCCTCGACGTTTGGCTCACGCTTGGAGCCGTTGGTCTCGTCCTCTTTGCCGTGAAGTTCATGTCCACGATCTCGATCGGCGTGAAACTGCTCGATCGCCACCCAGCGATGGCCGAGTGGGCGCTCACGGTCACCTTCGCCCAGCTTCT
>CALEWY010000106.1 GCA_937925335.1 uncultured Acidimicrobiales bacterium
GGCGCTGATCAGAGCGGCCATCGCTGGCCAGCTTGAGACGTTGCAGGTGCTGATCGATGACGGCGCTGATCTTGATGCGCGAGAGGTCAGCCCTGGCCGCACGGCGATGCAGCTCGTGATCGATGGCGGAGGACCGATCGAGTCGGTCACCGTGCTCATCGACGCCGGCTCAGATCTTGATGCAGCCGACGAGCGCGGTGAGACGGCATTGGCATCGGCGGCGTTCACGGGCGATCTCGCGGCCACTGAGCTGCTCATCGAACGGGGAGCGAACGTGAACAGCGAAAACAACGAGGGCATCACGCCGCTCGGCTGGGCCATCTCGAAGAGCAACGACGAGATCATCGCCGTGCTCGAAGCAGCCGGGGCGACCGAGTAGGACGAGCGATTGGGGGCGTTCGGACGCGCCACCTTGCTGGTGTGGCCGGCGCAGACGCAGGATCTCAGTCCAGCGAACGGATCGCCTCGACCACATCGTCGACCGAGGGGCGATCGTCTGGACCGGCCCCGGCATAGCGCCATACCAGCGTGCCGTCAGCGTCGAGGACGACATTGCCGCCCAGCTGGAGCGTGTCTTCATCAACCTTCTCCAGCTTGGCTCCGCCACGCAGGATCGGGATGTACGCCTTGACCATCTTCAGACCCCACACCCGGCGAACCGACCCTCGGCCAAATCCCATCGCCGCATAGAGCTGGAGTTCGGTGTCTGCGACGACGGTGAACGGTTCGGCAAAGCGACGTCGGTAGCCCTTGAGATTCCGGGCCTTCGTGAACGTGACGACAACGACGTCCACGGCATCGCCGTTCGAGGCGACGAATTCGTCGATTCGGTCGCGCACGGCGCCGATGTGATCCCGGCAGGGGAGTCAGGCGAGGTGTCGCGTGAAGATCAACGCCAGGGGTCGACCTCGATGGTGCGAGGCGCGCCATACTTCTCCGTCGTGGTCGACGAGTTGGATCTCAGGGAAGGGCTCGCCGAGCGGCAACATCTCGCCGACTCTAGAGCAGCTCTGATGAGCTGGTTCGACACAACCGGCCGCGACCTGCCGTGGCGGAACACTCGCGACCCGTGGGTGATCCTCGTGTCTGAGCTCATGCTTCAGCAAACGCAGGTTTCTCGCGTGGTCGATCGGCTCGCTCGCTTCATCGATCGATTCCCGACACCTTCGGCGTGCGCGGCGAAACCAAGTGCGGACGTGATCGACGAATGGAAGGGGCTCGGCTACAACCGTCGAGCCGTCAACCTGCACCGTGCGGCCACGGCCATCGCCGACGAACACGCTGGTGTTGTGCCGGACGATCTCGCACGGCTTCTCGCTCTTCCAGGTGTTGGCGCCTACACAGCCCGAGCGGTGATGGCCTTTGCGTTCGAACGAGATGTTGGAGTCGTCGACACCAACATTGCCCGCGTGCTGGCTCGAATCGAAGGAGAGCGACTCACGCCTGGAGTCGTGCAACGCATGGCCGACGAGTTGGTTCCTGCCGGTGCGGGATGGCGATGGAACCAGTCGATCATGGAGCTCGGCGCTCTCGTGTGTCGTCCAGCCCCAACCTGTGCCACTTGCCCTGTGGCTGACTCGTGCACGTGGCATCTCGCCGCCCACTCAAACCCAGACCCATCGGTCGGTTCGGCAAAGGTTTCAAAAGGTCAGAGCCGTTTCGAAGGGTCCGATCGCCAGGGCAGAGGTCGACTCGTCGATGCACTTCGGGCAGGTTCGGTGCCTGACGTAGAGATCGCCGTCGTCATGGGCTGGCCCGACGATCGAGTGCGGGCAGAACGAGTCGCCCTCACGCTGCTCACCGACGGACTCGCTGAACTGAGCCCGGGCGGCGACACGTGGTGTCTTCCGTCATGATCTCGATCCTCGGGAAGACCCGCTCCGACCGGAAACCCCTCACGCCTCATGAACTCGCCGCTGCGGCGGTGCTGGCTGATCTCTCAGTGCTCACCGTGGTGATGGCTCGCCTGACACCGCTCGCTGCAATGGCGTCGGTTCTTGGGTCGGTGCCCTATGCCGTGCTCGCCCGCAATCATCGCGGGCGTGTAGTTCTCACAGCGTTCTGGGTCGGCTTGATCTTGACCTTCCTGCTTGCCGGTTTTGGTGCCGCCACCCAGGTCGTTGTGATGGCGCTCTTCGGGTTTGTCGCTGGTCGAGCCAGCAGGGACGGACGAAGCCGGCTGTGGAGTGTCGGTATGTCCGTGCTCATCGGTTGGACGGTGGTCGCCAGCCTCACTTTCGGCTTTCTTTTCCTCTTCGACGACTTCCGCAGGTTGTCGTTCGAGGCCGCACTCGTGCAGATCGATGGAGCGAGCGTTGCGCTTGAACGCATCGGACTCGGCTCTCTCGGCGACGGAGCTGTTCGCGCTGCGCAATGGATGGTCGAGTATTGGATGATTGGCGTGCCGCTCTTCCAACTCGGTGTGTCTGTCTTTCTCGCTCTGTTCCTTCGGCGGGTCGCTGGACCGGTGCTTCATCTCGTCGCCCGATCGACGCCGCGCGATCGTCCCAAGATCGAGTTCGATGCTGAGCTCGCTGAAACCTTGACAGCCCCTGGCCTCACGGTCGTCGTCGGCGAGAACGGTTCGGGTAAGACGACACTGCTCAACACGCTCGCTCATCAATCCATCGACCTGGAAGACGGCGAATCCGACCTCGGCTTACCCGGCGGCGTCGCCATCATCGGGCAGCGTCCGGAGAGCCAGATCGTCGGTGCGCGAGTCCGCGATGATCTGTCTTGGGGGCTGGTCGACCAGCCCTCACCAGAAGCGCTCGCCGTGGTGCTCGACCGAGTTGGCCTCGCCGGATTCGAAGATGTCGAAACCACCACACTGTCGGGTGGGCAGATGCAACGGTTGGCCATTGCCGCGGCCATCCTGCGCAAGCCGCGGCTTCTGCTTTCCGATGAGTCGACAGCGATGCTCGACCCCGATACCCGAACGATGGTGCGCAACCTCTTGATCGAAACGGCGAAGGATGGGGCCGTGGTGCACACCAGTCATCTCCCAGCAGACCGAAACATTGGGAGCCGGCTGCTCGACCTCGATGCCGACCTCGGCTCGAATCACGATGGAGAGCTCCTCGGCCCGTTCATCAGCGAAGGAAACGAAAGCGGATGATCGAACTTCGCAACGTTGGTTACGTCCACGATGACGGAACACCGTGGGCCAGCCGCGCGCTCGAGGGCGTCGACTTGGATGTGGGCGCCGGCGAGCGAGTCCTCGTGACCGGACCGAACGGGTCGGGCAAGTCGACGCTGGCATGGGTGCTGGCCGGTCATGTCGCACCCACGGAGGGCCGGGCGCTGGTCGATGGCAAGCCAGCGACCGACGCGTTGACCAAGACGGGCTTCTTGTTGCAGCACACCCGACTGCAGATCTTGGCGCCGACGGTTCTCGCTGAAGGCGAGCGATACGGGATCGATAAGGACTGGTTCCGTCAATCGCTGTTCAGCCTGGGGTTCGATGACTCGATCCTTCCAAGAAAGATCGACGAGATGTCACTCGGTCAACAGCGACGGGTCGCTCTCGCTGGGCTGCTGGCTCGATCGTGTTCGCTGCTCGTGCTCGACGAACCGCTCGCTGGTCTCGACCGCAAGAGTGTCGGTCAGCTGATCGATGCCGTCGAGGCGTTGCCGAAATCGACGACCGTCGTCACGATCACCCATGACATCGAAGCATCCGCCCGCCTCGGATCTCGAACCGTGTCGCTTGACGAAGGCCGGCTCGTCAACGATGTGAGCACCGTTGCGAGCACAGACGAACACACTGATGCGGACACAAGCACTGATGTGAACGGGAACGTCGGCGGCCAACCATCGTGATGTCTCGACTGCATCTCCTGCGGTTCGTCGATCGGCCCTCGGTGCTCCATCGCGCCGGTGCTCGGAGCAAGGTCCTCGTCCTGATCGGCTTGGTGTTCGCCCTGTCGTTCAACCCCGGATGGCCATCGGTTGGCATCGTGTGGGCCACCGTCGTGGTGGGCATCGTGATCGGTCGGCTCGGATTCGGTGTTGTGCCCCGTCCGCCAAACGCTTTGTTGTTGGCGATTGGGTTCTCGCTCGTGTTCGGCTTGTTGTCTGGCGGCGAACCGTTCGTGCAGTTTGGTTCCAGTGAGATCGGCCTCGGCGGGATCCTCCTTCAGCTCCGGCTCTTCGGTCTGACACTCGGGCTGCTCGGCCTCACGCTCCTCATGGGTTGGACGACAAGAGCAGCCGACCTTCCCGTTGCCGCGTCGTGGATCATGAAGCCACTTCGAGCGGTCGGCATCCCAACGGGTGAAGTTGTGGCGGCACTCACACTCGCGGTGCGGGCACTGCCCCTCGTCGCCGATGAGTTTGCGACCGTCGCCAGGATGGCCCGGAGCGAACCGCCTGGTCGCAGCCCGATCGACAAGGGCATGGCCGTCGTGTCGACCGCCACCGTTGCGACCGTTCGGCGAGCGACCGAGTTTGGCCAGTCGATCGAAGCCCGTGGCCCGATCGTGGTCAACGAGCAATCGCCGCGCTGGAACGTGTCCGATGCGGTCGTGCTCGTTGCAGGGATGGCGCTGGTCGCCGCCGTCGCCCTTGCGCCCGGCCCATGAACGGCGAGGCCTTCTCGTCGATGTCGGAGCCGTTGATGTCAGAGCCGTTGATCTCAGAGCCAGAGGTGGCTGACCTCGCCGGCTGGGTCGCTGATGAGATCGGCCAGAAGCCAGCAAGTCATCGGGTGATCGAAGGCGGGCTGACGGCAGTTGTGCACCGATTCGGCTTCGCCGAGCACGACGACGTGATCGTGAAAGTTGTCAGCCAAGTCGGCGAGGAGAACGAACTCCTCGCGTCACGAGAGTGCACGGGTCTGCTGGCGGCGGCGGCGATCGATTCATTGCCAACACCTGCGTTGATCGCTCGTCGCAACAAGACAGAACTCATGATGTCGGCGATGTCCGGTGATCGAGTCCTCGCTGCGATCGACCTGATCGATCGACTCCAACCCCTTGCGGAGACGGTTGCCTCGATCCATCAACACAGCGTTGACCCCGAAGTTGCGAACCTCGAGACATGGCAGCCATGGGGGCCGACGGCATCGCTGATACCCGATGGTCAGCCGTCCGATGGCCCATGGGGCGAACTCTCAACTCGGTGGGACTCGTTGCATCAGCCCGACGGTCCAACCCGGCTGCTCCATCGAGATCTCCAACCGCTCAACCTGCTCTGGGACGGGCGAACGATCACCGGCGTCATCGATTGGGCCAACTGCTGTGTTGGCCACCCTCATGCCGACCTTTCCCATCTGCGATGGAACCTTGCGGTACTCGCTGGCCAAGACGCCGCCGACGAACTCCTCGAGCGCTACCTCGACATGACCGACTTTGGGCCGTATGACCACTACTGGGATCTGGCCACGATCAAAGGGCTCGGCAACTTCGCCGGGGAGGGGGCAGGGTGGCACGCTGCGGGCCGAACCGACCTCACCCGCCGAGACGTCGTGGACGCGACAAAGCGCTTCTGTTCAGAAGCGCTTCGTCAAGAATCTCCGTAGCCCTCGCTCCGCAGCCGAATGGCTGAGGCGGAACGAGCTGTTGCCTAGGAAGCGGTCAGCTTCTCGACGAGTGCGTCGAACGCCTTGTCGGCAAGGGTGATCATCTCGTCGTCGGTGCGATCCTGAATCGGATGCTCGACGAAGAGGCGATCGGGCTGGAAGCCGAGTGCTTCGCCCTGCCGCTGTGCAGCGTCGATAAACACGCTGCTTGCGACGAACACGCCGGGAACTCCGCGACGCTCAAGATCGGTGATGTCGTGCACACTGCACGACGTGCAGCTGCCTCAATCGGCGAGCGCTTCGATCACCGCATCGCAGCTGGTGGCGATCTCGTGGCGCAAGTCGACGGGAGCCGGCTTGGCAAACGTCGGCTTCTTGAACCGGGCCACGGTTGCACCGTGATCGGTCAATCGCTCCTCAAGCCTGGAGAGGAACACGTCGCCTCGAGGCTTTGAGATATCGAGCAGGCCGACGGTCAAACCATCGAGCGAGGAGGGTCGAGCCACCTGTTCGATCGACGCTGCGGTTTTGCGAGCTGTGGGGTCGAGCACGGTCGTCATGACGACATCTTCCTCCTGCTTTGGTGATCTGTCACGTTCATCGTGGGAAAGAGGCTCATCGAGTGATGGCTTTCGTCACGGGATCGGAGCCCATTTCGCCGCCGACCCAACCGGTGATGACCGATGAGAAGAGCCCGGCATCGCCACCGGCGTAGGCGATGAGCAGCCCGCCTGGCCGGAACTTCGGAAGCTGCGTTCCTGCCAATGACTCGGGGACGCCCTCTTCGATTCCGCCAGCACCGCGGATGAGGCCATCGGAGTCGAGAAGGAGAAGTTTTTCGAGTTCGGAACGAAGGCGAGCCTTGTCCCAGCCGGCCTCGGCAAAGATGCGTCCGTGTTCGGGCGAGACGACGAGCATGGCATCGATCCCGATGACGAGCTTCGTGTGGTTGCTCGCCTTGAGGACCTCGGCGAATGAGCGCGTGAGCGACTCGGGCGTGCGAGAGATCTGATCGACGATGGGTGACGGGCCCTGGCCGGCGAACAGCGTGACTGCGTCGGTCCCGGGCTCGAGACCTCGTTCGGTTGCGAGCGATTCGAACGGTGAATCGTGCTCGCGCTCGGGGAAGCAGAACGAAAGCTTGCCGGGGGAGCCCTGCATCGACATGTCGACTTCGCCGGGTCGGCCGCCGCCGAGGTTTCGGACGACAAGCTGAAGTGCTCGGCCGATCGTCATGTTGGCGCGATTGCCCTGACCGAACACGTTGTGCTCGGCGTTCATGCCGATCCGTTGTGCGATCGGCCCGTTGACCACGATGACGGGCCCAGACCAGAACGTGGTGGCGAGCAGACCATGCATGTTGAACTCGTTGCTGCACGCCGCTTCCACCGCTGCGAGAACGACGGGGAAGTACTCGGGCTTGCAGCCGGCCATCACGGCGTTGACGGCGATCTGCTCGACCGTGACGTCGACGAGGTCTGGGGGAATCGGGCAGACGATTTCGTCGGCTGCACGCGTGGTGCCTTCGAGCATGCGGAGCACACGTGCCTCGGTCGGTGGAACCACGGGCAAGCCGTCGGTCCAACCGCGGTCAAAGGCGGCTTCGAATTCGTCTTCGAGTGATGCGAGTTCGATGCGTCGGCTTTGCAGCGTAGAGCCGGTGAACCGAACGGTGAGTTCATCGACGAGGTTGGGGTCGACTGACAGCGAGCCGCAGCCGGGCCGCATCTCAGGCAGTTCAGATCCAAGCGAATCCATACCCGTGAACGCCTGCCACTGCTCGCGAGACCAGCCGACGATGCGCTCGGTCTCGGCACCGTCGATGACGCGAATGAGCGTTGGGACCGTCTCGATGTCGTGATGCCAGGAGACGGCGAGATCGGTGTCGTCGGTGACCGAGGCCATCGATTCGGGGAAGGTTGGATCGTCCTGGGAGTAGACGGCGAGGCCGACGCTGGCGCTGATGTCGGCCAGGATTGGATCGACCATCACGCAGGTCGCACAGTCTCGTTTGACGATGGCGACGAGCCCATCAGGAAGCTGCGGGGCAGTGGTTGCTGACATGTCCGGACACTAGTCACGCCGAGTGATGTTCTTCACATGGTCTATCGCTCGTCGTGACCATTGACTAGCTTCGTTTTCCGTTGCTGCTCGGTGAATCGTCCATCGGCTGAGTGGCCGGGGGTCAACTTTCATGCTGGAAATCGAGTTCTTTGGTGTTCGGGGATCGACGCCATGCTCATGCCCAACGACGGTCGGTGTCGGCGGTAACACGTCGTGCGTCAGCGTCAGGGTCGACGATGAGGCACCCATCGTTTGCGACATGGGAACGGGGTTTCGTTACCTCGGTTCAAAGCTCGACGCCCAACGGGTCATGATGAACGGATCGGGAGTGCCCTTTGAGGGGACGGCACTTCTCACCCACCTTCATTGGGATCACGTGCAAGGGCTTCCGTTCTTCACTCCGCTTCTTCAACCGGGCGCACATCTCAGCGTCATCGGTCCTCGCCAAGACGATGGCAAGAACCTCGCAGACGAAGTTGCCGCATTCGTGCAACCGCCACTGTTTCCCGTCGGCCTGGATGATCTCCCCGGATCGATTGAGTTTCGCGAGATCAGCGACGAGACCTTCACGATCGGTTCGGCGACGGTCACCGCTCAAAGCGTGTCGCACTGCGGCCCAACCAACGGCTACCGAATCGAAGCCGGCGGGTCGTCTGTTGTTTACATCCCTGATCATCAAGAGCCGGTCGCCGACACATCTGATCGCAGCGAGATCGTGCCCGAGTCGGTCCGAGAATTCTGCAAGGACGCAGACGTCCTCATTCACGACGCGCAATACGACGAAGCCGAATTCGCGCTTCGCTCAACGTGGGGTCATTCAACGGTTCGGTATGCAGCCGAGGTCGCTCGCCAGTCCGGCGTCGCCAAACTCGTTCTGTTCCATCACGATCCAACACACGGTGACGAGTGGGTCGCCAACGCTGTCGTCGAAGCCCAGGCCATCGCCGGTCCCGACGTTGAAGTCATCGCGGCAACCGAAGGTCTCGTCGTTGGCGTTGACGCCAGCGTGACCGTCTGACATTCCCACCGCGCAACCGCAGGCTCAGCCGCAGTGCCGTTCCACCGTTCTCGTCTGCTCCTGCCAGATGATGTCGTGGCGGGTCGTGTGATCTGATCGGCGAACTGACATGGTCCGGTGTCTGCCCGTTCCGGTAGTCTCGCCGACCATGAGTTCTGACGCTGCCGCCATCGATCCAGCCGACTACCGACGAGTGCTCGGTCACTTCCCGACGGGTGTCACCGTCGTGACTGCGCTTGGTGATGACGGTCCAGTCGGTGTCGCCATCGGTTCGTTCGCTTCGATTTCGTTGGAGCCACCGCTCGTTGGATTCTTCCTTGGCACACAATCATCGAGTGGAGCCGCCATCCAGGCAGCGGGATCGTTCTGCGTCAATGTCTTGGGTGCCGATCAGCTGGCGCTGTGTGGTGTCATGGCGTCGAAGTCAGACGACAAGTTCGCTGACGTCGACACCACGCCCGCCCCCGGATCGGGCGCTCCGATGTTGCCCGGTGTTGTGGCCGTGATCGATTGTGAGCTCGATCAAATGGTGGAGCTCGGCGACCACAACCTCATCGTCGGGCGCGTCCTCGGGCTCGACACTCCGAACGCTGACGTTGATCCGATGGTGTTCTTCACCGGCGCCTACGGCACGTTCGCTGGCTCCTGATTGCGCACACGCCTGCCGGCTGGTGAACGCCGCTCGCAACTAGGCCGTGACCCTTGCCTGATCGAGGTCCGCCTCGGTCCCGGCAACATCGCCACGCTCGAAGTCGAGCCCGTCGACCTTCACCGATGCCCGGGATACGCGGATTCCTGACTGGGCCAACTGCGCGTAGAGATCTTCGGTCGCCGCGTCGTTGGTCGGGACGAGCGACGTCGTCGTTGAGTAAGCGATTGCCTGTGCTGCCTCGAGTCGCTGCACAACTTTGACTGCCCACCCGAGCGAGTAGGACTTGCGTGAGCGAGGCTTGTCTCGCGACAGATCGCGCCGGAGCTGGGGGAGGAGATGGTCGAGCATGAGCTCAACGTTCTCCCGCTGGCTCGTGGTGGTGTGAACGGTCGCATAGTGGCGCCGACTGATGACACCTCGAACGCCTGCACCTCCGAATAGGTTCGCAAGGCCGACGGCGAGCGTTGCTGCGCCCATCCCTGCGTTGCCCATGTGGCCCATATCGATCTCGTCGGATTCGAAGCCGCTCGCGGCGCGCAGTTCACGTTCTTCGATCTCGAATGCCGCCATGATCTCGAGCGCCTTCGCCTCGAACGACTCGGCTTCTTCCTCGTGTTCGGTCGAAGCAGCCTTGGCGAGCATCGCCCGCACCTGCTCGACTTTCTTCGCCCGTCGCTCGCTTCCCGCCGCTGTGCTTCCAGCTGCTGTGGTCATGATCTCAGTCCTGCTCGTGTTGGCGTTGTCCGGGGAAGGCGGCGCCGATTGGCGAAGACTCGACCCTACGACGGCGGTGAGACAGTGCAGACTTCCGCTGCAGCGGGAACGATCACGATGATCGGCTGGGACCGACTCATCGCCGGACGTCGATCGTGTGCGTCGAGCGTGGTTCTGAGTTGCCAATGAACAGCGTTGTGGCGCCCTGCCTCAAACGTCGGTAGTGCCGTCGCACGCACGGGGAATGTGAGGGAGTTGACACCTCGGACAAGTTCGAACCTCTGCTCGCTCACCACCGTTTGTCGGACGTAGCTGCTCTCGGAACCCTCGGCTCGATCCCAACGGATCGAGCGCAGTCCAAGAGAAGCGGGGGCTGACTGGCCGTTCGTCGCGCTGACCACGAGGTTGGAGCCAAGCGCGACTGGGTCGGCGGCCGTGCTCACCACAATTGCATCGAGCGGCTTCGTCGCTGCCCTCCTCCCATGCTCATCGAGCCTGGCGTGCCACGCACGGGTGAGCCGGCCACGTTCAGCATCCGACAACAACTGCCCATCCGTGGGAACGTCGATTGTGATGTTCACCTCACAGCCAATCTGGCTGATCGCCCGAGTTCGGCGGGCGAGCAGCGAGTAGCCGTTAGCGGCCCGGCCATCTCCGACGGAGGGGATGAGGTCGATCGGTGCGGTCAGTGCAAAGCGCAGGCTCGAGCCGGCCTCAAGTCGCTCGACGGACTCGGTGTATCGAGCGACCTCTCTCGAGCCTTGCTGGAGGATGACCTCAATCGTGTTGTGCTCAATCGTCTTCTTCGCAATGAGCGTGCCGGTGATCGTGTCGCCAGCTCTGACGCGCGCGGCATCTGGTTCGATCACGAACGCTCCGTACATATGAGCTGATTCGACCACTTCTCGCCGCTGCTTGAGCGGCCGCTGTCGAGTCGCGGGAAACTTGATAGGTGAACGCGCCTAATCGGCGTTCACCTCTATTCAAGGGTGCTCCGGCTGTGGTGGACTGCCCTCAAGCGAGTGCGTGCTCGCTGCCCGCGTGGAGGCAGGCCTAGGCGATGGCGGAGTCCCAGTTGTATTTCGTAATTCAGTCGTTTGATCTCGGAGACATGGCGGTGTCTCGATGACGGCAATCACTTCTCGACCAAGTCGAACGGTCACGAACGTCCGTGTTTCTCCCATCTGGGGAGCGATCACCGTTCTGTCGATCATCGCTCTTGGTTTGTTGGCGCCGAGCGCGCTTTGGCTCCTCGCCTTCATCGGCGTGATCGTTCTGTTCCACGAAGGTGGCCACTTGGTTGCCGCTCGTAAGTCGGGCATGGAACCCACCGAGTACTTCTGGGGATTTGGTCCCGAGATCGTTGGCTTCGATGTCAACGGCTGCCGATACGGCCTGAAGGCCATCTTCCTTGGCGGCTACGTGAAGCTGCACGGCATGACGCCGACGTCGGTCCTTCCCGACGGTGTCTCCGAAGCGGGCACGTATCGGGCAGCCAGTCACCGAGGTCGGCTCGCAACGATTCTCGCCGGTCCGTTCACCAACCTGGCGATGGCGGTTGGCGCCTTCTTCCTCGCCGAGATGATCGAGGGCAACACGCTCATCGGCTCGACGACCGCTGCGTTCGAGTGGGTGTGGTTCGTCATCGCATCGACTGGCGAGGCGCTTTGGCAACTGGTTTCCCAGTTCAAGCCATACCTCGGCGCCCTGTTCGACTCGTCGACCGAAGCACCCGTTCGGTTCATGTCGCCCGTCTCGCAGGCCACGACGACCGGAACCGTTGTCGAGCTCGGCTTCGTCACGTCGCTTCGTTGGTTTGCAATCCTCTCCGCGGCCATCGGCATCGTGAACCTTCTTCCGCTGCCACCGCTCGACGGTGCGCACGCACTCGTGGCCGCAAGTGAGCGAGTCGTGCAGTTCTTCACGAAGGACCGCTCACGCACGGTCGACGTTCGCCGCCTCGAGCCCCTCGCCTACATCACCATCGGTTTCCTGGTGATCTTGTCGGTGACCGCACTCGTCTTCGACGTGCGCGATCTCATCGCCGCCTGACCGCTTCGATCGTCACCGGAGCCCGAGGTTCGTCGATGCCGCGGCTTTCTCTGACGAAGCCGCCCGCCGGTAGGGTCTGGCGCCATGCCTATCTACGCACTCGGCGATCTCGAACCCCAGATTCACCCGGACGCATTCGTCCATCCAGATGCGGTTGTCATCGGTGATGTTCGGATTGGTGCTGGTTCGTCGATCTGGCCCTGTGCGGTCTTGCGAGGCGACGGCGGCTACATCTCCATCGGGGAGCGAACCTCGATTCAAGACGGCTCCGTCCTCCACACAACACCGGAAGATCCAACGACGGTTGGCAACGACTGCCTCGTCGGCCACATCGTTCACCTCGAGGGATGCACACTCGAAGATGGTGCCTTTGTCGGCAACGGTGCGATCGTGCTGCACCGCGTGATCGTTCGCTCGGGTGCGCTGGTTGGTGCCAACGCGGTCGTGAACAACGACATGGAAGTCCCGAGCGGAGCGATGGCGCTCGGCATCCCCGCCAAGATCCGCCCCGATTCAGTGCCCGAGGGCATGATCAAGTTTGGCGTCGACGCCTACATCGAGCGAGCCCAGTTCTTCAAGAAGAACCTTCGCCGCATCGACTGACCAACAGCGTCGAGCGTCTGCCCAACCAGTGTGCGCTGGGTTGCCGAGGCGCGATTGGGCGCCCGCAAACGTGCTGGCTGGCTCCACCGTCGTCGACGAGCGCTACGGTTTCTGTCGTGGCTGAACTCTTGAGTCGTGCATTGTTGAAGCGACTCGAGTCGGAGCAACGACGAGGACGATGTGGCCAAGCCTGAAAGCGGTCTGACGGGCGACGTTCTCCGCAACATGTCGCTGGCCATGGGGGAGCCCGACTGGATGCTCGACCTGCGTCTGCAATCTCTCAGCGATCTCGACCAGCGTTCTGACGTCACATGGAGTCGTGAGGCGCACCACAGCTTCGCTGGCGACCCGTTTCCGCGCAGCGAAGCCGGCGATGGCGTCGGTGCGACCGGGGACGAACTTCTGGGTGTGATCAACGGCGCGTTCGAGAGGGCCACGAACACAGAGTTCGAGCGCACCGATCGTTCTGAGCGCGCCGATCGTGACGTTGACGTTGGCATCGCCGAGTCAGCGTCTGATTCCGAGGTCGCCTTACATCGCAACCGCGAAGAGCTTGAGCGACAGGGCGTGCTGTTTACCGACATGGCCACGGCCCTTCGTGAACATCCAGATCTCGTCAAGCCCTACTTCGGGACGATCGTGCAGCCGAACGACAGCACGTTCTCATTGCTGAATACTTCTGGCTGGTCTGGCGGCGTGTTCATCTACGTGCCGCCCGGCGTTGAAGTCGACATGCCGTTGCAGACCTCATATGGCGTTGACGCCGAGAAGGGTCAGTTCGAGCGCACCCTCGTCGTTGCTGATGAGGGTGCGAAGGTGAGCTACATCGAGGGTTGCTCCGCTCCGATCTATACCGCTGACTCGTTGCGCTCGTCGGTGGTTGAAGTGGTCGTGAAGCCGGGCGCACACGTCACCTACGCGACGATTCAGAACTGGTCATCGAACGTTTTCAACCTCGTGGCGAAGGGCGCCAACGTCGAGGCCGAGGGCAACATGACGTGGATCGACGGCAACATCGGCAGCCGTCACACCATGAAGTATCCGGCGATTCGTCTCGTTGGGCCGAAGGCGACCGGTGAGGTTCATTCCGTGGCCTACGCCGGAAGAGGCCAGTATCAGGACACCGGAGCGAACGTGATCCACGCCGCTCCGGAGACCTCGTCGACGATCGTCTCGCGTTCGATCGCAAAGGACGGCGGGCACTCGAACTACCGAAGCCTCGTTCGAGTCGAAGCCGGCGCCACGAGCTGCGAAAGCCATGTTCGGTGTGATGCGTTGGTCCTCGACGATGCATCCGTCGCTGAAGCGCACCCCTTCGAAGAACTCAGCGAGCCCACTGCGAACCTCCGTCATGAGGCGACCGTGTCAACGGTTGGCGACGACCAGCTCTTCTACCTCATGAGTCGAGGACTCTCGGAGGAGCAGGCCATCGCCATGGTCGTGAACGGGTTCGTCCAACCTGTGACCGCCATGCTCCCCATCGAGTACAGCGTCGAGTTGAGTCGCTTGATCGAGCTCCAAATCGACGGCTCGGTCGGCTAGCAGGTTGCTGAAAACGAGAACGGCCCCTGGCGAAGCCAGGGGCCGTTTCAGAGCGTTTGCTCGGCGGTGTTACTCGCCGCCGCCCGGGAGCTTGTCGGTGAGACCGTCGAGCTTGTCGCCGTGCTCGTCGAGCATCTCGCTGGCCTTGTCACCAAGACCACCGGGGAGCTTGTCGCCGTGCTCGGCAACTGCGTCCTTGGCCTTGTCGGCGAGTCCGCCGAGGTCGGCGCCCTCAGCCATGTCTTTTGCCTTGTCGAAGATGCCCATTTTGGAGCTCCTTGTTTTCTTTGTTTGGGGTGTTCAGGGGTTATGACGCCGGATCGTGGAGATTTGTCGCGACAAATCTGCAAGATCGTGCGACTGTCAAGGGGAGAGCATGGGCAATACACCCTGCTTGAACCTTGTGTGACAAACTACACAAAAGAACCCGGAGAGTGGCGACGCTCCCAGGCCCCAGCTGGCCTTTCCCTTGCTGGGACCGATCTGGTTCCGCCACCTCCTCCGACAACCGAGGAGCACATGGACGTCTTACGGAAGGCCGACCGGCGAGTTCTCTGGTGGGCGATCGCAGCCTTCGTTCTGCTGTGGTTACTCGGCGCGTTCTGGGTGATGCACGGGGTTGAAGACCCGCTCACCGAACGAGCACAAGGAATCGATTCGTTTGAAGCAGTCGACGGAGCAACGATCGAGTTCAACGGCCGCGATGGCTATCTCGCCGTTCCTGAAGGCACGGCAAACGCTGAACAGATCGCATCCGACATTGCCGACATCCGCGGAGTCCGCGATGTCGAGATCGAAGTTCTCGGAGCAGCAACCGGGCAGATGGACGAGGTCGAGGAGCCACCAACGACTCAGGCCCTCGACCCTGAGCCAGAAGAAGCAGTGGTCGAATCCACTCCTGCGGTCTTCGGCGTGACGTGGGACGAAGCCGGTGCAACACAGAGCGGTGATGCACCGGACGACCTGAGCGGTGCTGTCGCTGCCCTCGGTGTGGCTTCACCGCTCACCGGGTCCGACCTCACCGTTGGACCGGCGGTTGATCCAACGCTGTCGGCACTGGCGCCGCTCATCGGTACGGACCTGCAAACAGGCAGTGTCGATGTCGACGACGGAACAGTTGTGATCCGAGGCACCGCCGCAGATCAAGCGGCGTTCGATCGGGCGACCGAGGCGCTGGCTGATGTTGACGCCACCGTCGAACTCGACATTGCTGCTCCACCGGAGGACGACGGAGCTCTCGAGGCAGACTCCGCCCAGACGGCATTCGACGAACTGTTGGCACTCGACAAGATCGAGTTCGTCACTGCGACGTCGATCCCGACCGATGCGACCGAGACGATCATCGACGAAGTCGCCGCAACGCTGACCGAGTTCCCGGACGTTTCCGTTGTGATCACCGGTCACACCGATGCGCAGGGCCCCGAACCGGCGAATCAGCTCCTGAGCGAACAGCGAGCACAAGCCGTCGTTGACGGTCTCGTCGCACGGGGCATCGATCCCGCACGACTGCAAGCGAGCGGTAAGGGCGAAACCGAACCGATCGAAACGAATGACACCCCAGAAGGTCGGCAGAGCAATCGCCGAGTGGAAATCGACGTTGAGGAGAATGGCTGATGAGTTGGTTCCCGGACATGTTTTGGTTGTTTGGCGAATGGTGGCTGTGGATGCTCTTGCCGTTGTTGGCGGGCCTTGCCATCGGCTGGTGGTTCTGGCGCCGTCCATGGCGTCTCGGTCTTGCCGACCACGAAACGCAGATCACGGGCTTGCGCCACGAGCAAGCTGGGTTGCGGTTTGATCTCGACGAAGCGCGTACGCAGCTCGGCGAGCGCGACAGTTCGATCCTGGCACTCAACGGTCAGGTCGGAGAGTTGCAAACGACGAAGACCTCGTTGATGGATGTGCGCGGCGAGCGCGATCAGATGTCGGCTCGTATCGGTGAGCTGGAAGGTGATCTGACCGCTCGCGAATCTGCTGCATCGGCGCTTGAACGCGACCTTGCAGGCGTGCGGACGAACCTTTCGACGACGGAGAGCGAACTCGTTGGCAGCCGCGAACGAGCTGATGGGCTGGCAGCTGAGCTCGCCGGAGCGCAGGATCGCATCGGCGTGCTCGAGGGAGAGCTCAACGGCGCCAACGCTCGAGTTGGAAGGCTTGAAACCGAACTGGGCGATGCTCGTTCTCACGCTGGTCAACTCGAGGGTGAGTTGTCTGGTCGGAATGCGGAGTTTGGTGAGTTGCAGGGCTTGATGGGCTCGACGACGCAGCGTTCGGGTGAGCTCGAAAATGAACTTGCTGGCGCTCACGAGCGAACTGCGGCTGTTCAGTCAGAACTCGACGGATTGCGAGCTTCGTCGGCCGAGCTCGAGTCGACCGTGAACGACCTACGTTCCGGTTTGGCTGAGCGTGAAGGTCGGATTGCTGAGTTGGAGTCCGAAGCTGCCGTGCTCGGGACCGAGGTCATCGATCTGCGCTCGAGCGTTGATGAGCGTTCGCAGCGGGCGAGTGCGTTGCAGTCAGAGCTCGCCGGAAGAGACGCACGAATCAGCGAACTCGAAGGCGCTGCTGCTGGGCTCCAGAGTGATGTCGATTCGAACGTCGAGCGAGCTGCGATTCTCGAGCGGAACTTCTCCGGGAGCCAGGGTCGAATCAGCGAGCTGGAGAACGAACTCGCCGGCAGCGGCACCCGTATCGGTGAGCTCGAAGGAGAGCTCGCCGCCCGAAACGGCCGCATCGGTGAGCTCGAAGGTGAGTTGTCAGGGCGTGATGGCCGGATTGGTGAGCTTGAAGGTGAGTTGTCCGGGCGTGATGCGCGGATTGGTGAGTTGCAGGGCCTGGTCGGCACCTCTGACCAACGAAGCTCTGAACTCGAGGCAGAGCTCTCGACTGCATCGAGCCGCATCGGCGAACTCGAGATTGCACTCACGACCACTCGTTCTCAAGTCACCAGCCTCGAAGACGACATATCCGGGCGAGACGGTCGGATCGTTGAGCTGGAAGGTCAGCTCAGTCGTATCGATGAGCTCGAAGGTGAGCTGGCCGGACGCAACGGCAGAGTCGACGAGCTTGAGAACGAGCTTGCTGGCCGTTCGAGTCGGGTCGGCGAGCTTGAAGGTGAACTTGCCGGCAGTAGCGGACGGATCGCTGAGCTCGAAGGTCAGCTCGGCCGCATCGGTGAATTGGAGACCGAGCTTGCTGGTCGTTCGAGTCGAGTTGCTGAGCTCGAAGGTCAGCTCGGCCGCATCGGTGAGCTGGAGAACGAGCTTGATGGTCGTTCGAGTCGAGTTGCTGAACTTGAGGGTCAGCTCGGCCGCATCGGTGAATTGGAAGCCGAGTTGGTCGGTCGATCGAGTCAGGTTGCCGAGCTGGAGAGCGAACTCGCCGGCAGTAGTCATCAGGTCGGCGAACTCCAACGTCTCGTCGGGTCGGCAGACCAACGGGCAACCAAACTCGACGGGGAGTTGGCGAACGCCTCCAACAGAGTGTCCGAGCTCGAAGGCGCACTCGCCGAGGCAACAAACCGCGCCGGTGATCTGCAAGGTCGGATCGAAACGGGTGACGGTCGAATCGAAGAACTCGAACGCGTGCTTGCAGCGCGTAATGGTCGGATTGGTGAGCTCGAAAACCTCGCCAACCGGATCCCTGGTTTCGAAGCCGATCTCGCCGGCCGTGACGGACGCATCGCTGAACTGGAGGGCGAGCTCGATGGGCGTTCGGCCCAGATCGGCGAGCTTGAGGCTGAGGTCTCGAACATCGCCGGGTTACAGAGCAACATGGCGAGCCTCGAGGGTCGGATTATCGAGCGTGACTCTGAGCTTGCTGCACTGCGGGCTCAGCTCGCCGAAGCAGAGGCTCGTCCGGCCTTCGAACCCCTCGTTGGTGACGGGCAACCGGACAACGATGCGTTCGCTCGTCGACTCGCTCTCGTCCGAGCAGACCGAGACCTCGGCTACACCGACGATCTCAAGTTGATCAAGGGCGTCGGACCGAAGATGGAGGAGCTACTGAACAACAACGGCCTCGAGACCTTCTACGAAGTGGCGTTGCTCGACGCCGATGCTGTGGAAGCCCTCGAAGGTCGCCTCGATGCATTCCCCGGCCGCATCGTGCGAGACGAATGGGTCCCACAGGCCGCCGGCCTCCACGGGGTCCATCACGGCGAGGACATTGCCGATCAAGTCACCATCGCCCCGTCGGCTGAACGCCAGGCGCTTGCCGAGGCGGGTCATGCCGACTTCTTCGAGGCTCGGATGGCCTCGATCTCGTCGGATCGCGATCTCGACTACACCGATGATCTCAAGTTGATCAAGGGTGTTGGGCCGAAGTTGGAAGGTGTGCTGCACGACAACGGGCTCACGACCTTCTTCCAGGTTGCGATGCTCGACGACGCAGCGGTGGACGACCTCGAAGAACGCATCGACACGTTCCCTGGGCGAGTGCGTCGTGACGACTGGGTGCCACAGGCCGGCCGGCTGCACGGCACACATCACGACGAGGACATCGAAGCGGATGTTGTCATCCCGTGGTTTGCTGGCGAACCGCCGGCCGAATCGAAGTCATCAGCACCGGCTGACTATGTCGATGACCTGAAGCCGATCAAGGGTGTCGGGAAGAAGATGTCCGAAGCGCTGGCGGGGGAGGGGATCACCAACTTTTACCAGTTGGCGGTGCTCACCGATGCCGAGGTCGATGCGCTCGAAAGCCGAATGGGTGTCAGCGGCGGGCGAATCCGCTCGGAGAACTGGATCCCTCAGGCTGCGCAGCTCCACTATGAGCAGTACGACGTCGAGATCTATGACCTCGTCACGGTCGAAGGGGTCTATGCCGACGAGTTCGAACGCCAGTTGATGACCAACGCTCGAGGTCGGAAGTTCAACTACGTGGACGACCTCAAGTTGATCAAGGGGGTCGGCCCCAAGATGGAGAAGCTCCTCAACAGCAACGGGCTCAAGACCTTCCTGCAAGTCTCGCTACTCAATGAGGCTGGGGTCTCAGCGCTCAACGACCGGCTCGAGTTCTTCCCGGGCAGGATCCTGCGAGATGACTGGGTCGGACAGGCCGGGTCGCTCCACGGCGAACACCACGGTTGAGCTCGGCCATGCGGTGAACGCTCGAGCGTCACCGGCGTTGTTTCATAGAGAGCGTGATGAGTGGGGAACCACTCATCACGCTCTCTGCAGTTTTGGTGTGGCTGTAGTTTTGGCTCTGTGGGGTGTGGTTTCTGGGGCGGTGGGTTGTGGGCCTGGTTTTGCGTGACGACAGGTCGTGTTACTGCGGTTTCGTGACCCGTAGATGACGAAGCTGTGACGGGGGGAACCCGTTCGGCTTGGTGGTCGCCGAAGCTGATCATGAACACGCAGCGAACTACCTCATCTCCCACATCGACCGCACGATCGAAAGCCCTTGAGCTTCGTAAGGTCGCCGCCCTCACTCTTGCCCTCGCACTCGGTGCAACCGCCTGTGGCGGCTCGAGCGACTCGGACACCGACGCCGAGAGCTCCTTCACCGAGGAATCACAATCGTCCTCCGGTGCTGACGACGGCGATTCCAGCGAATCCGCCGATGCGGAGTCCGACTTCACCATCGTCGCTGGCGATGAGAGCGAGGCAAGTGACGAGGAGGCCATGGAGGACGATGCCATGGAGGAGTCATTCGGAGCCGCCGATTCGGACAGCGACGACGGATTCTCGATCGTCGAAGGTGGAGAGAGTCGCGAGGCCGTCGAAGCCGAAGAGGGCTTCTTTTGTGAGACCGAAGCAGAGCCGGACCCGAACCAGCTTGAGAACAACTTCTTTGAGACCTATGGCGTCCGAGACTTCGTGGAGACCGACCGTGATCCACTCTCGACCTTCGCCCTCGATGTCGACACCGCGAGCTATTCGATCGCAGGACAGTGGTTGAACCAAGGCACGTTGCCTCCGAGTGAAGCAATCCGAGTCGAGGAGTTCGTCAACTCCTTCGACTACGACTACGACGCACCTCGTGACGGTCTCAACGCCGTCGTCGACGGCGGCCCCTCACCATTCAACGAGGGCAATGTCATCGTCCGTGTTGGTGTCCAGGGTGAGATCGTGCGTGATGCCGATCGTCCCCAGGCCAACCTCACGTTCGTCGTCGACACGTCCGGCTCGATGGACCGTCAAGACCGCCTCGGTCTGGTCAAGGAATCACTCGAAACGCTCGTGAGCGAACTCGACGATGACGACACCGTCGCAATCGTGACCTACTCCGACAACGCACAGATCATCCTCGAGCCGACCTCGGTTCGTGATTCACGAGACATCTTCCGAGCCATCGACCGTCTCGAGCCGAACGGTTCGACCAACCTCGAAGCCGGCCTCGAAGCCGCCTACGACCTTGCGAACGAATCGTTCGACCGTGATGGCATCAATCGAGTCATCCTCGCCAGCGACGGTGTCGCAAACGTTGGTCTCACCGACCCGGATGGCCTCGTTGACTTGATCCGTCGTGACGCCGACCGTGGCATCCAGCTTGTCACCCTCGGTGTTGGCATGGGCAACTTCAACGACGTGGTCATGGAAACACTCGCCGATGACGGTGACGGCTTCTACGCATACGTCAACACCATCGACGAAGCCGACCGTCTCTTCCGTGAGGAGCTCGTCTCAACCCTGCTCACCGTCGCAATCGACGGCAAGATCCAGGTTGAGTTCGACGAAGACACCGTCGAGGCCTACCGCCTCATCGGCTTCGAGAACCGAGCGATCCTCGACGACGACTTTCGCAACGACGGTGTCGATGCTGGCGAACTCGGTGCTGGACACCAGGTGACCGCAATCTACGAACTCGAGCTCGCTCGAGGCGTTGGTGGCAACGACAACCTCGGAACCGTCGCCCTTCGTTGGGAAGATCCTGAGACCGGTGACGTGATCGAAGGCCAGATCGACATCGATGCCTCTGACATCGAGGAGAACTGGAACCGCACGTCGGAAGACTTCCGTCTCGCCGTGGTCGTGGCTTCCTTCGCCGAGATCCTGCGAGACAGCCCCTTCGCCGACACGATCACTCTTCAAGAGGTTGCTCGGGAAGCCGAAGCCCTGGTCGGCAGCACAACCGCTGACGACGAAGACGTCGAGAACCTCGTCGACCTCGTCTGGACCGCAGAGACCCTGAAGTAGTCCTGGCTTCTCCGCCGAGGTGACCGGTCACGAACACGAGCACGCTGCCTCGGTTCGTGACCGGAGCTGGGGTTTCAGCCGGAAGGGGAGAGCCGGCTAGGAAGCCCCTGTGGTGACCGCCTCGAGGACCAGCCCGATCATGTCATCGAACGTGGTCTGGCGGTCCTCGGCGGTCATCGCTTCTTCTCGTTTGATGTGATCACTCACGGTGCACACGGCGAGCGCAGCGATTCCCTCTTCCGCAGCGAGGCCGTAGAGGCCAGCAGCTTCCATCTCGACCGCAAGGAAGCCGTATCGGTCCAGCAGGTCGAAGAGGCCCTCGTCGGGTCCGTAGAAGAAGTCCGACGTGAACAGGCGACCCGCCTTCACATCGACTCCCCGACGTTCAGCGGCCGCCGCAGCTGCTGTGAGCAGGCCAAAGTCGGCCGTGGCCGCAAAGTCTCGGCCACCCAAGCGTGATCGGTTGACGGTTGAGTCCGTCCCGGCGCTGACGGCCAGCAGCACGTCGCCAAGGTTGATGTCGTCCTTGATCGCACCACAGGAGCCGACCCGGACGATGGTGGTCACGCCGTATTCACGGATGAGCTCGGTGGCGTAGATCGAGATCGACGGGATGCCCATGCCGGAGCCTTGAACCGAGATCGGAACACCGTTGACCGTGCCCGTGAAACCAAGCATGTTTCGGACGTCGGTGACGAGGCGAGCATCGTCGAGGTAGTTATCGGCGATGAATTTGGCTCGGAGGGGGTCGCCAGGCATCAAGACGATGGGGGCGAAATCTCCAGGTTCTGCGCTCAGGTGAGGGGTTGGCATCGCATGAGGATGGCACAATGGAACGATGGCTATGCGCCAAGACTGCAAGCACTTCCAGAGTCGGGCTTACGCAAGTGGTGACACGATGCGCAAGTGCGCACTCGATCTCGCCCCCGAAGCACCGTGGCACTGTCCAGCCGATTGCACGGGATACGAACCGCGGCGAGCCGACGTCAACTGGCGGCACGGCACGTTGATCACCCCGTCGACGCCGGAACCGCCGTCGAGCGTTGGCGAAGACCCCTCGATCGCTGCACTTCTCGATTCGGCAGAAGACATCATCAACAACGCTGGCCCAGAGATTCGCGAGCAGGTCGACATCGAACGCGAGCGTGAACAACGGCGCAATCGCAAGCGTCCCCGTTGGTGGCCATTCGGCTGACTTCCCCAAGAACGTTTCGCCGTGCTGACGGCGCTGCGTGGCGGTCTTCTCATGTCGTACGGTCTTTTCTGCGAAGTGCTCACAATCTGACCGCATTGTGACGATAGTTAGTTGTTGAAGCAGTTAACTGCAACAACGTACATATCGGTCAGCGCGAAGCCGTCCAACTTTTCGTTGTCCGCAAACTCCAACGTGTGTCACAGCGAGGGCGGCCAGAACTCCGGGCTGTCCTCGCTGCACGTTTTGGTCGCCTGGTGGCGCAGATCGAGCCCTCAGCTGTGCGAGGCTTACCCCACCATGCTTCGCCTCGCCTTCCCGCGTTCTCTCACGCTGCGTTCCCTCATCTTGCTCGTCGCGTTCGCGCTCGTCGCATCTGCATGCTCCGGTGGTGACGAGGCGGTTGAACCCGCCGAGGAGGGCGCAAGCGGTTCGAGCGAAGCGGAGCAACGAGAACCATCCAACGGCGAGCCGGTCGAAACCGGAGCGGGTGGACTCGGCGCTGATGCCATTCCTGATGGAGTCGACGACGCGCTCGTCTACTCCTGTGCCGGCCGAGTCGTCGATGTCGATTCACTGATCGCCGGGCTTGAGTCCGATGTCCCAGGTGACGATGATCTGACCGCCGCCGGCTTCGATCCGACCATGATCGGTAACACCTCGGCCTGGCGGTTGGTCGCTGAAGCAAACCTCTTGATCGGTGCGGAGCCTTTGGCGACGTCGCCCCCGGCGCTTGTCGTCATCGAGCCAGGAGGGGCCCCGTTTGGCTGTGTCGCAACCCGCGCCGGTGCCTTCGATCTTCGCCAGGTCGCCTTTGAACCGATCGACGGCGGTCTTGCGATCGAGTCGTGCGTCGATCCATCGAGTGTCACCGTCGATCGGCGCGACATCGACGGCGTCGACGTCATCTCTGTTCTCGCTCCGATCAGCGACGATCTCGCCGACTCGTGTGAGGTCGACGGCACCGTCGTGGTCGATGCGGCCGCTGCCGGAGGTGAGGTTGGCGATGGGGCACTCACCAGCTTCACGTTCCCCTTCGCCCCGGCGCAGCCATCGGTCTGGCACCGGCTCGGATTTGTGGCATCACCAACATCACTCGATGGCACAGGGCTCGACTCAACCCCGCTTTTGACCGTCGAGTGCGCGGCGACGTCGTTGCCCACCGAAGCATTCGTCGAGTGGAGCGATGTTGAGCCCGGCTTCGACGTGACGGTCGTGGCGGGAGGGGAAGACCTGTTCACGGTTGAGTTCGTCAGCCTCGACGGTTCCAACTCGTTGACCCGAGCGGCCCAGGCCTACGTCACCAACGCCGGTGGAGAGGTCGCACAACCGATCGCCAGCGGCTTCTTGAATGGATTCAGCGACTACGCGGCGCCGCTCGAGCCTCGGCCCTACTCACTACGCATCGACGGTGGTGGCGGCGACCCGGTCGAGATCTCGTGCGGTGAAGCTGGCGTGTCCGGCGCCGATATCGCCGGATCGGATAGTGGCCAGGTGCCACTCGTGCCGCTCGGTGGCGATCTCGCGGCGGCACAAGCAACGTTTGACAACGCCGCCGTATCGCCCTTCGCCTACCTGCGATTGGTTCCGATCTGCAACGGGTGTGGCAACGGCCCGCTCGAGTTGCAGATGACACCAAGCTCGAACTCATCTGGCGTCTCGCATCTGTTCGATCCGCCGCTGTCTGAGCAAGCGGGTGCCGCGGCTTCGGCGATCGTCAACCCATTCGAGATCCACGATGTGCTCGCCCAAGCAGAAGCCGATGGCAAAGACGTCCAGTACACGCTCGACCCGCTGTCAGGGCTGCCGACTCGATGGACGATCGACGGCGTTGGTGGCGAGATCCTCTGCTTCGAGGTCGACACGGCGCCGCCAGACCTTCGCCCTGATCAAGTGTGCGAGACGACGAGAGACTTGATGTCGAGCTAAGCGGTCGCAGCTCGGAGCCCAGGCAGGCAACGCCAGACTTGAACGCTCAGACTGAAACGTGCTTGGCGGAAGCGCCTCGATCCGGTGTCCAACGTTGAACGTTACGCGTTGGCTTCGTCGATCTCGTCGAACGCTTGGGTCAGCGTGTTCCAGCTGAGCGTGGCGCACTTGATGCGCGTGGGGTACTTCACCACTCCCTGAAGAGCCTCGAGATCACCGAGGTCGATTTCGGGGTCGATCTCATCGGCTGGATCGGCTTCGGCTTCGGAGCCGTCGCCGCCGACGTTGGTCTCGTGAATGCTCATCAGCGACTTGAAGGCGCTGGTGATCTTTCGAGCTTCGTCGATGGTCTTGCCTTTGACAGCGGCCGACATCATCGACGCCGATGACTGGCTGATCGAGCAACCCTGCCCGCCGATCTTGATGTCAACGATCGTGCCGTCTGCGGCATCGACGTAGACGACGATCTCATCACCACACAGCGGGTTGAACCCCTCGGTCCGGTGCGCGGGTGGTTCGAGCTCACCGCTATTTCGCGGGGTTCGGTAGTGGTCGAGAATGATTTCTCGGTAGAGGTCTTCGAGTCCGGCCATGGTGATCTCCTACAGGGCGAAGAAGTCTCGGGCGGCGATGAGCGCATCAGCGAGCGCATCGACGTCGTCGTTGTCGTTGTAGATGTAAAAGCTGGCCCGAGCCGTCGCATTTGTGTCGAAGCGACGCATGAGCGGCTTTGCACAGTGATGCCCGGGACGAATACACACAGCGTGCTCGTCGAGGATCTGGCTGATGTCGTGCGCATGCACGCCATCGAGGCTGAGCGACAAGACGCCACCTCGCTCGCTTGGCTCCGATGGGCCGAGGATCGTGAGCGATGGGCCAACTCGTTCGGTCAGCGTTCGAAGGGCGTAAGCGGTGAGCTCAACTTCATGCTGGCGAACGTTCTCCATGCCGATGTTGCTGAGGTAGTCGACCGCAGCGCCCAGGCCGACGGCCTCGGCGATCGGCGGCGTGCCGGCCTCGAACTTCGCCGGAACAGCGTCCGCTGTGAAGCCTTCGGTGGTGACATTGACGATCATGCCGCCACCGCCGAGGAAGGGCGGCATCTCGTTCAAGAGCTCCATGCGGCCCCAGAGAACGCCGATGCCGGAGGGCCCGAGCATTTTGTGGCCGCTGAAGACGACAAAGTCAGCGCCCATCTCTTCGACGTTCGTCGGAAGGTGAGGGACCGACTGGCAGGCGTCGACCAGCACGGTTGCCCCTGCGGCCTTCGCTGCGGCGGCGAGACGGGGAACGTCGACGAGCGTGCCGAGCACGTTCGACATCGCCGTGAACGAAACGAGCTTGGCGCCGTCGAGCAGAAGGTCGAGATCGCTGAGGTCGAGATGGCCGTCGTCAGTGACGCCGATCCAGCGAATCTCAAACCCGATCTCGGCGGCGAGCATCTGCCACGGAACGATGTTGGCGTGATGCTCCATCAGGGTAAGCACAACCGCGTCGCCAGCCTTGAGGTTGGCTCGACCCCACGAGAAGGCGACGAGGTTCACGGCCTCGGTGGCATTCTTCGTGAAGATGACTTCGTTGGTGTCTGGCGCGCCGATGAAGGCGGCGACTTTCGAGCGAGCGCCTTCGTATCCGTTCGTTGCCCGCTCGGCGAGCTGGTACACGCCACGGTGCACGTTTGCGTAGCTCGTCTCGTAGATCTCGTTCATCGCGTCGAGCACCTGGCGAGGGTGCTGAGACGATGCCGCGGAGTCGAGAAAGACGAGGCGGCGATCGTTCTGCTCTTGATTGAGAATTGGGAAGTCGGCCCGGATGGCCGCGACATCGATATCGGTGCTCACTGGAAGCTCCTGTCAGCGCTGGTCTCAAGCGCAGTGTGGGTCTCGAAATGCAGTGCTGTGTCCAAATGCTGTGCGGTGTCGAAATGCTGTGCTGTGTCGAAATGCTGTGCGGTCTCGAAATGCTGTGCGATCTCGACGCCACCGGAGGCGGTGATGGCCCCATCGACCATCACGTGCACGAAATCGGGATTGAGATGCTCGACGAGGCGGTGATGATCACCGATGGCAAGCGTGCCGAGGTTTGCTCGATCGGTACGGATCTCGTCAATGCCTGCTGCAACGACCCGAAGTGTTTCGAGATCGGAGTTGGTCTCATCAAAAATGGCGACCTTCGGTTCGAGAACGGCCATCTGGAGAAGCTCGTTGCGCTTCTTCTCATGATCGGAGAAACCGTCGTTGAGATGACGCTCGACGAAATCGTCGTTCATCCCGAGTCGCTCGACCCATGCCAACAGCTGATGGCGGAGCTCAGAGATGCCAACCTCGGTGCCCGTTCGTGCACTAATCGACTGATGCATGAAGTTCAGCACGTTCACCCCGGCGATCGCTGGAGGGAAGGGGAAGGCGAGGAACAGGCCGGCTTTCGCCCGTACGTCGGCGCCCCACGTGGTGATGTCATCGCCGTTGAAGAGGATTCGCCCGCTGGTCACCTCGTGGTGGGGCGATCCGAGGAGAACCGATGCGAGGGTTGACGTTTCGTTGCCGTTCGAGCCGAGGAGTGCGTGCACCTCGCCGTGGTACACGGTCAGAGAAACACCGTTGAGCACGCGAGCGACGGGGCGGCCGGCCGAGGACCCTGCAGATGACCCAGAAGAGGACCCAGAGGAAGACACTGTGCTGACGACGAGGTCGTCAATTTCGAACAGTGGTGTTCTGGCCGGCTCGGACATTGGCCGATTCTACGGCTCGCTTTGAAGTAAGCCCTATCCCGGTAGGGGAATTCCATCGCCATCGAAGAGCTCGGGAACCTGCTCAGCAGCGAGGGGTTTGGAGACGAAATAGCCCTGCAACGTGTCGCACCCGCGAGCGGCGAGCCACGCAGCCTGTTCGGGCTGTTCCACGCCTTCCCCAACGGTCTGGAGGCCGAGCGATTTGGCCAGTGCGAGAACGGTGCTGGTCAATGGCTCGTCGTGTTGGCCCACGATGCGGTTCACGAAGCTACGGTCGATCTTCAAGATGTCGACGGGGAGTTCGGGCAACACGCTCAAGGCGGACTGGCCAACGCCGAAGTCATCGACTGCCACTCGCAGACCGAGCGCCTGGATCTCCCGCAGCTGTGTCTTGAGTTGCTCTGGCCGATCGGTCACGGCCGTCTCCGTCACCTCGATCACGATGTCGGCTGGTGAGAGGCCGTGGGTTGCCAGCGAGTCGCGCAGCTGTTGCACGAGGCAGGGGGAGTTGAACTGCACGCGTGAGACGTTCAAGGCGAGGTAGAGGTCGCTCGCCTGTGGGAACGCCTTTCGCCACGCCGCGAGCTGGCGACACCCCTCGTCGATGACCCACGATCCAACCGGGATGATGAGGCTCGTCTCTTCGAGGTAAGGGAGGAAGGAAGAGGGGAACGCGAGCGGATCCCCTGGGCGATCCCAACGAACCAGGGCCTCGAAGCCTCGCAACGCGCCGGTGACGGAGTCGACGACCGGTTGGTAGTGGAGGACGAACTCCATCTCGTCGACCGCTCGGCGGATCCGCATCTGCTTGTCGAGTTCATGATCGGCCGCCTTGCGCATGGACGGCTCGAAGAGGACGGCCTGTCGTTTGCCCGAGGCTTTTGCGACGTACAACGCGATGTCGGCATCGCGGAAGACTTCGTCGGGTTCTTTGTGTACGGACTCTCCCGTCACGATTCCGATGCTGGCGGTCGTGTACATCTCGAGCCCCCAGATCTTGAACGGTGTGCTGATTGCCTCTTGGAGTTCGTCAGCCAGCTGCAGTGCTCGTTCGGCAGTATTTGAGGTGAGCAAGATTGCGAACTCGTCGCCACCGAGGCGGGCGAACGTCGCATCGGCGTCGATCACACCTCGAAGCCGTGATGTCACGGCTCGCAACATCTCGTCGCCGGCTTGGTGGCCCAGCGAATCGTTGATGACCTTGAACGAGTCGAGGTCGAGGTAGAGCAACGACCCTGGCCGGGTCGCGATGGCTTCCATGAGAGCTCGGCGATTGGCCAGTCCGGTGAGATCGTCGTGCCGGGCCTGGAAACGAAGCTGTTGCTCTCGTTGGTGCTCGATGGTGACGTCGGCGACCGACCCGACCAGCTTGGTCGTGACCCCGTTCGTCCGAAGCGCCATGCCGACGATGCTGATCCAGCGAGATGTGCCATCGCTGAGCACGATCGGGAAGTCGACATCGAGTCGCTGGCCCGGGTCGGATCTGAGCATCCGGGCTTGATCGACGATCATCGTTGCGTTGTCTTCCCCGATTTGATCCAGGAAGTCGTCGACCATTGTTCGCTGGTTGTCGACGGGGATGTCGAGCAACTGTGCACAGCGCGGTGTCATCGAGAGGGTGCGTTCCACCATGTCGTAGTCCCAGATGCCGTCGCGTGTTGCCTGCGCGGCGAGGGCGTAGCGCTGCTCGCTGTTGCGAAGGGCCTCGCTCACCCGTGTTGGTTCGGTGACGTCCGCCGAGTAGCCCATCAACCCGACGATGTCGCCGGAACTGTTGCGAATCGGAAGTTTGGTGGTCCGAACCACTTCAACTGAGCCGTCGGACCGAGTCTGCGACTCGACGAGGTCGTAAATGGGCTCGCCCGTGCGAATGATCTGGCGGTCGATCTCCAGGTACACCTCGGCTTCGCTTGCCGGGTGAACGTCGAAGTCGGTTTTGCCATAGAGCTCGGCGACGGAGCTGAATCCCAACGTTTGGAGCAGCTGGTGGTTCGCATTGATGAACCGTGCGTCGGCATCCTTGATGAACACGGCGCACGGAACGATGTTGAGCATCGTGCGGGCGATTCGCAATTCGTCGATAAGCGGATCGGTTTGGGGCGTTTGGCCTGATGAGGATTGGGCGTCATCAGCCCGTGCTCGACGCTCACCGGTCTTGATGCCGGTCACGTTGATCGTTGAGGCTCGCCCGATTCCGCTTGGGGAAACCCGGACCGCAAGGAGTTCGGACGACGAGGTGTCGAAGGCGATCGTGAGATGTTGCGGCGACCCACTCTCGCGAGAGCGGTCGATGGCAGCGCTCAACGCAACTCGATCGTCGGGCAGTGCCAGCTCGATGATCGACTTGTCCGTCGTGACCAATCCGAGCGGGGCGATGTCGACACGATCGACGATCAGGTTCTCATCGGTTGTCAGAGCGAGATCGACAACGAGCGCGGCGGGTTGTTCCCGAGAGGGTTGTCGGCGGGCGACGACCGCTGTTTCAGCTGCTGAATCGCCCGTGTTCTCGCTGGAGACCACACATGATCATCGGCGCGTTCTGGCAGGGGATTGAGGAATCGCTTCTTCGCCGACCGTCTCTCCTGGTTCCAGTTTGACGATCGCCCCCAGGGTGAGCGCGGCGAGTGCGCTGCCAGCCATCACGGTCGACACCGACGTGAGGTCAGCGATCGCGCCAGAGAAGAGGTTTGTGATGGAAATGATGCCGCCAAACGAGATGACCCAAAGCGCCATCACTCGCCCGCGCACCTCGTCTGCCAGGTGCTCCTGCAAGAAGGTGCTGAGTGCCGTTGGGAACGTGAAGTAGAAGAGCCCGACGAAGAAGATCGCCGGGTAGACGAACGTTGGTCCTCTGAGCGTGGCCAGCGTCGCAAGCGACACGGCGAACCCGGCGAGCGTGATGCGCACAACCAGCGGCTTCGAAGCCCGCAAGAGGATGGTGCCAACGGACAACGAACCAATGAATGCGCCGGCGCCGAATGCGAGGTAGATCCAGCCGTAGGTGGTGCTCTTTGAGTCGACTCCCCAGTTGCGTTCCGCGATCACCGGCATCAGGCCGATGAATGGAAGACAGAACAACGAAAAGGCAACCATTGCGAGCAGCGGCTGTCGGATCTGGGGGACTGCCCGAGCGAGTCGGAGCCCGCCGAGGAGGCGTTCTGAAGCCGTGCCTTGCTTTTTCGAGAGAGCCGGGAGTGGCACGGTGAGCAACGCCATGATGATCACGATGTAGGTCACCCCATTGATGGCGAACACCTCGGAGAAGCCGAAGGTGACAACCAGCCAACTGCCGATGACCGGGCCGATCATCCTCGACAAGTTGACCTGGGCCGAGTTGAGTGAAATGGCCGCCGACAGATTCTCGCGGCCGACGAGGCTCGGCAGCACAGCCGTGAAGGCTGGCGCAAACAACGCTTGGCCGAGACCGGTCATAAAGACGATGAACAACAGCAGCGGACGGGAGATGTCGTCGTCGAGAACCTGCCACGCCAGGACCAGCGCCCAAAGCGCCTGCCAAGCTTGGGTGATCACGAGCAGCTTGCGCCGGTCGACGGTGTCGGCCAACGATCCGCCGACGAGGCTCAACGTCAAGAGTGGGAAGAGCTGAGCAAAGATCGTGAATGTCGTGAAGGCTGCTGAATCAGTGAGCTTGAACGCAAAGACACCGAGCGCGACGTTCTGCATCCATCGACCGATGCTCGACGCAAAGGTGGCGAGGAACACGCGTCGAAACTGCGGAACTCGGAACGCATCGGCGGCGGTGCCTTGATTGGTGGGAGCAGACGGGGAGGTGCTGTTGGTCACCAACCGCGGTCGACCCAATGATCGAGATGCGGGCGCTCGGTTCCGATCGTGGTGTCGTCACCGTGACCGGGCAACACGATCGTGTCGGGCGTGTACTGAAAGAGCCGTCGGTCGATCGAATCGATGATCGTGTCGAAACTCGAATACTCCCACTTCGTCGCCCCCGGGCCGCCGGGGAAAAGGGTGTCGCCGGTGAACAAAAGCGGCTTGTCGACCAACTTGAAACAGATCGAGCCGGGTGTGTGGCCTGGCGTGGTGATCGTGTGGAGTCGAAGGTCGCCGATCTCGATCATCGTGTCGTCTTCGAGGATGTAGTCGTAGCTCGGGAGCATCTCGGCGTCGGCGGCGGTGATGCCTACTTCGAAGCCAGCGTCTCGCACGGCGGGAACCGCCTGGATGTGATCCCAATGACCGTGAGTTTCGAGGACGGTCCGCACACCGAGGCCTTGACAAAGCTCGAGCAAGAGTTCGTGTTCATTTGCTGCATCGAGCATCGCCGCTTCACCGGTGGCCTTGCACTGCACGACAAAAACGTTGTTGTCATAGGGGCCGACGACGACCTTGTGGACGGCCACGTCGGTGTCGGACCAGTGAAGGGTCGAGTCGAAGTCGATCATGGCCTTTGAGGCTACTGCGGGTCTGGCCAGACGCTCGATTTGGGAGGGCCTGACGGGCTGGTGTGGCCGCAGCACCGCCGGGCACTTCTTCTCTCGGTCGGTGGTGGGTTCTCACCTACGGTGATGGGCGGCGAAGGCGATGGCCGGTGTGTAACCGGCGGTGGAGGCAGTGATGGTTCGGTGGTCGACGATGGCGATCACACTCGGTGTGATAGCAGGCGGTTCGTGGTGGGCAACCCTCGCGATTCGTGACGGAGAACCCTCCGCGTTCCTGCTGCGATTCTTGCTCGTCGTTCTTCTCGGCACGTACTACCTCGTGCTCGTTCGGGTGCAGACCCGAGAGATTCACCGAAACCGACAGGCCGCTTCGAACCTCGCGCCGTAGCGAGCCCGCAAGCGTTCAATCTGACCAACGCTCGGACTTCGGCCATCATCGGCGGATGTTCCGCCGAATCCTCATTGCCAACCGAGGCGAGATCGCCTGTCGTTTGATCCGAGCTGCATCAGAGCTCGATATCGAAACGGTGGCGCTGTTTTCAGCCGACGATGCCGGTTCGCGACACATCACACTTGCCGACCGAGCGTTCGAGGTTCCGGGCGCTGGCTCGTCGACCTTTCTCGATCCTCAAGCCATCGTCGCTCTCGCGCTCGAGCACGAATGTGATGCGTTACATCCGGGCTACGGGTTCTTGAGTGAGAACGAATCGCTGGCAATTGCCTGTGCCGAAGCCGGGGTTGTGTTCATCGGCCCGTCGCCCGATGCGCTGGCTCGATTCGGCAACAAGGAATCGGCCCGGTCCCTCGCTGCCGAGCTTGGCATCGCAACGCTGCAGGGGTCGGGACTTCTCGAGAATCGCGACGCGGCGCGAGCGTGGGTTGACGCACACGGCCCAACGATGCTGAAGGCCGTCGCCGGCGGCGGCGGGCGGGGTATGCGCCCCGTCACCGCTGTTGATGATGTGGAAGCTGCGTTTGATCGAGCAGCGTCGGAGGCCTCCGGGGCCTTTGGTGACGGTGCGCTGTACGCCGAAGCGCTCGTCGTCGATGCGCGACACATCGAAGTCCAGATCCTTGGCGATGAGTCTGGCCAGGTCGTCGTCCTCGGTGATCGAGACTGTTCGGTGCAGCGCCAGAACCAAAAGATCATCGAGATCGCCCCAGCGGACCTGAGCGACGAACTTCGCGACACCGTTTCGGCCGCTGCTCGTGCATTGGCCGAGGCGGTTGGATACGTCGGGCTTGGGACCTTTGAGTTCTTGGTCGACCGGTCGAACGACGCTGCCTTCTTCATCGAAGCGAACGCTCGACTGCAGGTCGAACACACGGTCACCGAAGAGGTGACCGGTCTCGACCTGGTCCAGTTGCAGATTCAGGTCGCCGATGGCGAGACGCTCGATTCGCTTGGGGTCGCCGAGACTCCTCCGGTGGTCGGCCACGCGATCCAACTACGGATCAACACCGAGACGATCGATGAAACCGGCGTCGCTCGTCCAACAGGTGGAACGCTCAGCCGGTTCGATCCGCCGAGTGGGATGGGCGTTCGGGTCGAGACGCACGCCCACTCCAGCTACACCACATCGCCGAGCTACGACTCGCTGCTCGCCAAGGTCATCGTGCATTCGCGTTCGGGAGGTTTCCCGGGCGCAGTGCGCAAAGCGAGCCGCGCGCTCGGCGAACTCGAAATCGCCGGGGTTGCGACGAACGCGCCGTTCCTGGCAGCGATCCTCACAACGGACGAGTTCGGCGCCGGACCGGTTGCCACACGCTTCGTCCAAGACAACGCTGTCGCTCTGGTCGCCGCAAGCGCGGGTTTCGAACCGGCTTCGCAAACAGCCCAGGGCGCCGACTCAACCTCGGGTGACGAGCGAGAGAGTCGAGCCGGCGTCGTCGTCGACTCCTCAGACCCTTTGGCGGTGCTGGCGCTCGGAAAGCAGGTGAGCGAGACCGCCGGTGTGTCGGCGAGTGAGTCGTGGTTGGCGACAGCCGGCTCGCTGGTCAGCGCTCCGATGCAGGGAACGATCGTCACGATCGAGGTCGAACCTGGCCAGGAGGTCGTGGAGGGTGCAGCCCTCATCGTGATGGAAGCGATGAAGATGGAACACGTCATCACCGCAACCGAGAGCGGGCTGATCACGGCACTCCACGTTGCACAGGGCGAAGCCGTGTTTGACGACGCCCCTCTGGTCTCGATCGAGCCGAGGATGGTCGATGGGGGAGGCGAGACAGCCGTCGCCGAAGTCGACTTGGATGTGATCCGCCCGGACCTGGCCGAAGTGAATACTCGACACGGCTTCGGACTGGACAAAAACCGACCCGAAGCGGTCGCCAAACGTCATGCGAAGGGCAAACGAACCGCACGAGAAAACCTGGCCGACCTCGTCGATGGTGACTCCTTCGTCGAGTGGGGCGGGTTGGCTGTTGCTGCGCAGCGCAAGCGGCGCTCGATCGAGGATCTGATCGAGCGGACGCCCGGGGATGGGCTTGTCGGCGGGATCGGCACCGTCAACGGCGAACTCTTTACGCCCCAAGAGCGTGCCTCGGACCACGATGTGCAAGCGGTGGTCGTGTCGTATGACTACATGGTGTTGGCCGGCACCCAGGGCTTGCAGAACCATCGAAAGAAGGATCGACTCTTCGAATTGGCGCATGAGCTCCGTCTTCCCGTCGTGTTGTTCGCTGAAGGTGGCGGTGGGCGACCGGGCGATACCGACGGCATCGGTGTTGCTGGCCTCGACTGCTTGGCATTCGCACTATTCGGCGAGCTGAGCGGTCTGGTGCCGTTGATCGGCATCAACGCCGGTTACTGCTTCGCCGGAAACGCCGCGTTGCTCGGTTGTTGCGACGTGGTCATCGCAACGGCTGACTCGAACCTTGGGATGGGCGGCCCAGCGATGATCGAAGGCGGAGGCCTCGGTGTCTTCCACCCGAGTGAGGTTGGGCCGGCATCGGTGCAGTCGGAGAACGGCGTGATCGACGTCGTGGTTGCGGACGAAGCAGAGGCCGTAGCGGTCGCCAAGCAATATCTGTCCTACTTCCAGGGCCCCCTTTCGGACTGGGAAGCTGCTGATCAGCGGCGGCTTCGCCACGTGATCCCGGAGAATCGTCTGCGGATCTACGACGTGCGCGAAGTCATCGACACGATGTTTGACGCCGATTCGGTCTTGGAGCTGCGTCGTGAGTTTGGGCTCGGGATGATCACGGCCTTTGCCCGGATCGAAGGACGACCCGTTGGTGTCGTTGCAAACAACCCGACCCACCTCGCCGGCGCGATCGATGCGGATGCCGCAGACAAGGCGAGTCGCTTCATGCAGCTGTGTGATGCCTTCGACATCCCGATCGTCTTCCTCTGCGACACACCCGGAATCATGGTGGGGCCCGAGGCCGAGAAGTCGGCACTCGTGCGGCATGCGAGCCGCATGTTTGTCACCGGAGCCGGTCTCGATGTGCCGGTCTGCACCATCGTGTTGCGAAAGGGCTACGGGTTGGGTGCGCAGGCGATGGCGGCCGGCGGCTTCAAGTCGAACCTCTTCACCGTGTCGTGGCCAACCGGGGAGTTCGGTGGCATGGGGCTTGAGGGTGCGGTGAAGCTCGGCTACCGAAACGAGCTGGCCGCCATCGATGACCCAGCCGAGCGACTCGCAACGTTCGAGACGATGGTCGATCGTATGTACGAAGTGGGGAAGGGCGTCAGCATGGCTGACCACTTCGAGATCGATGACGTGATCGACCCGGTCGAGAGCCGGCGGTGGATCGCGACGGCATTTGCCTCCGCACCGCCGAAGCCTCCTCGTACGGGCAAGAAGCGCCCAAACGTCGACACCTGGTGATGTCGGGGTGAACACCCTGAGGGTTCTCACAGGGCCCGGATCCCACTCGGCAGTAGGGGGTCGAGTCGCTGCTCAGGGTCGAACCTGAGTATCCCCCTAGTGGTTCCCCTACGAACCCGGGGTTCCCCCGATTCGAGAATCCTCAGGGTTTTCTAGTTTCTCTTTCAACGCACCGGACACCACGGAGGGCCCGGGCGAACAAGGGAGAAACCAATGACCATCGAATTCACCGCCAACCGCCAGAACCACCCAAGCAACACCAAGAACGCCACCGAAGCCGCCGAGTCCGCAAGCAACACAGCCGGCGCATTCTGGTCAGTCGTGACCGATCACGACGGCCCATCCGCCATCTCGTTCGACCGCTGCGTCGACTGGCTGCTCGACCTTCACCAGAGCACTGCTGACGCTGGTCTTCGCATGCTCATCACCGACGTGCTCGAAGACCTCCGGGAGCTCGGCCCCATCGAGGGCGAGTTCGAAGATGTTGTCCTCGGCGCCCTCGCCTCTGTCGAAGTTGCCTTCGAGATGGTGATGGAGCGATGAGCACCTTTGGTCTCAGCATGCCGGTCGACCTCGTGATCGGCCGCCGCACCGCAGCCGCCCCGGCGCACACGTCCGCCTCAACAACATCCATCTCAACAGCATCCATCTCAACAACATCCATCTCAAACGAAGCAACGTCCGCCCCAATGGTCTCGGCCACGATCTCTGATCTCGTCGCCGCCGAAGCCGACCTTTCCTACCAGGCACACCTCGGAGATCTCCACCCAACCCATGCGACACGGCTCGCGGCTGTGACCGCAGAACTCGATCGGCGGTGGTCAACCTTTTGCTGATCGCCCCACACCACACACGCTGGGTTTGGCTCCCCTGAACCCAGTCCCCTGAATTCTGCTTCCGGGCTTCGGCCCACCCACAAGAACGAGCGCTCATCGTGCAGGTTTGTCTCCCCTTGACTGCCGCGGTGAGTGCTCGTTTCTGCGTTTTCCAGCACTCTGTTCGTTGTGACCAACGCGTAGCGCGCAGATGCTGCCATCAACGATTCAGATTCGTTGGTTACCCGCAAGAAACCTTGCTGCCCGATCAGAATGGGTAAGTGAAGTATCCCTAGGATGAGGGCCGATTCGGAAAGCTCGGATCGCACACACACGCAAGGAATGTTCAATGCACACCGGAACCGTCAAATTCTTCAACGCCGAAAAGGGCTACGGATTCATCTCTCGTACCGACGGCGACGATGTTTTCGTTCACTACTCAAACATCGATGGCAGTGGCTACCGCTCGCTTGAAGAGGGCCAGAACGTCGAGTTCGAAATCGGCCCCGGTCGTAAGGGCGACGAAGCCCTCAAGGTTCGAGTCATTTGATTCACCCGGGCTCGGCGCCTCGCTCGCGCCAGCCCCTTTCACAACCGAGTTCTTGAAGGCGGCGCAGTTTTTGCTGCGCCGCTTTCGCGTCCACCCGCAGCAGCGCCGTGCACCAGCGCCGTTCAACAGCGCCGTGGACCAGCATGAGCCGAGAACGTCCGGGCGAAGCTCAGGGCGCGAACCGCAGGCTGTTCGAGATCGTTGCCATCCGCTCGAGAGCGACGTCATCTGCCGGGCGGGCCACGGTGATGGTGAGCTCATGCACGAACACGTCGCCGTAGAGCAAGATGATCATCTGATCGACGAGCAGTTGTCCGTTGACCGCACTGGCAAGCTGCAGCGTGACGGCTTCGCGTCCGTCAACCACTCCGACATCAGCACTCGTGACCTCGCCTCCACCGTTGATCACCTGGGTGCGATAGATGTCGGCGAGCTCGGCTGGATCCGGGACCGCCGAGCGGTCATAGCGAATGACCAGCACGTTGTCGGTTCGCTCTGAGCCGGTGTTGAAGTCAAACGAGACAAACGCGAAGTCGCCTCGACCAACTTGTTGTTCGAGAGCGAGGAGACCGGCTCGCCCTGCCTCGTCCACGTTGAGCGCATCGGCTTGTGGACCAAACGGCGCGTAGGGCTCGATCTGATCGAAGCTCTCCGGCATGGCGAAGGTGATTCCTTCGCTGGATTGGTTTGTTCCGACCGCGACGTAACCAGCGGGGGTTGCAGACGGAGTGGTCGTTTCGATCGTGGTGACAGGAACGGTTGGTTCGGTGCCGGTTGAGAGCTCGCTGCCGAGCGTGGAGTTCGTTGCGTTGTCCTCGACGGGTGCACTCGTCTGCGGCGTATCAGCCGACGGGAGTGCGTCGAGAGATCCGGTGTCGTCGATGCCACCGCTACCACATGCGCCGAGGATCAACGCTCCAGCGGTCGCAAGAACCGCGGGGCGAAGAAGTGAGCCGTGTCGTGGTGAACCCATGGGAGGTTCATCGGTCCCTCATTTGGGGTGCTGTAGCCGTTTCGCTCGGCGCTCCCCGCGCCCGCTCCCCGTTACTGGGCGAGGCGTCAGGTCTGTGCCGTCAGGTCTGTGCCGTCAAGAAGTCGATGATCGTCGGAAACGCCGTGCGATCTTGGACCATGAAGAAGTGCCCGCCATCGAACATGCGAAGTTGAGCGTTCGCCAAGCCCTCGGCGAGCTCTTCGACATTGCGCGGGGGAGCGAGGTCGTCATAGAGGCCGCCACAAACGAGGGTCTCGTGTTCGATACGCCCGAGCCGCCGCTGAAGATCGTGATGGCTGCGTGCTTCGAGTTGCGCCATGTAGCCACGGAGGGATTCGCCGGTCCGCTCGATCCGTGAGCCTTCGATGAGTTGATCGTAAAAGGCGGTCCAAAGACCAGGGATTGGCTCGTCTTGCCCAGGGTCCCAGCGGTAGTCCCACAATCCGAGCTTCAGTTCGAGCTTGGCTTCGACGTCGAGCGGTTCGATCGTGTGGAGCGGAAAGCTTGCCCGGGTCCCTCCTGGTGAGGTGCAGCACAAGACGAGCCGCTCGATGCGTTCCGGGTGGCGGATCGCCATGTGCTGGGCAACCATTCCTCCGAAGCTGGTACCGACGACGTGTGCTGTTTCCCAGCCGAGGTGATCCATGAGCGCTGCTGCGTCGTCCGCGTACTCTGCGAGGGTGTAGGGCTCGACGGGGATGGTGGACTGCCCGAGCCCCCGCTGGTCATAGTGGGCGACGGTGAATGACTTGTTGAAGGGATGCCGCTCCGGTCGTGAGGTACGGAGGTCGTTTCCAGACCCGCTGATGTTGAGCAGCGGCACGGATGCCGCATCGCCAGCATCGGCGGGTTCGTGGATCTCGTAGTAGAGCTCGATCGAGTGTCGGGTCGTTAACGGCATCAGGCATTCCTGCGGATTCGAAGGCGTTGGTCAAGGGCGGCGATTGGTCGGCTGCGGCTGGCTGTGACCGCTCACGCAGCCGTTGGCGAGGGCCTCATCGGCTGCTGATCACCGGACCAGTCTCGTGTCTCGCCGACCCCAAACACAAAGAGGCCAACCGCACCAAGGGCGATCACGCCGAGCACGAACGATGAGGTCGAGAGGCTGGCGTTGTCGGCCAAGATGCCCACGATGATCGGGCCGGCCACTTTCCCGCTGTCGCGAATCGTGCCCAATGCTCCAAGAAACTCGCTCGGAGCGTGACGGGGTGCAAGGTCGGACGAGACCGTGAGCATCGAACCTGAGCCGATCCCGTTCCCGATGCCCATCACGACGGCGGCCGCGATGATTCCGCCAGTCGTCGGCCGGGCTGAGAGGAGGAAGAGGCCCGCAGCGAGCAATCCGAAAGCCGGCACGATCGCTGCAAGGCGACCGAATCGATCCATCGTGTAACCCGCAACAGGGAAGAGAACGAGGTCGGCAAAGCTCCCGACCCCGACGAGAAGACCGATCTGCTCGACGTCGAGGCCGGCGTCTCGACCGAGGAGGGGCAAGACAACGAATCGTCCCTGGCGTGCTGCCATGACACAGATCTGTCCGCCACCCGCAAGTGCCAGAATGCGGCGATACCGCCGAAGGTCGAGCGGTTGTCGAGATTGGTTGGTCGGCTCGGCCTCGGTTGTCGGCGAGGCCCGCCAGAGCGCAAGTGGAACAAGACCAGCAATGGTGACGACACCGGTAGCCACGAACGCCGCCTCGATACTGATCCGTGCCGCGATGACACCGCTCAGGATCGGGCCGGCAAGTACTGCACCGCGTGTGACGCCACCAAAAACCGACATCGCTCGCCCTCGGACGCATGAATCGACGGTTCGAGTGAGGAAGGTTTGTCGAGAGAGGAGCCAGCCAACGCTGCCGACACCCCACGCCAATCGAAGCGCAACAAGAACCACTGCTGTAGCGGTTGCGCCGAAGAGCGCTGCCGTCACCGCCATCGCAACGACCGACATCGCCATCGTTTTGGTTTCGCCAATCCGCGCGATCAGGCGACCGAACGGAACCTGCGTGAGCACTCCGCCGACGCCCGAGGCCGCAATCACGATCGACAGCATGGTGACGGAGAAGCCCTCGTCGCGGAGATAGATCGGAATGATCGGAACGAGCATCGCAGTGCCGCCGTTGACGGCGAAGGCTGGTAGGTAAACCGGCAAGGCAAGCCGAGTGAGCACGTCGCGGGTCTTCACTGCGACGTCTGGCTCGGGGTGCACCGCGTCGACCGTACCGACATCTGCTTGACTGGCCGCTGGTGAGTAGCTCTTCTGAATCCGAAACCACGTCTTCCTCGGCCTCCAAGCCCGAACGCAAACATGACAGTCGTGCGCTGCGCGAGTGGGCGTTCGAAACCGGCGACAAGAAATCGTCGCTGCGCGTCTACCGCTCACTACGAGCCATCCTGCGCCGCACGCTTCTTCCGTATCTGAAGGTTGTGTCGCAGAACACCGAGGTGCTCGATCTGCCTGGCCCGACGATCCTCGCTCCCGTACATCGGTCAAACCTCGACAGCGTGGTTTTGGCCTGCCTGTGTGAACGCCGCATCCGTGCGCTCGGTAAGGAGTCGCTCTTCACGGTGCCGGTGCTTCGCTACTTCTGCGCTGCGCTGGGAGCGATCCCTGTTCGCCGAGGCGAAGCAGACCGCGAGGCGCTCGCAGCAGCGAAGCTCCTCCTCGACCGAGGCGAGTCGATGATCGTGTTCCCCGAAGGGGGTCGACAGGCCGGGCACGAAGTTCAAGAGTTGTTCGACGGAGCAGCGTGGTTGGCCGCTCGAACCGGCGCCAGCGTTGTGCCGATCGGGATCTCGGGAACGGGTGAGGCAATGCCCGAGGGATCGAAGGGGCTTCGCCGTTCGGGCATCGGAATCGTCGTTGGTGACCCGATCGACCCGCCGGTTGGCCCGGACGGCAAACGAGCAAGCCGAGATCAACTTCGTGAGTTCACCCTCGACCTGCGCCAGGAAATCCAGACGGTGCAGGACCACGCCCGAGATCTTCGTCCGAGTTGACGCTGCCGGCATCGACGCAGATTCGAGGGAACCCTTCTGACGCCTCGATCGTTTGGCTTTGTGATGAAGCGATCTCGGGTGGTGTTGGTGTGTGTCGGTCTCGTGGCAGTGTCGGTTGGTGTGGTCGCAGTGTTGGCGTCATCGTCCGACGACGTGCCAAGTGCGCTGAGCGATGAAGGGGCCGCTCGGTTCGAGACGATCTGTGATGAGTTCTTCATCGGTGTGGAGCTCTCGGAGGATGACCGTGACCAGGCATGTGAGCTTCTGGTCGAAGGCTGGAGCGAGTTATCCGCCAGGTGCGAAATCAGCGAGGCGAACTTGTTGAGAGCGTTTGAGGCGTGGATGTTTGAGACCGATGGGGGCGTCATGTTCGCAAGAGTTGCGGGAGCGTCTGAATGTCCATGGTTGGTTCCAGCCGACCTTGAGCGAATCGGCAGCGGAGTATCTCCATGACGATGAACCGAACTCGTGGTCGGTTGCTGCGGCGTCCGTTCGATCGTCGAGATCTCAAGAAACGTGTGCTGGCAAAGATGGCGGCTGCCCTCATCGTCCTCGCGCTTGGTCTCGTGGTCGCTGCGGCGGCCAACAACTGGTTCGCCTACATTCCGCTCGCGGCCAAGTAGTACGGTCGTTTCGAACATTCGACGTCGATTCATCCAGGGGACCCGATGACCGAACTCAGCACGCTCAGCCACTCGACGGGGCCAACCGACGTCGCGATCATCGAGCAAACGATCGGCGACAACCTCGCCGCCACCGTTGCCGCTCACGCTGATCGAGAAGCACTCGTGGTTCGGCATCAAGACATTCGCTGGACCTACCAAGAGCTGCAGGACAAGGTCACCGAGGTCGCCAAGGCGTTGATGGCCCGAGGCTTTGAGAAGGGCGATCGAATCGGGATCTGGTCACCCAACCATGCGGAGTGGGTGCTGACTCAATACGCCACCGCCCGCATCGGTGTGATCATGGTGTGCATCAACCCGGCGTATCGCACGCACGAGGTGCAGTACGCACTGCAGCAGTCCGGTTGCAAGGGTCTCGTCGCCGCGACCGACTTCAAGACGAGCAACTACGTCTCGATGGTCGAAGAGGTTCAGCCGGATCTTCCGGACCTTGAACAGGTCATCTTCATCGGCACCGACGATTGGACCGACCTGCTGTCGGCCGCAGGCGCAACGAGCGATGAAGCACTCGCCGAACGCGAGGCCTCGCTGACCAACCGAGACCCGATCAACATCCAGTACACCTCGGGTACCACCGGCTATCCGAAGGGCGCGACTCTCACCCATCGAAACATCTTGAACAACGGCTATTTCGTTGCTCGAGCGTGCGACTACACCGAGAACGATCGTGTGTGCATTCCGGTGCCCTTCTATCACTGCTTTGGGATGGTGATGGGCAACCTCGGGTCGACCACCCACGGTGCAACGATGGTGATTCCTGCTCCTGCGTTCGACCCGGTCGCCACGCTCGAAACCGTCGCCGCTGAGAAGTGCACAAGCCTCTACGGCGTCCCGACGATGTTCATTGCGCAGTTGGCCGATCCAAGCTTTGGGTCACACGACCTCTCCTCTCTTCGAACCGGAATCATGGCTGGCTCGCCGTGTCCGATCGAGGTGATGAAGCAGTGCATCGAGCAGATGAACATGGACGAGGTCACGATCGCGTACGGCATGACGGAGACATCTCCCGTCAGCACCCAAACGGGAACCGATGAAGACATCGATCGCCGGGTGGCAACCGTTGGTCAAGTCCATCCACACGTCGAGATCAAGGTGGTCGATCCCGAGACGGGTGCGACGGTGACCCGAGGTGAGTCTGGTGAGTTCTGCACCCGTGGCTATTCGGTGATGAAGGGCTACTGGAACGACGACGAACGTACGGCGATGGCCATCGACGAAGACGGCTGGATGCACACCGGCGACCTCGCCACGATGGATGCCGAGGGTTACGTGAACATCGTTGGCCGGATCAAAGACATGATCATTCGCGGCGGAGAGAACGTGTACCCCCGAGAGATCGAGGAGTTCCTGTACGCCCATCCCCGTATCCAGGACGTTCAGGTCGTTGGCGTGCCAGACGCAAAGTACGGCGAAGAGATCCTCGCCTGCGTTCAAACCGAAGACGGAGCAGCCATCACGGTCGGCGAGATCAAAGAATTCTGCGATGGCAAGATCGCCCACTTCAAAGTGCCGCGCTACGTGCAACTCGTGTCGGAGTTCCCAATGACCGTCACCGGCAAGATCCAGAAGTTCAAGCTGCGAGACGACGCGGTGGCTGAGCTCGGGCTCGCCGACCAGATCACCGAAACCGCCTGACGCTCAGGCCACACCTACACAGAAATTCGAAAGGGCCGCCGTGGCAGCCATCGTGATCGTTGGAGTCATCGCGGCCTTCGTCGGCTCGCTCTTCTCTGGCAAGAAGTCCATGCAGCAAGAGAACGCAGCATGGGCCGACGCAGCGCGGGCGCACAGCTTGATCGTCACACCAGGGTCGGGATTGGGCGGTCTCCCATCGATCTCGGGACAGGTCCGAGGGGTGGCGGTTCACGTCAAAGGCCACATGCGTGGCAGCGGAGACAGCAGGCAGCGCTACACCCGATACACGATCTCCTTTCCATCGGTCGGGCCAGCGGTGACGATGAAGCGTCAGGGGTTCGGGGCATCGATTGGCAAGTTGTTTGGCCGGACGGTCGACGTGCAGATCGGTTCCGTTGGATTCGACAACGCAGTGGTGATCGACACGAACAATCAGCCCGCTGTCCGGGCGTTTTTGAGCCCTGCTCGACAGAGCGTCGTGCTGGCGTTGTTCGAGCGCTTCCAGTTTGTGACCGTCACCAACACGTCGATCGAAGCCGACACTCGCGGACGAGTCTCGTCGGCTCACGAGATGACCTCGACGATCCGCCAGCTGGTCGACATGGCATTGATCATCGGCGCCCCAACCGACGTCGACGTTGCGCTGACCAAACAAGCCGACGGGATGCTCGGCGAAGCGGTGGCTGAACTTCATGCCATCAACGAAACCTTCGCCGCGAACGACCAGCCGAACTCGTTCGCCCAACTGCTCGAGGCGGAAGCTGCGGTGGCTCACGGTGACCCATCGGCTGCAATCGAGGCGCTTGATTCGATCGATCTCGAGGCTGGCAGTAGCCCAGACGTCGAGGAGTGGCGCGATGTGGCGGCGAGCCACCTGCTGCCGCCGATGCCGCCAGCCCAGGCGATGAACACCGGTGCGACGTTGCCGCCGCTTCCTCCGCTCGGCGCCGAGACGCCACCCATCGAGGAGGGGCCCGATCAGGACTGGGTCATCACCGACTTGTTGCAGTCAGATCGCACGGGCGCTGAGGCGGAGGCCCACTTCTTGGATCACTACTCGAACCGAGTCGTTCGCTGGTCGGGCGTTGTCGACAGCGAGCGACCGTTTCGCTACGACAGCGACTTCGACGGTGAAGGTTTGCGAGCGGTCATCACCATTGGATCACTCGGTGATGGCGTGTTGATCACCAACCGGGTTCAGGCGGTTGTTCATCTTCCGACGGGCACGGAACTACGCCGCGGCGATGACATCACCATCGAGGGATCATTGCTGCGATTCGACCGCTACATGCGCAACTTCTACATCGCTGACGGATACCTCGTCGCCTAACGAATCGACAAGCGCATCGGCCGGCCGAGAGGCTGCAGCGTTGCGCTCAACAACATCTCGTAGGAAGTCATCGATACGCATTGGGCGGCCGAAGAGATAGCCCTGGAATGCATCGACGCCAAGTGTGCGCATCGTTTGATGATCGGCATCGCTCTCGATTCCCTCGGCGATGACACCGATGTCGGAATCGAGGCAGAACTGCGTGACGCCTCGCACGATCGCACCAAGCGGCCCGGAGGCTCCCTGCACCATGCTCATATCGAGTTTCAGGTGCGTGATTGGCAGGTGTCGAAGGCGGGCCACACTTGAGTAGCCAGCGCCAAAGTCATCGATAGCGAGCATGACGCCGAGATCGCGGAGGCCCTGCACGGCACCTTCCCACACTCGATCTTTGCCAAGTCGTTCCGATTCGGTGATCTCGATCATGAGACGCTCGGGCGAAACACCATGTTCGGCGAGCAGCCGGCTCACCCGGCCGGGAAGTTCGACGTCGAGCAGGTGGCTTGCCGCCACGTTGGCTGACACGAACAGGTCAATTCCCTGGTCTCGGAACTCGGGCTGCTGCAATCGGGCGGCCAACTTCACCGCATGTTCGAGCATGACGTCATCGAGCTGGCCGAGCAGACCGTTCTCGGTGAGCATGTCCATGAACTGGGCCGGCGACAAGAGGGTTCCGTCCGGAATCCGCCATCGGGCGAGCATCTCACATCCGACGACGCCGTGGTCGTTCACGATGACTTGAGTGACAGGGACGATCGGGCTGTCGGCCTGGTCGAGCGATGTCAGTGCAACCGAACGATCGAATCGTTCCTGCAGCACACCCTCGCTCTTGACGAGCGGCTGGCCCTCGCGCTTTGCATGACGAAGCGCATGGCCAGCTTCGCTGAGCAATCGATCGCCCGTATCGGTGAGGCGCCCGGTCGCGACGCCGGCCGAGAGTGTGACGTTCACCTGCCCCTGGCGGTCGGCGAGCGGCATCTGCAGTGGTGCGACGACCTCGAGGTCGAGGAGTGTGTCGCTGTGTGCGACGGCGACGAACTCGTCACCGCCGTGGCGAGCGATTCGCCATTCCGGGGAGAGCGTCGTTCGGAGGTGCCTGGCGATCGTGACGAGCACCTGATCGCCGACGCCGTGGCCCTGTGTGTCGTTGATCTGTTTGAAGCGGTCGGCATCGAAGATTGCGAGCGTGACGTCGGCTCCATCGAGCGATGCGAGTTCGGCTTCCAGGCCTCGACGATTGAGCAAGCCCGTGAGCGGATCGGTCCCGACCATTCGTTCGGCGTGGGTCAGTCGTTCATCGAGCGTGTCACTCATCTGCTTGTTGCGCCCGGCGGTGAGCGTCATGCTCACGAGGAGAGGGATGACGCCGATGACCAGAAATGGGTTGATAACCGTGGCGGCCATCACGGTGAGCGCGACCCCGACCGTCGTAGTCCCGAGCCACCACGTCGGAATCTCCAAGTAGGGAAGAACCGCAACCTCGAACGAGATGTAGGCGATCGCAATCATGGACGCGATCCAGGGTGCGCTTGGATGGTCGGCTCCCCAGACCATCACGGCGCCGCAGATCGACGCGAACAGCGTGGCGGTGCTGATCGCCCATGCTTGCCAAGCTCGTGGCGATGGCCGAAAGGCGATCACGAGCAAGAACAGAACGCTTTGGGCGAAGTACAAACCGGACCAGGTGATCGGGAACCAGGCCGGTGTCCAGCTCTTCACGACGAACGGAATCACGACCATTGAGGCCACAACGCCACCACCCGAGACCTTGATCTGGTCGACAAGTCGCACCAATGGTGGCTTGGAGAGATCTGCAGAGGTGGCCATCGGAGCATTCTTCGACCGAAAACGGGCCCGGATTGAGTTGTCCCTCTCCCGCTCGCAGAGTGCTCGTTTCGGGTTTAGTCGACGGTGGCCTCGTCAGCGACGGCATCGAGGGTGGACTCCGCCACGAGAAACTTCGCCGCTGCTCGTTCCAATGCTCGGAACTCGGCTTCATGAACCGTGATGCCGTTTCGAAGCGAATCGTGCCGTTTCTGGGCGTTCTGTTCGTGCGGCTGGTGGGGGAGAACGAGTGAACCGATCGAACCGTCGTCGATCCGGCTGAGCACGTGTGCGATCGCTGGTTGCCCATCGGCAGCACACTGCATCACGCCGGTTGCCAGCTCGGCAGCGGATCCGGCATCGACACCGGCAACGCGGAGGATGCGGTTGACGAGATCGACGATCTCCCTCGGGGCGACCGGAATCGCACGTGTTGGAGTCACTGGGTGTCGGGACGAGGGGGCAGGGGCCAGGCGTCGTCGAGCGACGGGCCGTCAGGCGATGCGGAGCACGCATTGAGATCGGCGACGCGAGGTGCGCCTTGATTGAGCGTGACTCGCAGCCAATCGGTTGACTTCGGCTTGAAGTGATCCATGCCGTACTGGGCGAGCTGAAAGCGCTGCATTTGGAGCGGGAGGTAGTTGGCCGAGCAAACGTTGTCGCGCGGTTCGCCGTAGGGATCGCTGGCGGTGGCAAGACGGCGAACGGCCAGCCGGTGCTCTGGCTGCTCATCGAGAAGGTCACCGATGGGGCGATCCGGATCGCCGGTATCGGCTGTGACGGCATCGCGAAGCCGAGCGATCCGCAGCGCAACATCGATGGCGACATCGCGGCCCTCGGGACCGAGCCGTTCCCTGGGCGCTCGCCGTGGCTCCTCGGTGTTGTCGGAGATGACCCACCAGAAGGCGTCGGCCTCAGCAGACGACACGTCCAAGTCGTCGATCCATGACCAATGAGCCTCGATCAGCTGTCTGATGTCGCCAACGCTCGTGCTCGGGGGGAGCGTTGGCTCCTCATCGTCGACGAGGAGCCAGCCATCGACGTCGTCATCATCGAGTTCGCTGAGTTCGAGTAGGAGCGACACGACCCATTCGGTCGTCTCTGGGTCACCGGTGGCTTCAGCCCATCGATAGAGATCGTCGAACGGTGTCGCAGATGCGCTTTCGCGCACCGCCGCCCACGCCTCTGTGATGGCGTCGAGCGCAGGGCGAAGCTCTTGCGGTGAGCGGAAGGGTGTGCAGTCGTCTCCGGTGCCGGTTGCCAGGTGGGCACTCGCTCGGCCGATCCACGAGTCGATGACGTCGGACCGACCTTCGGTGGGGGCCATCGCTCGGACCTCGGCAAGCGCGATCTCGCGAACGGCGATCCAGCTATTGACGATTCGTGGATGTTTGAACGCGTAGGGGACGAGGCCAAGGCCGGTTGCATTGCCAAGCCCGAAGTAGCGACGCCACTTCTCATCGAATCCGGCGGCGGTCGTGCCGTCGACGGCGGCCTTTTCGGCTGCGCAGTGCTCGACGATGTCGTAGCTGAGTTCACGAAAGAGCCACGCGCACACGAACTGGGCTCGGTAGGGAACACCGAGCGGATGGCCGGGCGGATACCCCTCGAACGACCGCATGCCGTACTTGCCGTTGGCGTAGAACGCAGTGCTCCGCATGATGTAGCCACTGTCGCCGACATGGTCACAGTCAGGTTGGTTGCCCTCGGCGAGGCGATCGACGAGGTACTGGAAGAACCGGACGCTTCGGTTGCCTCGTGTCAGAACGAGCACTCGGGGATCGAGGCGCGCCTGCTCCTGCTGGGGAATCTGGGTCCGCAGCGTGTCGGCCAGTTCGTCGGTGAGCGGGCCATCGACGAGACATGCCGTGATCTCCCACCGGTTGGCGATGACCCGATCGGTGTGTTCGGATTCGTCGAGCAGGCGGGTGAATGCAACAAAGGTAGCCGACCGAGGTTGTCCGTCTTCGGCCTCGCCGAGGTTGATCTCATACGCAGCCTCGCCGGCACCGAGAGCATCGATCGCAAACCGAGTCCGTCGAACGGTCCAGCCTTCGGTCGAAGCTCGACGGAGCATCATTCGATTGAAGCTGTATCGAGTCAGTCTGACGGCTCCGAGCATCTCGGGAGCCATGACAAGCGACGGTGCACGAAGGGCGTCGCGGCGGGCGTCCAGCTCAGCGGCGAGTTGCGATTGAGCTCCGGCGCCGGATGCGCTCGTGTTTGTCGACAACGTCATGGTCCGGCGATTCTGTCAGACTCATTGGCTCGGCGATAGGTCCGCATGCGAACCTCGCATGGAATTGCCGCCCTGTGAAAGTGGGCGTTCGGGAACAAACCCGGCAGTGAGTTGTTGGAGCTGAACATGCTGGTTGAGATCTGGTCCGATGTTGTCTGTCCGTGGTGCTACATCGGAAAGCGCCGATGGGAGAGTGCGCTGGCGACGTTCGCCGAGGCTCATCCCGAGGCCGAGGTTGAGGTGGTGTACCGGGCATTCCAGCTCGACCCTGGTGCCGACCCGTCGAAGTCCGGCCCGGTGCGAGAGGCCTACGAAAAGAAGTTCGGTGGCCCCGACGAGGCCCAGGCGATCATCGATCGTGTGTCTGGTGAGGCAGCGGGCGAGGGCTTGGCGTTCGACATGGACTCTGCGCTGCGGTCGAACACGTTGTTGGCCCATCGACTGTTGGTTCTCGCCGAGCAGCATGGCTGCCAGCTCGAGATGAAGGAACGGTTGATGGCTGCGTACTTCTGCGAGGGCGAACCGATCGGCGATCTCGCCGCACTCGTTCGACTCGCGGCCGACGTTGGGATCGACGAAGAGGTGAGCCGGGGGTTCCTTCAGGGTGACGGAGGCCGCGTCGAGGTAGCAGCACAGCTCGAGTCAGCAGCCGACAACGGGATCTTCTCAGTGCCGACCTTCGTGTTCAATCGCGAGGTGAGCCTGCCGGGTGCACATCCAGCCGAAATGTTTGGACGGGTGCTCGAGAAGCTCTGGGCGGCTGAAGCGAGCAACTGAAGTGAGCACCTGAAGCGGGCTGCCGAGTGTCGGAGCCTCCGGACCCCGGCGAGGGCGGAACCCAACGACGGTGGAACCCAACGACGGTGGAACCCAACGACAGTGGAACCTGACTAGGAACGGGCCACACATCCGCCGTAGGGCATCAGGCTGAGCTCCAGCGACTGCGTCGGGTCCATGTTGATTTCAACGAGTCCGCCACTGTTGGCTTCAACGAGTCCGACGTTGTTGGCTTCGACGAGTCCTGCGTTGGGATCAACTGCATCACACATGAGAAGCCAGTCGCCCGGTTGGAGCGGCGTTTGTTGGTCGAGGAGTTCGAGGTCGATTGCAACGTCGATGGACTCCGACGTTCCGTTGATCGCTCCGAGCCACCACGTTTCACCCTGGCGTCGTGCGATCACAACGTGAGACCCGGGCGTGCCGGCGAGGAGGACCGTTTCATCCCATACGGCGGGAACGTCGGCAAGGAACTCGACGACCGACGGTGGCTGTGACCGGTAGCTCTCCGGTGTGTCGGCAAAGTGTTGGAGCCCGCTTTCGAACACGACCGATAGAGCGAGCTCGTGCCCGTCGGTTGTGAGTCGTCCATGCGAGTCTTCGTCGCTGAAGATGACCGGGGTGTAGTCCATGGATCCGATCACGTTTCGGGTGAATGGGAGGATCGTGTTGTGGGTCGCTGCGTTGGCTGCATATCGAGGATCGAAGGTGTAGGTCTCCGCCCCTCGTACCGATTCCATGGTCATCAGGTTCGGGTATTGACGTTCCCAACCCCGCGGGATTGTGCTTCCGTGGAAGTTCACCAGCAGCTCGAATTCCGCAGCGTCCTCCAAGATGCCGATGTAGCGGGCGATCGATTCCTGTTTGTCGGAGTGGAAGAAATCGACTTTGACGCCGACGATTCCAAGTTCAGCGATGCGAGCGAACTCCGCTCGTCGCAAGTCGGAGTCAAACATGAGATCGCGCGGGGCTTCGGTCACGGGATTGTTCGGCCCACCGGAGTTGTACCAAAGGAAGAGGCCGACGCCCAAGCGGTCAGCGAGGTCGACGAGCGCTTGCAGATCATCGGCTGGAATCTCGTTCCAGTTGGCGTCGATCAGTGAGTATTCCCAACCGATCTCGGCTGCGAACTCGACGTAGGCAGCCATGGATTGTGGGTTGCGCGAGCTGTCGTGGTCGGCCCACCAACTCCACGACACACGGCCAGGCGCGATCCAGTCGGGTGGCGCTTCGGGCGAGCTGGTCGGGTCGGCGCCGAGATGCCGGACGGCATTCGACGCAACGATCGTTTGCAGATCGCCGATGATGGCGACCCGCCACGGCGTTGTGATCGGGAGCGAAGCGGTTGGAGCGCGCTCTCCGAAACCGTCTCCCTCGCCTTGGTCGGGCAGCGACAGAACGAACTCGCCGTCTGCGGTCTCCGGACCGAGCCGACTGCCGGCGTAGTCGGCGGTGAGTCCTGCTTCGGTGAGAAGAACCCACGGGGCGGTGGATGAAGCTGGACTGGTCTGGAACAACGCCGGGAATCCCCAGCCGCCATCGGCGTCGCCTGGGTTGTCAACCTCGAGCCCATTCGTAAAGAACGCCTCGTAGGCGGGTGTGAACCGAGTCGGTCGGTCATAGGGCAAGAGCCACGTGTTGCTCGTCTCTGGCATCGAGAACGAGGAGCGATCCCACTCGACGGTGAGCGCTCCTCCGCTCGCCCCGTCCGAACTGTCAACCACCCTCGATCGAAAGGCGGCGGCATCGTTCGACGCCCAGACGTCGATCTCGAGAACGAGGTCTCCCGGCGATTCGAACACGATGGTGCGAACGTTGGCTGCGGTTTCAGATTGGCGGGTCTTGCCGGTCGGCAGTTCGAACGAGTCAACGATGGTCGATGACGAGCCCGCATCGGCCACCGTGAGGTTGGTTGCCAGCGATCCAGCCGAGGTCTCGAGCCCAAGCCGGGATAGCCCGATCACCTCGATGCCGCCCGCTTCCACTCGATACACCGGTTCGCCCGAACTGGTGAGTCCGACCTCGATCGTGATCTGTCCGCTCGGCGAGGTCGTCGGAGTTGACTCGACCATGGTCCGCGATGCCACTCGATCAAAGACTGGGGCTGACGTGCACGATGCCAGAACGAGCATCAGGACGAGGAATGGAGTCGCGCGGGCGGTCATGGTGTGTCCTCATGACTTCTCGAGTCGATCGTCCCGTCGCTGAGGTGAACGACCCGATCGGCGAAGTCGTCGAGAGCCGGATCATGGGTTGCCACGACGATGGTCGATCCGGTGGTGTCCACAATGGTTCGTAGGGTGGACAGCACGCTGGACCCGGTCTCGACGTCGAGTTCGCCCGTTGGTTCGTCGGCGATCACCAGCTGTGCGTCGGCGGCGGTCGCTCGTGCGATGGCGACTCGCTGACGTTGCCCGCCAGACAGTTCATCGGGACGGTGTTCCGACCAATCGAGAAGGCCGACCATCGCCAAGTGCTCGTTCACCCGATCAGCTCGCTCTCGCCGAGGAATGCCGGCGATACGAAGGGCGACCTCCACGTTCTCGAACGCCGTCATCGACGTCACGAGCCCGTGGCTCTGAAACACGAACCCGAGCGTGGTTCGGCGCCACTCCGCAGCCGCTGTCTGACCGAGCGACGTCACATCGGTTCCGAGGACTCGGACACGCCCCTCGGTCGCTTGATCGATGCCCCCAATGATGTTGAGGAGTGTGGTCTTGCCGCTGCCAGATCGACCCCGGAGAGCGACGAGCGAACCTGGTGCAATGGCAAGCTCGATGCCGCGCAGCGCGTGCACCGCGCCGCCTCGTCCTTCATAGGTTCGGGTCACTCCCTCGAGAAGAATCGCTGAGGATTCAGGTTTGGCCGGCCCAGTTTTGGTCAGCCCGGTTTTGGTCAGGCCAGAATCGGCCATCTCAGCTTCTGTCATCGTCGTCCTCGCTTTCGGATCGTGGGGGAGACAGCCGAAGCTCACCGTCGACGACTTCGGCTCGGACCCTCCCGGTGATCCCGAGCTGCTCGATGGCATCTGCCGGGAGCTGCAGGCGGCCCTGGCCATCGACGATCAGCGTCTCTTCGACGGCCTCGGTGCCAGCGGGTGAAGTTTTGTCATGGCCGGACTCGTTCGGTTCGGCCGCATTGCTTTTTCGGGACGTCACCATCAACCGACGCTCACTCGCCAGCTGGCCGTCGCTCACCGCGACGACTCGATCGACTCGAGTGGCGATGCCCGGATCATGGCTCACGATGAGCTGCGTGAGACCCAGCTCGCGGTTGACATCGCGCAGCAGTTGATAGATCGAGTCGGCCGTCTCAGAGTCGAGTTCGCCCGTTGGCTCATCCGCAAGCAGCAGGGCAGGTTCAGCCGCCAACGCCACGGCGATCGCCACCCGCTGCTGCTCGCCACCGGAGAGTTCGATCGGTCGGTGGTCGGCTCGATCGGTCAGCCCAACGAGTTCGAGCAGTTCATTTGCTCGACGTCGTCGATCGCCTCGACCGCTTCGTCGGCCGATCGTGAGCGGCACGGCGATGTTGTCCAGGGCGCTGAGGTAGGGGATGAGGTTGCTCGATGTCCGCTGCCAGATGAAGCCGACACGTTCGCGGCGGTAGCGAGCGAGCTCGGCCGAGCTGAGTGACGCAAGATCGACGCCGTCGACCTCGACTCGGCCGGCCGTTGGTGAGGTCAAGCCTCCGAGAATGCTCAGCAGTGTCGACTTGCCACTGCCCGATGCACCGACAACACCCACCATCTCGCCCGAGCTGACGCTGAACTCGAGGCCCTGCAACGCAACGATCTCGGACTGGCCGACTCGGAAGATCTTCACGAGACGATCGCACTGGATGAGCTCGCTCATGACGACTCTCCCAGCTTGATGGCCTCGAACATGCGGAGACGTCGCAGGACCGAGAGCAAGATGATCACGAGCACGGCGAAGAGGGCAGCCAATGTGGCGGCGATCGCACCAACCGCCGCCCAATCGGTCACGGCCAGGAACTGCGGGGCAGGGGGTTGAGGTCTCGTGTCGAGCAGGACGGGGATGAGCCATCGGCTCAACCCGACCCCCATCGCGAGCCCGGTCGTGATGCCGACGAGTATGAGGACCCCGAGCTCGATCGCGATGGAGCTGCCGAGTCGGCGATCGCTCAGGCCGATCGCTCGCAGTACTCCGAACTCTGCGAGACCTGAGCGCAGGCCAGACAGTGAGTAGAGGCACAGCGCACCGACCGAGATCAGGGTTGCGCTGATGAACCCGATCGACAGCAGGCCGAACACACCCTGACGGTCTGGCTGATCGAATGCGGCCTCTACCCGGGCGGACGGCGAGAGGTCGGCCAGGGATCGAACGCCGAGTGACGCGAGGTCCGAATCTTGCTGGAGCGGGTCGATCGGTTCGTCCCCAGCGCGGAGCCAGACATCGAAGAGGCGCTCTTCTCCGGAGAGATTGAACACGTGGTCGAGATTCATGATGATGGCGGGGTCATCTGAGGCTGGATTCCACGTCGGGAACTGGTCGATGAATCCGACGACGATCACCCGAGTGGTCAACAAACGTCGACCAAACGTGAGATCGAGTTCGGCCGTGTCGCCCATACGGAGGTCGAGTTGCTGAGCGGTCTCTCGATGAACCAGCACTGCTTCGGGCTGAGCATCGAGCCGCTCGACCAGCTCGGTTAGGGGCTCGGCGGAGTAGTCGGATCGCCAGAACGCAACGTCGGTGAAACTCTCCGGCTGGATTGCATAGACGGCAACGCCAGACCGCTGCCCCAACCCGGCCTCGACGGCGCCAGAAAGCTGCCCAACCCGCGTGGCCTGATCGATTCCCCAGACCCGTTCGAACGATTCCACCGGGACGGGTTCGGGCTGGAACGACGTTGAAGAACCAAACCCGTCGGACGCGACGCTTGGCGTTGCGATCGCGGCGCCTGCTTCGGTGATGGCTCGGTCGGCGCCGATTGCGTGGTGCGCTTCATCGAAGAGCTGAAGGTCGAGGGTTCGGGCCATCGATGCGGTGAACGTGCCAAGCGAGACGGTCATGATGAGCAGGAGGAGCGGAATCGAGCGTGTTCCCGGACTTCGTGCGAGTCGGCGTAGGGCGAGCAGACCACCAACGCTGTTCGTTCGTGCCACAGCACTTGCCAGCGTCGACAACGTCGGGCCGATCAGGCGCAGGACGACCAAGCCGGCTCCGAGCGACAGCAGTGCTGGGAGCGCCATGACGGTTGGATCATCGAGCGGTTCGGTGGTTCGTGTTCGCTGAGAACGGCTGACACTCCAAGCGACAAGCCCCGTCGCAAGGATCACCATGAGATCGATCGAGCTTCGTTGCCACCAAGGGGGCCGAGCCGCGCTGGATCGAGAGTTCGGCGAGTCGCCGATCACTGCGCGGGCCGACAACCAAACGGGGATGAGCTGGGCGGCGATCCCGAACAGCGCAATGCAGAATGCAACGAGGAGCGCGGGCCGAGAAACACCGACCGCGATCCCGGTTTCGTTCGAGAAGTTCAGGAACGACCGAGTGCGTCCCATCAACGCGGCGAGGAAGCGAGCCCCGATCAGGCCAAGCACACCAGAAGCCAACGCCAAGATGGCGGACTCGATGGCAGCGGTGAGCACGATGGTCCTTGGCGACGCTCCGCGGTGGCGCAGGGTGAGGATCTCTCGTCGACGGCTCGTGGTCGCAACAGAAACGATGAGCGAGACGAAGGCCGCGATGAGGCCGAGGAGTGGAACGCCGTATGACAACAGCCGACGGGTGAGGAGTCCGGCACGACGACGGAAGGTGATGAGCGAGTCGATGGGGTCTGACTCGAGGACGGTTCCCGGGCTGATCTCATCCGCCTCGCGGCGCACTTCTGCCGCTCGTTCGATGAGCCGGCCGACGTCGTCGGTCTTGAGCGTCGTGCCGTCGAGGATGGCGTACCAGCGAGTCGAGGCGACCGCATCGTCTCGAATCTGATCGATCCCCTCGAGCATCGCCTCTTCTGAGATGAAGAGTCGGTTGGCGAGAAGTTCCGGATCGATGATCCAACGGTCGTCATCGGGTTCGGCCTGCCAAAGGCCGACGACCACAAGCTCCAACGTCCTCCCTGGGTCGGTCGGGTCGATCCTGGCGTCGATGCTCGACAGGCGGTCCCCAACCTGCACATCGTTTCGCTCGGCTTCTTCCGTCTGCATGATGACGTCGAGAGACAATGACCCGTTCTCGGCGAAGCGAGGAGGTCCGGGCATCGCGCCCGAGGTGAGGGTCATGACGCTGGTTGCGTCGCTCATCGTCGCCAGTGGCCGAGGCCCGAGGTCGACCGGGTCAGGGGTCGTCGCTTCGGGGCCGCCCGTTTCCAGGCTGTCGGTCTTGAGCTCGGTTGGAAAGCGGCTGGTCTCGATCAGTCGCGATGTGTGGCGGGTTGGGAGACCGAGCCGTTCGGTGGCCTCGCCAATGATGTATGCGTCGATCGATTCGATCTCGCTCCACGACTGATTCTGCGACCGGGCAGCGAAGAGGTACGAGAACGTTGGCCTCGTGTCGGATGAGTTGGCGACTCCGGCGTCGAGCAGTCGAGCGGTGGAGGCTTCGACGTACATGGGGATCGCTGCCGGGATCGCCACCGCAATCGTGAGGGCGCCAAGAAGTGCTGCGTTGAGGCCGATTCGTGCTCGCAGCCGTGCCAGTGCGATCGTGATGAGGCTCACGGCATGACCACCGTGTCTCCAGCAGCGAGGCCCGAGGGCTGCACGATCTCGATTCGGTCATCGGTGCGGAGGCCGGTTTCGACGGCGACTCGCACCTGTCGATCTTCTCGCTCAACGATCACAAACTGTGCGTCGCCTTGCCCTCGCACGGCATCGGGCCGGAGCCACAACACCTCAGCGACCGATTCGAGGACGATGGTGATCTCGATGCGGGTCCCGAGTTCGAAGGGCTGATCGACCGACGATTCGGCGTCAGTACTTGTGGTGGAATCGCTTGCGGTGAAATCGCTTGTGTTGAAATCGACCGTGACGCTCGAGCCGGTTCGGCCGACCGCGCCGCTGCCATCGCCGGCCGTCGCTCGCGACCGTTCTGTCACGACACCGGTCGTCGTCTGGTCGAGAGCTCCGGATGCCACGATCGTGGTGTCCATGCCGAGAGCGATCGACTCGAATTGACTCGGCGAGGTGGTTGCGAAGGCGATGAGATCAGCAGGGTCGCCAATGACGACGATCGGATCGCCGTCGGTGATCGATTGGCCAAAGCGAGCCGTTGTCGATACGACGACGCCAGACCGCTGGCTGCGCACTTCGATGGCCCCGAGTTCGGCGGCGTCGAGATCGATGAGTGAGCGATCGACGCCGAGGTCGTCAAGCGCTTGTTCCGCATCCGACACGCGCTGGTCAAACTCATCGAGCGTGCCGCTGGCTGCGCCGGTCGCCAGCGCAAGATCGCGTTCGCTCATCGCAAGCTTGAGTTCGAGAATGGCGACCGATATTGCGTCGCCGAGGTCGATCGTTGCGAGGAGGTCCCCAACCGCAACAGCGTCGCCCTGCAGGACATCGAGCGATGTGACGGTTCCCGGTGATGGCGCTCGCACGGTTGTTGAGTCCCGAGGGACGATGCGCCCATCGAGCGAGATCTGGCGATCGATCGCACCAACTTGCACGGTGGTGCGATCGGTCGGCGCAGGAACCGAGAAGTCGATGCCGGCACCATCTTGGCGACCAGCCTGACGGGGCGCTGGGGGAGCGGAGCATGCCGCGACAACCACGAACAGCATCAACAGCGGGCAGAGCCATGCCCGGTGCCCGCGATTCAGACGCTGCCGACGCGAGCGCTGCCGACGCGAGCGCTGCCGATTCAGACGGTGGCGATTCAGACGGTGGCGATTCAGGTGACGGCGGATCTGAGCGCCTCGGCCGCAGCTTCCGGGGCAACGGTGTTGAAGAACTGGCCGGAACCAAGCTCGCCCGCCGCCACGAAACGCATCACGCCTTTCGCTCGCCATGGCGAAACAATATCGATATGCAGACGAGCCTGCGGCCAGCTTCCGCCATCGCACGGGCGCTGATGAATCCACATCATGTAGGGCGTCCGCGCATCGAAGAGTGCGTCGAGTCGTTCCAACGCATCCACCAAAATCGCGGCGAGCTCATCACGGCCACCCGAACCGAGTGTTGGGAGATCCGGCACGGTCTCGCTCGACGCAATACGGATGGCATAGGGATGCGACGTTGCGTACGGCACCCATGATCGCCACGCACCCACGGAGTTGATCAACCGCTCGCCCGGTTCGTCGAAGGTGTTTCCGCCTTCGAGTTCGGTCGCTGGAAGATCCGGAACGTGGTCGAACGCATAGATCTGGCCGTGCGGGTGTGTGATCGTTGCGCCCACTTCAGGACCGCGGTTCTCGAATGCGAGCACGTAGCTGACGTCGTCGCGTTCGCCGAGCTCGCTCGTTCGGTCGGCCCAGAGGTCGATCACCTTGCGGGCGCCCTGCACGCCAAGCTCCCAGAATGTCGCGTCGTGTTCGGGGCTATAGAGCACAACTTCGGCGCGCCCATCGGGAAGTGCGGGCCAGCGGTTCTTGAACCACCGAACGTCGTATGGCTCCGGCGCTTCTATACCACCGACGCAGAACGGGCAACCGGTCGACGGTAGGTTGGGCCGCTTCTGTCGCTTGCGGACGATGTAGGTCGATTCGCCGCTGAGCGGGTCGGTTCGCAGATCGGTGATCGGTTGGTTGTCGGGCTCGGCGCCCACGACGCCGCTCACCCGGCTGCGTCTCGGAGGTGTGCGATCTCGGTCGCATCGCCCGACGGTTCGTGTTCGACCTGGTCCGTGCCGCCGTCGTGGTCGGCGATCAAGAGTTCGCCACACTCGTCGGCGATTGTTTGCCGAGCGCCTTCGGTGAGCCGGTCGTCGCTGATGACCACGTCGGCGTCGCTGAGTCGAGCGATCGTTCCGAGGCCTCTCGTGTCCCACTTGGTGTGATCGGCCAACACCATGAAGCGTTCCGACGACTGGATGAACGCCCGATTGGTTTCGGCTTCGGCGAGGTTGGGAGTCGTGAATCCCGGTTCGCCAGCCATGCCATGGACACCCATGAAGACAATGTCGACGTAGAGCGAACGCAGTGTGCTCACGGCAATCGGTCCGACGAGCGCATCAGACTTTGTTCGGGATCCACCGGTCAACACGACGTTGAGCGAAGGGTTATCCGAACCGTGCAAGCCGGCGGCGAGCGAGAGTGAGTTGGTCACGATCGTGAGGTTGTCGACCGTCCGGAGGTATTGGCTCAGGAGCCACGTCGTGGTGCCGCCGGTGATCCCGATCGCACTCCCCGGTTCAACGAGCGATGCTGCGGTCCGGGCGATCGCGTTCTTCTCGTCTCGCTGGAGTTCTCGCTTGATCGCGAACCCTGGCTCCTCGGCGCTGCGGGCTTCGAGGCGTGACGCACCGCCGTGCACCTTTCTGATCTGGCCAGCCGAGGCGAGTTGGTCCAAATCTCGCCGCACGGTCATCTCTGACACATCGAGGAGGGCGGCGAGTTCGCGGACGCGAACGCTGCCTCGGCGATTGACCTCACCAACGATGATGGCGTGACGTTGTGGAGCGAGCACCTTCAGAGGGTGCACGACGAAACTGGCCCCGTCAACAAATTCGAACATGTTGTGTGTGGGGTGGTGTTCAGACATGACACGTCATAAACAGCGTTGTGCGGATGGTCGTATTGATGACAGGGGCCAGAACACTGGACAGCGGGGGGACAAAGTTTCTTGCCGACTGCCTTGACGCCATCGCGATTGGGTGACAGATTTTGTCCGGTTCTGATCGCAAGCGTTCGAATCGGTACGGTTCTGTGCGAGAGTACGGGCTGTCTGATACCGGCATTGCGCTCTACGATGATCCAGGGCTTCGAGGTGCGTGGCCCACACGCTGATCCAGGGGGAGAGCATGGTTAACACGCAAGGTGAGGGCGCATGACGGCTGCCGCACCAAATACGAAACGTGGTGGAACCGATCTTGATGGCGGCTGGAAAATCGCCATCTGGTTCCTGCTCCCAAGCCTCATTGGCTGGGCGACGTTTATCTTCTTCCCGGTCTTGCGAGGTATCTACCTCAGCTTCACCGACTGGAACCTGCTCGCCAACGACGGAGAGTTCATCGGTACCGACAACTACGCCACGCTGTTCAACGACGGTGACTTCGGCCGATCGTTGCTGCGCACGCTCTGGTACGTCCTGTTGAACATTGGTTCGCAGACGATCATGGCGATCGCGATCGCCGTCGCGATGGATCGACTCACCCGGTCGGTCGTCATTCGTGGCCTCCTTCTCCTTCCGTGGCTCATGCCAAACGTCGTGGTCGCTCTCCTGTGGCTCTGGATGCTCGACGGTTCGCTCGGCATCGTGAACACGATCTTGCAGGGCGTCGGATTCGACGAGCCCGTCCGGTTCTTCCAAGACACCGGCAAGGTCATCGCAACCGTTGCCGGCATTAACACGTGGAAGTTCACCGGTTACACAGCGCTGCTGATGTTCGCCGGTCTGCAGACCATTCCCGGCACGGTCTATGAGGCAGCGGCGATGGACGGCGCCACCGAGTGGCAGATGTTCCGTCGGATCACCCTCCCGCTCATGCGCCCGGTGCTCGCTCTCGTGATGGTCCTCACCGTCGTCGGCTCGTTCCAGGTGTTCGACATCGTGCAGATTGCGACTGGCGGCTTTGGCGGAACACCCGGTGGCCCGGCGCAGGCATCGGAAGTTGTCTACGTCTACATCTTCAAGCACGGCTGGCGCTTCGGAGACCTCGGTTACGCCGCTGCCCTGTCCGTCGTTCTCGTCTCGATCCTGCTGGGGGTCACCGCCATCCAGCTTCGTTTGCTTCGAGCGGGGGAGAGTGACCTCTCATGAGCACAACAAGTGCAGGAATGGCCGGCTCAGGTGCTGGCCAATCGACCGGGGCTCGTGTGGGCCGAGGTGTTGCGTGGGCGCTCTTGATGGTGCTCGTGCTGTTGAGCGTGTTTCCCTTCTACTGGGCGTTTCGAACCGGCTTGAGCCGAACACCGGATCTGCTCGCAGGCGATACCGGGTTCTTGCCAGACGACCCGACGATCCTCAACTTCAAGCGAGTGGTCGGCGCAGCGTCGGAGGCGGAGGTCATCGAAGCGACCGGTCGAGCCAACTCGGGGTCGTTCGACTTCGTTCGAGCCTTGATGAACTCGGTGATCATCTCGACGATCATTACGGCGGGCCAGGTGTTCTTCAGCGCCATGGCGGCCTACGCCTTCGCTCGGTTGAAGTTCCGCTTCCGTGAGCAGCTCTTCTTCCTCTACCTGACCGGGTTGATGGTGCCGCCGATCTTCATCCTCATCCCCAACTTGATCCTGATCAAGAACTTGGGGCTGTTGAACACCTACGCCGGGGTCGTCGCACCGTTCTTCTTCATGACACCGTTCGCGGTGTTCTTCCTGCGCCAGTTCTTCCTGGGGATCAACCGTTCCCTCGAAGAAGCAGCGATCATCGACGGGGCGAATCACTTCACCATCTTCACCAAGGTGATCCTGCCGATCGCCGCCCCGCAGATGGTCACGCTCGCCGTGCTCACCTACGTCACGGCGTGGAATGAGTACCTGTGGCCGCTCGTCGTCGCTGGCTCAGAAGAGATTCAGCCGCTCACCGTGGCGCTCGGTTCGTTCTCGTCACAGAACCCTGGAACCTCGCCTGACTGGGCCGGTCTGATGACCGCAACCATTCTTTCCGCACTGCCGATGCTGTTGTTGTTCATTGCGTTTGGGCGACGACTTGTCGACAGTATTCAGTTCTCGGGCATCAAGTAAGCCACTTGGCGTCCCGTACGTACTAAATTCGCTAGCCGATCTCCACTGGGCATGCAAGGTGACCCCGCCTTGAACGGTCCAGTGTCAGAAAACCAGAAATACGGGTGGAAACACCACTCGAGGAAGCCCTGGAGGAATCCAATATGCGAGAGAGCAAAATGCTCCGTCTCTTCGCCGCATTGCTTGCAATGGCCATGGTCGCCGCTGCATGCGGTGGCAGCGATGGTGAGGCAGAGGGTGGAGGCGCCGCCAGTGGCGAAGCCCCATCTTTCGATGAGCCAATCACGATTGACTACTGGCTCTGGGACGGTAACCAGCAGCCGTTCTACGAGACCTGCGCAGCGGACTTCACCGCAAACGTGCAGCCAAACATCACCGTCAACATCGAGCAGTTCGGTTGGGGCGACTACTGGGACGGCATCACCGCCGCCTTCGCTTCTGACTCAGCTCCTGACGTCTTCACCGACCACCTCGCTCGTTACCCCGAGTTCGTTGAGTCCGGTGTTCTCGTTTCACTGAACGACTTCGTCGAGCGCGACGGTGTCGACGTGGATCAGTACTTCCCCGGCCTGGCCGAGCTCTGGACCTCACCTGACGGCGACCGCTTCGGTCTCCCCAAGGACTTTGACACCATCGCAATGGTGCTCAACGAGGACATGCTCGCCGACGCTGGCATCACCACTGAAGAGTTCGCCAACGCCGAGTGGAACCCCACCGACGGCGGAACCTGGGGTGAGCTCATCCAGCGTTTGACCATCGACACCAACGGTGTTCGCGGTAACGAAGAAGGCTTCGACGCCAGCAGCGTCGAGGTGTACGGCTTCGGCCTCGAGGGTGCCTTCGGCGCCTTTGGTCAGACCACCTTCAGCTCGTTCGCAGCATCGAACGGCTACGTCGCAACCGATGAGCCATGGGCCACCAGCGCGAACTTCGATTCGCCTGAGCTCGCCGAGACCGTTCAGTTCTTCGCTGACTGGATCGCCGCTGGCTACGTGACCCCCATCGAGGACGTTGAGTCCCTCGGTGGTACCACCATCTTCCAGTCGGGTGGCGCTGCAACGCAGACCAACGGCTCGTGGATGATCTCGACCCTCAGTGGCGACGCCACCGAGGTTCCGGTTGCCTACGCACCACTTCCCGTCGGACCTGAGGGCGCTCGCGCTTCCATGTTCAACGGTCTCGCTGACTCGATCACCAAGTCGGCCGAAAACCCTGACGCTGCTTGGGAATGGGTCAAGTACATGGCCTCCCCGGCTTGCCAGGACGTCGTTGGCAGCGGAGCCGTCGTCTTCCCGGCTATCCCTTCAGCCGCAGCAATTGCGCAGGAAGCTCACACCGCAAACGGTGTTGACGTCAGCGCCTTCACCGTCCACGTCGATGATGGAACCACGTTCCTCTTCCCGATCACCGATTCCGCTTCGCGGATCGAGGACACCGTTGGCCCAGTCATGCAGCAGATCCTCCGTAACGAGGGCACCGCTGCTGATCTTCTGGCTCCAGCAGCCGAAGAAGTCAACTCCATCCTCGGTAGCTGATCGAGCGATTGAGCGACGCGCCATCTGGCGCTGACTCACGGTATTCATGATGAGAGCGAGCAGGTTTCGGACAACGCAACCTGCTCGCTCTTGTCTGTTTTCACGAGCGGTTCTTGTGCTCGTGTTCATCGCTGCAGCGTGTGGCGATGAGGGGCCGGGCGAATCAACACCGAGGCTTCCGCCAGACGCACAAGCCGTCGACGTGGTGGCGGCTTTCGAATCCCACGGCTCTCAAGAGTGTTCAGGGCGCTTCGTTGCCCGAGACCTCGACCACATCACCGTTGGTCCAGGTAACACCGCGTCGACGTTCGACGGAACCGGTGCCGGTGTCGCCATCGGCGATCTCGACAACGATGGCGATCTCGACCTCGTGATGGCGAGTCTCTCTGGCGACACGAACCTCTTTTGGAACGACGGTTCCGGTTCCTTTGACCGCGAACCATTGATCGAAGGTCGGTTCCGCCAGGCATCGATCGTCGACGTCGAGGGTGATGGCGACCGCGACGTGGTGTTGACCACCGGGATCGGCCCGCCCGTGTTCTTCGAGAACCTGCTCGTCGATGGCGGTCTTGACGATTCTGGTCTTGACCATTCCAGTCTCGAACGTGGTGGGGCGAGCTTCGAACGAGTGCCACTTCCCGGCGTCGAAGCAGCGACCTATGCGTTGGCCTGGGGCGACCTTGGTGGTGATGGCGACCTCGACGTTGTCACAGGGTCCTACAACGCCGAACTGACGATCCTGCGAAACTCGCCCGTTCTTGGGTCTGACACGGGTGTTGTCGTGCACGAGCAAGCCGATGATGGCTCGTTTGTCGCCACCCGAGTTGCATCGTCATCACAAGCGCTGAGCGTTCTGCTCGTCGATCTCGACGGTGACTTTGCGACCGACATTGCCGTCGGAAACGACCTCGCCACTCCCGACGGACTCTGGGTTGACAATGACGGAGGCTGGCTGGCCGTCGAACCCTTCTCGACGACCTCGTTCTCGACGATGAGCCTCGACGGGGGAGACATCGACAACGACGGCGACATCGACGTCTTCTCCACCGACATGAAACCTCGGTCAGACGATGCCGATGCGGATGAGCGCTATGTCGAGGTGAACGCTGACATGGATGCGATCGGCCTCGTCGACGATGTGCAGCGCCCGGAGAACGTTCTGTCGCTCGCAACGGGTGAGAGCTTTGACAGCGCCGCTTCAGAGTTCGGCATCGACGCAACAGGCTGGAGTTGGTCCGGCGTGTTCGGCGATCTCGACTCCGACGGATTGCTCGACCTGTACGTGGTGACCGGAATGCGAAGCGACAATCTGTTCGCCGCTCTCGACAATGCTGAGCTGATCGAACCCAATCAGGCCTTCGTCAACACCGGCTCGTCCATGGAGCGCGAACCTTCCTGGGGTCTCGATGACGTGGCGGGAGGGCGAGGAATGGCCATGGGAGACCTGGACGGCGATGGTGATCTGGACATCGTCGTGAACAACCTCGGCTCGCCTTCGAGAGTCTTCGACAACGAAATCTGCGGCGGTTCCAACCTTGGTGTGCAGCTCCGCTGGGAAGACAGCCGCAACCTCGATGCCGTTGGAGCAACCGTCATCGCCTCACTCGCAGATGGCCGCCAACTCACCCGCACGATCGATCTCAGCCGGGGATACCTCTCCGGCGGTCCACCGCACGCTCATTTCGGGCTTGGATCGCTCACCGAGTCGGCTGACTCACCCGTCGAATTGACCGTCATTTGGCCCGACGGGTCCGTCAGCGAAACGCCGGCTGTTGAGCCGAATCAACTCGTCACGATCATGCGATCTGGGACGTGACGTGAACCTCTCGAACCAACCGCTTCGTTCCACCTCCGACCCCCTAACCTCCGAGACTTCGTCTCTTCCGACACCCAGCAGGATCACATGACCCACCTGATGCTTCACGGTGACAACACCACCCTCGTCCTCACCCATGGCGATGGCCCGCCGGCCGTCGTGTATTGGGGGCGCAAGCTTCCCGATGACGATGCGGAGATGATCGTCGCGGCGCTCAGTCGACCGTTGCCAAAGGCGACCATCGACGTCGAGGCGCCCGTCGCCCTCGTTCCTGAGCTGGGCTCTGGCTTCTTTGGTTCACCGGGCCTGAAAGGGGCGCGAGCCGACGGCTCGGCGTGGGCCCCACGCTTCTCGGAGTCGAAGCCGCCAGAGGTCACCGACGATCTGGTCCGCTTCTACAGCCACGATCCGGTAGCCGGGCTCGAATCGGAAATCGAGGTGTGGCTCAAGGGTGACCGTGACGTCGTCGCGCTCCGCCAGACCGTGACCAACACGGCCGACACGACCTACAACATCAACCGCTTGTCGCTCTCGCTGCCCCTTCCAACGAGCGCGAACGAGATTCTGGACTTCACCGGTCGATGGTGCGATGAGTTCCACCCACGCCGCCAACACTGGGAGGCCGGAGCGATCATCAACGAGAATCGTCGCGGCCGCAGCTCACACGATCATGTCGCCGTGATGTTTGCCGGGACGGGCGGCTTCACCGAAAACAGCGGTGAGGTCTGGGGATTCCATCTCGGCTGGAGCGGCAACTCCCGACTCGTCGCTGAACGCTTGGCCGACGGTCGTCGATACCTCCAGGCTGGCGAGCTGTTGTTCCCCGGCGAGGCCGACCTTGCGCCGGGGGAGAGCATCAAGTCGCCCTGGCTCTACGGCGCCTACAGCCACGAGGGTCTCGGCGAGGTGTCTCGCGCCTTTCACCGCTACCTGCGCGAACGCCCGAGCCACCCGGCGATCGACAAGCCGCGCCCGGTGCTGCTCAACACGTGGGAAGCCGTCTACTTCGATCACGACATGGACACGCTGAAGAGCTTGGCTGATGTCGCTGCAGAGGTCGGAGCCGAACGTTTCGTGCTCGACGATGGATGGTTCCACAAGCGCAACGATGACTCCGCTGGTCTCGGCGACTGGTGGGTCGATGCGACGAAGTATCCCGATGGGCTTGAACCGCTCGTCTCCCATGTCACCGGTCTCGGTCTTGAGTTCGGGCTCTGGTTTGAGCCGGAAATGATGAATCCGGACTCGGATCTGTATCGAGCCCATCCGGACTGGGTCCTGGCCGACACGCGCTATGACCTGGTGCTCGGGCGCAATCAACTCGTGCTCGATATCGCCAACCCTGAGGCGTACGCGTACATCTTCGAGAAGGTCGACTCACTGCTCACCGAACTGGACATCTCCTACGTCAAGTGGGACATGAACCGTGACCATGTGCAGCCAACACACGACGGGCGAGCGGGAACGCGAGCGCAGACGCTGGCGTTGTATCGAATGCTCGAGGAGCTCGGCGAGCGACACCCGAACGTAGAAATCGAAAGCTGTTCATCCGGTGGCGGCCGAGCTGATTTCGAAGTGCTTCGCCACACCAAGCGCATTTGGACCTCGGACTGCAACGACGCACTCGAGCGCCAGCGGATCCAACGTGGCTTCTCCATTCTCTTCCCGCCGGAGTTGATGGGTGCCCACGTTGGCCCGCACGTTTCGCACACCACACATCGCACCCATGATCTTGGTTTCCGTGGCGCCGTTGCGTTCCTCGGGCATCTCGGCATCGAATGGAACCTTCTCGATGCATCGCCCGAAGAGCGTGCGCAGGTGAAGGAACTCGTGTCGCTGCACAAGCAGTTCCGACCGTTGCTGCACTCCGGGGATGTGGTTCGGCTCGACTCGATGGACGAAGCCACGATGACACAGGGTGTGGTCGCTGCTGACAACAGCGAAGCGCTCTTTGTCTACGTGCGAACGAACACGGCTCGATCGTCTGTCCCTGATCCGGTGCAGTTCGCCCGGCTTGACCCGGAGCAGCGCTACTCCATCGCGATTCTGGCGCTCCCCGGTCGATCAGGTGACTTCGGCGAGACCGAACCCGAGTGGATGGAGCGTGGCTCGGTTCAGATGTCTGGGCAGGCGCTGATGAGCGTTGGTGTCCAGCCGCCGGTGCTCGATCCAGAGTCGGCCCTGATCTTCCACATCACCGCCGTTTGATCGGCGATCACTCGCACGCGATCACTCGCACGCGATGCCATCGCCGTCGTCGTCGAGTTGGTGGATGTCCTGGCCGGTCACGGTGATCGGTCCCTGGACCGACCGAGTGTCATCTGAATCGGCTCGGCCCCGAGCCGAGCTGGTGTCGTCGTTCTTGCCGTCGCTGTTGGTGTCGCCGTCGGCGTCGCTGTTCGTGTCGCGATCGGTGCCGCCCTGGTTCGCATCGCTGGGGTCGGCACAAACGACGGTGTCGGCGAGCGGAACACAGCCGGAGTAGTTCGGGTCACACGCAGTGGCGACGGTTGTGATGCCGCCGACGCTGACGATCGTGTTCACCTCGACCGCAGCGATGTCGTCTGGGGTTTGGAAACTTGCGACCACGATGCCGGCGAGGACCAAGAACCCAGCGGCGGCCATCAGCGCAACACCGATCTGGCGCCGATTCACGAGCGGCCGTTCAGCAAGTGGTGACACGTTTGCGGGACGGCTCGCCTGTGCCGCGACGCCGACAAGCGT
>CALEWY010000107.1 GCA_937925335.1 uncultured Acidimicrobiales bacterium
AGCCTGATCATCGCGACCTTGCACTCGCACACCAGGGACGAGGTCAGCCAGAACGTGGAGCTCAACACCGGCTTCACCGAGCGACGGCAGAACCTGCTCGATGTAGCCGAGGAAAAGGCGGTTCGGACCAATGACCAGCACACCCTGGCCATCGAGCGGGAATCGATGTGTGTACAGCAGGTAGGCGGCTCGGTGGAGCGCAACGACGGTCTTGCCGGTGCCGGGTCCGCCTTGCACGATCAGCACGCCGGGAAGCGGGGCCCGGATGATCTCGTCTTGTTCGGCCTGGATCGTGCCGACGATGTCGGAAAGTCGCCCCGTGCGCGACGTCTCGAGCGCAGCGATGAGCGCACCCTGCCCGCGCAGCTCGCGTCCGTCGACGGTGGCTCGCTGCTGGGCGGCCGCGTCACCGAAGAACTCGTCTTCAATTCCGAGCAACTCGCGCCCTCGGGAGATGAAGTGCCGACGCCGCACAAGCCCTTGCGGGTCCCGACCGGTCGCTCGGTAGAACGACTCGGCAACCGGCGCTCGCCAATCGACGATCATCGGATCCTTGTTCGCGTCAGACACCGCAACTCGGCCGATGTGATAGCTACCGGCCCCGGCCTCAGAGGTTTGATCGATTCGGCCGAAGCAGAGCGATCGATCGCCGATGTCGAGATCGGTGAGCCGGTTGGCGATGTTCTCGTAGATGACCTCGCGTTCCCAACGGGCCTGCTGCGTGCCACCTTCGCCCACTTCGACCATGGTTCGCAGGTTGATCGCTTCTTGGCGGGTCGCTTCGAGCCGAGCGAATGCACGAAGCAAGAACTCCTGCTCTGCGGCGAGCTCAGGGTCCGAAGACCGTTCGTTGTGCGTCTCAGCGGAAGATGGGTCGCTCACCGAACTCCTGACTCAAAAGGGGGCCGTCAATCCTACGAGTTCCAAACGCCAGCACCTCGCCAGCTCCTCGCATCGCCGAAACGGGCCCAGGCGGCCCAGCGCCGGTCGTCACGTTCGGGCGGGAGGCCACCAACAGCGCCGCTAGCGTTCTCTGTGTGACCACTGATTCCGCCTTCCTTCGGGCCACCCGTCAAGAACCGGGCGACCGCGTTCCCGTCTGGTTCATGCGTCAGGCCGGGCGTTCCTTGCCCGAATACAAAGCCGTCCGAGGCGAGGGTTCGATCCTTCAGGCCATCCAGGATCCGGAGCGTGCAGCAGAGATCACGCTGCAGCCGGTTCGCCGCTATGGCGTCGACGCCGCAATCTTGTTCTCCGACATCGTCACACCGATCTTCGCATCGGGCTTCGGGATCGACATCACACCCGGTGTCGGCCCCACCTGTGAGCAGCCGTTTGCCTCCGCGGCAGACCTCGACCGTTTCCGTCCGCTCGACCCTTCCGTCGATCTCGACTTTCAGGCCAAGACCATCGAAATTCTGATGGGCGAACTCGACGTGCCGCTCATCGGTTTTGCTGGTGCGCCATTCACGGTTGCCTCCTACCTCGTGGAGGGCCGCCCAACGCGTGACTTCGCCAAGGTGAAGGCGTTGATGACGGGCGATCCGAAGCTCTGGCACCAGCTCGCCGATCTCGTCGCCGACTCCGCAATCGCCACGCTGCGAGCGCAGGTCGAAGCCGGGGCAAAGGCTGTGCAGTTGTTCGATTCGTGGGCCGGAGCCCTACACCCGGCTCACTACCGCGAGTACGTCCTTCCTCATTCGGAGAAGGTGCTCGCTGCTGTCGCTGACCTCGGCGTGCCGCGCACGCACTTCGGTATCAACTCGGGCGAACTCCTTCCACTGATCGCCGGCGCAGGCTGTGAGGTTGTCGGAGTCGATTGGCGCACGCCATTGAGCGTTGCTCGTGAGCGCACCGGCGGCACCTACGCGCTGCAGGGCAACCTCGACCCCGCCCTCGTGCTTGCACCGTGGGAGGTTCTCGAAGCCGAAGTCCTCCGCATCCTTGACGACAACGCCGGGCACCCCGGTTACATCTTCAACCTCGGGCACGGCGTGCTTCCCATGACCAACCCCGAGCAGCTCGAGCGCGTGGTCGAGCTCGTTCACCGAGTCGGCACAGCTCGCGGCCCAGCGCCTGACAACGCAGCGAACGCTTCGACATGAGAGTTGCTGTCGTTGGGGCCGGGATCGCCGGCCTCGTTGCCGCGTTCGATCTTCACCGAGTCGGCCACGAAGTCATCATCTATGAGGCGAGCGATCGAGTTGGCGGCAGCATCTGGTCGTCTGCGGTCGGCGACCGACTCGTCGACGCAGGGCCCGACTGCTTCTTGGCTCGCGTGCCCGATGCGATCGCGCTGTGTGCGGAGCTCGGGCTCGCCGACGAACTGACGAGCCCGGTCTCGCCGGTTCCGGCCTACATCCACCGCGACGGTGAGCTTTTCTCGCTGCCTGACGGGACGATGCTCGGGGTTCCGACCGACCTCGAAGCACTCGCCGCGTCAGGAGTGATTTCGGCAAGCGGTGTCGAACGGGCAGCGGAAGATCTCGACCGTCCCTCAACCACGATCGGCGACGATGTCTCCGTCGGCGCGTACTGCCGAGCCCGCCTCGGCGATGAGGTCACCGACAGATTGATCGATCCGTTGATCGGTGGCATCAATGCATCCGATATCGACCGGCTCAGCATGCGCTCCGGCGCACCTCAGCTGTGGGCGGCCGCAAACGCCAGCCGTTCGATCATCGAAGGTCTCCGAACCATCCGTGAACAGACCGGCGCCACGCTGGGGTCGGCTCAGAACAAGCCGGTGTTTCACAGCCTTCCGGGAGGAGTCGCCCGCATCGCCGATGCGATCGTGGCTGCGATCTCCGAGGGGCCAACACCGGCGCAGATCATCTTCAACCGACCGATCGCCGCACTCGCCACCTTCGACCAGGACGGACCGGAACCGGCCGATGCCGTGATCATCGCGGCACCATCAAACGTGGCGGCTCAGATCATCGCCGACGACGCGCCAGACGCCGCCGAGCTGTTGGCTGAGATCGAACACGCATCGGTCGCTCAGGTCACCTATGAGCTCCCGCTCGAAGGCCTTGATCCGGTTCTCGATGCATCGGGCATTCTCTTCCCCCGCATCGACGGCGGCGTGATGACCGCGTCGACCTGGTTCAGCACGAAGTGGGATCACTACGCCACGTCTGAGACGGCGCTGGTTCGCCTCACCTCCGGCCGGTTCGGCGACGGGCGAGCGCTGAAGATGGACGACGAAGGGTTGGCCGCGACGCTGCTCAACGAACTCCGCAAAGTGATCGAGATCGGTACCGATCCCGTCGCCACAAGAATCGTTCGGTGGCACCACGCCTTCCCGCAGTACGTTCCCGGTCACGAGGCTCGGATCGATGCGATCGAGGCTGATGTCGCGGCGAACGCTCCGCACGTTCGCCTCGCCGGCAACTCCTATCGAGGGATCGGGATCCCGGCGACGATTCGCAGCGGCCGCGAGGCTGCCGCTGCACTCATCGGCGAGTGATCACCGCTGAATCCCAGGCTCCTGGGTTCGTGAGTGGGTTCGTGAGGACCGCCCAGTGACCGCCGAAACCCCGACTCAAGGGGCCACTCCAGCTGTCGACGGCCGACTCCGCGTCATGGGCATCGCAGCGCTCGCCGGCATCTGCATCGCCGGCGCCGTTCCGCCATGGGGATGGTGGCCGCTTGCGTTCATCGGCTTTGCCCTGCTCGATCTGCTGCTCATCGGCACCACCCGCAAGCAGCGGTTCCGTCGAGGCTGGCTCGTCACCGCGAGCTGGCTCTTTCCGGCCATGTTGTGGATGTTCGACCTGACGGCACCCGGTTACATCGCGGCGAGTGCGATCTTTTCGACCTACTTCGGCATCGCGTGTGTCGCCACTCCCCCGGACGGCCCGTGGCGCTTCATCACCTTCCCCGGAGCGTTTGCGATCGGCGAGATCGCCCGGTGGTACTGGCCGTTCGGCGGTGTCCCGCTCGCCAACGTTGCACTCGGCCAGGTCGAGTCACCGCTTGCGATCACGGCCCGCATCGCCGGGCCCGCGCTCATCATCGTCTTGGTCGTCATGCTCGGGCAGGCACTTGGTGTTGTCGTGCGAAGTCGTGGCTCTCGGTCATCGCTGAACCACGGAGCGATCGCGCTGGCGATTGCCGTTGGGTTCATCGCCGCTGGCTATCTGCATCCTCGGTCAGACGTGGTTCGAGACGTCGACGTCGCCGTCGTGCAAGGCGGCGGACCAACGCGAACCCGAGCATCGTCGGATCAAGAGCCGGTTGTGCTCGCCCGCCACATTGAAGCCACGACGCAGATCCCCGGTCAGGTCGATCTGATTTTGTGGCCGGAGAACGTCGTCAACCCTGGTCGCTTCTTGAACTTCGAAGAAGCCGAGCGGCGGGTGTCGCAGGTGGCGATCGACAACAACGCCGTGCTGCTCCCCGGTTGGTTCCACTCGATCAGCGACGTCAACACTGCGAACTATCACACGGCGGTGAGCCCCACCGGGGAGGTGCTCGATCGCTACGACAAAGAACGCATCGTCCCGTTCGGTGAGTACGTCCCGCTGCGTGGGTTCATCTCCAATTTCACCGACGACCTGCCTCGCCGCGACGTCTTGGCCGGAACCGGCGAGCCGGTGCTCGACACACCCGTCGGCCCGATCGGTGTTGCCATTTCGTGGGAGGCGTACTTCTCTCGGCGCTCGCAGGAGGCGATGCAAAACGGTGCTCAGCTGCTGACGAACCCCACGAACGGTTCGTCGTTCTGGCTCACCCAGGTGCACACCCAGCAGGTTGCGTCGAACCAGCTTCGGGCGATCGAGAACGATCGTTGGCTCTTGATGGCGGGGCCCACCGGCCTTTCAGCGGTGATCGATCCGCAAGGCAATCTGTTGCAGCGAACCGACATCGGTGAACGCGCCGTGCTGATCGACACCGTCGAGATGCGCGAGGGCCGCACGCTCGCCAGCTACGTCGGACCCTGGCCGGTCCTGCTCTTCGGTCTCGCCGTGAGCGCCGCCGGCTTCACGGTCACCCGCCGCCCCAGCGCCTAACCCCCGCTCCCGAATCCCACCGGCGGCCACAGGGTGCACGAGCGCACCCCACAGCCGCCAGTGAACGAGGCGACGGGGCGTCTACAGCTCGAGGACGATGGTGACGGGACCGTCGTTGCGAAGGTCGACCTTCATGTCAGCCCCAAAGCGACCGGTTGCAACCGTCGCTCCCTTGGACTGCAGTTCGCTCACGACCAAGTCGATGAGCGGCGACGCGATCTCGGGCCGTGCGGCGTCCGTGAAACCCGGCCGGTTCCCCTTGCGAGCGTCGCCGTAAAGGGTGAACTGGCTGATGATGAGCAGCTCGCCTGAACCGTCGGCGACCGAGCGGTTCATCTTTCCTTCGTCGTCTTCGAAGATCCGCATCTTCCAAAGCTTGTCCGCCAGTTTGATGGCCTGAGCCTCGGCGTCGTCGTGGGTGACACCGACGAGCACGCAGAGACCTGGACCGGCCTGCCCCGCCCCGATCTGGCCGATGATCTCATCGTCAACGGTGACCGACGCGTGCGCCGCTCGCTGGATGACCGCTTTCATGAACGCTCCGTCACGAGAGCATCGCTTCGACGAGTACCTGCACGCGCAGTGCCTCGCGGAACGTTGCGAGGCCGTGCGTCTCTCCGGCGCAGAGATTCGAGACTTCACCAAGCTGTGCGGCATAGGCAGCAGGACCTGCAACAGCCGGACCCCCAGCAGCCCCCGCAGCTTCGACCTCGACCCAAATGCCATCGGCCTCGACCGATGTGAGTTGGTACCAGTTGGAGATCCTGAATGAACGCTCGCTCCCCCACACGATGAACTCAACTTCGTCGTGGCCGGCAGCATCCGAGGTTCCGATGATGCGCATCTGTGTGCCGCTTGTACCCACTGATGGGAAGTCGATCACCGCGGCGAGAGCCTGTTCGGAGGTTCCGTCGGCGGGATAGGAAGCATTGGCCGACACGAGTGAACCTTCGCCAAAGAGTCGCTCGGCGAGGAAGACGAAGTGTGAAACGACCTCTCGGGTCCAACCGCCTTGATCTCGATCGCGCAGCCAGGCTGCGTCAGCCTGAAACGGTCGTGGCCATTCGCGGAAGTGGAGGCGAAGTTCAGCGCCGACGATCTCACCGGCTGCGCCCGAGCTGATCAGCTCGCCGAGTGCGGTGGCCGAAGGTGCGCTGGCGAACACAAAGTTCACGGCGGCTCGCGCTTCAGCCGCTTCGACTCGTTCGGTCATCGCTGTCGACGCGGCGTCTTCAACACCGAGCGGCTTCTCGCAGAAGATGGTCTTACCGGCGGCTAACACCTGGTCGACGTAGACCTCGTGGAACATCGGAGGAACAGCGATGTAGACCATGTCGACGTCACCGTGTTCAACGACCGCAGCAGCGCTGTCGACCACGGGTGCACCAAAGTCAGCAGCTGCGCTGGCTCGGGCATCGTCGGAAAGGTCCCACACCGCAGCCAGCTCAAAGCCCTCGTGTTGTTCGTACTGCTCAACGAAGCGCCGCCCAACAGCTCCGAGTCCAATGATCCCCACCCCATACGTACTCATGGAAGTAGTCGTATCAGCGCAACGCCCCAACAACGACAACGAGCACATTCCCTCCGAAGCCAGCCATAGCGTTTCCGCTATCACCTCTGAGACCACAGCCGGTCTCAAACCCCCTGCAACCTCAGAGACCGCAGTCGCTTTCGGAAGCCTCAATCAGCGTCTCACCAGCAAAAACGCACTGAAACGCCTGCCCATGCGACCGGATCCTGGGCATAGCGTTTCCGCTATGACCTCTGAGACCACAGCCGGTCCAGAACCCACTGCGGTCTCAGAGATCACAGTGGGTTCGACCTGCCTCTGCGGCTGATCGCGAGGGACTGGGTTAAGGTCGTGAACCGTCTCTGAGGGGACGAGCTACGGAACGAGGGGGACTCGGTGTCGTTGCCATGGGATGTGTTGGCCGTTTATGCGGCTCTTGCGGTTTGGGCTGGATTGTTGGTGCTCGGATTTCGCCGTCGCACGTTTGGCCCGTTCTTCGGAATGGGCATCGCGATCCTGCTCGTACTGAACGTCCGCTATCTCGTCTCTGGCGTTGGTGTTGCGATTCCAGCGTTCGTTGGCATCTACGACGTCTTCGACAATCTCGGGCTCGGCCGAGATGAAGGCGCCCCGGCACTCGCTCAATGCGTCGACAACGCCTGCTCGGTTTGGGGCGATCGCTACACGAACCATCCATCGTGGGGTGTCGCCTTCTACGACCGGTTCGTGAACGGTCCGCAGTCGAGGCGCACGATGCTCTACACCCACATCTTCTTCAACTCGATCGCCTTCGTTCTGATGCACGTGCAGCTCGCACGACCAGGAACCGGCCCCAACCGGTCGCAACATCGGCTGATCGGCAAGATCTCCTTCGCCGCCATCACCGTTGGCACCTTCTTTGCAGTTTGGCTCTCGACCGAGCACGGCTCGGTCAGCGAATACGGAGGCAACCTGTCGATGGTCGGCTTCTGGTCGATGTCGGCAGTCGTCTACGGCTCAGCGATCAAGAGCGTGATCACCGCTCGCAGCGGCGACGTTGCACAACACCGAGTGTGGGCAATTCGCTACGCCGGGGCCATGTGGGGAGCTTTCTGGCTCTTCCGAGTAATGCTGGTCATCACCGGCCCGCTTCTCCGCAACTACGAGAGCGCCTCGCTCCTGATCTCGATCTGGTTCTCGGCACCCCTCGGTTTGCTCGTCGCTGAAACGTTCCGACGCCGCTTCTCAGGGGTGACCTCGAGCAACGCCGAGCGCCAGCTCACACCCGCGTAGGGCTTTAGAAGAGGCTGGGCATTCGTCTTCAGCGCCCCGAGAGGCTGGCCGCACCCGATAGTCACCGCCGTAGCCTGGAGATTCTCTGGGAACAAACGCCAGCCTTACAGCGTTAGGTTGAGTGGGCATCAAACTGTGCGACCAACCGCTGCC
>CALEWY010000108.1 GCA_937925335.1 uncultured Acidimicrobiales bacterium
GGCCTCACCGTGTCGAGCAGCGACAGCGTGAGCATCATCGCGGCACCGACGACCACCACATCAGTCCCAGCGCTTGGCCTTTCGTGCTCGCCATCAACACGCCCGGCGGACGGAACCTCGGCTGCGACATGTGCGATCTCGAACGGTTCTGAGTTCTCGAACATCAGCTACTCGACGAGCAACCCACAAGGTCTTGCGCTCAACCAGTGGGGCTCACCCGGCGAGACCTACGTGGCGTCGTTCGATCCCGGCACGGTCACCATCTCGGCGACCGCAACCCACACCGCAACCGGCACACCGGTGAGCGCTGGTGGTGCCTCGATCACCTTCACGGCTCCGGCGACGACCACGACGACCGAGGCCACGACGACGACCACCGAGGCCACAACGTCGACCGAAGCTCCGCCGACACCACAGCCGATTTCGGTTGGCTGCACCGTCGGGTCCGCAGCCGTTGGCCAGCGCTTCACCTGCAGCCTCAACTCTGGCAACCAGGGCGCCTTCAGCGGCCCGAGCTGGTCGATCGCTCCTGGCGGCACCCTCTCATGGGGTGGCGGCGGCAGTTTCTCGATCGACGTGCAGGGTGTTGCGGCGGGAACAATCACCGTGACATTGACGGCGACCGACATCGGCACCGGCCAAGTGGTCAGCGCCAGCGCCTCGATCGCGATCAGTTAGCACCCGAGCCCGGGCCCGGCTGGACGATTCGTCCACGCTGGCTCGGGCGAGTGCTGTGTCAGGACGACTCGCGCACAACGATGAGGCGGTCGCCCGAACGAAGCTGTGTTGGATCGATGTCGATCGGCCGAAGGCGCTCTCCGTCGCGGACAACACCAACGAGTGAGCAGCCGTCCGGCACCGAAAGATCGGCGGTCGGCAACGCCTCGACGAGTTCGAGGCCGGTTCCGGCGGCGATGAGATCGTCGAGCACCCCGACCGCAGTTGGCGCGTAGGTTGCGAGGCCGAGCATTCGGCCGACGGCGGCGGTCGCATCGATCACCTCGTTGGCGCCACCTTGACGCAACAGGTGGAGGTTCTCCTGCTCGCGGCCACCGGCCACGATGTGTGCCGTCTGGTTGAGCTCGCGAACGGTGAGTGTGATGAGCACCGCGGTGTCATCTCGATTCGGGGCGACCACGATCGCTTTCGCATCGGCGATGCCCGCCTGCTCAAGCACAGCCCTGTGGGTGGCGTCGCCCTGGATGGCGACGAGACCGAGATCGGTCGCAGCTCGAACACCTGCATCGTGGCGGTCGACGGTGACGATCTGAGACGGAGACACACCTCGAGCGATGAGGTCGTTCGCAGCCGCGAGGCCGGTGGCTCCGAAACCGCAGATGACGTAGTGGTTCTTCACTCGATTCCTCCATCGCCGGGTGGCGATCAACGTGGCCGATTGAGCCGTGAGCACCTCGACCGTGGTGCCAACCACCAAGATCAGGAACAGGATGCGGGCCGGGGTGATCAACAGCGTCGCCAACAAGCGAGCCGACGAGCTGACCGCTGCAATATCGCCGTAGCCCGTGGTCGTCGTCGTGACCGATGCGTAGTAGAAGGCATCGAGGAAACTGATCTCCCCGCCAGCGGAATCTTCATACCCATCACGGCCGAGACGAACGACGAGCGCAACGAAGACGATGAGACCGAGCGCAAAGCCCACCCGCCGCGCAACGGATTGAGCGGGTGAGAACTGCTTCCGCGGGATGCGGACGAGATCGATCAAGGCCTTGGAGCGGGGCGCGTCCATCCCGCAAGTATCACTGCTGGAGCATCACAGATCGGGCATTCCCGGCAGAGCGCTCGCAATCGAGTGCGCAGCCGACGGAACGCAGGTGTTATCGATGGAGCACGATCTTGCCGGTGGTCTCTCGACCCTCGAGCTTGCGATGAGCTTCGGCTGCCTCGGTCATGGGAAGACGAAGACCGATTCGCACGTCGAGTTCGCCAGCTTTCATCCAGCCGAAGAGATCGCCGGTGCGGGCGAGCAGCTCGTCACGGTTGCGGATGTAGTCGAACAGCGTTGGGCGGGTGAGGAAGAGCGACGGCATCAATTGGAGCGGGCTGACCGGATCGACCGGGCCAGATGCGTTGCCGAACGTGGCCATCACTCCCCTGGGCCGGAGCAGATCAAGGCTGCGGCTGAACACGCTCTTGCCGACTCCGTCATAGACCACATCAAGCGCTCGAGAACCAGCGATTCGTTCGACCTCGTCACCAAAGTCGACATCTCGATAGAGGATCGTGTGATCGGCTCCGGCACCCTTCGCCAGCTCAGCCTTTTCGGGTGTGCCGACGGTGGTGAACACCTCAGCGCCGAGCCGCTTGGCGATCTGGATCAGCAGCAGACCCACTCCCCCGGCACCAGCGTGCACCAGGCACTTGTCGCCCGGCTGCAGCGAGTAGGTGTCGAACGCCAGGTAGTGCGCCGTCATACCTTGCAGCAGAACGGCGGCTGCGCTCTCGGGGTCGACGCCGTCTGGCACCGGCACAACTTGCGCGGCAGGCAACACGGCGTGGTGGCCGTAGCCGCTCTGTGCCGAACCCCAAGCGACCGATTGACCGACGGCCAGGTCGCTCACGCCTTCTCCAACAGCGGTGACGATGCCCGCTCCTTCGAGGCCGGGTCGGAAGGGCAGCTCGACTGGATAGAGCCCGGTGCGGTGATAGGTGTCGATGAAGTTGACGCCAGCTGCATGCATTTCGACCGCCACTTGGCCCTCGCCGGGCTCGGCGATATCGACGCCGACCCACTCCAAAACCTCGGGTCCGCCGGTGGACGTCATGACGATTGCGCTCGATGCACTCATGGCTTGTGTTTACTCCGTTTGCGGCACTGAGGCGAGCCCGACAGGAGGCTCACAAACATCCTGGTCAGGCTCTGAGGGAATGGCGAAATCCCAAGCCACACTTCTCCGATGAGCGCTGTCTTCCTTCTCAGTTGCCCTGATTCCCAGGGCATCGTGTCGGCCACCACCACGTGGATCGCCGAGCACGGCGGCAACATCATCCACGCTGAGCAACACGTCGATACCGGTGCTGATGGCGAGCTGATCTTCTTCCAGCGAATCGAATTCGACGACGCTGGTTTTGATGTGGACCGCGACGCGATCGTCGAAGCGTTCACGCCGGTGAGCGATGCGTTCGACATGCAGGTGGCGATTCGTTTCACCGACGTGGCAACGCCGATGGCGATCATGGCCTCACGCCAGCCGCACTGCTTGTATGACCTGCTCACCCGCTGGCGAAGTGGCGAGCTCAACGCCGACCTGCGCGTCGTGGTGTCGAACCATCCCGACCACGCCGGCATCTGTGAGCACATGGGGATTCCCTACGTGCACCTTCCCGTCACGAAGGAAACCAAACCCGAGCAGGAACAGGCCGTGCTGGCCACCCTCGCCGAGCACGGCGTCGATCTCGTCGTCATGGCTCGCTACATGCAGATCTTGAGCAACGACTTCATCGCCGCCCGTCCGCTGCAGGTGATCAACATCCACCACTCGTTCTTACCGGCGTTCATCGGCGCCAACCCCTACCGCCAGGCGCACGACCGCGGCGTCAAGCTCATCGGAGCGACCGCTCACTACGCAACGGCTGATCTCGACGAAGGCCCGATCATCGAGCAGGACACCTTCCGGGTGAGCCACCGCGACAACGTCGCCCAGCTCACGATGAAGGGGCGAGATCTCGAGACGGTCGTGCTGGCCCGAGCCGTCAAGGCTCACCTCGAGCACCGAGTGCTCGTGGCCGGCAACAAGACGATCGTCTTCAGCTAAGCGCACGCAACCGGCGCCCGTTGCGAGGCGAGAGCCGTTGGTGTTGGCGTTGGGCGGCAGTCGCTGATCAGTCGCGGAACCGCTCGATGACATTGGCGACGAGTGTGACCCCGGCGAGTCCGATCAAGAGCCCTCCGAGCACCTCGTTGGCGCCGGTCCGAGCGGCATAGAGACCGCCGGCGATCACCGCGATCAGGATGAGAAGCAGCAGATAGACGGCGACGAAGCGGACAAACCTGCGCTTCGTGAGTGCTTCGAACGCGAGGCCGGCGAGGAGCCCGATGCTGAGGAGCTCCCATCCCCACCAACCGACGATCAACGCGCCGACGATGGCGAACATGACGGGCGCGCTGATCATCGCCCAGAACCCGAGGAGCCGAGCCCGTCGAGTCGACAAGTCGCCCATGGGTTCGGCAGGCCGAGTGAGATGCGCACGAGTGGCGAGTGCGCCGTTGTTTGCGGCGGGCGTGGTGTCGAGCTTGGCGAGGCGCCGTCGTTGCAACCGGAGCTCGGTCACACCCTCTTCAACTCGGCGGAGCTCATCGGTCGCTGATTCGTCGCCGCCGCTGAGGCCGAGAAGGCGAGCTCGGCGGATGAGGTAATCGAGCTCGCCGTCGATGCGTTCGATCTCGGCATCGATCAACGTCTGGTTTGAGCTCGATTGCGACGGTGGGATGACCTTCGTGAGTCCGGCCCAGCCAATTGGGTCGGCCCACACTCGGCGGATGTCGCCGCTTCGTTCGAACTTGGGCCCGGCTGGTGCTCGTTCGCCTTCGGCCGGGTCGTCAACATCAACTCCCCAGAGTCCTCGGAAGTCGCCAACCCACGGTTCACTCTCATCGAGCAAGTGAAGGGCAAGGTCGTGCTCGCCATCCGGGCCGAATTCGAGGCCGGTTCCCAGTGCCTGGTCGACGTAGGGAATGTCGAAACCATCGACGGCTGGATCGAGTCCGACGAGGCGGCGAAAGAAGCGTTGGATCGCGAGGAACGGGCCGAGCGAGGCGACGTGGACGGTGGTGACGAACTCGCCGGCGCTGAAGTAGCTGGCGTGTGAGCCGCCGCCGACGTAGACGACGGGGCGTTCGGCGATTCGTTCGACCTCTGGGTCATCCCAGTGGCGGCGCAAATCATCGCCGGAGTGGTCGTGAGCGGCGTAGGCGAGCCAAGCCGGCTCTTGGTTCGAGGAGTCGAGGTAGACGATGACGGTTTCCCAGTCGGCCTCGTGGTCGTTGACACCACGAAAATTCGAACGCCAGTCGTTCATTGGGTAGAAGAACGAATAGTGGAGGGCCGTCCAGCCGGCGGCTTCGAAGACTCGGCCGTAACAACACGGTTCGCTTGCGGCGAAGATCCGGTGGGCCTTGGCAGCTGCAGCTCGGCCCGTGCGCCACGGAACGGTTGGGCGGAAGATGTTGCCGATTCGGATGAGGGCGTCGAGCAGCCGGCCGACAAGGCCAACCCTGGCTAAGCGGTGGCCGGCGGAAAGACCACGAGGCAGGCCCCGGAGTGAATCTGGCAGTGCCACCCGTCGCTCGCTCGGCTGAACGAAACGCAAGTGGGAGCCAACGGGGAGGCTGGCATCGAGTCGTTCGAGCGTGACTCGGCCGACAGGTTCGATCATTTCAGCGATGCCGTCGTGGCGCGGCGCATGCAGCGAACAGTGCGCGACGTAGTCGTCGACTGAGCTCGGCCGGAATCGCTCGCCAGCGCCGAGGCGGACGATCGGTTTGTGACGAGCCAGAAGCGAAGCGCCGTCGACCGGATTAGAGATTCTGCACCGTCCGGAGGATGACGAGCACGAGCAGGAGGCAAAGGATCGCGTAGATCACGACTCGAATCATCGAACCGTAAAGACCCCGCCGAGATTTCGGCTGAGGTGTCTGATGCTGAGGGTGTACCAACCGCGGCATAGCGCCGACATCATCGCCGAATCAGGCCGCTGCAGCAAGCGGAAGCTCCGCCAACTTTCTCGGTACTGCTGGGCCATTGGTTGATGCTTCGGAGTGAGCGATCAACCAGGTGGAGGGCGAACGCTCTGTCAACTTCTTCAGAGCTGCCGGGTCGGCTGTTGCTTCGGACGAACGCTCTGCCAACTTCCTCAGAGCTGCCGGGTCGGCTGTTGCTTCGGAGCAGACGCTTCGTCGACTTCCTCAGAGTTGCCGAGCCGATCGACTGATGTTCGGAGCAGACGCTTTGTCAACTTCTTCAGAGTTGCCGAGCCGATGGGCTGATACTTCGAACCAACGCTCAGACCGCCGCAGCGAGTGGACGCTCCGCCGACTCCTTTGGAGCTGCCAGGTCGGCTGTTGCTTCCCAGAGCTGGTCTCGGAAGATGCCGGCGTCTGCGCCATCGAGACGGTTGGCGGCGACGACGCCGTCGATCATGTCGGCCAACACGGCGCCGAACGGCCGCTGAGAGATACGGACCGAGACGGTG
>CALEWY010000109.1 GCA_937925335.1 uncultured Acidimicrobiales bacterium
GAAGAGTCCAACGACTCTCCCGTCAGCGGCCCGGCCGACGTCATGAGCTTGTCGAAACCTTGGTGACCTCGGCAGCGACGACCTCGAGGAACTCGACGACGCGCGGTCCCCAGCGGGAGGCGATGTCGGCGTCGACCTGAACGAGGTTGCCGGTGCTCACTGCGGTGATGGCATCCCAGCCTGGACGGGCCGCAATGTCGTCTGCGGTGTAGCCGACCTGAGTGGTGAAGACGATCACTTCGGGGTCAGCTTCGATGAGGTATTCCGGCGAGAGCTGCGGGAAACCGAAGCCTTCTTCGTCGGCTGCATCGGCGATGTTCTCGACGCCGAGCAGGCCGTAGAGCTCGCCGATGAAGCTGTTCGAGCTGGCGCTGAAGAACGTGTCATCGAGCTCGTGGTAGATGCGAACGGGCTCGGCATCGGGATCGACTCCGGCAACGACCTCGTCGATTCCGGCTCGGATGTCGGCGTTGACCTGAGCGGCCTCGTCGATGTGGCCGGTGGCGATACCCATCTCGGCGATCTGTGCGTAGACCCCCTCGAGGTTGAACGCAGCGCCGAAGACCAGCGTTGGCACGCCGATGGCTTCGAGGCCGGACGCAATCTCACCCGGGTCGAACGAGATGATCACGAGATCGGGATCCTCGGCAGCGATGGCTTCGAGGCTCGGCTCGAACCCGCTGAGGTCGGTGGTCGGTGCTTCGGCGGGGAAGTTCGAGAAGCTGTCGACTGCAACAACCTGGTCGCCAGCGCCGATTGCGAAGAGCATCTCGGTGGCGGAGGCGGAAAGGCTGACGATGCGCATGGGCTGCGCCTCAAGGGTGGTTTCGCCACCATCGTGCATCACGGTGACGGGGTAGTCGGAGTGACGTTCCTCCTCCATGGCGTCGTCTTCCATGGCCTCACCGTCTTCCTCCATGGCGTCGTCTTCCATGGCCTCGTCAGAGGCGTCGGAATCGTCTTCCATAGCTTCGTCGTCAGCGCTCTCTTCGGCAGCCGTCGTGTCGGTCGCGTCGGCCGAGGTGGTCTCGGCTCCGTCGCTCGAGCACGCAGCGGCGGCGAGCGCGAACGCAAGCAGCATGGCCATCAGGCGGGTGATCAGTACAGGTTTCATTTGTTCCTCCGTTCCAGCGGAGGTTGCAAACGAAGGCCCGTGTGACCGTCGAGTGGTCCTTCCTCCGAGGACTCAGTTCGATTCCAAACAATGCAGGCGACCTGGCTGGCTGATCGGGAGACCGATCAGCATCACAGTTGCGGGACAGCGCCGGGTTCTCACCGGACTTCGCTGCAGCGTTTGCACCTTCGGTTTGCCGAAGGCGAACAGGACGGTATCGCCAAACGCCTGAAGTCATCCAGCGAGCGGGCAAGATGGCTGGATGACATCGAATCGACGGCCAGTTCGCCACGACGCGGCGGCGATCTGCACGCCCGGCCTCGAATCGATCGTCGAGCAGGAGCTCACCGATCTGGGCATGAAGCCAAAGCCGGGAAGCAGCGGTGTTGTCGAGTTCAAGGCCAACAACCGCCAGCTCTACGCAGCGAACGTGTGGGTGCGCACCGCATCACGCGTGCTCGTGCGAGTGGGCTCTTTTCGAGCGACCGATTTCGCCCATCTGCAGGAGCGGGCCGATGAGCTCGACTGGGAACAGTGGATCCCAGAAACGCATCGCCCTGAGTTCCGTGTGACCACCGCAAAGTCGAAGCTCTATCACACCGACGCAATCGCTCAGCGACTGCATCAGGTCGTCGGCCCGCCGTCGATCGGTGAGCCGACCCAACCGTTCGTGGTGCGTATCGATCGTGATGTGGTGACCATCTCGGTCGACTCCAGCGGCACACCGCTTCATCGCCGCCCGTGGCGAACTGAAATCGGTGTCGCGCCGCTTCGCCCCACGATGGCTGCCGCAGTCCTTCTCGCCGCTGGCTGGAAGCGCGCCGTCGACTCGGATGAGGTCGAGAAGAGGGCCCGTCTGATCGACCCGTTTTGTGGCTCGGGCACGATCCCGATCGAGGCCGCTTTGATCGCGACCGGCCGACCGCCCGGCGGCGATCGCGAATTCGCCTTCCAGAACTGGGCCGACTTCGAACCCGGCGCCTGGGCCAGCGCCAATGCCGTTCCAAAAGGTGGCGCCGACATTCCCATCAGCATTCGAGGAACCGACCGTGACCAGGCGGCGATCGATGCGGCGAAAGCCAACGCCAAGCGCGCCGGCGTGGGCGACCTCATCACGATCGAACGGGCGGTTGTCAGCGACGTTCCAGCCGACGACGGTTGGGGCTTCATCGTGACGAACCCGCCCTATGGCAAGCGGGTCGGTGACGGCGATCTTCGACCGCTCTACCAGCGGCTCGGATCGGTGGCGAAGGAAGGTCGACCCGGTTGGTCGCTTACCGTGGTTGCAGCGGATGCTCGGCTTGCTCGTCAGATCGATGGCCGGTTGAAGCCGCTTGGAGCGTTCGGGCACGGCGGCATGCGCGTGCAGGTTCTCAACCGGCGGGGCGGAACTCCAAGCGCACCTGCTCCGGCCCAGCCAGAACAAGCCCCGGACTCGCCGAATCCCACGTCGTAACCGCCTCGAGCGCCGCCACGAAGCGAAGGTGTTCCACCTCGAGATCGTCGTCGCACGGAGCAGTGGTGGAGCCTGGAATCGTGAAGGTGGAGTCGCCGGCTGCGGTGAATGACAGGCTGCCGAAGGCCCGCTGGCAGATGTCGTCGGTCTTCACGACGGCAAACTCCGTGTCGATCTCGAGGGCGAGCTGATCCAGGCCAATCGAACCGTCGGAGTCGGTCGCCGTGACGAGCATCCAGGCCCCATCCAGCCCTGGTTGACCGATGGACGAGGTGTCGGTCGACGTGTCGTCGGCGCTGGTTCCGCAGCTGGCCATGAGTCCCGCCATCACCGTCACGAGAGCGACGATGGCCAGCGCATTGCGGCGGGGGAGCAGTCGTGGCTGGGCGCGTGTCATTGGACCGGAAGGTACCTGGTGGTGAGGCGTGCGTGGTGAGATGACTACGATCCGTGAATGTCGAACGCCTCAGAGTCGCACCAGCTGCACCATGTGCAGCAGCCTGGGCACCAACCGGAACGCTACGAAAGCCCGTCATCACTCGACGAGGCCCTTGCGCTGCTCGATGCCGACGCTGACGCCCAGCTCATCGCCGGCGGAACCGATCTCCACGTCGAACTCGATCGCGGCGTGTCGACCCCGAAGACGCTCATCGATCTGACCCGCGTTGCGGGGCTTGATTCGATCACTGAGTCCGACGGCCAGATCCACCTCGGCGCACTCGTCACACACAATCAGGCTGCCACTTCAGCGCTTGTGATCGAGGGCGGCCTTCCTCTCGCCCAGGCAAGCCTCGAAGTTGGTTCACCCGCCCTTCGAAACCGAGCGACCATCGTCGGCAATGTCGTCACGGCGAGCCCTGCAAACGACACGATCTCGGCCCTTCGAGCGCTCGGTGCATCGGTCTCACTCGCATCGGTCGACGGCACCCGCACCGTCACTCTCGCTGCATTCCACACGGGTGTTCGGTCGACGCTGCGACAGCGAAACGAGATCGTCACCGGCATCTCGTTCCCGAGGCTTCGGGCTGGATCTGACGACTGCGGGGTGTACGTCAAGCTCGGTCTCCGACGAGCCCAGGCGATCTCCGTCGTCCATCTCGCCATCGTGTGCCGGGCCGACTCTGGTGCTCCGGTCACCGAGGCTCGTGTGGCGATCGGCAGCGTCGCGCCGACCATCATCACTGTGCCCGAAGCCGAGGCTGCGCTCGTCAGCTCGGTGATTGCTGAGCTCTCCGACGAGACGATTCACGCCGTCGCCGATGCAGCTCAGAGCGTGGTTGATCCGATCGATGATCTGCGGGCGCCGGCGACCTATCGGACCGACGAAGTTGAGGTGATGGCACGGCGAGCCCTGGCGGCGCTGCGAGCTGGCCGCCATGCAGAGATGCATCCTCTGGCACCACCCGTGCTCGGCGGACCGAGCGTGCAGGTCGGTGTCGGCGCCGCCGTCGCATCTCTTGCGGCCGGTGATGCCATCGACGCAACCGTCAATGGCACGGCGGTCACCGCCGCCCAACACGGTGAAACGCTGCTCGATTGGCTGCGGGACAGCGTTGGTCTGACCGGCACGAAGGAGGGTTGCGCCGAGGGCGAGTGTGGTGCGTGCACCGTCCACCTCGGCGACACCGCAGTGCTGAGCTGTCTCGTTCCGGCGGGTCGAGCCGCTGGCTGTTCGATCAGCACGATCGAGGGTTTGGCCGCTCGGGAGACACCCGTCGAACTCCATCCGCTGCAACAAGCCTTCGTCGACAACGCCGCCGTGCAATGTGGTTACTGCATTCCCGGCTTCTTGATGGCGGGTGCAGCGATGGACCCAGATGACGACGTCAGACTCGGGCTCTCCGGCAACCTCTGTCGATGCACGGGCTACTACGCGATCGAGACCGCCATGCGTGAAGCAGCGGGGGGTCAGGCATGAGCCTCGGACACAGCCCGAACAAGCCAGACGCAGCGGGCAAGGTCACCGGCGACACGAACTACGCGGGTGATCTCGCACCAGACGGCGCGCTCGTGGCCAAGGTCATCTTCACGAACCAACCCCACGCTCGGCTCCTTGCGCTCTCGACCGACGCCGCCGAGGCAGTCGACGGCGTGGTCGCAATCGTCACCTCGGACCATGTGCCGGTGAACGAGTATGGCCTGACGATGCCGGATCAGCCGGTGCTGATCGGGGTCGGTGCAACGCCCGGTGGTCGCGTGCCACACGACGTCTCCCGCTGGGAGGCCGATCACCTGGCGATCGTGGTGGCTGAAACCCAAGAGGCGGCAGACGCAGCGGCAGCCTTGATCGAAGCGACGTGGGAACCACTGCCGATCATCGCCGACATCGACGCAGCACTCGCCGACGGCGCACCCGTGCTGCACACCGAACACCCGAGCGGCACCAACGACTACCACCACTACGTGATCCGCAAGGGCGACGCGGCGGCAGCGTTCGCCGAAGCCGCGCACGTGGTCGAAGGCACGTATGAGGTGCCCTACCAAGAGCACGCCTTTCTGCAGACCGAGGCAGCCATCGGCTGGTTCGACGACGAGGGTCGCATCACGGTCACGACGGGCGGTCAGTGGACCCACGAGGATCAAGAACAGATCGCTCATGCGTTGGGCCTCGAGATGGATCGCGTTCGAGTGATCTATGAAGCGATCGGTGGTGCGTTCGGCGGCAAGGAAGACATGAGTCTTCAGATCGTCGTCGCCCTCGCGGCGACCGTGCTGCGTGATCGAGGCATCCATCGCCCGGTGAAAGCGGTGTGGAGCCGAGAAGAATCGATCGTGGGCCATCACAAACGCCACCGTGGCCGCGTGATCGCTCGGTTGGCAGCCGACGCCGAAGGCAGGATCCTGGCGGTCGAAGCAACGGGTTATCTCGATGCTGGTGCCTACAACTACACGTCAAACAAGGTGCTTGGAAACCTGCACTTGTGTGTCGGCGGGGCGTATGAGATTCCGAACGCTCACATCGATTCCTACGCGGTTTACACCAACGCTGTTCCGGGTGGTGCGTTCCGCGGATTTGGCGGGCCGCAGGGTTGTTTCGTTGCCGAGTGCCAGATGAACAAACTGGCGGAAGTCAGCGGGATTGACCCGGTCGAACTTCGCCGCCGGAACACGTTGCGAGACGGTTCGATCGGCATCACCGGTACCGAACTGCCGCCGGGTGTGAGCCTGCCCGAAGTGATCGATGCCTGTGCCGACGCTGCCGACTGGACCTCGCCAAAACCAGACCCCGTGCCGATTGCGGCGTTCGCTTCGCTTCCGGCGACCAGCGCAACCGCCCGCCGAGGCCGAGGCTTCGCCTGTGCCTACAAGAACATCGGCTTCTCGTTCGGGTTCCCCGAGCGGAGCGAAGCCACGATCGTGCTGCACGGTGATGAGGCGAACGCTGGCTCGGGCGACGGAAGCGGTGAGCCCACGTCGGCCGAGCTGTTCCTCGCCGGCGCCGACGTCGGTCAAGGCGCCCACACGGCCTTCGTACAAATGGCGGCCGAGGCGACTGGTCTGTCGTTCGAACAGATCGAGCCGACGTTCTCCGACACGGCGACGAGTGGCGACTCCGGATCGGCCTCGGCATCTCGCCTCAGCTGGATGACCGGCAACGCCATCCTCGGTGCCGCCGAGGAGGCCGACAAGGCCTGGCGAGACGGTGAGCGCCCGGCGCTCGGTCACTTTCGATACACGCCTCCGCCGACCGAGATGCTCGACCCGGACGGTGCGCCGACGGTTCCGAACTTCGCCTACGGCTACGTGGCCGAGACGGTCGATCTGACGGTGGACGTCGAGACCGGCCACATCGTGGTGCATGACGTGGTCTGTGCGGTCGACGTTGGCCGAGTGATCAACCCTGACCTCGTGGTTGGCCAGGTCGAGGGAGCCGTGATCCAGGCCCACGGTTACGCGCTGTCAGAGAACCTCGTCGTGGCCGACGGCCGGATCCTCAACCCGAGGTTCAGCGGCTACCTCATCCCCGGCATTGGCGACATCCCTGAGCAGGTTCGGTCGGTGCTGCTCGAGGTGCCTGATCCTCGAGGCCCGTTCGGTGTGCGAGGCATGGCGGAGATGCCGTTGATGCCCTACGCCCCGGCAGTTGTTGCTGCGTTGCACGATGCCACCGGCGTGTGGTTCGACGAGTTCCCCCTCACGCCCAGCCGGGTCCGAGCAAAACTCCGGGAAGCGTTGGTCGGTTAACTCGGGCGAGAGGCTGCGACACGCCTGACCTTGCCTCGAATTCCAGCGGGTTGTGTGTCTACGGGCGATCCACGCTGGCTGCGAACTCAGCATCGACGTCGATCGAGCCAGCTTCACGAATCTCGATGTGGGCGATGCCCTCGGCCGATCCGGTAACGGATCCGGTTGCAGCAACCTCGACGTCGGAAGCGCCGTCGGCCTTCACCTCGACGGAGTCAGCGAGATAGTCGCCGGCGTCGATGCTGGAGACGCCGTCGACTGAGAGGGAGAGGTCGCCACCGGTTCCTTCGATCGTGACGCTGGTTGCGCCATCGGCGGTCACTGCTGCGAGCTCGGGGACGGTGATCATCACGGTGAGATCGTCGGGGATGTGGATGGCGTTCGACATGTCGAGTTCCAAGACGCCGTTCTCGACCACGACGCTGAGGTCGTCGAATTTGTTGACATCGGCTTCGATCGTCACCGACTGCGCAGCGCCTTCCTCGACGATGATCTCGACGTCGTACACCGCGTCGACATCGACGGCGTTGAAGGCGGCAAGTTCGAAGGTGCGGGTCTCGAGCTCGACCGACCCATATTCGAAGTCGACGTCGAAGCCGCTGCAGGCGCTGAGGATGAGCGCTCCTCCGGCGAGGCCGGCAACCATGGCGGCCTTGCCCATCCGAGAGCGGGGCTGGCGGCTTTCGTTGCCCGAGTTGTCGGAAGCGGCAGAGTTGGTGGCAGCAGAGTTGGTGGCAGCAGAGCTGGTTGAGTCGGTCATGTCTCCATCGTGTTGGACAAAGCCGAACCCGAGAATCAGGTGAGTCCCTGATTTCGACGCTGCGGACCCTGAGCGGGGTCAGGGTTGCGCTCGGGGGCGTCGGCGAGCGGCGGCCTTGCTGAACGGCGCTCACTGGCACACGGTTCTGCCCCTTTCTTTGCCCGCTCCGGCGCTGTCCACTGCTGTGCCCACGCCTCCGTTCTGCCGGCTTGTGTTCTGACGGCAAGTGTTGTGCCGACTTCAGCCCGCTTCGGGGTGGCGGGCGTTGGCGAGTAACTCGCCGCATGATTCGGCTGCGATCTCAACGAAACGCCGAGCGAGGGGTGAACGGCGGCGCCGTGTCGACCATGCGAGGGCGAGGTGTCGAGGTTCAAGTGCTGGCTCGGTTTCGCGAATCGACACCTCTGGATCGGTCGTGTCGACCGTGAGCAACGGGACGACGGCGACGCCGACGCCGGCGGCCACCATTCCTTGGACCGCACCGTTGTCGTGGGAGCGAAACGTGTAGTTGGGGGTGACGCCGTGGCGCTCGAGCGCTCGGTCGATGATCAAGCCACAGGTGTCGGTTGCCGGTTGGCCAACCATCGGGGAGGCCGAGATCTCGCTGAGTTTGAACACGCCAGGTGGCGTGTCGGCCGGGACGAGTGCAACGTGGGGGTCGGCGCCGATGTAGATCGCCTCGAGTCCCTCGATCGTGTCGAAGGCGGTCGGGCTGTCGCCGATGATGAATGCGACGTCGACCTCGCCGTTGCGGGCCGCTTCGAGGCGGACTTCTTGCTCTTCTTCGGCCTGCAACGCGACTTCCAGCCCAGGGACGGTTTTGTAGAGCTGGCGGAGTGCGGTTGGCAGCACACGGGCTGAGACTGACTGGAACGTGGCGATCGAGAGTGACCCTTCGATGCCTCGGACAAATCGGCTGAGATCTCGCTCGGCGTCTTCGATCTTGTCGATGAGCACGTCGGCGTGCGAACAGAGCAACTCGCCGGCGGCGGTGAGTGTCGGCGGCTTCGGTCCCGCCGGTCGATCGAAGAGTGTTTCGCCAACGATGCCCTCGAGTGCGGCGATCTGCTGGGAGACCGCTGACTGCGTGAACCCCAGCCGTTCGGCGGCTCGGCCAAACGTTCCTTCTTCAACAACGGCTCGCAGGGCGAGCAGGTGGCGTGCCGACAGATCGCTCCACATGTGACCGATTCTACGCTTTAGTTAGTAAATCTGTTGATCACGTCAATTAATCGTCGCTTTTCCTGATGAAGGTGTCGATTTAGGGTCGACGTTATGGCTTTCCTCTCACTCAAAGACGCCCCAGCCCAGACCCCAGTCGAGGTCGCTGTACCCACCTCGTCACGTGCATCGGCGACCACTTCCGAGCAGCCCCTCGCACTGCTGCTCAGCGCCTGGAACGAGCATCAGGATCTGCGCTTCAACGGTGCGCCCGTCGAAGACCTTGCCGCTTCTCGGATCCGTCTCGATCAGGCTCGAGTGTTGACGTCAATCCAGAACGCTGCGTGATCGCTGGTGCCGGGCTGAGCTCGCTCGGCCACATCGACCACGGCGTGTTGCACACGATCGGCTGAGTCCGAATCGGTGAGGGCGTAGTCGAGTCGCCAACCCCGCCCCCTGGCGAAACTGTCGTGAGCCTGGTTCCACCATGTGTAGAGCCCGCTCCCAGCGTGAGTCTCGCGGAACACGTCGTGGAGACCGAGATCGAGAATGGCTTGTAACGCCGCTCGTTCCGCTGGCGTGAAGAGGTTGCGCCGTCGATAGCGATCCGGCGCCCAGATATCGATCTCGGCCCTGGCGATGTTGAGATCGCCGAGCACGATGACCGACGTGTTGCTCGCCTTTGCCGCCGCGAGCTCGTGATCAAGGATTTTGGTGAAGTGCTCGAACCAGGCGAGCTTCGCCTCGTGTTTGGTCGTGCCCGCTTTCGTGCCGTTTGGGGCGTAGACGGAGATCACTCGGTGCTGATCGCCGGCTTGATCGGTTGCGGTCGTTGCCAACGCCCGCCCGTCGGTCATCAGGTCATCCGGTACGGACAGTTGCCAGCTCGGAGCGGCGGCGATGGCGACGTGTTCGGCGAAGAGAACCGTGTATCCGGTTTGGCGTGTCAGCTGCGCACCGAGCGCGTTTCGGGTCGCAGTGTTGGTGCAGCGAAGTTCGTGAAGCGCGAGCACGTCAGGTTCGCGCTCGTCGATCCATGCGGTGATCCGGTCGAAGCGAGCGCGAAGCCCATTGACGTTCCAGCCTGCGAAACGGATTGATCGTCCTATGGTTCCGTCATGGAACTCGGCGTCAGCCCCGGACTCGTCTGCGGTCACCATCATCTCTACTCTGCCCTCGCTCGCGGCATGCCCGCACCGCCGAAGACTCCGAAGCGGTTCCTCGAGATTCTCGAGCAGGTCTGGTGGCGGCTCGACGCGGCGCTTGATCTCGAGATGCTCGAATGGTCGGCCAAGTTGGGCGCACTCGAAGCGTTGGAGTCTGGCTGCACGGCGATCATCGATCACCACGAGTCGCCCAATGCGATCGAAGGCAGCTTGAGCGTGATCGCCGATGCGTGCGCCGAGGTGGGAGTGCGTGTGGTGTGTGCCTACGGCGTCACCGATCGCAATGGCAAGGACGGTGCCAAGGCTGGCCTCGCAGAGAACGAGCGATTCTTGGCCGCCGGCGGCCGAGGGATGGTCGGCATCCACGCCGCCTTCACATGTGAGCCCGACACCATCGATCAGGCGATTGCGATCGCCGACAAGCACGACGTTGGCGTGCACGTGCACGTGGCCGAGGGTTTCAACGACGCCGGTTCAGGCGCGGCGTTGGCTCGTCGGTCGAAGGCGAACTGGCTGCTCGTCCACGGCGTCAACCTGCCCGACGGTCTCGAGATGGCCGGAACGATTGCGCACAACCCTCGCTCCAACATGAACAACTCAGTGGGGTATGCCGCTCCGACCCGATTCAACAATCGCATCGTGCTCGGCACCGACGGCATCGGCGCAAACATGCTCGACGAGTTCCGCCTCGCCTTCGTCAAGCTGCGCGAGCACGACGTCACCGCAACTCCAGACACACCGTGGTCATGGCTCGAGAACGGGTGGAAGCTGGTTCCCGAAGCGGAGAACGACGAGGTCACCTGGTCGTACGCAACGATGGATCCGTGGCACCTCGCCTACACCACCACCGTGCAGGCGATCGACGTGACGGTGGACGGTGAGAAGGTGCTCGACGCCGGCGCGGCCACCAAAGTCGACGCCGCCGAGGTTCGAGCCAAAGCCGCCGAGCAAGCGCAACGCCTGTTCAAACACCTCTAACCAACCTGCGTACGCTCTGGGGTCAAACCTCGATTTACGCAAGTTCGAACCTGCGTACATCGAGGTCTGACCCCAGCGCTTACGCAGGTTCGGCTTTGGCGCGGCCGGTCCACATCGCCCAGCCGACCAGGCCGAGGGGGATCGGGGTGACGAGGGAGAAGAAGCGCCAGAGGAGGACGGCGGCGACGGTCTGAGCTTCGGGTGGTGTGCCCGACGCGAGGAGCGCTGCGGTGAGACCGAGCTCCATGACGCCGATGCCGCCGGGGGTGATCGGGATCGCCGTGATCAGGCGGCCAAAGGCGAATGCGGTGACGATCGCCGCGGTCGAGAGCTGTTCACCGTCGATGCCGAGGCCTCGCACGCAGATCACGAGCAGCAGGGCAAGGTTGAGGTGGCCGGCGAGGGTCCAGAACGTGAGGCTGATGCCGTTGGTTCGCACGAGTGCGACCGTGTCGGACCGCAGTGCATCGAGCTTGTCCTGCCACGAGGCTCGGAGAAATGGCAACCGGACGCCGAGAAGAATTGCACCGAAGATGATGGCGCCGACGAGAAGGACGATGCCGATCATGGCAGCTCGAAACAGTCCGCTGTCGAGATCGCGTTCGGTCGCAAGCCATCCGATCGCGATTGCGGGCATCGTCAGTTTGACGAATAGATCCCACACGCCGGTGACCACGATCGACCGAGCGATTTCGGCCCGCGCATGACCCCAGTGTGCGTACATCGCTGACGTCACCGCGATGGCGATGGCACTCCCGCCGGGAACGAGATTTGTGATGGCCGTGGTCGTCCAGTCGCTCCACACCGCACGCTTGATTCCCAGCCCAGGGAGTGACGCCATGTGTGCGGTTGCCGGCGCGATGAGGTTGGCCGCGCCGATGAGGAGCAGGGGAGCGAGCCAGGTCGACGAGAAGTTGCCGAACGCGTCGAGGACCTCCCCGTAGCTCGCGACTCGCGGCAACACGAAGACGAACAAACCGACAGCGATCGCAACACCGAGCACGCGCCCAACGGCGGGAAACCATGCGGGGAGTCGGGACACGAGGCCAGCATCTCGGGTTCTCGGGCCAACCCACACCTCTCGCCGGCCGCTCCCTACCCTTGTGCGGATGAATGAGAGTGCGGCCGATCAGCAGCGGCGGGCTGAGCTGAAGAAGATGAAGGCAGTTGCCACGGGAATGCTCGTGCTCGCCGCCGTCATCTTCATCGTCGCTCGAGGCCTCGAAGAAGATGCATCGTGGGCCGGCTACGTGCGAGCGACGGCCGAGGCGGCGATGGTCGGGGCGATCGCTGACTGGTTCGCCGTGACCGCTCTCTTCCGCCATCCGTTGGGCCTCAAGATTCCCCACACGGCGATCATCGAGAAGCGCAAGGATCAGATCGGCGAGAGCCTCGGTGATTTCGTGCAGGAGAACTTCTTGACCCGCGAGGTCGTGTCCGATCGGCTCGCTTCGGCGAACCTGGCGGCTCGGCTCGGTGAATGGCTGTCGAAGCCGGACAATGCAAAGACGCTCAGCGAGCAGAGCGCAGCCGTCGTCGCCGGTGTGACCGAGGTGCTGCGAGATGAGACCGTGCAGCAGGGGATGGAGCACGTGGTCGTCGATCGTGTGAAGGCGATTCCGATCACGCCACTCGTTGGCAAAGCGGTCGATGTCGCAATCGAGGGACAGCATCACCAGCGTCTTCTCGAACTGACGCTGCAAGGGCTCGGCACATTCCTCAATGAGAACCAGATGGCGTTCCGTCGCCGGCTCTCGCAGGAGTCGCCCTGGTGGGTGCCCGAATCGGTCGATGATCGTGTGTTCGTCAAGATCTATGAGTCGCTCGAGCGGTTCGTCGAAGACATCCGAACCCAGCCCGGCCATCAGTTCCGTCGCCAGCTCGACGCCAAGACGCTCGAACTCTCCGAGCGGTTGAAGGACGACCCAAGCTTGCAGGTGCGAGGTGAACAACTGCGCGACGAGATCCTCAACCACCCCGAAGTGCGGGCGTGGATGGATTCGTTGTGGAGTCGGATCAAGATCGGTCTGATCGAGGCCACGAACGATCCCAACTCTGAGCTGCGAGTCCGGTTGGAGGAGGCTGTGATCGACGCTGGCAAGTCGCTCGAAGCCGACCCGCTCCTTCGCAAGAAGATCGACAACTGGATCGTTGGCAGCGTCGGCTACATCGCCGAGCAGTTCCGCGGCGAGGTGTCCGAACTGATCGCGTCAACCGTGCGGAGCTGGGACTCGAAGGAGACGAGTGATCGCCTCGAGTTGCAGGTTGGCAAGGACCTGCAGTTCATCCGTATCAACGGCACGCTCGTTGGTGGTTTGGCCGGCCTGCTGATCTACACGCTCTCCGAGCTCGTCTTCTAGGGCTCAAGCGGGGTCCGACATCGGGCCTCTGCGTGGTGCGGGTACTAGCCTCGCCTCATGTTCGGGTCACGCAAAGACCAAGAGGGGCCTCTGCCCTTCGTGAAACGCCGGCCGACGACGAATCCGATCCTCCCGGTTGTCGACATGGCCGAAGCGATCGAGTTCTATCGCCGGCTCGGCTTCGAGGTGGTGGCCTACGACGACGACTACGCGTGGGTCAAACACTGTGGGTGGGAGTGGTTCCACCTTCGATCGGTCGACTCCGTTGCCGGCAATGAGTCGAGCGCGTATCTGCACGTCGAGAACGCCGCGGCGTGGCATCAGGGTCTGACCGAGTCGTCGGAGGGTTCAGTCGAGCTGGCCGAGATCGAGAACATGCCGTGGGGGAAGTCGGAGTTTTCGTTCACCGACCCCGCCGGCAACCTCGTGCGAATCGGCAGCCCGTCGTCAACCTGACGGTTGTTGGTGTCCATTTCGGAGTTCGAGGGCACCGTCGCAAAGTGGTTCGTTGAGCTGTTGACCTGACACAGTGGCGCGATGACGCACGGCGAGGCCATTGAGCGAACACGATTGCCGGGAGCCCCCGACCCCATGCACGAATGGCCGGGTGCCCAAGGACTCACGATTCGTGGTGATGCGTGGGGTGACCCATCTGGCCGACCTGTGATCTTGCAGCACGGTGGTGGGCAGACTCGCCACGCATGGAAGGGCGCTGGCGAAACGCTCGGCGAGGCCGGTTACTACGCCGTGTCGATCGATGCTCGTGGGCATGGCGACTCGGACTGGTCGCCAGATGCTTCGTATGAGCCTGAGATGAACGTGCAGGATTTGATCGCGGTGAGCGAAGCAATCGGCGCCGAGGCACCGATCCTCGTCGGAGCATCGATGGGAGGGAGCACGGGCTTGCTTGCCGTGGGAACCGATCGGCTGACTGCGTCGGCACTTGTGCTGGTCGACATCGCACCGCAGGTTGAGGTGAAGGGCACCCAGAAGATCAAGGAGTTCATGGACCAAAAGCCCGAGGGCTTTGAGTCGCTCGAGGAGGTCGCCGCGGCGATCGCCAACTATCAGCCGCAACGCAAGCGGCCGCGAAATCTCGATGGTCTTGCCAAGAATGTTCGGCTCGGCTCCGATGGGCGCTACCACTGGCACTGGGACCCGGCCCGGCGAAACCGGACGTGGAGCATGAGTGAGCACCGAGCAAGCCTGCAGGTGGCGGCTGACAATCTTGATCTTCCGGTGATGTTGGTTCGAGGTGGAATGTCGGACGTCCTCACCGAGGAGGGTGCGCAGGCATTTCTCGCTCAGTGCCCACATGCCGAGTACGTGAACGTGACCGGCGCGGCTCACATGGTGGCCGGGGATCGCAACGACGTCTTCTCGGGAGCTGTCGTCGACTTCTTGCATCGGGTCGTCCCACCGATCTGATTCGAGAGTTGTTGTTTGGGGAGCGCTTCGGCTTCCATGTCTCAGCTATGCCAGCGTTGCCGATCGAAGCCACCGACCGAATCCCCGAGCCCGAGGGTGAGCTGATTCACGATCGGAACTACTCGATCAAGGCGTATCGAGAGAGCTCGACCGCGCTGCGACTTCGGGGCCAGATTCACGACGAGAAGCCGCCGGGGATGTACATCGCTGGCGATCCCGATCCGATGTCGGTTCATTTGATGGTGGTCGACTTGGTGATCAGCTTCCCGTCACTCGAGATCGTCTCAGCTGAGGTTGTGATGGAAGTGACGCCGCACCGCGGTTGCACGTCGATCGAGCCTGACTATTCGAAGCTGGTTGGGATGTCGATCGCTCGAGGCTTCAGCCGGCAGCTCAAGGATCTGTTCGGCGGGCCCCGCGGTTGTACTCACGTTGGAGCGTTGCTGCAGGCGATGGCGCCGGTTGCTGTGCAGTCGATGTGGTCGATGCGAGCTCGGTCGATGGCGGAGTCGGACACGCCCGTTGCGATTGCAACAACACCTGAGGAGCGGGCGCAGTCGATGGCGTTCAACCGCAACACGTGCCACATCTGGTCCGAAGACGGGCCGCAGTGGGCGCAGGTGATGGCTGGCGAAGAACTCGAGGTTCCGCTGTGGGCTGAGGATCGCCTCACCAAACTTGGTCGTGACCCCCAAGAGTGGCGCCTCAAGGGCGAGTAGCCAGACAAAACTCAGCCGCCACAATCACGACTGGACCAACCGAAGCAGCCAGTCCAGCGCTCGATTTCAGTCCATTGGGCGCGATCTCGGGCGGGTGGCCATTTGCCAGGTCACGGGCGTGTGATCTCGGGGAGTGTGGTTGGGATGTCGGCGAAGGAGGGTGTTGGCCTGGCGGCGAAGCGGGGGATGAGGTCGCTTGCGGTGACCCTCTCACCGGGTTCGGCGAGGCCGCATGAGGCGGCGAGTATCGACAACACGTCTTCGTTCGACTCGCCGAGCTCTTGGCGATCGCCGAGCGTGACGGCACCGTCTCGTTTGGCGAGCCGGATCCCGGTGTGGCCGAGCACCAGGGGCACGTGGAGATACTCCGGCGACGCGATCCCGAGCAGGCCCGCGATGTAGACCTGGCTCGGCGTTGCGTCGACGAGGTCATCAGCCCGGACGACTTGATCGATGCCCTGCGCGTCGTCGTCCAACACCACGACGAGGTTGTAAGCCGGCGTTCCGTCATTTCGCCGAACGACGATGTCATCGATGACCCGACTGATCGGACCGAGCACACGATCGACGTAGCTCTGCTCGGCACCCTCGGCCCGCAGCCTCAAAGCAGCGGGCCGCTCGGCCTCTCTTGCAGCTCGCTCAGAAGCGGTCAACGATCGACACGTTCCCGGGTAGAGCCCACCCGTTTGGGGTCCGTTCGGCGCCTGGACCGCCTCGCGAATCTCTCGCCTGGAGCAATAACACGGGTAGAGACGATCGTCGGTCAACAACTGATCGAGTGCGTCCTCATACCGATCGAGTCGCTCGGTCTGTCGCACGGGCTCGCCATCCCAGTCGATGCCGAGCGCTGACAGATCAGCAAGCTGCGTTTCGTAGTGCTCGTCACGCACCGAGACCTTGTCGAGATCTTCAAACCGGAGCAAGAACTGGCGGTCGGTGGATCGGGCGGCCAGCCAGGCCAAAAGCCCCGTGCGCAGATTGCCGAGGTGCAGCCGACCGGTTGGGCTCGGGGCAAATCGTCCGGCACTCATTCGTGATCCTCTGGAAGCGGTGGGCGAGATGGACGCCATCGTGCCACCGCCCGAAAACGCAGCGGGCGTTCGTCCATCTCCTCGATGCCATGAGCGATCCAGCCAGCTGCTCGCGCCACGAAGATGCACTGCCCGCCGCCGGGTTCCATGTCGGCCAGCCACGTCAGCGAACCCAGCGCAAAATCGACGTTGATCGGCCCCTTCGATGTCCGCTCTTGAAGGATGGCTCGCGTCGCCTGCACGGTCTGCAGTCGATCGTCGCCGTCCCACGCCGCGCCGATTCGTTCGGTCAAGGCGATCTCCCGAGGGTCGCTCGATCGATATACGGCATGGCCGACGCCGTTGATCGAACGACCGTCTCGAAGGTGCTGCCCAATCGCGGTCTCGGGCCCGATTGCGTGTGCCTCGTCGAGCAGTCGGTGGACACCCTCGCTCGCTGCGCCGTGCAGCACACCACCCATCGCTCCAAGCCCCGAGCTCACGATCGAATACGGATCGGCCCGCACCGATGCAGCGATCCGAGCTGCGAACGTGGAGGCAGCGAGTCCGTGATCGGCAAGCAAGACGAGCGCGGCGTTGAGGCAGTCGCGGCGCCGACGATCCGATGGTCGAGCTGACAGCCGTGGCCACAAGCGGTCAGCCAACCGCTCGTGTGCACCCGGCCGGTCGGCCGCATGATGATCGGTTCCACCGACGAATGGCAGCCCATCGACCATGGACGTCAGCAGCAGCCGGCCGGCTCGGCGGTGCCCGTCGGGTGTTGGGTCGTGTCGGAGTTGATCGTGAGCGGAGAGTGCGAGCACCGACCCACGCAAGCGGTCGATCAAGGCGACGTCATCGGGCAACGAGGCCTGCAAGGCACGAACGGCGGCGATCGCTTCGTCCGGGACAACCCATGGTTGCGACTCGCCGCCCCACAACAATTCGGCTGTGTCTTCGAGCGATCCGTCAGCGAGCTCGATCGCAGGGACCCCTCTATAGGAATGGCCCGCTTCGTCGACCTTTGTGATCGACGATGCGATCACACTTTCGACTTCACCACTCGAGGTCCGACGGTGCGCCGAGCGGAGCGAATCCACGTCTTCGGCTCGGAACAGGCTCGTGCGGCCGTCGAGGGAGAGCTCTCGAGCGATCACCCCTCGGCTGACGTACGCGTACAACGTTTGACGCTTCACGCCGAGGCGCGATGCCGCTTCAGCAGCGGTCAAAAGCGTTGGATCGGGAGTGGCCACACGAGCAGTCTGACAGAGATGTTGCAACAATCAACATTGATCGAATCAACATTGATCAACGTGCTCAAGTTCGGCACGCTTGTTGGTATGACCTCACTTCTCGCCTCCAACCCGTCCGCCGTTCCTCCCGGTCTGAAGGGTGTCCAGGTCGCCGATACTGAGATCGGCGCGGTTCGGGGGTCCGAAGGCTTCTACCACTATCGGGAACACAACGCCGTGGAGCTTGCACGCACTCGGCGCATCGAAGATGTATGGCACCTGCTCCTGCACGGGTCGCTGGATGCTCCCGACTCATTCGTGCGGTCGATTGGTGATGCTCGAACGGTCGTGGTGCCGACCGCGGCTCTCGACCTTGCAGCCAGCCTCCCCACCCATCTCGGTCTGATCTCGCTCCTCCCGCTGGTGGTCGCCCCGCCGGCAGCCACGATCGATCAAACCGATGACGAACGCCTGACGACTGCGATCGCAACAGCGGCCGCTGTGCCGACGGTGCTCGCGGCCCTCTTCCGGCATCGCAACGGGCTTGCCCCGATCGCCGCCGATCCCTCGATTGGTCACGCCGCCGATTGGATTCGAATGGCCACCGGGACCGATGCGTCGCCCGAGCAGGTTCGGCTCATCGAGCACTATCTCATCGCCACGATCGACCACGGTTTCAACGCGTCGACCTTCACCACCCGAGTGATCACGAGCACCGGGGCTGACATCGTTGGTGCCTTCTGCGGCGGAGTTGCCGCACTCTCGGGCCCGCTCCACGGAGGGGCTCCCTCGCTCGCTCTTGCAATGATCGAGGAGATCGGCGACCCGGCGAATACCGACGAGTGGGTCCGGACTCGTCTCGACCGTGGCGACAAGATTATGGGCTTCGGCCATGCGGTGTATCGAGCAGACGATCCTCGATCGGCGATGCTCCGCCAGCTTGCGATCGAGCACGGAGGCGAACTTGTCGACCGGGCGGTCGAGATCGAACGCCGCACGCTTGCGGTTTTGCGAGCGTGGAAACCAGATGCACCGATCGTGACCAACGTCGAGTTCTTCGCCGGAGTCGTAATGTCCCTCGCCGGCCTCGACCGTGCGCTCTTCACGCCAAGTTTCACAACGTCTCGAGCGGTCGGTTGGTCGGCCCACATCGTGGAGCAGGCTGCGAACAACAAGATCTTCCGCCCGAGCGCTCGTTACGTCGGCCCCGAACCAGCGTCGGCGTAACCCCGAGCTCTCCCGCACCGGGCCGGCACTCCACACCCCGCCTCGCCCCAACCGCGAGCGCCAAACCCCAGCAAAACAGCAACTGGGAGTAAGAATCGTCTCCCAGCGCGGTTTGGCGCACCCGGTTGCGGAATCTGCGGTGGTTGGCGCACCCGGTTGGGGAGTGTGTGGTGGTTGGCGCACGAGTGGAAGCAGGCGTTCTCTCGCATCGTGTGCGTTGGTGCCTTCTTCGTGTTGTTTGCGCCGATCAACCCAACCATTTGGTCCGTGTTTCTCGTAGCGGGTCTCTTCCTCTTTGACTTGGTTCGGGATCGGTGGCCAAGGAAGGAACCCGCGCCGATCCGCCCTTGAACTGCCGCGACGAAACTCTCTGTAGCGTGATCCGGTGCCCAGCACTCCGGTTCCTGCCGATCGATTGCGTCCACTCATGGTGCTCGGCTGCACGTCTGACGCTGGCAAGAGTCTGATCACGGCAGCCCTGTGCCGGTGGTTCGCTCGTCAGGGTGTGAGCGTTGCGCCGTTCAAGGCGCAGAACATGTCGAACAATGCTCGAGTCGTCGGCGACGGTGAGATCGGCGTCGCTCAGTGGCTGCAGGCGAAGGCGGCAAACGTCGAGCCCGAAGTCGTCATGAATCCGGTGCTGATCAAGCCTGAGGCAAACACCCGCTCCCAGGTTGTGCTGCGGGGTAAGGCGGCACCGGAGCTGCATGATGTTGCCTGGGAACACAGAGGAGCGCACCTGTGGCCAGCGATGAGTGAGTCGTTCGATGATCTCTCGAGCCGCTTCGATCTGGTCGTGCTCGAAGGTGCAGGCAGCCCGGCCGAGATCAACCTCACCGACCTCGTCAACAACCGCATGATGAGTCACGCCGATGCCGTTGGCCTTCTCGTTTCCGACATCGACCGAGGTGGCTCCTTCGCCCACCTCGTCGGCACGTGGCAGCTCGCTCCGAAGGCTACGCAGGACCGGCTCGCTGGCTTCATCTTGAACAAGTTTCGTGGCGACGCCGGCCTTCTCGCTCCGGCCCCGGAATACGTCGAACGACTGACAGGGATGAGCAGCATGGGCGTCATCCCGATGATTCACCACGAGCTTCCCGATGAGGAGGGCGGCACGGTTCGAGCGACACCGCCGGCGGGTTCGCCAGTTGTCGCGATTCCTCGTCAACCGTGGGGTTCGAACATCGATGAGTTCCATCTGCTCGCCCATGTCGCCGACGTTCGATTCATCACTCATCCCTCCGAAGTCAGCGATGCCGAGATCATCATCCTCCCGGGTTCGAAACACGTCGCCGCCGATCTCGATTGGTTGCGATCGACGGGCCTCGCGGACGCCATCTCGGAGCGAGCCCGCAACGGTGGCCGAACGATCGGGATCTGCGGTGGAGCGATGATGATGGGGGAGCGGATCGACGATCCTCACGATGTCGAAGGTGAGGCGACCGGTCTCGGTTTGCTCAACACGAGCACCGTGATGAGCAAGGAGAAAGTTGTCCGGCCGGTCACCACCACGTTCAACGATTTCGACGATCCTTGGGCCGTGCTCAACGGGCTGGAAGTTGACGGCTACGAGATTCGTCACGGGCAAGGCGGCCCGGCCGACGCCACCATTGCCCACGGCAACCTCTTCGCAACGACGATCCACGGCCTGTTCGAATCGCCGGAGCTGCTCGAGCGGTTGTTCGGAACCCGACCAGCTCCGGTGCTCGACCAGACGTTCGATGCTCTCGCTGACGCCGTCGAGGAGCACCTCAACACAGACCACCTTTGGAAGCTCGTGAGGGCCTCGTGATCACCACAACCCACATCGTCACCAACGGTTGGCTTGCCCGCCGCCTACCCGGCTCATTCGGGTCGCCGATCTCGTTCGTGGTCGGCGGATTCGCCCCGGACATCGGCCTTACGCTGCTCACCGCTGGCGCTGCGGTCTACTTCCCACTCGTCCGCGACATGTCGATGGCCGAAACCATGCGCTACTCGTTCGACACACTGTTTTTCGAGTCGAAGCCCTGGATCGCGGCGGCCAATGTTCTGCACTCGCCGGTCGTCGTCGGTGGTCTGTATCTGCTCTCGAAGACCGTTGGCGAATCAGTGATTCCATCGAAGTGGAAGCGCCGACTCGGGTCGTTCGCAGCAGGTAGCGCGCTCCACATTCTGATGGACATACCCGTCCATCACGACGACGGCCCCGTGCTCTTCTGGCCGATCGACTGGAGCTACCGGTTCGAAAGTCCCGTCAGTTACTGGGATCGAGATCACTTTGGCGGCTATGTCGCACCAGTGGACATGGCGATCACCGTGATCGGCGGTGCGCTTCTCGCCCGTTCGCTCTGGGCAGCGAGGCGTTAGCGAGATCCGGCCGATGCGCCGACCCTCGAACCGCTGAATTCAGCAACGACCACGAGTCCTCGGGCACTCACGAGTGTGTAGGTCGGCTCGGCTCGAAAGACCGTCTCAAGGTCGACCGGTTCGGAATGGAGCCGGCGCAACCGCCAGCCGCCGAGCCGAGCGGCCCACCGGTCGCTGTTGGTGACGAGCATGATCAACAGCCGACCGTCCGGCGACAGCGCATCGAGCGCTCTGTCGATGAGGGCAGGTGGGTCCGGGTGGTGGGAGAGCAGCCACGTTGCGA
>CALEWY010000110.1 GCA_937925335.1 uncultured Acidimicrobiales bacterium
CAGGTATTGGCCGAACTCGGTGACGCTTTCGGGCTCACCTCGGTCACCATCAACCACGCGCTCTCCCAAGATGAACTCTTCGACGCCGCCATCGCCGGCGATCGGGGTTTCGTCTCGGCGGATGGGTCGGGCGACGACCAAAAGGCATTCGCCACCGCGCTCGGCAAAGACGGGCCTCTCGTCTATTACACCGATCCGACCTGCACCGGACGGCCAACCCAGGACACCTTTGCGGTCGCTCGTCCCGAGGTCGCCGATGAGGTGTGGTGGAAGCCGGACTTCTCCGCATTTGATCCGGACAAGTTCGATACCTTGCTTCCCCGAGTGGTTGCACACCTGAACGAGCGCAATGCAAACCTGTACTCAACCGACGTTTTCTGCGGTTGGGACCCGGGCTTTGCCGAGGCATATCGCTTCGTTGGTGAGTATGCGACGCACGCGTACTTCTGCAACATCATGTTCCCGAAGAACGTTCGCAACGATGCGGATCGCCCCGAGAACGGATGGACGTTGCTCAACGTGCCGTCGTTCCACTGCGATCCCGAGCGCGACGGCACGAAGTCAAACCGTGCGGTGATCATCGACATCGTTAATCGTGTTGCGCTGGTGCTCGGTCGAGCCGACTACTGCGGTGTGAACAAGAAGACGATGTTCACGTTGATGAACTTCGTGCTGCCCTCCAAGGGCCAGCTCTCGATGCACTGCTCGGCCAACGTCGGCCCCGAGGGAGACTCGGCCATCCTCTTCGGTCTCTCCGGCACCGGTAAGACCACGCTGTCTGCCGACCCGAACCGCCTTTTGATCGGCGACGACGAGCACGTCTGGACCGAGTCCGGTGTCTCGAACTTCGAAGACGGCTGTTACGCCAAGCTCATCGATCTCTCGAAGGAGAACGAGCCCGTCATCGCAGCCGCGCTGTCGATGAAGGGCACGCTCATCGAGAACGTCCCGGCGCTGCCCGGTAAGGCGCTCGCCGATACCGACCCTCAGGAGTTCGACCTCACCGACGGCTCGATCACGGAGAACACTCGCTTCGCCTACCCGCTCACCTGCAACCCGGGTGTGCAAGAGGGTGCTGCGGGGCCGCATCCCGAGACGATCGTGCTGTTGACCGCCGATGCGTTCGGCGTGTTGCCTCCCGTGTCGATCCTCAGTCCCGACGAAGTGATGTACCACTTCGTCACCGGCTTCACCTCGAAGCTGGCCGGCACCGAGGTGGGTATCACCGAACCCGAGGCAACGTTCTCGGCATGTTTCGGTGCGCCGTTCATGGCTCACAAACCATCGGTCTACGCAAAGCTGCTGGCCGACCGCATGGAGAAGCATCAGACCCGATGCATCCTCCTCAACACCGGTTGGTCCGGCGGGCCTTACGGCAAGGGCGATCGCATGTCGCTCAAGGCAACTCGAGCGCTGCTCGACGCTGCTCTCAATGGTGACCTCGACGATGCCGAAACGGTCGTCGAGCCAACTCTTGGTCTGCGCATGCCGGTCTCGTGCCCGAACGTGGACGACGGGATCCTGAACCCTCGCGACACGTGGGACGACCCTTCGGACTACGACACCGCAGCCGCCAAGCTTCGTGACATGTTCCGTGCGAACTACGAGAAGAAGGGCTTCTCCGACCTCGGCATCGCACCAGCGATGTAGTCGGCGACGCGAACGCTTCGTTCGCAGAACCCAGCAAGACCTGACAAGACCCCGGCGCCAACGGCTACCCGCCACGGCTCCGGGGTCTTGCGCGTCCATCATCAAACCCTCACTCCACGAACCCACTGTCACCTCTGAGACCACAGTGGGTCTGAAACCGGCTGTGGTCTCAGAGACCGCAGAGGGTTGGCCGGTGGGTACTTTGTGAACGTGCGCCGACTGTCGGCGGTCTTTGTTGCTGGCGTCGGCATGGGCTGGGGCTTGCTGGCCCTGGGGTTCCTGGCGGCAGGAGACCGACTGACGTTGTCGCCCGAGGGCGCGCCGCAGGCCGAAAGCGGCGGCCGATATCAACGATCGAAAACTCTCACTACCGGCTGCGGTCTCTGAGACCACAGTGGGTTCAGCGGACGTGTTGATAGGGCTGGGAAAGCGAGCGAATCAGCCGCAGAACGGGCGCGGTGGAGCCGCTCTCTCGGGCGCGTGTTTGCCCCCTTAGCCGAGTGTTCGGGCGGTATCGGAGAGTTCGACGTCGCCGCGATCTGGCAGCGTCTTCAGGATCCGGTCGCCTGAGTTGGACGTGACTCCGAGCCAGTAGCCCTCGTTGCGAAAGTGATGCAGACGATGGTTTCGAGCGAGGTTGGCGTAGTAGGTCGTAGTTGGCCGGTAGCTCGAATGTACGAGCAGGTGTGTCCACTCGTAGTGCAAGAGTCCGAGCCCCACGAAGACAAGACCGCTCGTGAACGTCGGCCAAAAGGCGATGCCAGGAACGAGCGACACGAGCCCCGTCCATGCCGCCGTGAACGGGACGAACCCAACGGCAAAGGCGATCACGTCGCTCGGCGAGAGCATGATCCAGCCGATGTCGACGGGACGAAGGTGATGCTCGCGATGGCCTCGTCCCGTGCCAAACACCCGCATCCGGAACGACCCCTCGGGCGCGTGGAGGAGATGTCGGTGAATGAACCACTCGACCGAACCCGTCGCAGCGATCGTCACCCCAAGCGCAGCGAGATCGCCAAGGCCAGGCGAACGACCGACAAGCAATCGACCGAGAATGGCGATCCCAACGAACACACCAAGCAACCGAGCCGAGGTCGCCTGAGAGAACCTCGCAAAAACATCCCGCTTGGTTCGAAGCTCGCCTGCGTCACGACGCGGATCAAGCGGTGCAGTCGATTCAGCTACCACTGCCCGACCATCACCGCTCGATGATCAAGAGTCCTGTCCTCCGTCAACCCGCTCACGCTGTACATCTCACCATGTGCCGGCCGACCATCGTCCGCGGGCGCGCCAGCGACAACCAACCGGTTCGTGAGCAACCAACGACCGAGCGCCAACACCGCGACGGCTTAGAAGAAGGGTCTCGAGTGTTGGGATCGAGTTCAACGACCGGCCGCCAACAGCGTCGGAAGCAACCTCGACCACCGAGCCGGCCAAACCACGAGCAGGCTGCTGAGGAGTGCCGCCGAGTGTCAGGGCGTCGAGGCGCCGGTCACACAAGGAGAGATTTTCGCCTACTCCCTTGCCGGAATCAGCGGAAAGACCGACGCAGCGTGGTCGGATGAATCGGCGTTCTGGCTCCGACATGCGTTTTTCACCACCCTGCTAGGCGACGCGGGCCTCAGGGAACAGCCGTAGGAAGTTCTCGCTGCAGAACCTCGTCATCGTCTCCTCCGACGCGTCGACCAGCGCCTTGTCGAACTTGCCGATGGGATCGCGCCCGCCTTCGACGTGGGGGTAGTCGCTCGAGAAGAGATAGAGCTCGTCGTTCGACTGTTCGATCAGCGACGCAACGTTCTCGTGCGGGAACGGCGTGAAGCCCATTTGTTGCGTGAGCTGCTCGGACGGGGTGCGGTCAAACCTGACCGACTCATCAACGCGGCTATAGATCTTCAAGATCGAGTCGAGCCGCTTCAGCATCTCCGGAACCCAGCCAGCACCAAGCTCAACCGATGCGCCACGCAGATCAGGATGACGCTCGAAGACGCCGTCGATCAACAACATCGAAAGGAACGTCTCCGGCGGCTGGTGCATCACGGCGGCATCCTTCGTGCGGACGTTCTCGCCGCCACCCATCCAATCGCGGACCGCAGCGCGGCCGTTGTTGCTCCACGACTTGAGCGCCTGAAGTGGCGACCCACCGACGTGCAAAACAAATGGGATGCCCTCGGCCGCAAGCCGCGCCCAGAAGGGCTCAAGGTCAACATGGCCTGGAGCGAAACCGATCGGCGCACGATGGGGCACCCACACCGCCTCCATGTTGTTCTCAACGACGAAGTCGAGTTCGGCGATCGCCAGCTCGGGGTTGTCGAGCGGCACGACGGCAACACCCATCAGCCGATCATCCTCCGAGCAGAACTCGGCGATGTGACGGTTGTGCGCGCGAGTTGCCCCGTAGCGCAGCCGATCCTCGGTCTTCGAGCTTGGGTGGAACGGCAGTACAACACTGTGCGTTGCGAACACGAGCTGCTTCTTAAACCCGAGCATGTCCATCGCAATCGTCCGGTCGGCGCTGTTGAATGCGCCGAGTCCTTGGATCTCCTTCGACTGAGCGATCAACAAATCACCCATGTCGATCTGCGCCTGCACGTGCGCCTCGGAATGTCGGCCGCCGTTGTCGACGATCACGGCGACTTCTTCGTCCGTTACGAGTGATGCGTCGTAGTTGACCTGAGGTAACTCATCGCGCAAGTCGGGGTCGGCGTAGTCGCGGAGGAAGTCTGGCAACTCCATCACGTGACTATCAGCGTCGTAGAAGTCTCGATCAGCAGGGGCGTAGGTCATCGGGTCGGCTCCGGTGTTGTCGTCGCCAAAAGCTAGGCCACCTCCCCCACCGCCGGGCAATCAACATCCCGGAATCGCCGGAGCGTCAGCAGGTGATCGTCGCCGAGAACCCGTCGCCGTAGGGCTCCGAATCGCCGAAGAAAAGCGAGAAGTCGACATGGACCTCGAGCGAGTCGCCATCGATCGTGACGTCGAAGGTGTCTTCAACGGTCGTGTAGAAGGGGTTGAAGTCCGGGTTCTCCGAAAACTCGAACTCAACACTTCCAAGTTCAAACGGCTTGTCCGGCTCAAACCCATCTCGGGCTACTGAGAGGTGATGGCCGTCTTCGTGCGTGCCCGTTGCTCCGAACGTGTTTGGGATCTCGAAGTAGCTCATGGTCTCGAACGAGCACTCGCCCGGAAACTCATAGGTATCGCTCCCATCGATCGCGAACGTGATCACGCCATCGCCACCGCTTTCCACCGGTTCGGGTGATTCCTCGGCAGCCGAGTCTTCCTCCGTCGCTGCCGAAGGCTCGGTCGAACCTTCGTCAACACCGACTACCTCGACGTCACCATCAGCCACCTCGAAGCCAGCATCGAGCGCACCCTCATCACCCGACCCACACCCGGCCCCAATGAGCGCACTCACCAAACACACACGAACAAGATGCTTCAAAGCCGGTCGGCTCACCATGACAGAACTCCCTCCAGAGCAGCGTCGGGGTGACGCTTCAACCAAGAGGCGTTCCGTTCGACGGAACAGTGTTCCGTCTCTGTTCCGACCAACTGTTCCGACCGACTGTTCCGACCGACTGTTCCGACCGAACGCTGCCCCAACTGGCCTGGCCCGCTGAACGTTCCCGGTTGGCATTGGCCGGCAGTGGTCGTTCCGAGACCATGTCGCGACGCGTGAACAGCTCCGATTTCGAGAAGGTGAACGCCTCCCGGAAGGCTCTCAACGCACTGACTTGTTCAGAAACTAGGCGGCCCTGTTCAGAAACTGAACGCCACCGTTCAGAAACCGAGTGCTCGTTGTTCACAAAGTGATTGCATATTCGTCACGCGTTAGACCTTGACACCTATAGCTTAGAGGGTCTAACAATACCGCAAGAGACTCACGTCACGTCCCGACGGGAGTTCACTCAACAGGAGCACGTGCGATGACCATGGTCAGAGGTGACATCAACGAAGCCGGACAGGCAGCGACGAAGGCGCATGAACAAGCGCGCGACCATTTGATGCCTCACTTCACCAAGGGAGCCGCGTGGCGAAACAACCTCGGCGTGATCAACCGCGCGCACGGTTGTTACGTCTACGACACCGACAACAACGAATACCTCGACGGTCTCGCTGGTCTGTTCTGCACCAACATGGGCCACGGTCGAGCCGACTTCGCCGCCATCGCGGCCGAGCAGATGGAACAGCTCGCCTTCTACCCCACCTGGGGCTGGGCGAACCCTCCAGCGGCTGAAGCTGCGGCAATGATCGCCGACTTTGCGCCTGGCGATCTCTCCGAGGTCTTCTTCGTCAACTCCGGCTCAGAAGCCGTTGAGTCTGCGCTGAAGTTCGCTCGCAACTACCACCTCAGCCGAGGCGATTCCGCCCGCCACAAAGTGATCTCGCGCGAATGGTCCTACCACGGCACCACACTTGGCGGCCTCTCCGTCACCGGCGTCCCGAAGTTCAAGGAGCCGTTCGCTCCAATGTTGTGGGAGGGCACGCGCCACGTCCGCAACACCTTCGGCGACACCGCTGATGAGCTCGCATCCGCCAAGGCCATCGAGGACATGATCCTCGCCGAGGGCCCAGAGACGGTCATGGCCGTGTTCGCCGAGCCCGTGCAGAACGGTCGAGGCGGTCTCGTACCACCAGAGGGATACTGGCCCGAGCTTCGTCGCATCTGCGACAAGTACGGCGTCTTGCTCGTCGCCGACGAAGTCATCTGCGCCTTCGGCCGATTTGGCCACTGGTTCGCCAGTGAGCGTTTCGGTGTTGTGCCAGACATCATCACCTTCGCCAAGGGCGTCACGAGCGCCTACCAGCCGCTTGGCGGCATGATCGCTCGCCAAGGACTCGTCGAGTCGATTTGGGAATCGCCCGCTGGCGCCTACATGCACGGCTCCACATTCGGCGGCCACCCGGTCGCAACCGCCGTCGCCGTCGCCAACATGAAGGCGATGCGCGATGAGGGCGTGCTCCAACACGTTCTCGACAACGAAGCCGGCTTCCGCGCCCGCCTCGATGGCCTCATGACCACCTCACCAGTCGTCAGCGACGTGCGCGGCCTCGGCTACTTCTACGCAATGGAGCTCGTCGCCGACAGCGAGACCGGCACCGAGCTTTCCGACACCCAGCGCGCCGGCCTTCAGGGCGGCGTCTTGAACCAGTTCTGCCGCGACGCAGGACTCCTCATCCGCCCAGACGACCGAGGAGCAACGATGCTCGTCGTGTCGCCGCCGCTCGTCGCCGACAGCGATGTCCTCGACGACATCGCCGGACGATTGGCCATCATTCTCGACAACACGAAGGAATGGATCGCTCGCAACAACTGACGATTCGCGCAGCAGCGAATCGTGCGGGGTTGGACGTGACGTCCGACACTGCGCGTGGAGTACCGGGGGAAGGTACTAGCGTCTTCGGCAGACCTTTTTAGCTCAGCGATCCTCGCCGAGCGGAAGCCTGGTGAAGCACCTGCTTCACACAACGACCTGCCCGCAGGTCACCAAGGGGAGAAAATATGAAGAAACTGCTCGCATTGATCGCCGTTCTCGGCCTGTTTGCTGCCGCCTGCGGCAGCGACGACGGAACAGCCTCCGAATCCGACTCGGGCTCAGAGTCCGCAGAGGGATCGTCTGAAGGCGGCGAAGCTGAAGAGGGCGATGCCGAAGAGGGCGCAATGTCCGACCTCGACGAGCTCAACGTTGCCTACTTCGCTGAGTGGCCGACGCCGAACCAAATCGGCCAAGCCGACGGCAGCTTCGCTGATGCCGTTGGTGTGCCAATCAACTGGATCCCATTCGCATCCGGTGGCGAAATGTCTGAAGCCATGCTCGCCGGCGACGTCGACATCTCTTACTCACAGGGCCTCACGCCTTTCGCCGGCGCGATCAACTCTGGCGCCGACCTCAAGCTCGTCGGCATCGCCGTCAGCTACTCCGAGGCCGACAACTGCGTCGTGCAGGACTCGCTCGGTGTGACCCGCGACAACGCCGCTGAGACGCTCGCTGGCGCCACCGTGATGACACCATTCGGCAACGTCACCCACTACAAGATGCTCTCCATGATGGAGTTCCTCGGTGTTGACCTCGACGGCTTGAACATCGTTCAGGCTGAGGGTGGCGCAACCACCGCTGCTGCATTCGAGACCGGCGACATCGACGTTGGCTGTGCCTTCGGCGGATCCGTCGTCAACATGCTCGACAACGGCGGCTCGCTGATCATGACCGGTGCTGAGCACGAGTCCGACATCGGCATCTTCACCTACGACATCATCTCGATCCCCACCGCTTTCGGTGAGGCTCACCCCGACGTCGTGTCCTCCTTCCTCGCCGCCACCGACGACTTCAACAACACGTGGGCCAGCGATCCGGAGACCAACAACCCGATCATCGCTGCTGCTGCCGGTATGGAAGACGTCGGCAACTTCTTGGGTGGACCGGTTTGGTTCGCATTCCCGTCGATCGACGAGCAGCTCGGCTCTGACTGGCTCGGCGGCAACGTCGGTACCGCCATGCAGGGACAGGTTGAAACCCTCGCCCGCCTCGGCGGCGGCGAAGCGGCCAACGGCGACTTCGCCGGCGCAGTCGACACCAGCTACCTCGAAGCAGCCAAGTAATCCAGCTGTTCGATCGTCGCTTTTCAACAATGCGGTAGATCGACCCTCGCCCTGAGCGGCGATGGGATCGAATCAGTACTGTCGTGATCGGCGCCGGAGCCTTGCTCCCGATCTCGATCGTGCTCAGCCTGCGAGAGC
>CALEWY010000111.1 GCA_937925335.1 uncultured Acidimicrobiales bacterium
GCCGAGCAACCGCTCGACATCGGAGCGGGTGGCCAGGAGAGCCGGATCGAGTTTGTGATCGCGTGCGAGCTGAGCGATCCAAGCGGTCACGAGCGTGACGACCGGGCGGAGCTCACGAGGGAGGTCTGGTGTCCGTGGAGCAGGCGCCTCTTTCGGCGCTTCGGACTGCACGCCGGCGGCGATCGTGGTGAGCAACTCGCCATCGGCGCCGTTCCGTAGGTGACGACCGTCGATCCCGCGAATCTTCTTCAGGCCCGCGACGTCGGTTGGCGCTTGCTGGGACATCGCAACGAGCGCGATGTCTGGCAAGACTTGGCGCACCGGAATGTCGAGCGTGGCGGCACGGCGCTCACGCCATGCCGCCAGTTCGGTCGCCACACGCTGCGGCCGGCCCTTCAGCGAACGTGCTTCCTTGATGCGCTGCACCGCCTCTTCTGGAGGGCGGCGGTTGCGGGGCCGCAATCGCGAGATTTCGCACTCTTGCATCGCCCAGTCGAAGCGATCCATCTCGTTGAGTTGATCGGTGATGACATCGGTGAGCTGCAGCAGATGGAGGACATCTCCGGCGGCGTAGTCGAGCTGATCGTCGGTGAGCGGCCGCTGGAGCCAGTCGGTCAGCCGGTCGCCCTTCGGGATGGTCGTCGACAAGAATCGATCGAGGAGCGAAACGAGCGATCCGGTGGCGAGACCGAGAAAACCTGCGGCGATCTGGGTGTCGAAGAGCCGGGTAGGAACGGTGCCACAGGCGAGCTCGAGCACTTCGAGATCTTGCAGACCAGCGTGGAGGATGCACAGTGCTGGGCTCTCGAGAACCGCAGCGAATGGTGCCAGATCGACCGCGAGTGGGTCGACAAGAACGAGGCCGCCATCCCAAGCGATCTGCACGAGGGCGACCTGCGGGTAGTAAGTGCGCTCGCGGTGAAACTCGGTATCGAGTCCGTAGCGCTCGACTTGGACCAATTCATCGACGACCGCTTGAAATTCAGCTTGGTCGGTAATGAGTCTCGGCACGGATTCCCACCCTAGGCGCGATGAGGATCACTCACGCGGTTGTTCGGCTGCGTCGAGTGCAGCACGGAGCGCAGCCGGATCGTCAGCATCTCGAGTTGATGCCGCGCTGACCTGGACTTTTGTCCAGTCGGTCAGGTTGAGGGCAGCTTGGAACCGACGTTCGTCACCGTCGACAAGCTTCTGGATGGGGCGAGAGAGTGTGGCGGGCCAACACGCCAGCCCAATCACGGGGTTGGCGTCGTAGACGCCGACAGCGGCTTGTTCTGGGTTCGAGCGAAACGCATGGATCAACCTCGTGATGTCGTCGCTCAAGACCGTTGGGTGATCACACGGAACGACCACCACTCCCCCGGTTCCTGCCCATCCGAGGACGGACGCGAGGGCAGCGAGTGGCCCAGCGTCTGGTCGGCGATCGGGAACGGTGATCAGGCCGAGCGCTGAACCCGCTGTGCCACCAACGGCCACGACGGGGTCGAGCCCGGCCGATCGAAGTGCCGTGACGACACGGGTGCCGAGCGGGATCCCGTCAGCGTCAGCGAGTGCCTTGTCCGAACCGAAGCGGCGGCTCTTCCCACCCATCAAAACCGCCCCGATCAGCTGCATCGGAGGATCCGCGCTCACTAGTCGTTCAGGTTGTCAGGAGACCAAGTGGGGTCGAGTTGGAGAAGGAAGAGCCGGCAGCGTTCTTCTTCGTCGGTCTCGCCGATCTCTCGTGCCGTGCGCTCGAGGCCGGCGAGAGCCCGCAGGAAGCCACGGTTGGTTTCGTGCTCCCAGCGGACGTAGCCCGAACCACGCCAGCCGTTCTGTCGGAGCGTGTCGAGCCCTCGGTGATAGCCGACACGAAATGCGGCGTACTGCTCGATCGTGTCACGGCCGAGTTCGCCAAGGCGGGCCCATCCGTCCATGTATCGGGGCTGGGCGGCGACGATAGCAGCCACCGCTGCCCGCTTCTCGTCGTCGGTTGCCAGCGCAATCGCTGCGGTCAGGGCTTGATCGATCTCTGGCCGAACCGGCGGCAGGATCGTCTCGGGAGGTCCACTGCTGAGGTCGATGTTGGTCACCCGGACAAGCTATTGCGCCCGACTGCGCTTGCGGCGATCGGCCCCGCTGCTTCGGCGAGCTCAGTCCGGAGAACGGAGCGAGAGCGACGCAAACGACGAGAGATGTGCTCGGTCCATGAGTTCTCGCCCTTTCGAGAAGTCGTCGAAACGAAGTCGAGGGATCTCGCCGGCCGGCAGCCGATGCAGGACAACGTTCGATGGCAGTCGGCTCAGCTCGTCATCGAGCCGATTGGCTCGGGCGGTCCAGTAGGCGTGAGCGAGCACGTCGAACGGTCGATCGGCGTCGTCCATCGCTCGATCGTCGAGATGCCCGACATGGAGCAGGTAGATGGTCGTCGCTCCGAGTGCGACCGCTCGGTGAACCGGCACTTCATTGACCACGCCACCATCGAACAAGCGGCGACCATCGAGCGTGACAGGCGGAAAGACACCGGGAAGTGCGGAGGATGCCAACAGCGCCGGAATCAGTTCGCCATCGTCGAACCAATACTCGCTTGCTTGGTCGAGGTCGGTCGCAATGCAGGCGAACGGAACCTCGAGATCGGCGAAGGAACGGGCGATCATCTCGTCTTCGATCAACTGACGAAGGCGGTCCTGGGTGTAGACGCTGCTGCCCTTGCGCCCCATCTGCACCGCCACTGGCATGAACCGGCGGTTCGGCATGATGTCTGGGTCGCCATCGGCCATCCGTGTCCAGATCCGTTCGAGTCGGCGTACGCCCTCGAGGTCAGGCCTGGCGGCGAACGATGCGCCGTTGATCGCCCCAACGGAGCAGCCAACGATGAGGTCGGGCTTGATCTCGTGTTCGACGAGTGCCCGAAGCATCCCAACCTGAACCGCACCGAGGTTGCCGCCGCCAGAGAGCACGAACGCCGTGAGCGGGGCGCCGCGCAGCTGGCGAAGCGAATCGAGGAGGCGTTCGAAGACCATGGGTGCCTGTTCTGTCCGGGTTGCCGGTTGTGCCCGGGTCTACGGGCAGCGAACCATCCGGAGGGTGTCGGTCGCGCCGATCGTTGCGGTCGATCCGCCGAGGACGGCAACGATGTCGCCCGATCGAATATGCCCCTGGCTCTTCGCCAGTTCGAGGACGTGGTGAACGCTCGCAGCGTGGTCCTCGATCCGATCGATGCCGATGGGAATGGCGCCCCAGCTCAGCGTGAGTTGGCGGACGGTTCGTTCCTCTGGACTGAAACCGAGAATCTTCGCCTTTGGACGGAAACGAGCGATCGCTCGGACCGTGAAACCCGACCGCGTGATGCAGAGCACGGTCTTGACGCCCATCTCTGACGCAGCTCGCCAGGTGGCCATCGTCATCACATCGGTGACCGCAGCATCGACCGATTGTGGCTCGGAGAGGCGGTCGCGCTTGATCTGGTGCGCCCAACCCTCGTAGTCAAACTCCTGGTCGGCTCGGTTGGCGATCCGCGCCATCGTGTCGACCACACCCGCCGGGTCGTTGCCGATGGCGGTCTCACCAGACAACATCACGGCGCTGGTTCCATCGAACACGGCGTTGGCGACGTCGGACGCCTCTGCTCGAGTCGGTGAGGGTGCGGTGACCATCGATTCCAGCATCTGGGTCGCCGTGATAGCCGGGCGACCGAGGGCGATACACCGAGCGATGATGTCCTTTTGGAGGTGCGGGAGATCTTCGATGCTGCACTCAGCACCGAGGTCGCCGCGGGCGACCATCACCGCGCCGGATGCCATGATGATTCCATCGAGATTCTCGACCGCTGCTCGCGTCTCGATCTTTGCGACGACGAGCGGGCCGCGAGGTGCTGGCTCAAGTCCGACGCGTCGAACGTCGTGGGCGGACCGGACGAACGACAGGGCGACGAAGTCAACGTCCACGTCGACGAAGCCATCGAGCAGTCGAAGGTCTTCCGGCGTCGGCGTGCTGATGCGGAGGCGGTCCGATGGGATGTGCAGGCCGGGCCGACCGCGAGTGACACCGCCGTAGAGCACACGAGCTTCGAGATGATCAGGTTTGGCGTCGGTGACCTGCAGAACGATCGAGCCGTCGCCGACGGCAAGACGATCGCCGGGTCGGACGTCGGCCAACAGGCTTTCGTAGTCGACGCTCAGCCGCTTCTTCGTGCTTGGCTCGTCGGCCGATGCCGGCGCAAGTTCGATCGTGGAGTCGACCACGAACTCGAACGGGTCGGGCAGCGTGCCCAATCGAACCTTTGGCCCAGGAAGGTCGGCAAGAATGCCGACCGGACGGCCGACCGATGCCGAGACCGCCCGGATTCGATGAAACCGGTCGAGGCCATCCTCGAGCGTTCCATGAGAAAGGTTAATGCGGGCAACATCCATGCCCGCTTCGATCATGGCTTTGAGGGTCGCCTCATCGTCTGAGGCTGGCCCGATTGTGGCGATGACTTTTGTTCGACGCATCGCGTCCCACAGTACGGGACTTCCCCGACAACGGTGGGCATTTGTGCGCGGCGCTGAGCGGATCCGTTTGTCGTGCCCGTGTGTCCTTCGCCTACCGTGCCACCTCGATGGAACTGATCGTGATTCGACATGGACGCCCCGAGCGGGTTGAGAACGCCTCCGATGGAGCCGACCCGCCCCTCACCGACGTTGGGCATCGTCAGGCCGAGGCGATGGCTGCGTGGGTGAAGACGGAACGGATCGATTCGATCTACGTCAGCCCGATGGCTCGTGCCCGGCAGACCTCAGCGCCGCTCGAGGCAGCACTCGGCCTTGAGGCAACCGTCGTGCGCGGCATCCGAGAGTTCGACTCTGAAGAGCCTGACTACATCCCGATGGAAGAGCTCAAGGCTGACAAAGAGGCATGGCGAGCGATGATCGCTGAAATGGCGGCGACGAATCGCGACGACTTCATCGCCGAGGTGCTCGAGGCGATGGGCACGATCGTTGCCGATAACCGCGGTAAGCGAGTTGCCGTGGTGTGTCACGGCGGTGTGATCAACGCCTACGCCGCAGACGTTCTCGGCATCGACAACTCGATGTTTTTCAACCCGGACTACACGAGCATCAACCGCATCATGTGTGCGTCCAGCGGTGAACGCTCAATCGTGAGCCTGAACGACATCGGCCACTTCCGAGCCAACCCCGAACTCAAACTCGGTTAGGGGCTGTTCGGGTCCACTGTTCGGGCCCACTGTCCGGGTCCGCTGTTCGGTAGAGGTTCGGTTCGCTCCCCAACCGCGCCCTCAGGCTCACACCTCAAGCGTGAGGGGGCGGGTTGATCGAGCGACTAGTTGCGTGGAACTTCGGTCCAGGCAACGTCTTTGTCGGTTCGAACGTCGCCTGGAAGGCCCAGCACGCGCTCACCGAGGATGTTCTTCATGACCTCGGTCGTGCCGCCTTCGATGGAGTTGGCACGGCTTCGCAGGAATGCCTTTTGCGGCGTCGAGAAGTCCATCGTCGTCGACGGTTGATCGAGGTCGTAGTCGCCGTAGAGCATGCCCTTCGGGCCGAGCAGGTTCGCCGTGAACGACAGGATCGCTTGGTTGAGCAGGGCTGATTCGAGCTTACCGACCGAACCCTCGGGGCCCGGTGTTCCGGACTTGCGGTTCTGTCCGGCTCGAATGTTGGTGAGGCGGTGGACTTCCGCTCGGATCCAGAGTTTGGTCAGTTCGTCGCGCTCGACGGCTCCGGCGTTATCGGAATCGGCGAAGGCCTTGGTGGCGATGGCGATCGTTCCCGAACCTCGGGGTGGGACGGTGCCGCCGATCGAGACTCGCTCGTTCATGAGGGTCGTGAGCGAGACTCGCCAACCTTCGCCGACCTCGCCGAGACGTTCGGAGTCTGGGGTGCGGGCGTCGGTGAAGTAGACCTCGTTGAACTCGGCCTCTCCGGTCATCTGGCGCAACGGGCGAACTTCGACACCGGCTTGTTCCATGTCGACCACGAAGTAGGTGAGGCCCTTGTGCTTGGGCTGATCGGGATCTGAGCGAGCGACGAGCATGCCCCACTTGGCCAGGTGGGCCAGCGTGGTCCACACCTTCTGGCCGTTGAAGATCCACTCGTCACCATCGCGCATTGCTTTGGTGGCGAGACCGGCCACATCGGAGCCTGCGCCTGGCTCGGAAAAGAGCTGGCACCAGATTTCTTCGCCGGTGAAGAGCGGCTTGAGGTAGCGCTCCTTTTGCTCATCGGAGCCGTGGGTCACCACCGTCGGTGCACCCATGCCGTAGCCGATCGGGTTACGAGCCATCGGGCTCGGCGCCCCGGCAGCGCTGAGACGCGCATTGATCGCCGTCTGGAGCTTTGGAGCGAGCCCAAGACCACCGTTGCCAACCGGGAAGTGAACCCACGCCAGGCCAGCGTCGAACTGATGGCCAAGAAAGTCCACCGCCTTCATCGTCGTCGGATCGTGGACGGCCAGCAGGTCGTCGCACGCCTTCTCGACGATCGCTGCGTCGGAACCGGTTTGGGTGGTGGAATCGGTGGTCGACATAGATGAGAAGTTACGCGGCGAACAGCCAACTTGACCAATCGGTCAAGTTCAGATCCGTTGGCGACTTGCAGCGGACGCCGTGGAGGGCCCAGGACCTGATGTCAGTCGGGTCAGTCCTGTTGTGCAGCCTCGACGCGCTCGAGTAGCTGATCGCGAATCGAGACACCCTTCTCGCGAGCGTTGTCGCCCGTCTTTCGCCAGCCATGCCGAGCGGAGTAGAGCAGCGGTGGCTCGCCCAGTCGGCCTTCACGAACCTTGGTCACGTCGGCGAAGAAGAGATCGTGATCGAAACGTCCGGATGCGGGGCGGCGTTCGAAGATCTCGCAGGTGAGCCACGCGATTGAGTTTGGGACCACGGCGAGTCCGTCCTCGTCGTGCTCAACCATCTCGTCTCCGACGTAGATGAACTTGCGGCCCGGATAGCTGAAGTACTGGCCCTCCATCACCTGGTCAGCGGCAAGGATCGACACCGTGAAGACACCCGACTCAACCATGAGTGGGTAGGTGTCGTGCTTTGGGCTCACCGATGCCATAACGATGGGCTCGTCAAAGGCGACTTGGGTGACCCAGTGCGAGGTGTAGAGACGGCTGACACCGTCGTGGGTTGCGCCAACGACCTGCACACCCTTGATCATCTGGCCGAGGGAACGTTTGAGATTTGGGTCGATCATGGAGGTCTTTCGGTTGCGGGGGTTGACGGGTTTGTTGCGGGGTTGGCAGCTCAGTTGAGGCGAGCCCGATGCCGTGAGGCGGCTTCTCGATGCTCGTCAGCGCGATGTGGTTGCAGGTCGATGAGCAGATCTCGTTGGGTTGCCGCTTGTTCCTCACGCCCGAGAATCGCCAACACGTTGGCGAGTTCAACTCGATCCTCGACCGGTGTCGCAGGTAGGACGGTTCGAAGATGCAAGACCGCTGCCAGCTGGCCGAGATCGCCGAGGCGAAGGAAGGCCGCACGAAGGTTCTGCAGCATGCGTGCAATCACATCGAGCGGTGCGATCGGCCGCAGCATCTCGTTGTCGAAGCGGGCGTTCGGCCGAAGCGACTTGACGATCTGCTCGCACTCCTCGGCGGAGAGCGGTCGGCCTGCGGCAAACGGATCGAACCATCGCCGCGGGTCGAGGCCCTCGCCGATCAGCGCGTGGCCCGGCATGCCAACAACGGACATCGGAACATCGACTCGCCTTCCGAGTTCGCTGGCGATCGCGGCGAGCGTGAGCGGGATGGCCCGCCGGTTGTCGAGCGCAAGGTGGATCAGCGAGTTTTCCGGTGCGTAGTAGGCCGACCGGTTGGCGCCAAAGCTGAGTGCGCCGAACATCTTGGCGAGCAGATCCTCGGCGTCATCGACGGTTCCGAGTTCGGTCGCAAGATCATCGAATCGTTGGATGACTTCCGGCTCGGTCCAGCGGTCGGCATCGATCAAGCTCACCGCCGCCATGAGCTGGTCGAGCGTGGCGTCGCCGGAGTCGACGAGTGTTGCGAGGCGTTCGACAGCTCGGGTGGGCACAACTCAGAGGATGCCCGCAAACAGGGTTCGAATCCATCGCTGCGGGACTGGTACGTTCCAACCATGTATCCCGGAGTCTTCGCTGCAACCACACCAGACAAGCCCGCCATCATCATGGCGTCGTCCGGTGAGACGCTCACCTACGCCCAGCTCGATGCCGAGGCCAATCAGGTCTCTCAACTTTTTCGCGCTGCTGGACTCGAGCCGGGCGACCACGTCGCACTCTGCCTCGAGAACAACGCTCGATACCTCGCGCTGTGCTGGGGCGCTCACTACGCCGGGCTGGTCTACACGGCGATGAGTTCACGCCTGACCACTGACGAGATGAGCTACATCATCGAGAACTGTGGAGCGAAGGCGTTCATCACTTCTGAGTACAAGCGTGAGCAGGCAGCAGAGCTCGTCACACAAATGCCAGACGTCCCCATGCGGTTGATGATGGGCGGGGTGATCGACGGATATGAGTCCTACGAGGACGCGGTTGCCGCGCAATCGACTGAGCCGCTCGAGGCTCGGGTTGCTGGCTACGACATGTTGTACAGCTCGGGAACCACCGGTCGTCCGAAGGGCATCGTCCCAGAAAGCAACCTCGTGCCTCTCGACGAGGCGGCCCATGCGGTCGGTGGGATGTTGCCGATTCTGTTCGGTTTGACCGCCGATTCGATCTACGTCTCACCGGCGCCGCTCTACCACGCCGCTCCCCTTCGCTTCTGTATGGGCGTTCACGTGAACGGCGCCACCTTGGTGGTCATGGAGCGATTCGATCCGGAGGAGTACCTCGCAGCGATCGATCGGTTCAAGGGCACACACAGTCAGGTGGTGCCAACGATGTTCGTCCGTCTGCTGAAGCTCGACGAGGAGACCCGCGACAAGTACGACGTGTCGTCGCTCGAGATGGTTGTGCACGCCGCCGCGCCGTGTCCGGTGGCCGTGAAAGAGCAGATCATCGAGTGGTTCGGGCCCGTGATTCACGAGTATTACGCCGGCACCGAGGGCAACGGATTCGTCTACTGCAACTCTGAGATGTGGCTTGGCCACAAGGGCACCGTTGGCATGCCGATCAACTGCACGATCCACATCGTTGGTGAAGACGGGGAGGAGGTTGCGAACGTTGGTGATGAGGGCACGATCTTCTTCGAAGGCGGCGCCTCGTTCGAATACCACGGTGATGATGAGAAGACGGCGTCGTCTCGTCACCCCAAGGGATGGTCAACCCTCGGCGACGTTGGCAAGCTCGACGAAGATGGCTTCTTGTACCTGACCGATCGCAAGGCCTACATGATCATTTCAGGCGGCGTGAACATCTATCCGCAGGAAGCGGAGAACATCTTGACGATGCATCCAAAGGTGTTCGATGTCGCCGTGATCGGTGTCCCGAACGAAGACTTCGGTGAAGAGGTCAAAGCGATCGTGCAGGTCGCCGACGGTGTCGAACCAGATCACGTCCTCGCTCGCGAGCTGATCTCGTACTGCAAGGAGCACCTCGCCGACGTGAAGTGCCCTCGCTCGATCGATTTCCGTGACGAGCTCCCTCGTCACCCGACCGGCAAGCTCTACAAGCGTCTCCTCAAAGACGAATATTGGGCCGGCCACGATTCCCGCATCATCTAGCCCCTCCGCTCGAAAACGTCTACCGGCTGCGGTCTCTGAGACCGCATCCGGTTCCGGACCGACTGTGTCCTCAGAGGAAACAGTCGGGTTCGTGGCTGTTGGAGCGGATTTCGAGCTTTTGCAGACCTGCTGCGGTCTCTGAGACCACAGTTGGTTAGTTGCCGGTGAATTTTGGTGTCCGCTTCTCCATGAAGGCGGCGACGCCTTCGGCGTAATCGGCGCTGGACATGCACTGTTTGATCGCGGCGGCGACCGCGTCTTTTTGGCGATCGGGCTCGCTTCTCAGGTGATCAGCGATGGCCAGCTTGGCTGCTCGTTGGCTCAGTGGCGCTCTCGAGGCCATCGTCGCCGCTTGGGTCCGTACGAACGATTCGAGTTCATCCTTCGGGACGACTCGGTTGACCAGACCCATCCGCAGCGCTGCCTCGGCGTCGAACCAGTCGGCGGTATAGATCAGCTCTTTCGCCATGGACGGGCCGATCAGATCGACAAGGCCGCCAAGACCCTCGGCTTTGTAGCCAATGCCGAGCTTGGCTGGAGGCAGTCCGAACTGTCCATCATCGGCGCTGTAGCGAATGTCGGCCGACAGTGCGAGCGCAAGCCCTCCCCCGATGCAAAAGCCGTGCACCATACAGATGACGGGTTTCTCGAGTGCTTGGATCGCCCCTTCTGCCCCGTTGGTGGCATCTTCGTAGGAACCACCCGAGCCAGAGCCTCGTTCTTCGGAGAACTGGCTGATGTCAGCGCCGGCGACGAAGGCTCGCTCACCTGCACCCCGAAGAATGATCACCCGAACGTCGTCGTTCGCCGCCAGTTCGTCACAGGCGCCGGGCACCGCCCGCCACATGTCGATCGTCATGGCATTTCGTCTCGCCGCATGGTCGAAAACGATCCAGCCGATCGATCCATCGATCTCGGTTCGGACGTGGGGAATGTCGTCGGTGCTCACGAACGCTGACCCTAGATCAGGTCGGCACCACCACCGGATTCGATGCTCGGTCCCGCAGGATCGTCGACAGACGAGTGGCCCCGAGTCCGGCCAACAGCAGAGAAAGGCCGAGTGCTGACCAGAACCACCCGTAGCCGAAGCGTTCGATGATGATGCCCCCGATGAGCGGGCCGGATGCTGAGCCGATGAAGACTCCCGTTTGGCTCACGCCCGTTGCCGCAGCAGGCGCAGACGGGTTGTTTCGGACGACGGAAAAGTTGAACAGGCCCGGCCACGCCCACCCACATCCGAACGCGAAGACCGGGCCGAGGAGATAGGCGCCTTCGCGATGGAAAGCGAGGATGAAGAACCCGATCGACCCGAGAATCTGCAGGAGCGCCACTCGCTGAATCGGCCGCACCCGACCCTGGTCGGCCAGCCAACCGTGAATCAGTCGTGACGTGATGCCCACCGCAGAGCCGGCGGTGAGTAACAGCCCTGCTCGGCCCGGCGAAACACCAGATGCCTCGGCGCCGACCACCAAGAACCCGGCGAGCGAGCCTGCCGCGGCCGCCGCGAGAAGGCCAACGCCCGCGTAACCGAGCAGCACCGGTCGAGACAGATCTGGTTGTCGGTCCGGGGCGGCCTCGTGGCCATCACCAACCGAGGCGCTTGCCGATCCTCGGCCATTCGGAGCACCCACACCGGCGAGTAACGCGACGGCTGCGCCGGCAACGTAGGTCCATCGCCAGCCGACGGTGAGAGCGATCGCCGGCACCGACGCGCCGCCGAGCAGCGAGGCCAATGGCATTCCGGACTGTTTGATCGCCATGGCCAGCCCCAGACGGCCAGCTTCGAGCCGCTCGACCAACATCAGATTCGCCGATGGTTGGTTGAGCGCATTGGCGAGGCCAGCGACGACGAGCAGGCCGGTGAGAGTCCACGGCCCGTCGGCGAACAGCGCAATGGCCAGCATCGCGGCGGCGCTGACCGACAAACCCGACCGCAGCCCGGTTGTGCCACCGAGTCGTTCGGCGACTCGGCCGAACGTCACGGAGCCAAGAGCTGCTGCGGCGAAGTAGAAGCCGATCGCTCGGCCGAGCGTCGCTTCACCGAACCCCAGATCACCAGCGAGCTGCACACCCGAGGCTCCGGTGAGGAAGGCGGGAAAGATGCTCGCCATCGTTCCCGCGACGGCAACCGTTGACGCTCGCCGCTGAGCTGGCTTGATCGCTGGCAGCTCGCTGTTGTTCACTCTGGTCGAGCATACGGCTAGCGTCCCCACGGAATGAAGTGGGTTTACCTCGACGCAGACCTTCCCATCGCGTTCGCCCATCGAGGCGGCGACGAGGAAGCACCTGAGAACACCGTCGGTGCGTTTCGCCACGCCACGTCGCTGGGCTACCGCTACCTCGAAACCGATGTCCACACCACCGCGGATGGAACGCTCGTCGCCTTCCACGACGGTGGTCTCGAACGAGTTGCCGGGCTCGAAGGAGCGATCGCCGATCAGCAATGGTCGGACCTGAAGACCATCGACCTTGGCGGTGGCCACGGTGTCCCAACGATGGACGAACTGTTCGAGACGTTCCCGGAGGGTCGCTTCACCATTGAGCCGAAGAGTGATTCGGCGGTGCAACCGTTGATCGATGCGATCACGGCGCACGACGCCATCGACCGGGTGTGCATCGGCTCGTTCGTCGACGATCGAATCGACGCCGTTCGAGCAGCACTTGGGCCAACCCTCTGCTCATCACCCGGCCCACGAACGGTGATGAAGTTGCTCTGGACTGCGTTGGGGCCGGGTCGATGGGACGGCGGTGGGCACGGGTGTGTGCAGATCCCGAAGCGTTTCGGCCCGCTCACGGTCAACCGGCGTTTGGTCGACGGAATCCACGAACTCGGCCTGCAGATTCATGTTTGGACGATCAACGACGCGCCAACCATGCACGATCTGCTCGACGTTGGTGTCGACGCCATCATGACGGACAAGGTCGAACTGCTGCGTGACGTCATGATCGAACGAGGACAGTGGCGAAGTTGATGTCCAGACGATCCGCCGCAACACCACGAACCGCAAGCTCGTCCAAGCCCTGATCGAAACAACCTGAGGAACCCTCGATGCCAACGACCGGTTATGAAGCAATTCGGACCGAACGAGCAAGCCTGTCGACGCAAGGAATGGTGTGCACGGTCGACCAACTTGCGTCGGTTGCCGGTGCGCGGATCCTGGCGGCTGGCGGAAACGCGGTCGACGCAGCGGTCGCAGCCAGCGCGGCTCTCGCGGTGACAACACAACACATGTGCGGCATGGGTGGCGACCTCTGGGCCCTCATCCATCTCCCCGGCAGCGACACCCCGATCGCACTCAACGCTTCGGGTCGAGCCGGCTCGGGCAGCGATGCGGCGGCTCTTCGGGCCGAGGGGCATGCCACGATGCCGTTCCGGTCCGACATTCGTTCGACGCCGGTCCCCGGCTGTGTTGACGGGTGGGCCACACTCGTGGAGACCCATGGTCGTCTTTCACTGGCCGACGTTCTTGCACCGGCGATCGAACTGGCGGCAAACGGTTTCCCGACGAGCCCGCTTCTCGCCACCATGCTTGGCGGCATCGCCGACGTCGATGGCAACGACGACTATTTCCCAGACGGGCAGGCGGCACGATCGGGCCAACGCCTCACTCGGCCAGGCCTTGCTCGGTCGTTGCAGGCAATCGCCGACGAGGGCCGCTCCGGTTGGTACCAGGGCGAGTTCGGTGCCGGCCTCCGTGCGCTTGCGCCCGAACTGTTTTCCGAAGCCGACCTCGCTCGATCCCAGGCTGACTTCGTGACGCCGATCGTCACCGATGCGTTCGATCATCAGCTGTGGACCGTCCCACCGAACTCTCAGGGCTACCTCGCACTCGCCGGCGCTCGAATCGCTGATGGTCTGGACCTTCCAGACGACCCGACCGACCCACTCTGGGCTCACCTGTTGGTCGAGGCGTCCAAGCAGGCAGCCTTCGACCGGCCTGCGGTGTTGTTCGAGGGGGCGGACGGCGCCGACCTCGTGTCGGAAGCTCGTATGGGTCCACGGCGTGCGCTCATTTCCAACGATCAGGCGACGGCCGTGGCCCCGCCCGTTGCCGGCGGCGGCACGATCTACCTGTGCACGGCTGACGGAGATGGCATGGGCGTCTCGCTGATCCAGAGCAACGCAGCCGGGTTCGGTGTGCATCTCGCTGTGCCCGAAGTCGGCGTCTTTCTCCAGAACCGCGGCATCGGGTTCTCGTTGACCGAGGGGCATCCAGCTGAGCTGGGCCCTGGCCGTCGTCCACCGAGCACGCTCTCCCCTGCGGTTGCGACGAAGGACGGAGCGCTCCGCACCGTCTTCGGTGCGATGGGTGGTGACGGCCAACCCCAGGTCGTTCTGCAGATGGCAGCTCGGCTGCTTCGTAACGACCAGGGTGTCGGCAAGACGCTGACGGATCAGCGCTTCACCTTGACGGTTCCGAACGCGGTCGGATTCGACACGTGGGCGAAGAGCGACGGCATCGCCGTCGCCATCGAATCTGGGTCGGGCTGGGGCGAGGGCCTCGCCGCACGCGGTCACGATGTCATCGAACGGCCGTGGGGTGAAGGCATGTTTGGCCACGCACACATGATCGAGATGCGTGGTGATCACATGGCGGGCGTCGCCGATCCGCGGGCGCTCATCGGCGCAGCGGTGGGTCTCTAGAGCGTCGCGCTCGCCTCCTCGGCAATCGACGATGTGCTAACTCGACGATGTGCTACTCCACGTCGGCGAAGTCAGGGGCACGCTTGTCGAAGTAGGCCTTGATCGACTCGACCTGGTTCGGACTTCCGATCAGTTTGCCGATCTCGGCGCGCTCCATGGCGAAGCCTTCAGCGACCGACACCTTCGGAGCGTCGTTGAACAGTCGCTTCGCCGCACGAACGGCATGCGGTGATTTGGATGCGATCTCAGCAGCCATTGCCATCGCTCGAGCATGGGGATCGTCATCGAGGATGGTTGCAAGACCGATCTCGACCGCCTCACTGGCCTCCACCATCCGGCCGGTAAACGTGAGTTCCTTTGCGACATCGAGGCCAACGAGATTCACGAGGGCTTGTGTGCCCGTCATGTCTGGCACGAGACCCCACCGGATCTCGAGCACCGACATCTTCGTGCCGGGTGCGATCACCCGAATGTCTGCGCCAAGGGCAAGTTGGATGCCCCCGCCAAGTGCGTGGCCTCGCAGTGCGGCGATCACGGGGACTGGCATTTCGGTCCAGCCGTAGACGGCCTGTTGGCCGTGGTGGGTGATCCGGCCTTGCATCGTGTCGGTGATCTCATCGGTGTCGGACGACTCGCTCTTCGACGATTCACGCGGCCCGTCGCTCATGCCCTGGAAGCTGGCGAAGTCCAGCCCGGCACAAAACGATTCCCCTTCGCCAGACAAGACCACACAGCGGACAGATGAGTCAGCGGCGAGCGATGCCGACGTGTCGACGAGTGCGTCGAACATCTCCCGGTCCAGCGCATTGCGCTTGTCCGGACGGTTGAGGCGGACGTCGGCCACGCCGTTTTCGATGCTGACGGTGATGCGATCGCTCATGTCGCTGAGACTATGCGGATCGCCGTCGCCAGTCAGATCCAGCGGATCGGCAGACCGACGTGGATGGCTTCGACAACTCACGGGCCGCGCCGGGGACGTCGGGCATCGCAGCGCGATTCTCCTCCTCGTCGTCGAAACACCACGCTGGACTGTTTGGTCGTTGGGTCTTAGCTGGGCTCTGGCTCGTACGGGCAGTGTCGACAACCCCGCTCGCAACAGAACCCACGATCGGCGTGCAGCGCAGCGGTCATCACGAACAGTCCGCTGGTCGGATCCAGATAACCCATGTCGCCGCGAAGCTGCGCTGCCGCGTGGGCGCTCAGGCAGGCTTCGTAGTTCGAATCAGCTGGCGTGAACCGGTCTGGCCGTGGCGTTGTCAGCCCATCTGAGCGCAGGGGGCGGGAGCGCTTGTCTGCAGTCTCATCAGGCATCGTCTGGCGAGTGTACGAAAGCCATTCCAAAAGGACCGTTACAAAGAAGTCACATTGAAGTGTTGACATTCGCGCCGACAACCCAATACGTTGTTCTGAACCGGACGTGTGTCGAGTGTCACAACTTGGCCTGCCGGGACAAACGGGGGTTACATCAGCCGGTGGTCGGCCAGATCCGACCACCGGCTGATGATTTTTTGCCAGTCGGCTTGCGACAACCCCCCCTGCCGACACCACGTTCGGCTGTTTAAGCGGCCGTCACGTCGTGTCCACAGATG
>CALEWY010000112.1 GCA_937925335.1 uncultured Acidimicrobiales bacterium
AATCTCAACACCGACTTGTCGATGCCCACTGTTCAAGCGCCGAAGCGCCACCCAGGCACCGAAAATGTTGAGATTGAGACGCGACCCCTTGGGTGTGGCGCAGGGCGCGAGGCGGCAGAAGATGTTGAGATTGAGACGCGACCCCTTGGGCGGGGCGCGAGCAGGTCGCGGGCCGGGGCCTAGGGTGCGAGCGTTGGCTACTGGAAGCTGTCGCCGGCTTCGGGGACGGCGGCGAGTGGCTCTTCACTTCCAGCGAGGAGGGTTTCGCCGGAAGTCTCGGTCGACGCCCACGTTGGGTCGAGCCCAGGGCATCGGATGATCACCGGCTCATCAGCCTGAACATCCCACAGCAGAGCCGGGCGATACCCGTGCCAGCGGATACCGAACGATGCGACACCGTGACCGGTCGCCGCTCCGTGAACCTCGACGTTTCCGCCCCGCCACGCAGCGGGGAACTCCGGAAGGAAGTCGAGCGCACCGGGCCGGTCTTTGAGCAACGAACCGCGTGCACCGAGCCAGAACCTCGCAGCGTCGACGCAGTTGTCATCCGCAAACGCACCACTGTCGGATGCCGTTTCAGCGAAGGCCGACAACTCGTCGAGACCACTCGGCACGTCGGCCCGCATCGCAACGCCGAGCTTCGTCGACCGTTTGATCATGCCAAGTGCGGCTTCGGGCTGGTTCGCCGTGATCAAGAGTCGGGCCAAACCCCAGAAGGCTTCGGAGGTCGCTGGCTTGTCCTTCGACTTCTCGATCAGCTTCGTGAGCTGAGCTGCCGGCTCGAGCATCTCAGTTGCCATGGCTTCGTCATCGGCCAGGCGGGATGCCCGACCGATACCCGACATGATCGCGGCAGCATCGAGTGGACTCGATTCGAGACGCGTTGGGAACGAACCGGCGAAGGCTCCGAGTGCGCCGAGCACCTCAGCGACGGCCCCGCTCAGCGCGAGCCCCTCGAGGATTCGACCAGCACCGGGTTCAAGGTCGGCGATCCGACGAGGCAGTCGGTTGGCTGCCAACATCAGGCGAGCGCGAGCCGCTTGGGATTGTGCCGAGATGCCGTTGTCCGGAAAGTCGAACCGGCCGCCACGATCGAGAACTGAGGCCCAACCGTTGGCGACGACATCGGCGCCCGGCAACGAGCGCGGATCGACCGTCGCTCCCACAACGAATCGAAGCGTGGTCTTGTGGGCGACGGGATAGAGCGCCACGGCGTTCGCCCCGGCCCCGGCCACCATGTCTGCACCTTCGAGCAACCGGCCGGCGGTGACGGTGTCGACGAGGTCAGACTCCGTCGTCGATGCGAACTCGTTTGGCGGCTTCGGCAACCCGATCACCGCGGGGTCGTCGATGCCGACCGTCAGCGTCGAGGCAGCACCAACGCCGTTTGCCGCTCGATCAAGTGAGATCTCGAGCGGCGCCGCAACGCCGTCGATGCCGATTGGACGAACAGCAAGAGCCAAGGCGAACGGAACCGGCGAGTCGTTTTCGACCTCGAGCACGATCGCCTGTTCGCCCGCAACGTTGGTTGCGTAGATCCGCTGGATCGCGTTACCCGATGGGATTCGCACCGATGTTTCGATGACGGGCCCGGCGCCGACTCGGCGCTGACGCACGGTGGCCTCACGAGCTGGGAGGTACCAACGATCGTCGCCGCCAATCCACCAATCGAGCATCCACGATGTGCCGTCGAGTTGCAGCGCACCGCCAGCATCGACACGAGCGGGAGCAAGCGTGTCGAGCACACCGACGAGACTGAACCCAGCGTCTGCCGGACGTTCGACCGATCGGGGCCCCAGAGTGAGACCGGACATGGAGTCGATCCTAGGTATCGGCGACCACGTCCCCACCCTGCCGGTGGGCTGGTTGTCGAGGGAACCAACCTGCGTACATCGAGGTCTGACCCCAGGGCTTACGCAGGTTGCTACTCGTGGCCGACTCGGCCTCGGAGGAGTGAGTCTTGGACGAGGTCGAGGGGTTTGTCTTCCCAGCAGACGGCGTAGACCTGGTTGGCGATCGGCATGTGCACGTCGTAGGTCTCCGCGAGTTCCTTCACGACCTTGGCGCTCTTCACACCTTCGACCACTTGGGTCATGTCGCCGAGTACCTCTTTCAGAGCACGGCCCTTGCCGAGCTCTCGGCCGACTTGTGAGTTGCGGCTCTGCGGTGAAATGCATGTGGCGAGCAGGTCGCCCATTCCGGCGAGGCCGGCGAGCGTCAGTGGCTCGCCACCCATACGCGTACCGAGATCGATCAGCTCGGCCAGGCTTCGGGTCAACACGGCTGAGCGGGCGTTGTCACCGAGCCCCATTCCTTCGACCGAACCAGCGGCGATGGCGTAGACGTTCTTCAGCGCGCCGCCAAGCTCACATCCGACCACATCGTGATGGGTGAACACTCGGAACGTCGGCGTCGTGAAGATCGACTGCAAGCGCTCGGCGATGTGGAACTCGGTGAGCGCCACGACACCACCTGCCGGGTTGCCAGCGAGGATCTCTTTCGCCAGGTTCGGTCCGGTCAACACACCAACGGGCCGGCTGGGCAGTTCCTGTTCGATGATCTGCGTCATTCGCAGACGGCTCTCGGCCTCGAAACCCTTCGCCAGACTCACGACCGGTACCCATGGGCGCAGGTACTGCGACACCCGTTGTGCCGTCTCACGAAACGCACTCGTCGGCACACCCATGATCAGCAGGTCGGTGTCTCGAACCGCCTCTTCGAAATCGGTCGTCGCCCGCAGGTTGGGATGCAGTTCGTAGTCGGGCAGATACTTCTCGTTGACGTGGCGCTCGTTGATCCCCGCCACCGTTGCCTCATCGCGAGCCCAGATCAACGTTGGTGTGTTGTGGGCGCACAGGTGGGCCACCGTCGTCCCCCACGAGCCACCACCGAGAACGGACACTCTGAGATTGCTCATGGCGACACCGTAGATCGCTCATCGATGGCGGACCCAAGGAACCGCCTGAAGAACACGAACGACACGCCAACACCTCGCCGTATCCTGGCCCCGATGTCGGCAGCCGTGATCATCCCCGTCAAGTCATTCGACTTGGCCAAGGGCCGTTTGGCCGACACGCTCGCTGACGAAGATCGGGCTCGGCTTGCCCGCATGATGGCCGGCACCGTGATCACCTCAGCCCACGAACTCGATGTCTATGTCGTGTGTGATGACGACGATGTTGCCGCGTTCGTTGCCGACCTCGGCGCCAACGTCGTGTGGCGCGCCGCCAAGGGATTGAACCAGGCCGTTCGAGACGGCATCGAAGCAGCAGCAGCAGACGGCCACGACCGAGCGATCGTCGCCCACGCTGACCTTCCGAAAGCTCGTGACCTTCGCTGGCTCGCCGACGTCGAACCGGCCGACGGGGTGGTCATCGTGACCGATCGACGATCCGACGGCACCAACGTGATGAGCCTCCCGATCGGCACGCCGTTCGACTTCCGCTACGGGACCGGCTCCGCCACAGCCCATCGAGATGAAGCTCAACGGTGTGAATTGCCGGTCGAGATCGTCCACGACGACGACCTGGGATGGGATGTCGACGTGCCCGACGATCTCGTCGTCTTCGACTCCCTCACCGAACAGCCCCACGCCGAACAGCCCCTCGCTGATCAACCTGACCCCTCCGATCCCAGGAATCCTTCATGACCGAAGCGCAGAACCCGCTCACACCCGCACCCATCAAGATGGTCGTTGCGAGCTCGAATCTCCCGACACCCGAGCGAGCGCTCGCCGTCGGCGCTCACCCCGACGACGTCGACTTCGGTTGCGGAGCCACCCTCGCCAAGTGGGCGGCTGATGGATGTGAGGTGCACGTCCTCGTGTGCACCGACGGTTCGAAAGGCACATGGGATCCGAACGCCGATGAAGCCGAACTCATCGCCACTCGCCAAGTCGAACAGCGGGCCGCAGCCAAGGCTCTCGGCGCCACCGGCCAGGTCGGCTTCCTCGGATGGTCAGACGGCGAGCTCGAGTCAACCCTCGTGCAGCGCGAACAGGTCGCCCGCTTCATCCGCGAGACTCGACCAAACGTTGTGCTCGGCCATGATCCGTGGAAGCGCCATCGCCTGCATCCCGACCACCGCAACGCTGGCTGGCTCACCACCGATGGCATCGTCGCCGCTCGCGATCCGAAGTTCTTCCCCGATCAAGGCCTCCCCCATCACCGACCCGACCGACTGCTGCTTTGGGAGGCCGATGAACCCGACCACCTCGAGGACGTCACTGGATTTCTCGACGCGAAGTTCGCCGCACTGATGGCGCACGAAAGCCAATTCGAGTCGACGATGAAAACCGGCCCGGACGCCACGGCGAACAGCCCCGAGATGGATGCGTTTCGCGCACGGGTCGAGGGCAAACTCGGCGCTGCCGGCCAAGCTGGCGGAGTGACCCACGCCGAAGTCTTCAAACTCATCGACGATCTCTAGAGCGGCCAGCGATGAGTCGAGTGGCGGGGATCGACGGCGCCCCAGGTGGTTGGGCCGTTGCGATCGCAACGTTCGACGGCCTCTTCTGGGAGGTTGACATTCGGTTCGAGACCTCGCTCAGCGACATCGTCGCCGGCGTGCGATCTGGCTCGATCGACGCAGCGGCCATCGACATGCCGATCGGGCTCTTGAACGCCCACCCTCGTCCGGCCGACGTTGCCGCCAGAGCCCTACTGGGCCCGCGCCGATCATCCGTCTTTCCGACTCCACTTCGGGTCACGCTCGATGCAGCCGACTACGACGATGCCTGCGAACGATCTCGGGCCGAGTGCGGGAAGGCGCTGTCGAAACAGGCCTTCAATCTCATTCCAAAGATCGCCGAACTCGACGCGCTCATCGAGCCGGCCGACCAAGACCGGATCGTCGAAGCGCACCCCGAACTGGCTTTCGCCCGGCTTGTGGGCGACGGCTTCGCGGGTCGCCGCCTCGAGAGCGAGACAACCGACCTCACACCGATCGACCTCACACCGCTCGAGGCGGCAAAGGCCACGCCAGAGGGGCGCCAGCTTCGGATCGATCACATCACTGACACGTTCGGTTCGTTGCCTGATCACTCCGGTGTTCCGATCACCGACGCCCTCGACGCAATCGCGAACGTGGCAACGGCCGCGCATGTTGCCGCCGGAACCGAAGAACGCCTCGGCGGCGATCCGGACCCGACCGGCAAACGCTGCGAGATCGTGTTCTAGAAGCGAACGAACCGGCGCTCAGGCGCCGCGCGGCGTCAGCCCTGCGGCGACATACGCCGCGTCGATCAGCTTCATCGTTGCGATCGAGTCATCGCCACCCGTCGGGAGCGATGGGCCACCACGCAAGAGATCGCGGAACGCTTCGAGTTGGTAGTGATAGGTGCTGCGCCCGCCCACTTCTTCGTCGACGACGACCGAGCCATCATGGCTCGTCACCACGACGCGATTGCCGAGGTGCGGAGCGATCGGGTTCGTCACCTCGAGGACACCCGCATCACCCTCCACGGTCAGCGATGCTCCTCGTTCGGTGTCGCGCTCCATCGACGTGAAGAGATGACCGGCCACGGGTTGCCCGCCATCAACGCCGGGAAACTCGAGCGCGATCTCGGTGCGGATATCCACCTTTGGCCGGCCTTCGGTCATCGTCGCGGCGGTCACGGTTGGCTCAGAGCCAGCGACGAAACGAGCCCACTGAGCGGGGTAACAACCGAGATCCATCAGCGCTCCACCGGAGAGTTCCCAGCTTTGGCGCACATCGTCGGCTTCGGGAATCGGCACGTTGAACCGAGCGTCGATGCGACGCATCGCACCGATCACCGAACCTTCGGGACCGGTCCCATCGACGAGCGCCCGGATTCGATCGGCCATCGGGTGGTAGCGCCAGTGGAACGCCTCGATCATGTGCATGCCGGTCTCGGAAGCAACCGCCACGATCTCAGCGGCTTCGACCGCGTTCGATGCAAGCGGCTTCTCACACAGAACGTGCTTACCAGCGCGCAACGCATCAATCGTCCAGCGGTGATGAAGGCTGATCGGCAAAGGGTTGTAGATGGCGTCGACATCGTCGGCCGCAATCACCGCCTCATACGAGTCCTCAACGCGACCAACGCCATACTCACCGGCCTGCGCCTCGGCTCGCGATCGGTCGCGAGCGGCGATCGCAACGACCTCAACACCCTCGGTGTCGGCCACCGGGAGAAACAGCGCGTTCTTCGAGATCTTCGCAGCACCGAGCACGCCGATCCGCAGCGCTCGCGTCGATTCAGTCGGCGTTGATTCAGCCTGTGTTGATTCAGCCGGTCTTGATTCAGCCGGTGTTGATTCAGTCATCGAATGCTCCTTGCAGCCATTCGTTCAGTGTGGCTGCGTACTCGGCCATCTCATCGTCCGACTCATACTTCGTTCTCGGCCAGAAGAAGCCCTTGAGTCCGTCCTTGCGATTTCGCGGCACCACGTGGGCATGAAGGTGCGGGACGCTCTGGCTCACGATGTTGTTCATGGCAACAAAACTCCCGGCCGCGCCGAGCGCCTCCTGCATGCCGAGGCTGATCGTGCGCACTCGTTGGAAGAGAGGTTCGACATTCGACGGATCGAGGTCGGCGAGGGTCTCG
>CALEWY010000113.1 GCA_937925335.1 uncultured Acidimicrobiales bacterium
CTCGACGTTGACGAACCCGAACTCAAACGACCGATCAGCGGACTCCACGAGAACCATCCACACCCCGACCTCACCCGTCACAAACACCTCGTCGTCACGCAGACCGAACACCGACCTGACTGGCTCGCTGACGACCAGTCGGCCAAGGTCCTCGCCGACTTCGCAGATAAGGCGGCGCCCGTCCTCAACTGGCTCAACCAACACGTGGGGCCGCCAGCGACCTGACCACGCTCGTTACCGCAGGATGCCACCGCCTTTTGAACCGATGGAAACGGCACAGGTTTCCGATCGGTCGTAATGCGGCCGCCGGGCGCTCGTAAACGCGGCCAAGAGCATCCGGCCAACGCCAGGTGATCGCGAACTGTCGCGACCACCCGGTAACGCCACACATCATCTCCGCCGAACCTCAACCTCGAGCTGTCGCGTCATTGATGTGAGCGGAGCTCACCGAACCGCAGAGATCAGCTGAACAGATCGGGTTGTGAGAGCAGTCCAGCCATGTCCGGGCTTTCGCGTTCCGGGGCGACCTCGCTGGTCTGGACCGCCTCGTCGATCCGATCAAGCCGGAACGTTCGGTGGACGTCGCCAAGACGACACCACGCGAGCACGAGCCACGATCCGTCTCGGCTCACGATGCCGATCGGCTCGATCTGGCGCGTGGAGATCGTCGCGTCGGAGGCTCGGTAGCGAATCTCGACAACCCCGTGCTGGCCGATCGCTTCGTTGATCACACTGGAGGGAGGCACCTCTGCGGTGGTCGCTTGGATGTCGTGAATGGTGTTGCTCAGCCGTCGGGCGGCCGATGCATCGATGGTCGACATGGCGCCGAGCACTTTGCGTCGGGCGGTGACGTTTGCCGTCGCTAACCGTCCGCTGGCGTTACGCGCAAGTGCGACCACAACGGCGTTCGCTTCCGTTGCGCTGAGGTAGACACCGGGCAACGTGTTGTTGAGATCGAGCGTGTAGCCATTCGAGGCTCCGTTTGGAGCGAGGATCGGAACGCCGGACTCGCGCAGCGCGGTGAGATCACGCTCGATCGTTCGAACCGTCACGCCGAACTGCTCGGCCAGACTCGCGACCGTTTTGGGCTCGGGCGCGCTCGCTCGCAACGCTTCGGTCACCGCAGACAACCGCTCCGCTCGGCCCATCGGTTGAGACTACTGGCTTGGCCCGGCTCGCTGTTAGGTCGAGCCTGCTCGGCTGGCTGTTAGGTCGCCGCCGGTTGACGGAGCGTGGCCGAACGACCGGCACACGGCAGTTCGAGCGTCACCTTGCCGCCAGGACCGGGCTCGATGACCACCGATCCTTCGTGGGCGAGGGCCAGCGTTTGTGTGATGGCCAGGCCGAGACCCGCACCGCCATGTCGAGACCGAGCGGCGTCAGCTTGGCTGAAACGTTCGAACGCACGAGGGATGAAGTCGTCATCAAAGCCCGGACCGTCGTCGATCACGGCAACCCGCACGACGTCACCGTCGCTGCTCATCTCGACACGAACGGCCGATTCAGCGTGGCGCACGGCGTTGTCCAGCAGGTTGCGCAGGATGCGGCCAAGCGCGGTGTCGTCGCCTTCAATCGGAACGGCAGCGTCGAGTTTGGCCGACAGTTCAACGTTCTGGTCGAGCGCCGAGGGTCCGACTGCCTCGATCGCCTCGTCCAACAACTCGGCGAGGTCGAGCGCTTCGGTCTGCAAAGCAAGGCTGCCGCTATCGGCTCGGGCGAGCAGGAAGAGGTCTTCAACCAAGCGTTCGAGCGCAAGCACGTTGCGACGCATCGCACGGAGCTGGGTTGGTCCGTCACCCATGCCATCTTGCAGCGCATCGACAGACACCAGCAGCGCGGCGAGCGGCGTGCGGAGATCGTGGCTGAGCGCACTGACGACGGCTCGACGCTCGTCTTCAGCAGCGCCACGTTCGGCCTCCGCACGGGCGAGGGTTCGGCCGAGCGCATCAACTGCAGCAGCGAGATCGCCGACCTCGTCGTTCCGCTCGATTCCACTGCGGGCGGAGCGGTCGCCGTTCGCGATACTCGACACGGTGACGGCGACGCGGTCGAGGTCCTGAGCGAGTGGTCGAGCCAAGCGCCAGCCGACAATGATTGCGGCGACGCCGGTCAACACGGCCACGGCGATGACATAACCAACGTCGTGGCCTGACAGCGACATGGCACCTGTGCCGATCAGGCTTCCGAGCACACCAAGAACCGGCCCGATCAACGCAAGCGCTGGAACACCGCGTCGAAGCGAGAGCTTCCCGAGCACCATGGGTGCAACGAGCGCGACGATGACTGCAACGACCGCAGTCGCCACGATGAACAGCGTGATGGACTGTTCGTCGTCCATCATCTCGGCTGCAAACATCGCGAACATCATGGATCGAACCGGTAGCCGACGCCGTACACGGTCATCAGGTGATTCGGAGCAGCCGGATCGTCTTCGAGTTTGCGGCGAAGACGACGGATGTGAACCGTCACGGTGCCGGGGTCTTGCCAGTCGGGGCTCGAACCCCAGACGTCTCGCAGGAGATCGCCACGACTGTGAACCTCGCCGGGTGTGGAGGCGAGGCGGACGAGGAGGTCAAACTCCTTCGGCGGCAAGTCAACATCCTCGCCGGCCTTGGTCAGCCGACGACCGCCAACGTCGATCATGAGCTCGCCAACTTCGATCGTCGATGGCCCGGTCGACTTGGCTCGCCGCAACACGGCGCGGGCACGAGCGGCCACTTCACGAGGCGAGGCGGGCTTGGCGAGGTAGTCGTCAGCACCGAGCTCGAGCCCGGCCACACGCTCGGACTCTCGGCCACGGGCACTCAACACGATGACGGGCACCTCATCGCCTGATTCGCGGAGCCGACGCAACACGGTGAGGCCGTCGACACCGGGGAGCATGAGGTCGAGCACGACGAGGTCGGCCCGTTGGCGGGCGAGTTCGGCGAGTGCCTCGGTGCCGTCGGCGGCGGTTCGAACCGAGAAGCCTTCGTGTTCGAGGTAGGACGCCACGATTTCGCGGACCTGCGGCTCGTCATCGACGACGAGAACATCGGGAATGGTCATGAAGGCGAACTCGTCTCGGGGTGTTGGGGATGCGTCTGGTGAGCTCGGCGCACTCGATGTGTGCGAGAGAGGTGTGGCTGTCGGCATAGACGCATCAACCCAGCAGAGCACACAGAACGTCCCCGAGGTTCGAATCCTGGCCCTCTGTTCACGAGTTCTTCAGATTCAGCAGAAGCGGTAAAACGGCGTCGCGAGAGTCCGGGCACACGTCTCGATCGGCCAGCCAGCCGTCGATCTCGGCGATCGGCACACGGTCGATGGCGACAACTTCACCATCGGGACACGTGGGTTCGACGTCGCTGATCACAACGAACGCTTCACCGACGACGGCCCCAGCATCACCCTCGTAGGCGACCGAACCAAGGCTCTCGAGGGCTGAGGTGTCGGTTCCGACTGCGAGGCCGGCTTCCTCGGCCAGTTCCCGTTCGGCGGAGAGCTCCCACTTTTCACCGACACCACAAACTCCGCCAAAGGCCAGGTCCCAAAAGCTCGGGAACACCTCTTTCCAATCGGCTCGTTGGTGCACGATGATGTGTTCGTCCGACGTCATGACCACGACGTAGGTGCAGCGATGGCGAAGTACTTCGGCCCGCATGACACTTCGGGGAACAACTCGAACGACGGTGCCCGAGCGATCGACCTCTTCAACGAGCTCAGCCGCGATGGCAGCCAGCCGTTCTTCGCTCGGCTGGTCAGCCTGATCGTTCACGCGAGGGCGGTGCGGATCTCGTCGGCGGTTGCTCCGTCTGCCAAGAACTGACGAGCTTGGATGGCGTGACGAGGGCGATTCCACGCAAGTACGCCAACCGCCTCGCCGTCTGAGTCGAGATAGAGCTGCACAAACTTTCGCTCGGCGATATCGCCGTGGATGAGTTCGGTGGTTGGGCCCGGCATACCGGCGAGTTGGATCTTGCGGTCGTACTGATCAGACCAGAACCAAGGGACCGGACCGTATGGATCAGGTGATGGCTCGCCGTTGAGGGCGGCGAGCACTCGAGTTCCGGCATAGGCGCCCTGTTCGACGCCGTTGTCCCACTGCTCGACTCGAACCTGGCCGTAGCGATGGTGATCCCAACGAGCCACGTCGCCAGCTGCGACGACGGGATGTTCAGGATCGCTCCCGATCGCCACGCAGGTGTCGTCGCACACGATGCCATTGTCGATCGTGAGACCGGAGCCCTCGAGCCAGTCGGTGTTCGGAATGACCCCAATGCCGACCACGACGATGTCGCACTCGATGAGCGAGCCGTCGTCGAGCGCAACGGCGCTGACCGCTGGGTCATCGAGCACGGTGTCGCTCTGCAAGGCGGATACGCCGACGCCGAGCCGGACGTCGACACCGTGTTCGCGGTGAAGATCAGCGATGGCCATGCCGGCGTCGGTGTCGAGCACGCGAGCGAGTGGTGCACCAGCGGCTTCGACAATCGTGACGTCGTGGCCGGCTTCTCGAGCGGTCGCTGCAACTTCGGCTCCGATGAACCCGGCGCCGATCACGACGATGCGGCTGGGCCCGTCGTCAAGCGCTGTCTTCAATGCCCGGGCGTCGTCAAGACTTCGAAGAACGTGGACGCCCTGGAGGTTGGATCCAGGGAGCTGACGAGGCCGAGCGCCCGTTGCGATAATCAACCCAGCGAATTCGATCGCCTCAGCGTTCCCAGTGCTGGCGGATTTCTTAGTGCTGGCGGAGTCGCCAAAGCTCGCTGAACCATCAGTGCTCGCTGAGCCATCAGTGCTCGCTGAGCCACCAGCGATTGAGGCCTTCACCGTGATGGTGCGCTGCGCAACGTCAAGGCCGACCGCCGCCGTGCCGAGACGCCACTCAACTCCGAGCTCGTCTGGGTCAGCTGCGGCGCGCAAACGAAGTTTCTCTTCTGGGGTTGTTCCGGCGAGGAACCCCTTCGAAAGAGGTGGCCGGTCGTAGGGGTAGTGCGGTTCGTCGCCGATCAGAACGATCGGGACGTTGTCGTCAGCCCGCCGAATCGTGCGAGCTGCGGACAACCCGGCAAGCGACGCGCCAACGATGACGATCGGGCCGTCAGCCACGCGTTGTCGCGCTCAGTCTTCGAGCGTGATGGCTTGCTTCGGGCAGCGCTCGACCGCTTCGCGAACCTTGTCGTGAAGCTCAGCTCCCGGGTTCTCATTCAAGACGTAGAGGAAGTCGTCATCACGAACCTCAAACACCTCAGGGGCGGCCGCCATACAAATGGCGTTGCTCTCACACAGATCAAAATCAACGATCACCTTCATCTGCACAGTCTTTCACAACCCTTGGGGTCGGGTCTCAATCTCAACATTTCCCGCCCACGACTCACCATGGGGTCGCGTCTCAATCTCAACATTTTCAACAACGCTCAGCCAAGAATTCGCTCAAACAGCGGGATGCACCGAAACGGCACGATGTTGACGCCTGGTCCTTTCGGCGCGCCCTGGGCGCGTTGAGAGGCCGTTGTTGAGATTGAGACGCGACCCTAAGGCGGGGCGGCGGGCGCGTTAGAAGCGGGTGTAGCCGCCGTCGAGAACGATCTCGTCACCCGTGTGGTAGATCTGCGTCGGATCGGCCAGGAAAGCGCCGACCGCTCGGAAGTCTTCGGGTGTACCCCATCGACGAATCGGCGTGCGCTTGGTGGTGTTGGCCAAGAACTTGTCGTTCTCTCGACCCTTCTCGGTCATCTCAGTCTCGGTCCAGCCCGGAATGATCGAATTGGCTCGGATCCCGTATCGAGCGAGCTCAACAGCGATGCCTCGAATCATCGCCAACATCGCCGCCTTCGATGCTGCGTAGGGCTGCGCTCCGGGCGCCCCGTGAATGGCCGACGTTGACGAAACACCGATCAATGAACCGCCCTCGCCCTGCGCAACCATCTGCTTGGCTGCTCGTTGCAAGGTGTAGAACGCACCGTCGAGATTGACGCTGAGCACGTTGCGCCACGTCTCGGGCGTTTGCTCCAAGAACGGAGCACCGCCGCCCACGCCAGCGTTTGCAAAGCACGAGTCGAGTCGACCGAAGCGGTCGACCACGGCGTCAACGCCGCCGGCCACCTGTTCTTCATCGCTCACGTCGATGCGTTGGGCGAACACCTCGCCGCCGAGTGCAGCCAGCGTGGCGGATGCAGCATCGAGTTTGGACTGATTGGTGCCCCAGATCGCGACGGATGCGCCCGCGAGGGCGCATCCTTCCGCAATTCCTAAGCCGATTCCGCCGTTCCCACCAGTGACGAGGACGACGCGGTTCTGAAGATCGATCACGACTCAGAAGCTAGGCGCAGCACCTCTTCTTGGTCGAAATTGCCGGTCCAACCGGTGATCGGCTCACCGCTGGCGTCGACGAGGATCGCAGTCGGTTGACCACGAACGCCGTAGTAGGACCACGAGTCGAAGCCTTGGTCCCAGATCATCGTGACCGAGTTGGTCCCGAAGTCATTGTGGAAGTCTTCTGCCTGGCCAAAGGAGTCTTGTGCTCCCATGCCAACCACTCGCACGACATCTGCATTCTCTCGAGCAAACTGCTCGACGGTCGGAGCCTCAGCCCGACAGAAGGGTCAATGAGGCGCCCAGAACCAGAGGAGGACGGGCGTATCACCTCCGGCGAGTTCGGCTTTGAGGTTGACCGTTTCTCCGGTCGGGATGTCGAGCACGTCAACATCGGGGAAGAGGTTCTCGGCAGGGGCGGCATCGCTCGCCGCACTCTCTTCGACATCATCACCGGAGTCGTCGCCCGGATCGGCTGCTTGTTCATCGGATCCGATGTCTGACGCAGATTCAGAATCAGACTCAACGTCAGATTCAGATTCGGGCTCAGCTTCAGATGATTCTTGAACGGTAGGGGGAGCACTCTCCGCACTGCCTGCATCCGTCGACGAGGAGTCCGCTCCACAAGCGGCGGCTCCCAGCGACAGGGCAAGCAACACAGCGGCTGCTTTGGCGCGTCGAAAGTCAAGTTGCACGAAGATCTGAACCGGGTTCGCCATTCCCCCATTCCCGTGCGGGAGCATTCCTGATGAACAAGTTGTGAACGGCGGAACACCCGGACCGATACCGACGTTCACTGGTACCAACAAAGAACGCTTTTGTCCGACCCCAAATCGATCGAAGTATCCATATGAGCTCCAACTCAGAATCCCTGGCGCCAAAACCCAAAGCCGCCATCGCTGGCCTTCTTGCCGGCGCCTCGGCCCTTGCAGCCGGCGAGTTCGTCGCGGCCCTCGGGTCCAAGCCCGGCCCCGTCATTGGTGTCGCCAACCGCGTCGTCGATAAGGCACCCGCTTGGTTCGTCGACTTTGGCAAGCAGGTCTTCGGCCTCGACGACAAGCCGGCGCTCATCATCGGCACGATCCTGATCGCCATGCTCCTCGGCGCCGCACTTGGCATCGCCTCACGCAAGACTCGACTCCCCGGAACCATCGGCATCGCCCTCTTTGGCCTGGTCGGTTTCTTTGCCATGTCGGTCGACGCCCAGTCGGGCACGGGCGCCGCACTGTTCATCGCCCTCGTCTCGGTGGCCGCCGGTGTCGGCGTGCTCCACATTCTCTTCAACGCCATGAACGGGCCCGTCATGGCCGGTGTTGTGGCCAAAGCACAACACGAAGCCAGCCAAGCGAGCGGGAACCAAGCGGCGGCAACAGCAACATCGGCGACGGTCGAACATCAACCCGTGTCTCCATCCGTCGCTCGTCGAACCTTCGTTGGATGGACCGGTGGTGTTGCGGTCGCCAGCGGCCTCGGCGCCCTTGCCTCACGCAGCCTCCGTTCACGCACGTCGACCAGCGTCGCCCGTGAGGGAGTCGAACTCGTCTCCGCAGACAGTGCCGGCGACCTCGATGCGCTCATCGCCGAGGTCAACGCTTCACCGATCGCCAAGACCCCGAGCATCACGCCGATCGTCGTCCCGAACTCGGACTTCTATCGAATCGACACGGCGCTGCTCGTGCCACAGATCGACCCAGCCGACTGGACGCTCACGATCGATGGCATGGTCGAGCGCGAACTCACCTTCACCTACGACGATCTGCTCGAACGAGCCAACATGGTCGAACCCGTCACGCTCTCGTGTGTCTCGAACCAGGTCGGCGGCGACCTCGTCGGCAACGCCGTGTTCCAAGGCGTCGCCCTCACCGAACTGCTCGACGAAGCAGGAGTCCTTCCGGGCGCCACTCAGATCTCAAGCCGATCGGTCGACGGATGGACGTGCGGTTTCCCTACCGACGTCGCCTACGACGGCCGCACCTCGATGGTTGCGGTCGCACAAAACGGTGAACCGCTGCCGATCGAGCACGGCTTTCCCGCACGCATCGTCGTGTCTGGCCTCTATGGCTACGTCTCAGCCACCAAATGGCTCGACCGCATCACGCTCACGACCCTCGAAGACTTCAACGGCTACTGGATCCCTCGTGGCTGGTCGAAGCTCGGCCCGGTCAAGACACAATCCCGCATCGACACACCACGCAACGGCGACCAGGTGAGCGGCTCGGTGCCGATCGCTGGTGTTGCGTGGGCTCCATCTCGAGACATCGTCAAGGTCGAAGTCCGGGTCGATGAGGGCCCCTGGATGGAAGCCGATCTCGGCGAGAGCCTCGGCGAGAACGCATGGCGGCAGTGGCGCCTCGATTGGCAGTCCACACCGGGCGAGCACCTCATCCAGGTGCGGGCTACCGACGGCACCGGCGAAACCCAAACCGAGGTTCGCACTCGCCCTGATCCCGACGGCGCAAGCGGCTGGCACACCATCGCCATCCAGGCCTAACCCGCAGGCGGGGTCGCCACTACACACAACCCCTGAGACATCGAATCGAGCGCCCGTAAGGGCGCTCGTTCGCGTGCGACCCCGAACAGGATGGGCGCCGATTGTTGTCCACGGGAGCGTGAGGATGACTGACGCGCTCTACGGCAGGTAGGGGCGAGGGTCGACGGCGGTGCCGTTGACTCGGACTTCGAAGTGCAGGTGGGGCCCGGTCGACCAGCCGGTGGATCCGACGTAGCCAACGATGTCGCCTCGGCTCACTTGCTGCCCGGCCGACACGTTGATGGATGACTGGTGGGCATACAGCGTCGTGATGCCGTCACCGTGGGAGATCACCACGGTGTTGCCGTAGCCGCCCTGCCATCCAGCAGAGAGCACGACACCATCCTTGGCGGCGGCGATCGGCGTGCCGGAACCGGCTCCGAGGTCGAGGCCCTTGTGCAGGCGCTTGGTACCAAAGATCGGGTGGACTCGATAACCAAAGCCACTGGAGACCGGCGCATTGATGGGCCACTGGAAACCAGACACCGACGGTGTGCCGGGCGCTGGAGCGACCGACGGGTTGCCATTGCCGCCAGGTGTCGGCGGGTTCAACCTGGCTTCTTCAGCACGGATGAACTCGGCGAGGCGAGCATCTTCAGCTTCGAAGTCAGCAACTTCGGCTTCCCACGACGCAACCCGTGCTTCAACTTCGGCCTTGAGTTCGGCCTGGACCACTTGCTGGGCTTCGTAGTCGACGAGTTTGATCTCGAGTTCGGCTTCGATCGCTTCGGCATCGGCGACCGCAGCTGCGGCGTCGGCCTCGGCGAGGCGACGGTCTTCTTGGATGATTCGGAGTTCTTCGAGCAATTCGACAGTGTCGACGTTCGCCTGGTCGAGCAGCGACGACTGACGCAGCGCCTCGGTTGGGTCCGACGAGCTCAAGAACGCGGCCTGGTCATCGCCACCGCTGACGAAGCCAGCCACGGCGATCGCCGCGAGCGACTCCTGCATCGCTTCTTCTTCGACGAGCGAAGCGGCAACCGATGCTTCGGCTGCAGCGGCAGCGGCCCGACTGTCGCCGAGGAGGCGTTCGGCCTCATCGACTTCGGCCCGTTGTGCGTTGACGATGTCGGTGATGTCTCGCAGCGCAATCGCCAGCTCGGCGTCTTCGGCCTCCGCTGCGTTCAGCTCTGCTGCGGCGTCAGCCTTTTCGTCTCGAATTCGCTCGCGCTCTTCTCGGGCGTCTTCGAGCGACTCCTGGGCTTCGACACCAAAGGTCGCTGACGCCACAAAACAGAACGCCAGAATCGCTACGAGGGACCTCCACACGGAGAGGCACTGTAACGCACGAAGCGTGTCGAGCACGAAGGGCTGTTCAACCCGCTAGACATTTGGGGTGGCTCCTCCAGACAGCGAACGCGAAATCCTCGATTGGGACGGTTACGGACGTGCAATCCGTGACCTCGCCGGGATGGTCGCAGACGACGGTTTTCGACCCGACATGATCTTGGCGATCGCCCGAGGCGGTCTCTTTGCGGCTGGCTCTCTCGGCTACGCCCTGTCGGTGAAAAACTTGTACGTGATGAACCTCGAGTTCTACAGCGGCGTCGACAAGCGCCTCGACGTGCCGATCATGTTGCCGCCCTATATGGACAAGGTCGATCTCACGGGCGCCAAGGTGCTCGTGGCCGACGATGTCGCCGACACGGGCCACACCTTGAAGGCCGTGCACGAGTTCTGCCAAGACGTCGTTGCTGAGTCGCGTACCGCCGTGCTCTACGAGAAGTCTCACTCTCTTGTGAAGTGTGACTACGTGTGGAAGCGCACCGATCAGTGGATCAACTTCCCCTGGTCGAGCGAACCGCCGCTGGCTGAACCCACCGCGGGCAACGTCGTCCTCGACGCCTAGCCCAGCCCTTCTCGTCGCATCACGCAGTCGCTCCTCGCTGAAGCGGCCGGCTCGTCGCGTCCAGAAGACGGCTGAATCAAGCGGTTTTTGCTCGGAGCGTGAGCAGGCTCAAACCTTTAACCGCACTCCGTGACTCATTCGACGCGCGCAGTGCGAATACCCCGATATTGATCGCGACAAACACCCTGCGTGAGCGTCAGATCTGTTGTGGCGAATCCAAAGTGGCGACTTGAGCGAATGGGTGAATTGACTCCTGCGGAATGGGCGACACGTTCCCGCCGGAGCAGCCAAGATGATGGCGGCGAAATATTGAGGGTTTTGAAAGGCGGAATCTCGGTGGGCGAGGCGAACTCGGTGGAGCGGATTGAGACGACGGCGTCTGCCGACGCTCGGCTCTTTGATTTGATTTTGACGGCGACGATCTGGTTCGTCGGACTGGCATTGGCAACCGGCACAGAAAACACGGCGATGTGGATTCCGTTCGCTGCCGTGGGTGCGGGCGTGGCCAGCTCAGTTCTCACATCGATCCCCCTCTCGCCATGGGCGACGGGACTTCGTCGCACCGCATCGGCACGTCGCATCACCGAAGCATCGACCGCAGCAACGGCCGCTGCACTTCTTCCGGCTCTCGTGATGCAGACCGGCGTTGCCGCTTGGGTCGTCCTTTGCCTCTTCGCAACGACGTGGGTCACGCTTGCGATCACCGCAGCGCTTTCTCCCCTCGGCCTTTCCGCCGAGGCACCTGCAACCACCACGTCCGGCGACGCTCGACACGCCACTCGCCTCGAGCGCTCGATCAAGCGGGCGATGGACATCACGGGCGCACTCATCGTGCTGACCCTTACCTCGCCGATCCTCTTGATCAGCGCCTTCCTCATCTGGAAGCACGATCGTGGCCCCGTGTTCTTCCGCCAGCCTCGCGTGGCCCAGGGTGGCGGATCCTTTGAGATCTACAAGTTCCGCTCGATGGTGATCGACGCCGACTCACAGAAGGACTCGCTCCGAGGACGCAACGAGCGCACCGGGCCCCTCTTCAAGCTCAGCGACGATCCCCGGATCACACCGATCGGCAAGACCATCCGTGATCTGTCGATCGACGAACTCCCCCAGCTCATCAACGTTCTGCGAGGTGAGATGAGCATGGTCGGACCTCGGCCCGCTCTCATCGACGAGGCCGGCAAGTTCGACGAGGAGCTCGCCAGCATGCGTGCCCACGTCCGACCCGGCATCACCGGCCTGTGGCAGGCGGAAGCTCGCTCCGATCCCGACTTCGCGCGGTATCGCTCGCTCGATCTCTACTACGTTCGCAACTGGTCGCTCGGCCTCGACTCACGCATCATCTTGGCCACCGTTGCCGAGGTGCTCGCCGCCGTCGCCGCCGTGCCGCTCAAGCGTCTCGGCTTGGTCGACAAGGTCAGCGCCGACGCCATCTCGCACAACGCTGATGATGAGGCGCTGATCGACGGCTCGACCGTGCTCGACCTCAGGGCCGACGCTGACGCTGACGTCATCGATCTCAACGCCTACAAGAGCGCAAGCGCCGAGAACAGCGCCAACGAGACGGGCGTGAGCAGCGACATCGACATCACCGGCGAGTTTCGACTCGCCGACTGACCTTCGGGTCGATCAGCGCTGTAGCCATCCGGCGAGCAGCCCCGTGAGCCGGGGCATCAAGAGCCAGGTCAACGCGACGATGCCGAGCACGTTCGACACGAACAGCGCTGGCACCCACGGCACGTCGGCGAAGAACTGACGCTGCACGAGCGAGAGCGTCAGCGTTGTTGGGAACAGCGCAATCAACACGGCGACCGCTTGCTTCCAGCGACGCGGCGCTGCTTCCTTCTCTGCGACGAACCAGCCGCCGAACCCGCCGACGACGTTGAGGGTGCGGTCTCCGTCGACGAACGGCTCGACGAGTGCGAGGACTCGTCGGCGGCTATCGGACTCGAGCCAATGGTCGAGATCCTCTCGGGTGGCGAACGAGAACGAGATGACGTAGTCGTCCTGCATGCCAACGACCGGCGGCGAATGTTCGAAGGACAAGAAGCCGGGGAATCGCCCCATCGCTCCAGCGATCTCGGCCTCAGCGCGGCGGAACCCTTCGAGGTTCTCCGGCTTGATGCGTTGCGACATCACGGCGGTGACGACCGACGACTGCTCGGTCGATCGAGCGAGGCGCTGCTCCCTCGTCGGCCCATCGATCAACGCCGCACCCTCGCGGAGCAAAGCCGCCCGCCGCGGGGATTCGAGCCATCGATCGAGATCGACTTGGGATTCGAATCGATAGACGGTGACCCATTCGTCTGGATGGGCTTCGGACCGGGGCTGGAGTTCTGATCCGACGTGGCCGGGGAACGTCGCCGCGACGGCCCGAATCTTCTCGGCCCAGGCCTCAAAGGCTGCTTCACTCCCCGAACGAGCTCGACGAGAAACGATGACCGTGGGAGATGCGCTCGGCGCGGGAGGGTTGATCGGATCGGAGTTGGTCGGATCGGAGTTGATTTGCATGTCGGCGTCTCAGCTTGGAAGCGCCTCGAATTGTACGACCGCTATCGAGCGAGCCTCGGATCGGCCCAGAACACCACGACGTCGACGATGCTCATGATCACCCGATACAGACCAACCGTGTAGAGGACGAGCGCCAGCAGCACGTGCAGGTCGCGCTGCACACTGGCTCCGACGATCTCTTGGCCGAGGCCGCCGATCCCAAACACGATCTCGATCAAGAACGCCCCGGAGAGCAGCGTGCTGGCGTTGAGGCCGATGACGTTCGTGAGGCTCAGTGACGCTGGCCGCAGCACGTGGCGGGCCAGGATGTAGCGCTGCGACAGGCCCTTCGACATCGCCATCGCCACGTAGTCGGCGTGCAGCGTTTCGTTCACCGATTGCCGCACAACTCGAGCGATGATCCCAATCTCGGCGAGCGCAAGTGCCAGGATCGGCAACGCGGCCGACTTGATGTGACCGCTCAACGACACGCTCGGCCGCACCCAGCCCGCCGCCGGTAGCCAGCCGCTCTTCACCGCAAACAGCCAGATCAGCAGCGTTCCGGTCATGAACACGGGGATCGCTTGGCTGAACCCGAAGAAGATCGACAGCGCTCCTGAGCGAATCGGGCTGCCGTGTTCGGACGAGAGCAACCCGAGCCCGATCCCGAGGACGACCGCGAGCAACATGGCGACGAGAGCAAGTTCGACGGAGATCACGACCTTGTCGGCCAGGAGATCAACGACCCGTGCATCACCCCGACGACTCGTCCGGCCAAAGTCTCCTCGGAGCACGTCACCGATCCAGTAGAGATGGCGCACGATCACGTTGCTGTCGAAGTGGTAGAAGGCGAACAGCTCGGCCTGGCGTTCGTTCGCCGGGTTGTACCCGTTCGGGAAGATCACAGCCCGGTAGCCACCGGGGATCGAGACGTCGATCGCCACGAACACGAAGAGCGTGGCCGCATACATCGCGCTGAGCGAACGAAGGATCGATCGCCCGATCACTCGGGCGAGCGTGGCGAGGGTCGTCACGGCGACAGGATCGCCGCAACCG
>CALEWY010000114.1 GCA_937925335.1 uncultured Acidimicrobiales bacterium
TTGAGATTGAGACGCGACCCCAAGGCGTGCTCTCGGGCGCGTTTGCGGGCGCGGGTGGGGTTGGTTGTTGAGATTGAGATGCGACCCCAAGGCGCGCTCTCGGGCCCGTTAGGGGACGGCGAGGACGAGCACGATCGGCAACGTCAGGAGCGACAGGGCGGTCATGGCGACGACGCTGGTGGTGACTCGATCCGGTTCGAGTCCGTGTTCCTTCGCCACGATGAGACAGAACACCGCAGGCGGCATCGCCGACTGAATCGCCACGGCCCCGAGGTCATCCCCAACGAGTCCGAGCGACGCTCCGATCGCCGTGGCAGCCAGGGGAGCGATCACCAACTTGGCGACCGTGCTGAGCCCGAGCCCGACGTTCGGCGTCCGCCACCCCGTCAGTGCGAGCTGCATGCCAAGAGCGAGCAGCATCACTGGAATCATCGCCGCTGCTGCCAACCCGATCGAGCGGTCAGCGATCAACGGCAGATCGACCGATCCAGCGTTGAGCGCAATCGCTGCAACCGCGGCGATCGTCATCGGAGCAAGCAGCGCCTTTTTGGCGACATCGCCAAGTCCGTGCTTCTGCGACGTCGCCATGGCGATACCCGACGCCATGCCGGTGATGTTGATCGTCAACATCAAAACCCCGGCGGCTGCGAGCGCATCGTCGCCCAAGGCAAACGCAGTGACTGCAAGGCCGGTGTTGCCGACGTTGCCGTAGGAGGCAGTCATCACGTCGGCCGCTTTCTCCGACCCGCTCGACCCAACGAGGGCGCTGGCGACCCACGTCAACGCAGCGGCGGCTGCCATTCCTGCAAGACCCGCGGCAACAAGCCGCAGTGCCGTCGACCCCGCAAGTGTGTTCGTCGTGAAGATCTCGAAGACGAACGCCGGCCCGAGAACCCAGTACGCAAGGCGCGAGAGCGTGTCGATGTCGAGCTTGAGCCGGTCGCCAACAAATGCGCCGATCGCCACGAGGATGACGACGGGCCCGAGAACGTCGAGCAGCAGGCGAACGACCGACATCGCATGTGTTTAGCCGCCCCACCGAGAGAAGGGGCTGTTGGAAGGTGGTTACCGCGATGACTCGGTCTCGCCGGGTGCTTCCATGGCGCGCCAGGATTTGCGGCCGCGAGACGACGGGCCGTCGCTCCTCTCAGCAGCGATGGGTCCGTCACGGCTACCGCCGAGCCAACCGAGAAAGGTCCGGCCGCCAGCCCAGGGCACGATCGATGAGGCCAACCAGCGGGCCGATGAAATCCTCAGCCGCTCTCGGGGAACGCGTCGATAGAGATGAACAGTGCTGTGCAGGAGGTGACGAGCTCGCCTTCCGGGTCCTCGTCGCCGACGCGACACTCCCCGCGCATGTACATCTTTCGGCCCTCTCGCTTCTCGATCCAGGCCGAGTAGGTCAGCGGTGAGTTCAACGGCGTGCCCGCGTGGTAGTTGATGGTGAGCGAAGCCGTAAACGCAATGACGAGGTCGAGCGTGAGCAAGAACCCGCAAAGGTCATCGAAGATGGCGGAGACCACACCACCGTGAGCTCGGTCGGGTGCCCCTTCGTAACCAGGCCCGAGGTTGACCGTCGTCACGGCTCGATCATCCCGGCGGATCACGTGGAGCGGGATGCTCCATGGATTGCCCGGACCCGAGACGGGCCGATCGATCGAGTTGTTGAAGGCCTCACCGTCGGCCGGCGCCTCAATCCCGTCGGGGTCGGCCCACTTGCCGAGTTCGCGTGTTCGACGAGGTGCGTTGGCAAGCGGTTCGAGCGCCTCATCGAGTGCCTTCACCACCGCTCGTAACGTCGCTTCGTCATGGTCGCTGCCGACGAGTCGGTGCAAGCCGAGGCGCAACCGGTCGGAGACGTCGATTCGGGCTTGTTCCTCGCCGGTCCATTCCATCAGGCGAGATGGTGCCCCTCTCGCCCGGCCGACGTCCAACTGAGCGCTGCCTCCAGCCGAGACTGAGGTCGAAGTGCGGCCGGGTCCAGCTGAGGCTGAGGCCGAAGTGCGGCTTGGTCCAGCTCAGGCTGAAGTCGAACCGAGGCTGAGGTCCAACTGAGGTAGGCGTTCCAACCGAGGCCGACGCCGAACCGAGACGAGATAGCGTCGGAGACATGGGGGCCAAAGCAGTCGGGGCGGTTCCGAAGCTCCGCAAAGCGTTGAAGTCATCGTCACCAGGGCTGTCGCACGAGCGATCGTTGTGGGAGTCAGGTGCGGACGTCGTCGTCGGCATCGACGAAGTCGGCCGCGGCTCATGGGCTGGCCCGCTCACGATCGGCGCCATCGTCGTGCCAAAGGATCGGCGGATCTACAAACTCCGCGATTCCAAGCAGCTCACCGAGCCCGAGCGCGAAGCGATGTTTGATCGAATCGCGGAGTGGGCGCAGGCATGGTCGATCGGCCACGCGACACACGACGAGTGCGACGAGCTCGGCATGTCGGCTGCACAAAAGCTGGCGGCGAAACGAGCGATCGACGGTCTCGGAGTCGCTGCCGACGCCGTGTTGCTCGACGGCAAGTGGGATTTCGTCGGCCACCCCCGAACCGAGATGCTGGTGAAGGGTGATTCGATCTCAGCATCGATCGCAGCCGCGTCGATTCTGGCGAAGGTCACCCGAGATCGCATGATGCGAGAGCAGGCCGAGAGCTACCCGGGCTTCGACTTCGAGTTCAACAAGGGTTACCCCTGTCCCCGGCACAAAGCCGCGCTGCAGGGATACGGGCCGACGCCGATCCACCGTCGCTCGTGGGTGTTCATGGACTCGATTCCGTGGAGTGGCGTACCCCGCCTTCCACCCGGTGGCCAAACGCAGCTCTTCACCTCGGCCCAGACCTCAGCCCGACAAGGCTGAGCCGACCAATCTTCAGTCGTCGGGGTCTGGTGGGGCGGCCGGGCCGACCTGCCAGCTCCAGAACGTCGAGCCCTCGCTCAGTGTCGCGCATCGGTTGAACTGGGCTTCTGCTTCTCCATCGAGGGCGTTTCGATGTGGCTCCGATGTATATCCGCCTCCGAGGTCGATGGAGTCGTCAGGGGTGAACGAGCTGCCGTCGGCGAGCGTGAGCGTGGAAGTTGTGTCGTCCCAGACGGAGCCGTGCGGCCAGACGATCGCGGTGAAGTTGGAGGGAGGACCGAGTCCGAGGCAGCCGTCGACCAGCGCGATCTCACCTCCAGCAAGAAGCGCCTCCTCCCCTCCTTCACTGGGAGCGGCGAAGACCACGGGGCCATTGACCCCACCCAAGTGAGGCGCTGGCTCCACGATGGGCGTCGAGACTGCCGACGTCGGAACTGTCGACGTCGTGGTTGTCGACGCCGACTGAGCGTCTGTGGAGACCGACCCGTCGGCTCCGCAGGCGACGGCAACGAGGCCCATCGCAAGAGCAGCACCTGTGAAAATTGCCGATCGTCGGATCGTGGTCATGGTGCTTTGACGACCCTCACCGGCTGCTGGTTCCCGGCAAGGTTGAATGGATCTGAGCCGAAGCGAACTGACGGACTTCCAGCACTAGCCTCTAACGGTGCCAGCGGAGACCGGTCGCCCATTTTCAACGCTGATCGCCGGGCTCATGGCTCTCGTGATCGCGGCGACGGCATGCGGCAGTGATGGGTCCGAAGAGCCGCAGTCGATCACGAACGATCCGTTCTGCGAACGCGCACTCGAGTACCAGCGCTTCGAACCTGCACTTGGCCAGGTCGCTGACGATCCGATCCAGACGGAGATCTTCGTGACGTCGTGGATCGAGCGTCTCGATGTGCTGATCGAGCGCGGCCCTGACGAACTCGAAGATGATCTCACCACGATTCGAGCGTCGGTCGAAGTGCTCGACGCTGAACTGTCGTCGACCGGCTACAACCTCCTCGAGTTGTCCTTCGAACAGCTCGACATCTTGAATGACGACGTCGACTCAGAGACCGCAGCCGCCGACCGAGAGTTTCGCGCCTACGTCGACGAACGGTGCTCGGGACCTGCACCTGCTCCGCTCGACGAGGCCGAGCTTGCCGAACTGCTCGGCACCACGGGCACACCCGGCGACGCCGAGGTTGACGCGGCGGTCACCGCTGACCTCGTCGAGGATCTCCAAACCTTGCTCGGCATCACCCCTGAGGCATCGGAGTGTGTTGCGGAGAACATCGACTCCGACACGCTCGACGACGTGCTCGCTGGAGTGCTGAGCGAATCGACGACCGACGGACTCCTTGCCGTTCTCGACACGTGCGGGATCTCGGCGGAGGATCTGGCCGGATGAAACTCAGCCGAGAAGACTGGACTCGATTCGGTTGGGGGCTGATCGGCTGGACGCTGTTCGTCTGGGGAAGCCGAGTGCGCAACCTCGTCAACGACGACGAGCTCGAGGGTTTCTCTCTCGTTTGGCGTTCGGCTGCCGCTGCTCTCTTCCTTGGTGCAGCTGTCATCGGTGCGGTTGCGCTCATCAAGAAGCGCTCATTCGCGAGCCCGTTCTTCGTCGCTTGGAGCGTCGCTGGCATCGCGTGGTGGACGGTCCGTGGCACCCAAACGCTCGTGAGCGACTTCAGCGTTGCGTTCAAACTCGTCCACACGGTGCTGGCGCTCGTCACGATCGCCCTCGGCTTGTTGATCATCCGTAGCGGTATTGGCTTGGGCGCCGAAAAGAGTGTTGGCAGACACGTCAGCGGTGCCGACGCCGACATCAACGCCAACGTCAACGCCAACATCAATACTGGCGGCGACCAAACCGAAGATGGGCCGCCGCTGGGGCCCAGGGCCGACAGCCGGTAAGCTCGTCGCTTCATGGGTGAGCCAGTGAGTGTCATTGAAACGCCGTCAGCCCAGCATGGGCGTGTGCGGTTCGAAACGAACCGTTCCTTCACAGGAATGGGTCATGAGCGATATCGCAGGGATGAGCCGATCATCGGCGATCGTCCGCCAGACGTTGCTGCCGGTCTCCTGCTCGAAACGGGCAAGGTCGATTCGGTGCACATCTATGCACAGACCATCACCGTCGAGCTTGCGGCAGGTGCTGATTCCTCTGGCCTGAAGGAGATCCTCGAGGATCTCTACATCCACTACAAGCCTGGCGTTCCGATCCCTGATCCGGAGAACTTCGCCGGCTGATTCAGCCAACCTCGGTGGAGTTGTGGTGATCACACATACTGCGCCGGCGCGAGTCGGGCTTCTCGGAAATCCATCTGACGGCTACGGCGGCCGAACGATCGCGCTCACGGTCCCTGCGTTCGAAGCGTCAGTCACCCTCGAACCCAGAGACTCCGGTATCGAAATCGTTCCCGGCGCCGATGACCACAACTCGTGGTCGAGCGCTGCAGACCTCGTCGATCGTGTCGATCGGTTTGGCTACGGGACCGGCGTCCAACTACTCGCCGCAACCGTTCGGACCTTCGTCGACGTGTGCCGTTCGATCGACCATCCGGTGGCCGATCGCTTCACTCTTCGATACGACACGACGATTCCTCGTCAGGTTGGCCTCGCTGGTTCGTCGGCACTCGTCGTTTCGGCGTTGCGCTGTCTGAGTGAGCACGTTGGTCTTGAGATTCCGATGGACGTTCTGCCGTCGATCGCGCTGCGGGTTGAAACCGAACAGCTCGGGATCACTGCAGGCCTGCAGGACCGGGTTGTGCAGACCTATGGCGGCCTGGTGTCGATGGACTTCGGTGAGCTTTCGACCGATGCTCGCTACGGGGTTTCGCACGGCGAATATGAGTCGCTCGATCCCGCAGGTTTGCCGTCGCTGTTCTTGGCGACACGACGATCAGCAGCCGAGCCGAGCGGCAACTATCACGCCGATCTTCGAGCTCGATTCGATCGTGGTGACGCGGTCGTGCGAGACACGATGCGATCGCTTGCCGGTGTGGCAGCAGAGGGGCGAGCGGCTCTTCGTTGGGGAGCGTCAGATCAGTTCGCCAATCTCATCGGCGAGAACATGCGGCTACGTCTCCGGCTCGGTCCAGTGCCGGACTCTCAGCGAGCCCTGGTCGACCTTGCTGACGATCTCGATGCACCCGCCACCTTCACCGGTTCGGGTGGGGCCGTGGTCGGAGCGTTCGACGACGACGACCACCTTGGGGCACTCACGACCGCATTCGCCGGCCTCGACGCCGACGTGATCGCCATCTGGCCCCAACCTGCGTAACCCGTGGGGTCAAACCTCGATTTACGCAGGTTCTGATGAGAACGCTCAAGCCGTTCGCTGCGCTCTCTTCTCGAGTTGCTCGCTAGGGCTCTCAACTCGCTTGTGTTGAACCTCTGCAAGTGGAGACTTGACCGGGCCGTTCGCTGCGCTCTCTTCTCGAGTTGCTCGCTAGCGCTCTCAACTCTCCGGCCTTTGCTGCTTTCGTAGAAACCTCTGCGAATTGAGATCTGATCGGGCCGTTCGCTGCGCTCTCTTCTCGAGTTGCTCGCTAGCGCTCTCAACTCGCGTGTTGAACTTCTACAAGTGGGGACTTGACCCAAAGAGGTTGAACTCCAGAGGTTGCGAGAATCGAACAGGTGTTCGATA
>CALEWY010000115.1 GCA_937925335.1 uncultured Acidimicrobiales bacterium
GAGAACATGCGGCGACCGTCAGCGAGGATCGGTTGCGGGTTCATCGCCGCGACCTTGTCAGCAACGCCGCTGTAGTCGGCCCAGGACGTGACGACGACGACCGCATCGGCGCCGACGAGAGCAGCGTCGAGATCTCCCTCGTAGGTGATCCCGTCGCCGAGTTCAGCCTTCGCGTTCTCGAGCGCTTCTGCCAACGGGTCGTGCAACACGACGGAGTGGCCAGCCTCGGCAAGAGCCGGGACGATTCGAAGCGTCGGTGATTCGCGAACATCATCGGTGTTCGGTTTGAACGCAGCACCGAGCACGGCGACCGTGGAACCAGCGGCGAGTTCATCGAGCACAGGAGCGATGAACGCACCCGGCTGTTCGGCATTGATCTTGAGGGCCGCCTCGAGGATCGGAGCATCAACTCCGGCGTTGCGGGCGTAGGCGGCGAGCGCCATGACGTCTTTCGGGAAGCAGCTGCCACCGAAGCCGCAACCGGCCTCCAGGTAGGACAACGACGAAGGACGGACCCGCGTGCCGTCTTCAAGGATCGGCGAGAATCGGTGATCGAGATGGACGCCGTGCATCACATCGGTGACGTCAACCCCGGCTGCGGCGCTCATGATTGCGATCTCGTTCGAGAACGAGATGAGCGTGGCGAGCAGCGAGTTCGCCGTGTACTTGATCATCTCGGCGGTGCGCGGTGTGGTCTTGACAACCTCGGAGTCGGGGAAGACGTCATAGAGCCGGCTCATGACATCGAGAGTTGCGTCGTCGATGCCGCCAACCACGATTCGATCGGGATTGAGGAAGTCGGGCACAGCGACGCCTTCACGCAAGAACTCCGGGTTCATGCCAACACCGAAGGCCTCGCCAGCTTTCTTGCCGGACGCCTCTTCGAGGATGGGCAAGACGACGTCTTCGGTCGTGCCGGGCACGACGGTGCTCTTGACCGCGACGACGTGATAGCTGTCCTTTGACTTCAACTCGATTCCAACGGCTTCGGCGGCCGAACGAATCTGACCGAGGTCGATTCGCTCTTCGCCAAATGGGGTTCCAACGGCGATCAGGGTCATCTCCGAGTTGGCAATCGCTTCGGCAAGGTCCGTCGTCGCCGAGAACCGAGTGCCGAGCACACCTTGCATCAGTTCGGTGAGACCGTCCTCGTGGATCGGACAGTCACCGCCATTGATTCGATCGACTTTGGCGGCGTCGATGTCGACGCACTGGACCTCGTGACCCATGTGCGAAAGGCAGACGCCTGAGACGAGGCCGACATATCCGGTTCCGATGACGGAGAGCTTCATGACTGGTGGTTCCTAAGGCGAGATGTTGTGGCGAGAATCTTGTGGCGAGCTTCTTTGGACCGGTGCTCGCAAGCCTGCGAACGAGCGGTCGTTGCCTTGGCGCTAGCGCTCGGGCTGGGCTTCGTACCAACGCATCGCTCGACGAAGGCCATCGTCGATGTTGATCGTGGAGTCGTATCCAAGCAGACGCTGGGCCTTCTCGATGATCGGGCTGCGACGGTTCGGGTTGTCGGTGAGGTATTCGGGGTCGTCCGAGGTCTTCTGCACGACCTGCCCGGAGTAGCCGAAGAGTTCAGCACCGAGAGCAACAACGCGATCGGCGAGCTCTCGCATGTTGATTTCGGGAGTCTGTGTTCCGATGTTGAACGGCTCGCCCGGGTTATCCACGGCGTTGCCAAGAATCAGGTAGTAGCCGGTCACCGAGTCGGCGACGTAGCAAAAGGTGCGAGTCGCAAGACCGTCGGAGAGCATCACGATGTCTTCGCCGTTCAAGACGTTGCGAACGAAATCGGGAAGCACTCGACCGTCGTCGATCTTCAATCCGGGGCCGTAGTTGTTGAACGGTCGAGCGATGCCGATCGGCAGGTTGTACTGCTGAGCGAAGTTCACGCAGAGCGTCTCGCCGTAACGCTTCGACTCGTCGTAACAAGCTCGAGGGCCCGTCGCGCTGACGTTGCCTCGGTAGGTCTCGGGAGTCGGGATGTGCTCCGGTTGAGGGTCGCCGTAGATCTCACTCGTCGAGAAGAAGAGGAAGCCTTCGACCGGGTTTGGACCGTCGGCTCGTTCCTTCATGTGATCGAGGATGAGGCGGAGGCCGTCGACGTTGGCGTCCATCGTCTCGATCGGGAATTGGCGGTAGAAGATCGGTGACGCGATCGACGCCGCGTGGATGATCCAGTCGAAGCGAGGTTCGTCCTCAGGCATGGGGGCAAGCACGTCACGGGTGACGGTTCGAAGCGCCGGTGAGTCAAGCGCCGAGAGCCAGCCGGGCACGCCCCGTAGGAAGTTGTCGTGGACGGTGACCCGGATCGGGTCGAGCTCAGGATTCGCATCGTTCCAGGCCAACGGGGCCTGAACGAGGTAGTACCCAAGGAATCCGGCACCACCGGTGATGAGCAGATCCTTGCCACTCATCTTGGAGAAAACATGGTGAAGACGCTGGCTCATCGCTGCCAGATCGGACGCCACCACAGACTCGCCGGTGCCGTCCCATTCACTGTTCGAATCGTTCATCTGATCGCCGCTCATTTCACTCTGCGCTGCACTTGGCACGTTCGCTCCGTCATTCCCTCGGTATGGCTCTCAAAACTTGGCGAAAGGCACGTTGGCGAACGCCAAACGTTCCCGCATTTCGGTACTGATCTCATCGGCACAACCGAGCAGAACCTTTGGAGACGTTCGCCACCCTCTACACATGAAAGGCTATGTGATCCAGCCCACCCAGATGGACACCCCTCCGACTCAAAGAGACCGAGCGAAATGACCCACTCAACGCCAGGCCCAGCCGCTCGAACGGTCGTCGCGATTGTCCTTGCGGCCGGCTCTGGATCCCGCTTTGGAGCGATGAAGCAGTTCGTCGACCTCACCGATGGCGAGCGTCTTGTCGATCGGGCGATCGCTGCGCTGTGCCACCGAGCCGATGAAATCGTCGTCGTCGTCAATCCGGCTTCACCAGCCGAGCATCGACAACGACTGGCTCAACAGATCTATCCAGGGGTGCGGCAAGTCTCGGTGGTCGATGGGGGCGATTCCCGGCTTGACTCGGTTGCGCTTGGACTCGCTGCTCTGGTGGGGAATGCTCGTGGAGGCGATGTTCGAGAAGAAGACGCCCCCGAGAATGCCCTCGACGAACTCAGGGCAACCGATGATCTGGTGATCGTTCACGATGCGGCCCACCCGCTCGCCTCACCCGAACTCGTGTCGAACCTGTGTGCCTCGATCGGAGCAGCCGCCGCATGTGTCCCGGTTCTTGACGCCGTCGATGTCATTCGACGCCATCTCGACGATGGAGGGTCAGAAACGATCGGTCGAGCCGGCCTTGGGTCCACGCAGGTCCCGATGGTGTTTGACCGCAGATTCCTCGAAGCTGCGCACGCTCAGCGCCGTCAACACGATCAACACGACAACGCAGCCGGCGACATGGCGAGCAGGGATGCGGTCGAGGACAGCCACCTCGTCGAGCTGGCCGGTGGCCGAGTTGTCACCGTTCCCGGTGAGGTCACGAACATCCACGTTGTCGATGACGAATCGCTCGCTTTGGTCAGGCTGATTGCGACGAGTCAGCGCGGCTGATCGGCGCTTGGTCCACGTTGCCCGTCGCATTGCCGGGCTCCATGGCCTTCGAGAACAGCGCACCTGGTTTGAGATCGAGGTGCCACACGAGCGTGGTGATGGCCAGACCGGCGACGATCTTCGCCGTCGAGCCGCCTGTCCAGAGCTTCACTCCGCCAGACAGCAGCGCAGCGGAGCACAACATCCTGATCAACGAGCCGCCGTAGGGCCGCTTTGGAGCGAGGAGCCCCTGGACCTCGAAGCGTTTCACGGCTGCCAGGATCCCCACGAGCACACCGAAGCTGAGCCCGATCAACGGGAGCTTCTGAATCCACCACTGCCCCGAACCAACCGCAGCCGTTGGAAGTGCATCGACGAGCAAGAGCACCACCCCGGCGATCACCGCTGCGGTGAAGTGCCACAGGTACACACTCATGCCGACACCGCCGAGAATGGCGACGATCTTGAATGCACCGGGCGAGGCCGCCAGCCACGTGTTGATTGACGGAGCCAGCCACACCGCGGTGGCGCAGTAGGCCAATCCGAACAGCATCAATGCGATCGAGGGAGGGTGCGTTGGATTGAACGAGGCGTCGCCGTCGTTGACCATCGACGCTCGCCACGGGCCGAGCTTGACCACGATGTAGGTGATCGCCCAGAGCGACGGCGCAATGAGCCCCAGAAGCCGACGGTTGGGCAGCAAGCCATCGCGCCACGCAAACCCCAAGATTTGGAAGATCAGCCAGCCGATCACCCAGTTGATGCCGTGGATGTAGGGAATCCCGACGATGCCGGCGATCTCGAACACGGTGAACGCGGCGCCGATGCCCATGAAGAATCGAAGTGGATTCTTCCGGAAGAGCGGCAGCGTGATGGGGGCGATCGCGGTGTCGATCGTGTAGTTGGCAAGGAACCAGAGGGGAATCGCAGCAGCAGCGGCACCAAGAAATGCCAGCTCGCTCACGCCGAGAACCGTTCCGATCGACACGATCGCGATCCATACGTAAGCGAGAACCATCGTCGGTTCCATCATGCGACGCAGCCGGTTTGCAACCCAGTCTTGAGGGCGGCTGTCGGCCTTGCGATCGTGCGAATCGAGAGAGACGGCTGAGGAGAATCCGCCAGCGAGGAAGAAGAGCGGCATGACCTGCAGCGCCCAGGTTGCCCAGGCCAGCGAGTAGTCGAATTCGAGCGCGTTCGAAGCAACGAGTTCACCATCGGCGTCTTTGAATACGGCGATCGCAACCCAGTGCCCGAATGCAACCGCGACCATGGCTGCGGCTTTGTAGAAGTCGACCGCACGATTGCGATCGCTCTTTGCTCCGGCGACAAGTTCGTCGACATCCAACTTGGTCATGACACACGCTCCTCCCTTCCCAGTCGGCAGAAACGCTCTCAAGACGAGTAGAGC
>CALEWY010000116.1 GCA_937925335.1 uncultured Acidimicrobiales bacterium
GCGAGCGCTGTCCGGTCGATCTTGTCGCTCGTGGTTCGAGGGAATGATTCCTCGCACCGAAGGGTGACCGGCAGTGCGTAGTTGGGAAGCCGAGTGGCAGCGTGGGCCATGACCTCAGCCTCGGATAGCTCGCTCGACTCGGTCGTGAACGCGCCGTGCACCAACACCACACCGTCGTCGTCACGGGTCGTGAAGGCCGCAGCCTCGATCACCGATGGATGGCTCGAAAGCGCCGCTTCCACCTCATCGAGTTCAACTCGGAAACCTCTCGTCTTCACCATTCGGTCACCTCGACCGAGGAAGTCGAAGATCCCGTCGGGACGCAGGCGCACAAGGTCGCCGGTTCGGAAGTAGGTCCGCCCGCTCCCCTGGCCATCAGGCTCGGTGTAGTAGCTCACCGCGTTTCGTTCCGGTCGGTTCCAATAGCCAAGCGTGATCGATGGTGCACACACGAGGAGCTCACCGCTCTCCCCCTCAGGAACCTCGCGGTCGGTTCCTGGTTCGACGATCAACACGTCGGTGAATGGCGACGGCCGGCCGATCGGGATGACGTCATCGTCACCCGGTGGCGACTCGACGGTGTAGGTCACGCTCGCTGGTGCTTCGGCGGGTCCGTACACGTTGGAGAACTCGGCGTGAGGCAACGCCCGCATCAACGATGCGAGATGCTGAGCCGGGAACGGTTCGCCGCCAAACAACACCCAGCGCAGCGCTGCAAGATCACGCTGCTCAAGTGCACCATTCGCAACCAGCTGAATGAACGCAAACGGCACGGTAAACAGCGCCGTGACCCCTTGGTCGGCCAGCAGTTGCGAGAAGCTCGCTGGAAACTTCGTGACCGGCTCGGGAACCAACACCACGGTTGCACCGGCGAGGGCGGTCGAGAAGACGTCGTAAATCGAAATGTCGAAGTGAAGTGGGCCATGGCTCGCAACCCGATCCGTCGGTACGAGGTCGCAGTGATCCACACCCCAGCGGGCGAAGCCGAGACTGGAACGATGGCTGTGCATCATTCCCTTCGGCACACCGGTCGATCCCGACGTGTACATGATGTACGCCAACTGATCTGGCTCCACGACACGATCCGGTTCAACCGCTGCAGCAGTGGCGACGTCATCCCACGTCGTGAGCGAGAAGCGGTAGCCGTCGGACGGCTCTCGGGGATTCGGCGCAGAGACCACCGCTCGAAGCTGCCCGGCACTCCCACCGCTCATCGCGTCGAGGAGCGCAAGCTTTCGCGGTTCGGTGACGATGACTTCGATGCCGCAATCGTCAACGATCAGACCTACCCGTTCGGATGGGATCTGCGGATCGATCGGAACGAATGCCGCGCCAGCCTTCATGATGCCGTAGACACCGACCACGGTTTCCAGCGACTTGTGAACGAAGAGGCCGACGCGGTCGCCCGAGCCGACACCAAGTTCGATCAACGTGTTGGCGAGTCGATTGGAACGTTCGTTCAGCTGTTCATAGGTGAGCGCTGACTCGCCGAGCACCACCGCCGGATGCTCTGGTGATCGCTCTGCGCCAAGGCTGATCGCTTCGTGGACGAGCGTTGCGGCTCGACCAGCGTTCACCTCAGACGCCCAAGAAGAAGGAACGCTTCTCCTTGGCGTGGTCGACCAGCGCTGGCTGCTCGGCACGGTTCGCAACATCGATGAGCCACTCGTAGGTGTCGCCGCATCGTGCCTGATGGTTGAAGTGGACCTTCGCGAGCACGCCAACGATGTCGTCGAACGTGTCCTCTCGGAGCATCGTTGCAAAACCGTCGAGGACCGAATCGAAGTTCTCTGGAAGTGGAGGGAGATCGATGAAGTCGGGTCGAACGTTGGTCGCAGCAAGTGCGGGATCGACGAACAACTCATCGAACGGGACACCCGAACGGAAATCACAGCTCAGATACACGCGGGGTGCGCCGTCGTAGCTGTAGGCGGAGTGGTTGACGGTTCCATCGATGAACCAGACCTCACCCTTTCGCATCCGGAAGACTTTGTCGTCTTCGGAATGAAGCGACGAGGTGCCGAGCTGCAAGGGAATGTGGACCCGAGTGAACTCATCTTCGGGGAGATCGAGATAGTCACGGTGCGGGATGAGCATGCCGTCTTCGCACATGAAGATTCGAGACCAGAGCAGGTGCTCGGCTTTGAAGGTGTTCGTGATCAGCTCTGCGATGTACGGGAGCGGTTCCAGGTGCGGCGTGGCGACCGGGAGACCGTCATATCCGCCGAAGGTCTGATCGGCTGGATCACCCGAGTGGTTCATCAACACGGTGTTCTGCCAGCCAGGGTTGCCTCGGGCGTAGTCGGAGTAGCCACGGTTGTATGGGAGATCCATCAAGGCGACGAGATCGGCCGCAAGGCGAGCGTCATCGAGATCGACCTGGCCGATGATTCTCGCATGGAGCCCATGAACTGGCTCGTGAACTGACGTCATTGTTGGTCCTCCGCTGGACTCAGACCGGGCACACTCTTCCACCGAGCAACAAGTGTTGCTCGTCCACACCCGCATCGCCAGGTGTCCTCTGGGCATTTCGTCAGGCAAATCATCCCGGATGCGCGCTGACGAAGGTTTCACCGTGTGTGACGCTTGTCGCCTACCGTGTCCCCATGACGGTTACCCAGCACAACCTCGACGTCCCGAACCCCATCCCGCGCTTCTTCTGGACTCGGCCCCAGGCGGAGATCGAGGCGGACCTTGCCACCCTCCGCCAATCCGGCCCCGTCTACGTCCCCGACGAGGAATCCCAGATTCCCGACATCATCCCGACCGGGCCAGGCGGTTGGATCGTCACCAACCACGCCGACGTCCTCCAGATGTCGAAGAACCCCGGAATCTTCTCTTCTGCTCAGGGCATCACGATGCTCGACACTCCGATGGAGTTCACCGAGTTCTTCTCATCGATGATCGTGATGGACGATCCACGCCACGCTCGCCTGCGCAAGCTCGTTGCCCCTGGTTTCACACCTCGCATGCTGAAGAAGCTCGAGGAGATCGTGCAGATCCAGGCTGCGATGATCGTCGACGAGGTGAGCGAGCAGGGCGAATGTGACTTCGTCGTCGACGTTGCGGCTCGGCTTCCGCTGAAAATCGTGTGTGACCTGATGGGTGTCCCTGATTCGCAGCTCGATTACGTGTTCGATCAGACCAACGTGATCCTCGGCGCTGGTGATCCCGAGTATGTCGCTCAAGATGGCGACGTCATGACCGCCATCTTGAACGCCGGTCTCGGTCTCAGCGAGTTGATGGTCGATATCGCCAAGTCCAAAGAGGGTTCGGACTCAGACGACCTCACCACAATGTTGGTGAACGCTGAAGTTGAGGGCGACGAGCTCACCCACGCCGACATTGCGAGCTTCTTCATCCTCCTCGTCGTCGCCGGAAACGAAACGACTCGAAACGCCATCTCGTGGGCGCTGACCTACCTCACCGAGAACCCGGATCAGCGAGCGATCTGGGCAGCCGACGTCGAAGGTGTTGGCAAAACAGCTGTCGAAGAGATCGTTCGGTTGGCCAGCCCGGTGTCCTACATGCGCCGCACCGCCACCGAGGACACCATGCTCGGCGAGCAGGCAATCTCAGCGGGCGACAAGCTTGCGATGTTCTACATCGGTGCCAACCGCGATGAGTCGGTGTTTGACGATCCCTACGCCTTCAAGGTTCAGCGCGATCCCAACCCGCACGTTGGCTTCGGTGGGCCTGGGCCTCACTTCTGTCTCGGCGCCCACCTTGCTCGGCGAGAGATTCTTGTGATGTTCCGCGAGCTCTTCGAGCGTCTGCCCGACATCGCAGCCACCGGCGAGCCAGATCTGCTCGCCTCCAGTTTCATCCACGGCATCAAACACCTACCGGCGAGCTTCACGCCGGTCGCACGCCGCAGCTAGCCCTTCGCCAGACTCGCCAGCTAGACCGGTCGAAGTTCGATAAAACGGTGGCGATGAAACCAGTCGCCCGATGAAAGAGCTGCCCTCAGACGGGCCGTTGACGATCCTGGGGCTGACGTGGAGCACCGGTGAACCAATGGTGCGGCTTCGTCGCGGCGACGAACCATCGAGTTTGTTCCCGGTGGTTGGCATGAACCTCACCTATCGGGTCGACCCGGACGGTGTCCGGCGCTGTATTGGCCACACCGGGGCGAAGAAGCGCGATGAGCCAATCGACTGCCCGAACACACCGGAGGCAGGTTCGAAGACCTGCACGTCGTGTTCGGTGAAGAACGCGCTCTTTGCTGGGAGTCTGCATCACTCACATCTGCGAGGTGAGGGTTCAGCCGATCCGGAGATGGCGGCCCACCTCGCGCAACCCAATCGGGTCTATCTCGCTGCGTTTCGTGACGGTTCGGTCAAGGTCGGCACATCGACGACCAAACGAGCTGACACTCGCCTTGCTGAGCAGGGAGCGTGGATGGCTCGTTTTGTCGCCGATACCGAGAACGGTATTGCGGTGCGACAGCTCGAAGACTTGATCACGTCGAGATTGGGCCTGACTCAGTCGGTCACGATCACTCGAAAGCTCACTGGACTCGCCCAACCGCGCACCGACGATTGGTTGAACGGGGTGCTGTTGCGCCACGCCGAGCAGGTGCGTGAGCTGATCCGGTCGCTGGACGGCACCGACGTGAGCTCGGTGACTCCTGCTGATGCTGCGTGGAGTAATCCGGCCTTGATCGCCGGCGACTGGCCAACCGTGCACCGTTACCCGCACCGACTGAGCGCTGGCTCTCACGAGGTGTGCGCTCGATCTGCCGTCGGCAGCGCAATCGCATTCACGAGGCCCGGATCGACCGACACCTTCGTGGCCGACGTCCGACAACTCTTTGGTGTGCCGCTATTGATCGGTGAGGCGGCCCCGGAGCCGGTCACGGTCCAGGACTCGCTCTTTTAGGGCCGCGCGGGTCTGGCGGGCAACGCGAGCTCCCTCGTGGGTTCCCCCGGGGATGATGGAGCTGCTGCTCCCAGCGGCTTCGACGTGACAAGTACTGTTTAGCGATGAATCGTCGCCGTGGGGCCTCTTTCGGTTTTGTTGTCCTGCTGCTCTTCGTGTTGGCGTTCATGGCGCTCAGCGGACCCGATGAGAACTCAGAAGCGGGTCGGATTGCCAGCGGCACGGCTCCCGTTGAGTCGACGGTCATTGATAACACCGTGGTTGATGACACTCCTCTCGGGAGCCATCAAACCGACACCACGAGGCCACCGGCTGAAGGCTTCGAGTTCGAGATGACCGAGTGCCCGATTCTCTACACGCCTGACCGAGATCGCTCATGGTTCGTGGTGAACGACGGTGTGATGGGAGGGCTCTCCGAGGGATCGGTACGGGTCGAAGAGGGCGTGTTGATCTTCGAGGGCGAGATCAACACTGATGGCGGCGGGTTCTCGTCCATTCGTTTCCCGCTCGAGCCTGGTGAACTCGACGAAGCGGTCGAACTCTCCCTCTTCGTCAGGACCGACGGTCGCCAGTACACCCTCACCGCGGATGATTCACTCGACGGACGAGACCGACGGATCTCCTTCTGGGGCGATCTCGAAGTAGGAACTGCGAACGAAGACGGTTGGGCGACGGCGTCGGTCGACATTGCAGATATGACCCCGCGAGTGTTTGGGCGTGAGGTTGAAGACGAGGCGTTTCGAAACGACCTCGCCATCGAAGTTGGCATCATCCTCGCTGACGGTGTTGACGGCCCGTTCCGACTTGAGATCAGTTCGCTGACCCAGTGCCCTGACATTCCTGTCGCAAGCGGCTGAGACCCAAGGCGAGAGCATCACCGGCTCCGCTGTTTGAGCACTGCTCCGCACGCGGTCTGTCCACGGGTTTTCAGACTGTGTTGCCGTGCGTGCTTCACTGTGGGGATGACCGCGATAACCGAATCAGTCTCACTCGAAATAACCGACAGCATCGCTGTCTTGACGGTCGACAATCCGCCAGTGAACGCGTTGAGTTTTCACGTGCGCCAAGGCTTGCTCGATGGCGTCAACGCGGCCGTGGCAGACGGAGCCAAGGCTGTCGTGATCGTCTGTGCCGGCCGCACGTTCATCGCCGGCGCCGACATCAGCGAGTTCGGATCTGCGCCAAAGGGGCCGGGCCTCGGTGAGGTTCAGGCCGCCATGGAAGATGCGCCGATTCCCGTCGTCGCCGCCATCCACGGAACGGCGCTCGGCGGCGGCCTCGAAGTTGCTCTCTGTGCTCACTACCGAGTGGCTCTCAACTCAGCCCGATTTGGTCTGCCCGAGGTGAAGCTTGGCCTGCTCCCCGGAGCTGGTGGCACTCAGCGGCTTCCACGAGTGACCGGCGTTGAAAAAGCCCTCGCCATGGTGACCTCGGGTGATCAGATCGGTGCCGACGAGGCACTTGTGTGCGGTCTCATCGATGAGATGGTCGAGACCCCCGGTGATGGCGACGCACTCGCCAGCCTCGAGGCTGCTGGAGTGGCGTTCGCCGCCAAGGCTGTCGAGGGCGAGTGGCCGCTCAACCGCATTCGAGACCGAGATGAAAAGCTCGCCGAGGCCAAGGCCAACCCACAGGTGTTTGCCGATATCCGAGCCAAGATCGCTCGGAAGACCCGCGGCTTCCTCGCACCGGAATACAACATCCAGTGCATCGAGGCAGCGGTCAACCTCGATTTCGATGCAGGTATCGCCCGTGAGCGTGAGCTCTTCACCGAGCTGATGAGCGGCTCCCAGTCCGGAGCCCAGCGCTACTACTTCTTCGCTGAACGTGCAGCGAACAAGATCCCGGGTATTGCCAAGGACACGCCGCTCATCGACATTCAAAAGGCTGGCATCCTCGGTGGTGGAACGATGGGTGGCGGCATCGCGATGAACTTCGCAAACGCCGGCATCCCCGTCGTGGTGGTCGAACGAGATCAAGACGCCATCGACCGTGGCCTCGGTGTTGTTCGCTCGAACTACGAACGCTCTGCCAAGCGAGGTTCGATCCCGGCCGAGGCTGTCGAGAAGCGCATGGGCCTCATCACCGGCTCGATCGACAAGAACGACTTCGCCGATTGCGACATCGTCATCGAAGCCGTGTTCGAAGATATGGAGTTGAAGAAGTCGATCTTCGCTGAACTCGACACGATCTGTAAGCCCGGTGCGCTGATGGCGACGAACACGTCAGCACTCGACGTCAACGAGATCGCCAACGCCACCTCTCGCCCCGAGAGTGTCATCGGCATGCACTTCTTCTCCCCCGCCAACGTGATGAAGATGCTCGAGGTCGTCCGAGGTGATGCCTCGTCTGACACGGTCGTCGCCACTGCGATGGCCGTCGCCAAACAGATCTCGAAGATCCCGGTTCTCGTCGGCGTGTGCCACGGCTTTGTCGGCAACCGCATGCTGTTCATGCGCCGGATCGAGGCTGACAAGATGGTGCTCGAAGGCGCTACCCCAGCCCAGGTCGACAAGGTCCTCTTCGACTTTGGCTTCCCAATGGGTCCGTTCGCGATGAGCGACCTTGCCGGACTCGACATCGGTTGGAAGGAAGAGACGTCCTCCAGCTCGACGCTTCGAGAGGTGCTTTGCGAGAGCGGTCGACGTGGGCAAAAGAACGGCCGCGGTTACTACACCTACGACCCTGAGACCCGTGCGGCGACGCCTGATCCCGAGGTGGAGCAGATCATCCGTGACTGGGCCGCGTCCCAAGGTGTTGAGCAGCGTGAGGTGACCGACCAGGAGGTTCTCGAGCGCTGCCTCTACCCGATGGTCAACGAGGGAGCCAAGATCCTCGAGGAAGGGATCGCACTACGCGGGAGCGACATCGACGTCGTGTGGGTCAACGGTTACGGCTGGCCGATGTACCAGGGCGGCCCGATGTGGTGGGCCGACAGCGTCGGGCTCGCCGATGTCGTGGCGTCGATCAAGGGCTACGCGGCGAACGATGACGGTGCTCACTGGCAGCTCTCACCGTTGCTCGAGCGGCTCGCTGCCAGCGACGGTCAGCTGCAGACGGCGACCCCAGAAAGCTGAGCGTCACTGGGAGCCGAGATACACCAGTGCTCCGAGGGCAAAGCCCAGAATCATGCAGACGATTGCGACACCCTTGGCGGTCTTGCCGCCGGGGTGTCCGTCGCCTTCAGCCGAGTGGGCCAAGTAAATGGCAACCGGACCCAGGATGATCGGCAAGAGCAAAATCGAGATCACCGCACAGATGTAGGCCGCAACGATCTTGCCGTTGTCAGGCTTGGTCTGCGTCTGGGGGTATTGGTACGGCGCTTGTGGAGCCGCATGTGTGGGCTGCATTGGCCCGGCATGTGGGGCGCCGGGCGTTGTCGCAGCCACCGCTGGAGCAGTCGGCACCTGTCCATCGTGTCCTGGGTTCGCCGGAGGTGGCGCCACGGCCGGCATTTGTCCGTGCGGAGCTGGCTGCTGGGCCCAGACCGGCACCGAACCATGTGTGTGATTGGGGTACGTATTGGTGTCGGTCATCTCGAGGCTCCTCTGCGCTGGCGTTTCATCAACATCGACCTGGCCAGAGCCGATCTTGAGCAGCGGATGGCGCCGGTGAACTCGCCAGCCAGCCTCCATATCCTGTGCAACGATCTGCTCGTGCCCGATCCCGCAGAGCCTGTTGCCGCGCAATCTGTTCCCGAGGCTGATCTCGTTGAACCCGTGCCTGGTGGACCCATTTCCACAGCGCCGGCGGCCGATGCGACAGCACACTCACCAGCGCCCCGGCTCGTCACCCTCGTGTTTGATGAGCCGAAGGGGCAGACGGCTCCGTTTGTGGTCGAGTCTCCGTGGTGGCAGGAAGCAGCTCCCGTCATCGAGGAGGCCGAACGGCTCTTCAAGGTGCCGATCACCCTGGTCAGGCTGCTCGAGACGAGCGGACCGTTTCCAGGCGGAGCACTCACCTACCTCGCCGAAGCGCCGTCGATTGATCGATCGCTGCTCTCCCCCACTGATGTTTCGCTCGCCGACGATCCAAAGCGGGCCTCCTATGCAGACGTTGGCGGGCCGGGCGAAATGCTGCGCTGGGCGGAGGAGGCTCTCGATCGAGCTGGACTGACCGTCATCGACCGCTCTCGCCAGATCCGGACCTGGAACCTCGCTGCGATCTGGCAAGTACCGACGAACGCCGGAGCGATGTGGCTCAAAGCAACACCTCCCTTCCTCGCTCACGAGCCGGCAGTTCTCGACGCGCTCGCTCACACCGGCCACGTGCCGACCCTGATCGAGGGTGCTCCTGGCCGGGCGCTCATGAACGAAGTAGCTGGCGAGGATGGCTATGGAATCGGCGGCGACCAGATGATCGCAGCCGTGGACACGCTGCGTTCGATTCAACGAAACGTCGATCTGTCAACGTTGAGCAGCGTTCCCGCGCTCGACGCGGCCGCCTTCGCCGACAGGTCGGGCGAGTTGGCAGATCGATGGTCGTCGAGCCTGGATCGAGACCCACAAGCTCGGCTTCATGCCGTGCAAAACGAACTCGCCGATCGGTTCTCGTCGGTCGCGCACATCGGCTCAACGCTTGTTCATGGAGACTTCCACGGTGGAAACCTCAAACTTGCGCCTGGGCAGTGGCCGGTGGTTCTCGATTGGGGCGACTCATTCATCGGCTCGCCACTCTTCGACGTCGCGGCGCTCGAAAGCTACGAGGTGAGCGACGCCGATCGAATCCGAGAGCACTGGCTCGATCGGCTTGGAGCGACAGATGAAGACTGGCGTGCGTTCGAACCGGTCGCGAAGCTCCTCCTGCCACTCGTGTATCAACGGTTCTGCGACAACATCGAACAGGCGGAGCTCCCCTACCACCATGGCGACATCCTCCCTGCGTTGACCAACGCTCTGGAATCTGTCCGAAGTTGAGCACGATCTCGCGCCGGCGAGTTCTCGACCAGCGATCTGGAGTGTGGAATCCTCGTGAGACCTCGAGACGCACAAAGGGACACGATGAAGCTCACGCAGAAGCTGGCGGCCAAGAAGCCGACGAAGAAAGGGCCCCGAGTCTCGACAACGGCGGGTGACGTCGTCGGCGCGCTGAAAGCCAAGGGCACGATGGTGCGCTTCCAGGGCATCCCCT
>CALEWY010000117.1 GCA_937925335.1 uncultured Acidimicrobiales bacterium
CGTTACATCGTGTTCCGGTCGACCAATGGTGGGTTGGGTGCGCAGTATGCGACGTCGACGAGTTTGAACTTTGTGGATACGAATGTGTCGGCTGGTGTGACGTATACGTATGCGATCAAGGCGATCGATGCCGCCGGCAACACGAGCTATCGAACGAACCTCAGCAACGAGCGATATCGCTAGCGCCCCAAGCCGCGATCGATGACGAGCACGAGTGTTGCGTCGGCTTCGTCGGCCCAGCGCTGCTTGTAATCCATGTCCATCCCAAGGTCGTAGATCTGCACGCGCTGGTCGAGTGATTCGATCTGATGGAGTTGAAGGAGATGGCTCACCGAGAGCGAGGCTGCGTTTTCGGTAAAGCTGAGCTGGAGTCCTCGGTATCGATTGCCTCGGATCCCCCCGACGATGAAGCCCACATCGGCTGACGGATCGGACGGGTCGAACGTTGCGATGAACGCACGCAAGCGGCCCGCGGCCGCAAGCCGCTTGAGCATGGCCCGGTAGAACTCGCTCATCTCTGGCGAGGTGATGCCGGACTCCTCCTGGCCCTTCCACGAGCGGTGCTCGATCGCCAAGATTCGATCGAACAGCGTTTCGTCGAGGTCCGGTTCGATGATCTGAAGGCCTGCCTCTTCGGCTCTACGTCTGGCGTTGCGCAGGTTGCGTCGGAGTTTGGCTGGTCGTCGTTGCCACCAGGCGTCGAAGCCCTCGTCGAGATAGGCGAGTTGACGCACGATCCCGTGGGCCAGCCCCACTCGGCCAAGACCGAGAAGTTCCCGACCGACCGTGCGGGCGAGCGTGCCGTCTTCGCCAAAGCCGGGGAGGATGATCTGATCCCACTCGGGCGTGGCGCCCAGACGTTCACAGAGTGTTCGACCGACGGCGGCGGGGTCGGGCCCGATCACCGGGCAGGCGAATCCCCACATTGGTTCGAGGCCGCTGATCAAGGCGTCGGGCCGAGCGTCCGATGCGGGATTCACCGGGTCTGGCGGCCCCGGATAGGAGGCGAGGAGCGCCCAGCCGGCATCGCCGCTTTCGATCCACAGTGGCGACGATCCGGTTTCGAACCCCTGGTGAACCGGAAGGACCCAGTCGGGCCCTGAGCACCAGGGATCGATCTCGTCGGTCTCGACCGTCTTGTTGGTGGCGTCGACCAAGTGCTCCCAGACGTCGGAGCGCGCGTCGAGCTCGTCCAGGGGGTCGGTCACAGGCAAAGTCTGTCAGCTCTCGTCGGTTGGGTCGTCGAGCCGGGCGAGAAGATCGGGGCGGCTCGCAAGCCCGGCGCCGATGATGAGAATCAGCGTGCCGGCTCCGAAGACGATTGGACGCGGCCCGAACCGGTCGGCGAGCGATGTCTGCACGAGTGAACCGATCGGGAAGGCGCCGGTGAATGCCATGATGCGAGTCGCCATAACCCGACCGCGGATTCGTTCGGCGACGATCGACTGCACGGCGACGTTGCTCGTCGCGACGATGGCAAGGAACCCGAAACCGACCAGCACGATGCCGATCGATCCTTGAACCGTTTCGGTCGATCCGCCGAACAACATCACTGCAGCTCCGTAACTGGGGAGGCCCCAGCGAATCATGGTTGCGCGAGGGATGTCGCCGAGTGAGCCGGTGACGAGTGGCGCGGCAAGCACGCTGCCGAGGCCGAGCAACATGCTGAGCAAACCAACGGCGAGCGGGCCGACGTCGTAGACCTGCTTGGCGAACACGACGATGAAACTCACGACCGGGTAGCCCAACCCGGCGACAGCGATCGCTACTCCGATGGCGACGACGATGCCGGGTTGAGATCGGATGTAGCGGAGCGCTTCGACAAAACCCTGGATGATCCCTCGCTGCTGGCCGCTGGCTCGCACTTGGCCCGGGTTGACGATGAGCAGCGCGGCGAACACGGCGAGGTAGCTGATGCCGTTCGTGAGGAATGCCCAGCCCGGTCCGATCGTGGCGATGAAGGCGCCGCCAACCACTGGTCCGACCGCTCTGGCGATGTTGAACTGCAGGCTGTTCAGCGAGATTGCGGATGGAAGATCCTTCACCGGAACGAGGAGGGGGATGAACGATTGCCATGTCGGGATCGTGAAGCCGTTCATCACTCCGCCGACTGCGGCGATCGCAACGATGGTCGTCGGTGAGCGAACGCCGGCAGTCCATGCGGCCCACAGTCCAAGAGCCGGCACCGCCGACGCGAGTGAGCTCACGATGAGGACGTGTCGACGATCGAATCGGTCGGCGACATTGCCGGCAACCGGGCCGAGCAGCATCACCGGGACGATCGCGGCGAACGCCGCGATCCCAACCCAACGCGCCTTGTTCGTGATCTCGAGCAGCACGAACGGGATCGTGAGGTTCTGCAACCAGGAACCCGAGTTCGACACGAGCGCGCCGAGCCAGAACCGCCGAAAATTCTGGTGGCTCAGTGCCCGGAGACCGTGACGGAAGCCGCTCGGCCCCTGGTTTGTCTCCGTAGCGATCAGATGCCTTCGGTCGGAACGATGACCTTCTCGGCGAACGCGGCCATCGCTTCATCGGCGTTCGGCCGCATCAACATGAAGGCGGGAACGATGAGTCGCGTGCAGCCGATGGCCGCCATCTCTTCGGCCGCTCCGACCGGGTCGTCGCCGAAGGTTCCGGGGTGTGCGGCGGTCAATTCGATCGCCGCGGGGTCGTTGCCCGCATCGGCTGCGGTTTGGCGGGCGACGTCCATGAGCTCAGCGAGCTCGGCGGGGGAGCCCTTGCCTGGGAAGAAGCCGGTGCCGAGGCGGCCGGCTCGTTTCGCCGCATGGGTTGAGTGCCCACCGGTGACGATCGGGATGTCGTTACCGACGGGCTTTGGATTGCTCGAAACCCTGGTGAAGGATGCGAACTCGCCGTCGTAAGACGCTCCATCGCTTGACCACAGGGCTCGCATCGCGTGGACGTAGTCGTCCGTGCGGGCACCTCGTTTGCCCCAGGGGATGCTCAGCGCGTCGAATTCTTCCTCGAGCCAACCAACACCGATACCGAGCTCGACTCGACCGCCCGACATGTGGTCGAGTGTTGCGAGCTCTTTCGCGAGAACAACCGGGTTGCGCTGCGGGAGGATCAAGATGCCCGTCGCCAGCTTGATTTCGCTGGTCACTGCGGCGATGTAGGAAAGCCAGATCAGCGGATCCGGGATCGGTGTCGTCGAGGTGGCGGGCATCTTGCCGTCGGCGGCGTAGGGGTATTCCGACGCGTAGTCGTCTGGGTAGACGACGTGCTCGACCGTCCAGACCGACTCGAAGCCGTGCGTCTCGGCGGCCCGAGCCATCTCGGTCGCCCCCGATCCATCGACCCATCCCATGGTGTTCGCAAAGGCGATTCCGTAGCGCATGCGAGAAACCTTAGGGGTCAAGTCTCATTTGTTCTGAACTGACCTTCCGAACTCATCTCGGTTGTTCTGAGCTGAGCGGAAGGGCAATCGACACTTGATCCCTGACGTGGAGAGAAGCACGCACCTTGCACTGGCTTCACGACCGGGAGAGGCTCGCGCCATGGAACTCAATGGTGTCAAAGCGATCCTCATCGGTGGTGCGTCCGGCTTTGCGAAAGCGACGGCGATTCGAATTGCAGCAGGGGGTGGCACCGTCGCCATCCTCGATCGGGAGGCAAGTGCCGGGGCCGAGGTCGCTGCTGAACTGGGCGGTTCGTGGCATCCGTGCGACGTACTCGACTTTGAAGGCATCGAGGTTGTGATCGATGAAGCGGTTGCAGCGATGGGCGGTCTCGACGTAGCCGTCAACACCGCTGGCGGTGGCAAGGCGGGGCGAACCCTCGGCAAGAGCGGCCCGTTCTCGCTCGACGACTTTCGAGCGGTGATCGATCTCAACTTGATCGGCACGTTCAACACCAACCGCCTGTGTGCGGCCCACATGGCAACGAACGATCCGAACGACGACGAAGAACGCGGCGTGCTCATCAATACGGCATCGATCGCTGCCTTCGAGGGCCAGATCGGACAGGTTGCCTACACGGCATCCAAAGCTGGTGTTGCGGGAATGACGCTGACGATGGCTCGCGATCTCGGCATCGTTGGGATCCGGGTCAATACCATCGCTCCGAGTCTGTTCGCCACCGGCCTGACGGCAGGCGTCACCGAGGACCGGGCGCACAACCTGACGAAAGACAATGCGTTCCCGAAGCGTCTCGGTCGACCAGACGAATACGCAAAGCTCGCGATCGCGATCATCGAGAACCCGATGCTCAACGGCGACACGATCCGCCTCGACGCAGGCCAACGATTCGGACCCAAGTAGCGCCTCAACCTCTTCACGATGGGACCTGACCCCAAAAGGTTGCGTCTCCGTTCCACGTGACGCGGCGGCGACTGCCACTTAGGGTCGCCGAATGGGCTACCCCGGACTCCACGCATCGACTCGTCCTGACCACCCAGCGATCGTCATGGCGGGGTCGGGTGAAACGCTGACCTACCGAGAGCTCGATGAGCGCTCCAATCAGGTCGCACACCTGTTTCGCGCGCACGGACTCCAAGCCGGTGACCACGTTGCGATCTTCATGGAGAACCAGATCCGATTCATGGAAGTGATTTGGGGCGCGTTCCGTAGCGGCCTCTACGTCACCGCGGCCAACAGCTTCTTGGCCGCAGACGAAGTGGCGTACATCCTCGACAACTGCGATGCCGAGATCGTCGTGAGCTCGCGAGCCAAGGCTGAAACGGCAACCGCGATCGACCCCGCCACAACAACAAACGTCAAACGTTGGCTGATGACCGACGGCACGGCTTCATCCGACACGGGACCGAATTGGGAGTCATACGAGGATGCGCTCGCCGAGTTTCCGACGACGCCCGTCGACGATGAGCGCCCCGGCCAGCAGATGCTCTATTCGTCTGGCACAACAGGCCAGCCGAAGGGTGTCATGCGGCCGCTGCCCGAGCACCCCATCGACGAACTCAACCCGCTCACACACGTGCCGATCGGGGCGGTGTACGACTACGGCCCGGACATGATCTACCTGTCGCCTGCGCCGATGTATCACGCTGCCCCGCTCACCTTCTCGAGCATCGTTCAACGCTTCGGCGGGACGCTCGTAATCATGGAGAAGTTCGACGCCAAGTCATGCCTGGCCGCCATCGAGAAGTACAAGGTCACGCACGCCCAGTTCGTTCCAACCATGTTCATTCGGATGCTGAAGCTCGACGAAGCGGACCGTCTTGAGCACGACCTGTCGTCGATGACCGTTGCGTGGCATGCCGCCGCTCCATGCCCCGTGCCGGTCAAGCATCAGATGATCGACTGGTGGGGCCCGATCATCCTCGAGTACTACGCCGGCTCGGAAGGCAACGGATCGACGCTCATCAACAGCGAGGAGTGGCTTGCTCATCCGGGCTCCGTCGGTGTTCCGCGCTCCGGCCAGGTTCACATTTGCGACGATGAGGGCAATGAATTGCCGGCCGGTGAGACGGGCGGGATCTACTTCTCAGGCGGCGGCGCCTACGAGTACTACAAGGCACCGGAGAAGACGGCCGGAGCGGCACTACCTGGTGGCCGCACAACCCTTGGCGACATCGGCTACGTCGATGACGACGGCTACCTCTATCTCACCGATCGCAAGGCGCACATGATCATCAGCGGTGGCGTCAACATCTACCCACAAGAGATCGAAGATGCGTTGATCACGCATCCGAAGGTGGCCGATGTCGCCGTCTTTGGTGTGCCGGACCCCGACATGGGGGAGCAGGTGAAGGCGGTGGTGCAGCCTGCCGACGGCGTGTCGAGCGACGGGCTCGAAGCGGAGCTCATCACATTCACGAGGGAACGCATCGCCCATTTCAAGTGTCCGAAGTCGATCGACTTCGAGGCCGAACTCCCTCGCCTCCCAACGGGCAAGCTCTACAAGCGTCTGCTCCGCCAGCGCTATTGGCCGGCACCCACCTCGTCATGACGGTGCGCCCCTCCATGTCGTGTCGGTTCGGTGAGGGTCAGAGTTCCGAACAATCGAGACTTGAACCCTGAGGTTGTGACCCCTGAGGTTGCTAGAGGGCGCTGATGATCGACGACAGGATCTCGGCGTCACCTGGTGAGTTGACCGGCATGGAGAACTCGATGCGGTCGACTCGATTGCCATAACGATCGCTGAGCTCCGCGGCGATCGAATCGTGGGTCGCCAGGGTGGCGACGGTGTGCAACATCTCGTCGTGGACGAGGCCCGGCAGGTCGTCCCACCGTTGCTGCTTCGAGAGGGCGGACGCTTGCTCGGCGATGTCGTCCCACCCGTGCAGCTCGAAGGTCCGTCGATACGACGGCGTCGAGAGATAGAACGCCACTCGAGCCCGCACGGTTTCGGCAACTCGAGCGAGGCTTGCTTCGTCGGCTGCTGTGCCGACGAGCGGTTTCATGCAGATCTCGATCTCGTCGGTGTGGCGGGCGGTCCGGGCCGCCCCTTTGGCCACGGCTGGCTTCACCTTCTCGTCGATGAACAGGGGCGTGCACACGGGGTGGAGGCGAACGCCGTCGGCGACTTCACCCGCGACGGCACACATGTTGGGCCCGATCGCGGCGATGTGGACCGGGATCGTCGGGTGATCGATCGGGCCAGGGTCGAACAACGGGACCATGAGATTGAGGTTGTAGTGCTCGCTCTCGAACGCCAACGGCTCGCCGGTTTGCCACGTGTTCCACACCGCTCGCATCGCGTTGATGTAGTCACGCATCCACGGGGCGGGTGCTGACCACTCCATCCCAAACCGTCGCCGCACGTGGCCTCGAACCTGTGAGCCGAGCCCGAGCACGAAGCGACCCTCAGACAACTTCTGAAGTGACCACGCGGACATCGCCGTGATCGTGGGGCTGCGAGGGAATGCCATTGCGACCGACGTTCCGATGCCGATGGTTGACGTATTCGCTGCTCCGAGGGCCAGCAGTTGATACGGGTCGTCCTTGGTCTCCTCGACCAAGACGGCGTGATAGCCAATCGCTTCGGCCTGGGCCGCGCCGGCCGCGAAGTCACCGATGTGGAGAGGCGTGTCGGGTTCGCGCAGGCCAGGATCGAGCTTGCCGAGGGGGAGCAGGGTTTCTGCGAGCATCCCCGCATCCTTCCCGACTCGACGCAGCTTGCGCCAGAAGGGATCATCAACGGATGCCGAACGACGGGTTGCAGATCGAACCAATAGCTGGCGCACTCGGCGCCGAAGTAAGCGATGTTGATCTGCGATCGCTCGACACTGAGCTCGTCGGGCAGATCCGGGCGGCCTTCGTCGATCACCAGGTGTTGGTGTTCCGGGATCAGGAGCTCACGCCGGACGACCAGGTTGCGTTCGGTCGCCACTTCGGCGAACTCGACACGCATCCGTTCGTGGAGATGAACGACGAGCACCCCGAAGTGCTCGACATCGTGACCGAGCCTGAGGATCGTGTCGGCGCAAACTTCGGCGGGGGCTGGCACACCGACCTCACCTTCATGACCGAACCTGATCTCGGTTCGATCCTCTACGCGATCGAGGTGCCTCCTGCCGGCGGCGACACACTCTTCGCAAGCCAGCTCGCGGCGTATGACTCGCTGAGTGACACGATGAAATCGATGCTCGACGGCCTTGTTGCCACCCATTCCCCCGATCGCCAATACGGCATGGCCGGACAATCGAAGACGTCGAAGGCAATGGTGACGAAGGATGGCGTGGATGCGTCGAGCGAAACGGAGCACCCCGTCGTTCGGACGCACCCCGAATCGGGTCGCAAGGGTCTCTACGTCAATCCGGCGTTCACCGAGAAGATCCGGGGTATGCGTCGCGATGAGTCGGCTGCCTTGTTGTCGTTCCTCTACGAGAAGGGGTCACACGAGGCGTTCACGTGTCGGGTGAAGTGGCAGCCCGGAACATTGACGATGTGGGACAACCGCAGCGTCCAGCATTTCGCATTGCACGATTACGCCGGCCACCGTCGCCACATGCGCCGAATCACCGTGAAGGGCGATCGCCCGGTCTGATCCTCCCGGCCCGCTCATTGGGTCTGGGCCGTTGGGTCCGGTCCGTCTCGTCGGATGCGTGATGGGTCCAGGACTACTGAACATGCATGAGTAGCCTGGCTCGATGCCGTCAAGTGTTGCCGTTCACCATGCGCAGATCCTGAAGGGTGTGCTCGATATGTGTGTGCTTGCCTCGATCGTCGAGGAACCGAACTACGGCTATGCGTTGGTGTCGTCGCTGAACGAGCGCGGCGTGAACGTGCCGAACGAAAACAGCGTGTATCTCGTGTTGAAGCGATTGGCGAAGGCCGGCCGCATCGAAGCCGAACTCGTGCCTTCCGACAGTGGACCGCCACGCAAGGTCTATCGAGCCACGAACCTCGGACGAGACGTTCTCTACGCCTGGATGGCTGACTGGACAGCGGTTCGAGACGGCGTCGATCAGGTGTTGACCCCCCACCGCTGGTAGCGCTCCACCGAGATTTCTGAAGCCACAAAAGCCCCGAGATTTCGGGGCTTTTCGTCGCGCCTGAGCCCTCGGCCGACACGAATCGCTTGACTACTCTGCGTTGATAAGTAGTCTGTGAACTCTCGGTACTCTGCATTGGTGAGTACCAATCATCACAGCACGCAACAACACAACCCACCTCGACGACACAACAAACACAAAGGAGCGGTCATGACCTGGATTTTCTTGGCATTCGCAATGTTCGGAGGTGCCTTCCTCCTCCCCATGCTGCTCGGCGGTCTCGACGCTGGTGAGTTCGATGTCGACGCCGACATCGAGCTAGGAGAGCTCGATGCGGGCGACCTCGGCGCCGCCGACTTTGGGAGCGATCTGGCTGGATCTGATTTTGGTGGATCTGACCTCCTGGGAGCGCTCGGCGACTTGCTTGGCGGTCTGCTCTCGCTGCGCTCGATCGTGATGTTCAGCGCGTTCTTCGGATCGTCTGGCCTGGTACTCGCTGCCGTTGGTTACCCAACGGCGGTCGGGCTGCCGACGGCGCTCGTGATCGGGCTGTTCGCAGCGGTCGTGAACTCGGCGTTGTACGGCTTTTTGGTTCGCTCGAACATCAGCTCACAGATCACCGACCAATCACTCGAAGGTCGTCCCGGCCACGTCGTGCTCCCGATCGAATCGGGACGCAAGGGCAAGGTCCGAATCGACCTGAACGGTCAGCCGCACTTCATCGTCGCCAAGTCCTACGACGACCGAAGCCACGAGTCGATGCCAGTCGGCGAACCCGTTGTCGTCGTGCAGATCGATCAGGGCACCGCGCTGGTGGCCCCCGTTCCCGAGCTGGCCTGACGGTCACGACCAGAACTCAACACGCAGAACTCAGAACTCAGAAGCAGCAAGCCAACAACAAGAGGAGAAAGCCATGTGGTTCATCATCGTTTCCCTATTCCTGATCGGAGCCGTATTCGCCGTTGCAACGGCGGTGAAAAGCTTGATCATCATCTGCCCGCCGAACCGGGTCGCCGTCGTGTCCGGACGAACACGAACTCTCGGTGACGGCCGTTCCGTTGGCTACCGGGTCATCAAGGGTGGTCGAACGATTCGGATCCCGCTGATGGAGAAGGTCGACTACATGGATCTCAACACGATCCCAATCGAAGTGTCGGTCACCAACGCGTACTCGAAGGGTGCGATCCCGCTCGACGTTCAGGGTGTTGCCAACATCAAAGTTGCGAGTCGTGAGGGTGTGCTCGAGAATTCGGTCGAACGATTCCTCGGCCGGCCACCGGAATACATCCAACAGATTGCGAAGGAGAACCTCGAAGCCAACCTGCGCGGCGTGCTCTCGACATTGACGCCCGAAGAAGTGAATGAAGATCGTCTCAAGTTCGCCCAGACGCTCATCGACGAGGCGGACGATGACATCAAGACGCTCGGCCTCGAGCTCGATGTGTTGAAGATCCAGAACGTCACCGATCAGGTTGGTTACCTCGAAGCGGTCGGTCGCCGTCGGACCGCCAACGTGATGCGTGAGGCTCGTGAAACCGAAGCCGATCAGACTGCGGCGGCCGAGGAGGCTGAGGCGGAATCTCGCCAACGTGCCGAGCTGGCCCGCGTGCAGTCCGACCTCGCGATTGCCGAGGAGCAGAACAAGCTGCGAGTGCGCCAAGCCCAGCTCGACTCCGAAGCGATGTCGTCGGAGAAGAAGGCCAACGTGGCCGCTGAGAAGGCCCGAGTGATGGCCGAGCAGAGCCTCGAAGCGGAACGAATCGAATTGCAGCGTCGCCGTCTCGAAGCCGATGTGGTCATCCCGGCTCGCGCTCGTCGTGAGGCGCTCGAACTTGAAGCGAAGGGTTTGGCTGCTGAGATCATCGAGAACGGCACTGCTCAAATCGAAGTGTTCGAGAACATGGCCGCCAGCTACACAGCGGCGGGACCGGATGCGCACGACGTGCTCGTCCTCAACATGTTGCCCGAGCTCGTCGAGCAGATCGTGAGCACCGTGTCGAACATCGACATCGACAAGATCACGGTGATCGATGGCGGCGGTGGCGATGGATCCGGTGGTGTGGCGGGTATCGCTCGTCAGATGCCGGGTGCGGTGATCTCCATCGCCGAGCAGATTGAGACGGCGACCGGTGTCAACCTCCTCGAGGTGCTCCAGCGTGATCCGGCGATTGCCCCGCCGGCGAGTCCTGTTCCCGTGAGCCCTGCGTCGATCGAACCTGCTTCTGCGGCTGGCGCGCACGTTGAGGCTGCGGCCAATACGGCATCACGCAACGGATCGGTTGGTGTGCTCGAGGCTTAGAAGGCGGGCCGGGCTTCGGTCAGGACGGGCCAACCGAGAACGCCGAGTCGAGGGACTCGGCGTTGGCTCGTTACGTCGAACCCGGCCCGTTCGAGGAGCGAGGTGAGCTGTCGCGGCGGCAGCGCCTTGATCGGGCGTCCTCGAGCGGTCGACAGTTGCTCGACCATCTCATTGCCGACGGTCGTGAGCGTGGCGATCGATGCGATCAGCAATCGCCCGTCGGGGGTGAGCAGATCTCGCAGATCGGCGGCGGCGGTGTCTTGGTTTCGATACCAGTGGAACGATTCGGTGCAGGTGATCAAGTCGACCGAACCGGGGCGCAGGGGGAGTTGCTGTGCATCACCTTGAACGAGCCGTTCGGTTCGTGCGGTGGCTTGGTGCAACATGCCGAGCGAGTAGTCGACACCAACCACCGTGGCGGAGGGGAATCGTTCGGTGAGCCGTTTGGTGAGCTGGCCGGTTCCGCAGCCGAGGTCGAGCACGACGCCGGGATCAATCGAGCGGACCCGCTGGATCACGGCGTTGTGGATCGGTTCGTAGGTGGAACGCTGGAGGAGCGATCCGTCATAGCTCGCCGACCACTGATCAAAGAAGCGAGGTGAGTTCGTGGTCCGGGTCGCTGTCGTCACGCCGTCATGATGACAGAGGCGAGCCGCCGAGCCCGGACCGGGTTCTCAGTCGGTGATGGTGATGGTGATCGATCGGGCGATGCCGACGTCGCCGGCGGCGTTGTCCTCGGGGAAGGGGATGGCGTTGATCGTGTAGTCGCCGGGCTTGACGTTCCAACGGGCGTAATCGCCCCAGACGTCGGGAGTGATTTCGATGTCGCCCTGGATGGAGTACGGCACGTACTGCTCGACTCGGTGATTGCGGCCGTCGATCTGGAAGCGGACGCTCTCGGTGATGTCGTTGGCGATTGCGACGACGCTGATGTTGCGGCCGTACTCGCTGCGGCTGACGACGTCACCGTCGACGATGGGGCGGATGTCGGTGTCGGTCTTGGAGTTGACCAGCATGAAGCTGAGCACTTCGGGGCGAGGTGCCTGGGTGGTCGACGGTGCAGTCGTTGCAGGAGTCGTGGTTGCAGGGGCAGTGGTCGGCGCAGCGCTGGTTGATGGTGCGCTGGTTGATGGTGCGGTCGTTGGCGGGGTGGTCGTCGGAACCGGGTCGGTTGGGCCGGAATCGGTCGGGCCCAGCGGCATCAGGAATGACTCGCTCTGCTGGCCGGTGTCAGAAACGTAGGAGACGGTCACGACGAGCGACTGCGGGGCGACGGCATCGTCGGCGACGGACAGCTTGAGTGCGGTGTAGTCGACCTCGGACTGGCTGAGCGTGTCGTCCATGTAGCCACTCGAGTATCCGTCGACGGGATGGGTCGGGTAGGAGACGTTGACGCCATCGCTGCCGACTGCGGTGACCTTCAGCTCGCGAGCGTCAGCGTTGAGTGACGTCCAGTTGATGGCGACCCATTGGGACTCGCCTGGCTGAACGGCTGCAACGTTGTTCGAGAGTGGAACGACGCGGGCGTCGCCCGTGCCCGCGTCGTCGACAGTTGGCTCAACCAGCGCACCGGCGGATGTTGCCGATGCGAGTGTGAAGATGAGCCCGGCGCTCAGTGCGCGCCATGTGATTCCGTCCTTAACCATGTCCCGATCATCGTCAGTGTTAGGGGGGTTGCTTAAGCGAATTCGCTGAGATCTTCTGCAACGCGAAATCCCGCCGAGCGGACTCGGCGGGATTCGACTTCAGACTCAGTGTTGGAGACCGACGGCTACTTGCCGCTGGAGTTCCCGCGTCCGTTGCCTTGGCCGCGTCCGTTGTCGTTGCCGTTTCCGTTGTTGCCGAATCCACCGTCGGAATCATCATCAGAGGAGTCGTCGTCATGGCCACTTGAGTTGCCGTTGCCGTTGCCCTGGCCGTTGCCGTTGTCGTTGCCGTTTCCGTTGTTGCCGAAGCGGCCGTCGTCGAACGGCATGTCGATGGTCTCACTGTGTTCACCAGTGTCCGACACGTAGCTGACCGTGACCCGGAGGAAGAGCGGGGCTGGAGCGTCTTCCGCAACCGTGATCTTCAGCGCTGTGTAGTCGACTTCGGACTGCGAGAGGGTGTCGTCCATATACCCGCTCGAATATCCGTCGACCGGGAAGGTCGGGTAGGAAACGGCCACGCCCTCACTGCCGGTGGCCGTGACTTTGAGTTCACGAGCTTCAGCGTTGAGCGATGTCCAGTTGATCGCGATCCACTCACTTGTTCCAGGCTCCACCATCGGAACCGTTGAGGAGAGGGCCACGACTTCAGCGTCGCCCGTCCCGATGTCGGTGATGTCTTGAGCGCCGGCGACTGAAGCGGAACCCAGCACGATTGCAGCTGAAACGGTGAGGAAACGGGTGAACATGCCCACTACTTCGACACGTTGGTCGCCCAGGGTTGAGCGAAATCTCCTCATCAGGGTGATTCACCCAGCGGATGGGCCGTTCGGATCACGCAGGGTCGGACAGCCCCATCCACTCCTGGAGCAGATCCGCACGCTCGCCTTCGGAAAGAGGGGCCTCTTCGAGCACGCCAGCTCGCACGATCTTGATTCGGTCCCGCAGGATCGTGACCCGGTCGGGCCCGCCGTCGATAAGGCGAGTGGCGAACGGCTTTGTGCGGAAGTGTGACGTGTCATCGGCCTGTAGCGCGGCCGACGAGGGTTCGAATGCGCTGAGGGGCTGGCCGACTCGTTTGAATCGAAACTGCGCGACCGGCACATCGTCGTCGAGGTGGGCCAGGGTTGTTCCTTGTGGGCTGGCGATGAACTGATAGTCGCCATTGCCGCCCGGCTGAGGGGCCGATCGGTTGAGCGCGAGTGGTGTGATGAACGAGTCGCCGAACCCAACATCGACCAGCCACGGCTCATCGAGCATGACTTCGATCGTGGCATGGTCGACCATGACGTTTGGGCCGTCGAGCAGCACGGCTGCTCCGATCAAACGGGCGTCGAAGCCAATGGCGCTGAGGAGCGCGCAGAATGCGCCGTTGAGTTCGAAACACCAACCACCGCGTCGACGGTTGACGATCTTGTCGACGATCGCCGGCAGCTCGGTCGAGACGGGGACGCCGGCAGCTACATCGAGGTTCTCGAACGGAACGGCCGTGAGGTGAGCGCGCATGAGTGATGTCAACAGGGCGTGGTCGAGCTCAGCTGAGCCGTCGAGAACAACACCGATTCGAGCGAGATAACGATCGACGGGAACGGTCTCCTCAACGGGGGTGCTCATCCCTTCGTTCTATCCGAGGCCGTCTACCGTGAAGCCATGATTCGTCCCGCTGGGTCAGGCGCTGAAGCCTCTGCCTCGTTGTTCATGCGCACGTTGGTCTCACCACGAGCGGCGCTCCTCATCGTTTCGAACGCCATTCCCCCGGAGGATTGGCCCGCGGGTGAGAGTGAGATCGAGACCAACCTCGGGCATGCGCTCGGCTACACGTGTGAAGTGCGGCGAGATGACATCGTCGTGCTCAACCCGCTTGGTGAAGGAATCGCCAAAGCACCGTTGCCGGAGCTGACTCCGGATTGGCTCGACAACGTCCGTCACGACGGCAGTTGTGCGGTGTATCTCGCGCCCACGGATTCTGACTCTGGCTTTGCGGAGCTGACGATTGCGAGCGCAGCGTCGGCTGGTTCGCTCGCCGCCGCAACCGTTCGCACCGCGATCGATGGTGATGCGGGGAAACAAAAGCCGGTCGGCCGCAACGAACCGTGTCCGTGTGGCTCAGGAAAGAAGTTCAAGCACTGTCACGGATAAGCACTGTCATGGATAAGCACCGTCACGAATAGGCGCTGTCCCAGCTGGCATCGCCGGGTTAGAGCGTGTCGAGGAAACCTTGCAGCGCAGCGTTGACGGCTGCCGGCTGTTCTTGCTGGACCCAGTGGCCGGCGCCATCGATGATCGTGGTTCCGCGGAAGTCGCCGAACGACGCACCCGGATCTCCGAAGAGATCCATTCCGGGAACAAAGTGGCGAACCATGTCGTGCTCGCCGCCGATGAAACATGATGGTTGGGCGAGGGCTGGCTCGCCCATCGTGGCGAGTTCGGAGTCGATGTATTGCGCTCGGTAGCGGTTGAACGCACCGTGCATTCCTCCGGCCGCGTGTGCCTCGATCGTCGGCTTGAGCGCATCGCCGGCCATCCAAGCTGGCGCTGGATCGGGATCGACCATGTCGTCGAGGAAGGCGGTTTCCGGAGGACGGTCGGAGAGCCACAGGTCGTTTGATGAGTCGCCGGAGCCAGCGAAATACGTCTGGCGAATCGCTTTGGGGAGGTCTTCGGCGAATGCGGCTTCTGCGACTCCGGGTTCTTGGAAGTACTTCATGTAGAAGTACCGGTCCGGGTAGACCATGTCCCAGAGATCCATCGGGTTGCCCTCCGACGGCGGGAGGTAGGGGACGCTCATCCCCGCAAACGCTCGAACGGCTTCGGCATGCAGCCGGGCGGTTGTGTAGACGACCGGTGCGCCCCAATCGTGGCCGAACAGAACGCTCGGTGAATCGGGGCTCAACGTGGCGAGCACTGCGGCAGCATCACTCGCGAGCTCTCGAAGTGAGTACGCCTCGATGGCATGTGGCTTCGAGCTTCCTCCGTATCCCCGCACGTCCATCGCGGCCACTCGCCATCCGCGCTCGGCGAAGTAGGACATCTGATGACGCCACGAATGCCAGATCTCGGGCCAGCCGTGAACACACAGAATGAGCGGAGCTGAAGCATCGCCCACGACCGCGACATTCACGTCGATCGGTCCGTGATCAGCGCTCTCATGGGTGACCTGGATGAAGTCGGGCTGGATGTCGGTCATGGAGCGACTCTACGAGATCCAGGTCGCACCGGCGTGAGAACACCCGGCCGAGACTCGAGCCATGAACGTCGGCGCGGGACTTCAGTCCGTGAACCTCAGCGAGGAACACCGACGGAACATTGTTCCGCCGGTTGGAACGCCTTTTGGTTGAACACCAACACCGAGGGATGAATGAGATGCCACGCTCCAAACAATCACGATGTTTCGCCGCAGTACTGACAACGCTGGCCCTTGCGGCTTCCGCCTGTGGAGGAAGTGATGGCGAGGTGTTGCTGAGCGATGACGCAAGTGCTGACCAGGCTCTCCAACCGAGTGAGAACGAGTCGAGCGAGAGCGGGTCGGTCGAAAGCCAACCTCTTGAAACGCCGCCAGCCGAGATCCCCAATGTCGATCCGGTGGTCGACACGTGTTCGATCATGTCGGCCGAGCAACTCACCGAGATCACGAACGCGATCGCCGCCAACTATGGATCGAGCGAGCGGGACTACACCGCCGAACTCGACGGTGCGACGTGTCGCTACACCTGGGACAACTCGATCGTGGACATCACGATCGGGTCGTCGAGCCAGGTCTCGAATGATCTCTCGACCGTTCCGATCCCGTTGGGAGCCATCCTCGGCGAAGCCACGACGACACCGTGGGAGAACGACGGCAGCGTCACGATCTTCGCCGACGATTGGAACGGAGTAATCGTGCAGTTCGGTGGCCACACGCAGTCGGGTGACTACGGGATTCGGATCATGAACGTTGGTGGCACGGTGGTTGATCCGAGCCTCGAAGGTCAGCTCTACGGCGAGGTTCTCGTTGCGGCAGTGGCCAACCTCGGTTGATCACGAGCCAATCGTCCGACGATCGGACACGGCGAAGATGACGTCATCGATGTTGTCGACGATTCGCTCCGGCCCGTAGAGCGACGTCGACAACCGCATGGCGATCACCAGATCTCGGGACGGGATATAGACCAGACGAGCGTCACCGCCGTCGTGGAATGCATAGAGGAACGGTTCGGGGTCTTCTTCGCTCGGTGGATCACACGGGCAGTGTCGCCACGAACCGAGGCCGGCGTTGCCTTGATAGGCGATGCCGCCCCAGAGCATCTCGTCATGCATCTCTGGTGAGAGCACAGTGCGCTGGCGCATGAGTGCGTCATACCAAAGGGCGAGGTCGGCAAGGGTGGAGACCACGCCGCCCGAGGCGTGGCCGACGAATCCTTCACGTCGGTTGTTGACGAGCTCGGTGTTCGTCATGCCGAGTGGTTCGAAGAGTCGAGTGTGCATGACATCGGCGAGCGGTTGGCCCGTGACCTGCTCGATCACCAGACCGGTCAGCAAGTAGTTGGTCGCCGCATAACTTGGCGTGGTCGAGGTGAGGTCGGCGCTGCCGACACTCAGGCCAACCGCGTCGACCGGATCCAAGATGATGTCGTCGCTGAAGTCCTCGCTGACTCGGTAGTCCGAAAGCCCGGTTGCGTGGCTGAGCAATCGACGCAATGTGAGTCGGTCGGTCGTCTCGCGAGGAACACCTGGCACGTCGGGCAGCGGGCCATCGAGTGTGAGGACACCTTCGTCGACGAGCTGCAGAGCGACGGCGGCCACCATTGTTTTCGTGAGGCTCAGCGCTTCGAATGGAGCATTCGGATCGAGCGCTTCGGGATCGCCGAACGAAGCGGTCACGGCGCTGTCACCCGTGATCTCACCGATTTCGACGATCGCCATGCCTTCGACCTGGTTGCCGGCGAGCCACGCCTCGGCACTCCGGGCCATCAACGCGAGCTCGTCGGGTGATGGCTCAGCTTGCAGCTCTCCTTCGGCACCACCAACCGGCGGACGGCCGGATGGTGTTGGCGGCCCGACGGCTTCGGTGAACTCGGGGAACAGCGCGGGTTGGCTGATGAGCATCGACAAAGCGAGGGCGACGATGCCGACACGGATCGGTCGTGGCATCGGACGCCGTGCGTTCGACGGAGCGCCGAGCGCCTCCAGTGGACGAGCAGCCGGAACGATGAAGGCGAGGAGCGATGCGAACACCGCGCCGAGCACGAGGTAGTGAGCAAGCGACGTCGGTGCGCCGACCACTCGGTAGGCCAACACGAGGGCCAACGTGTGCCACAGGTAAATCGTCATCGCGTTGTTGGTGATCCAACCGACGAACCGCTTGATCGCGGGGATCGATCCGATGTGGCGAAGGTGGTCCTCCATGGCGAGCAAGCCACTGAGCCACGCAAGCCCGACAAATCCGAACAACACATAGGAGTTGTTGACGACCCATTCGGCGGGTGGGAAGAAGAGTGCGTAGGCGACGCCGCTACCGCCGAGAGTGAGTGCGATGAGGACTCGGAGGCGTCGGCTCAGGTGGTGACGAAGCGAGTGGCCAGCCATGCCGAGTGCGAAGAAGCCACCGAAGCAGATGATGTCGGCGACGCCGCGGGCGATCGCCGTGGCTTCCGCCGTCGTTTGGTCAGCAACCCAACGATCGAGCATGACCAGTGATGCGGCCCACCCCACGAAGGCGACGATCTTCGGTGTCCGTCGAGCGATCGGCATCACGAGTGGTGTGAGCGCCAAGATGATGGCGAGCGCTCGAAGGAACCAGAGTGGTGTGGAGAGCCAGCCGTCCTCCCACATCAACGCCGCAGGTGCACGGAACGGGACGAGCCACGAGAGCACATCGTTGCGAGCTTCGACGCCAACGTTTGGCGCGGCCAGGGTGACGAACGACAGCGCAAGTACGACGAACGCGGCGTAGGGAAGGACGAGCCTGCGCAGCCTCGAGGCGATGACGGGCCAGACATCTCGGTTGCGGAGACTCTTGGCGAGGACCGCTCCGGAGACGTAGAAGACGGCAGGCATCGCAGCGAACGCCCATGAAATCCACCAGAAACCGAGGGCGTGCCAGAACATCACTCGCACGATCGAGATGGCGCGAACGACGTCGAGGAATGCGTCTCGGCCGGATTCGATCTCGGGTGCGCTGACCTCGATGGGTTCGTCCTTGACGATCGGGGCCTTGGTCGTGCCAAGCGCCGCCGGCAACGCGATGAGTGCGAGCACACCGACGGGAGCCATGTCGAAGAACGACCAGCCCGTGGCCACTCGGAAGGCGAGCAAACCCATGATCGCGATGAAGCCCCAGGTTGCGGTTGCGGTGATCTGGTCCGGAATGCGATCGGTGCCGCTCTTCTCTCCCGAAGGCCGCTTCTCGCCGGTCGGGATCCATTCCTGATCGCGATCGGTGAGATGGTCGCGCAGTGCGTAGAGGTGGGCGACCTGGGAGATCAAGCCAACGCGACGTGATGCGCGGCCGTCCGGCATGTGGAGCCACTTGGGCTGGAGGTAGAACTCGGTGAACAGCGCGGGCAGGATCATCGCCGTCGGGGCGAGGGTGATCACATAGGGCGCTTCGGCGAGGGCGATGATCGGCACGAAGAGCGCAACGATCGGGCTGAGTGCACTCGTCACGTAGAAGATCCAGCCGTCCCACAGGCCGAGTCGCTGCATGGGTGTGAGGCGCATCCGCTTGAACAGGGGTGTGCCGGCGAGAGCGAAGTTGCCACGGGCCCAGCGGTATTGCTGAGAAGCGAGCGACTTTGCGTCTTCAGGGGCGGAACCGGCGGCGAGGGGGAGCGGGAGGTAATCGACCCGGTAGCCGGCGTCGATCACCTTCATGCCGGTGAAGATGTCCTCGGAGTGTTCGAGCAGGGCCATACCGTCACGCTCGTCGAGCGCTGATCGGCGATACACAGCGTTGGTGCCAACACAGATTGCGCCGCCGTGTTTGTCTCGAGCGCGCATACCAACTCGGTAGAACTGTTCTTGTTGCGCTGCGGCGCCACGCTCGACCCAGTTGTCGTCGGTCACTCGGAAGTACTGCGGCGTCTGCAAGATGCCGAGCTCGGCATCGTCGAAGTAGGGCGTTGTGTGATGCAAGAAGTCGGGTCGGACTGCGAAGTCGGCGTCGAGAATCAAGATCAGATCACCCTCGCTGCGGGCGTAGCCGTAGTGGAGGTTGCCGGCCTTCTTCATCCACCCGCGGTTCGGTCGGGCGACGTAGGTAGCGCCCCAGCGCAGTGCGGCTTGGCGAACCTCTTCGGAGTGGCGGTCATCGAGGACGTAGACGTTGAGTTTTCCGTCTGGATGGTTGAGGTGGGTGGCGTGGCAGATCGTGTTCTCGACGATCAGTGGGTCCTCGCCGCAACAACAGATGAACACATCGACCGACGGGACCTCGCTCGTGTCGCGCCTCGTGTGGTTGCGAACTCGATAGCGGTGGCCCTCGCGACTGAACGGCGGAACCTGTGTCGACCACACCATGTTGATCAGGCCGCCGAGGACGATCGCTGCTGCGAACGGAGCGAGGAGAATCAGCCAGGTTCCGCGGAACGACAAGAAGAGCAGTGCGGCGCCGAGACAGATCCTCGACAATGCCGAGAACTGGAGGAACCGCTTGCCGTCGTCAGCGACGTAGGACCACATCTCGTCGTCGTTCGGCGGTCGAAGGATGACGGGGTAAGGAACCCGTTCTTCCTCTTCGACTGCGGATGATGTTGGTTCGTTTGAAGAGACGACGACAGCCGTCATAGAGCACCTCCGGGGCGCGGGTCAGGTGTGTGCGGGGGCACGGGTGAGGGGAAAGGGCGAAACGTGGGGGCGAAACGTGCGGGCGAGTCAGCCCTGCAGCGCAACGGTGGCGAGCGGGAAGACGCCAGCGAGAAGGAGGGCGGTCGTGATCGGCCGATCGGCCTTGTCGGTGATGGCGAAGATCACGCGGTCACGCGTTTCCACTTCGGGGGCTTTCATCGGTATCGACAAGTCGACCTCGAGATCGTTTCGTCGGGCTCGCATGTAGCGAACGGCGCCAAGGATCGCGACCCCCAGTGCGGACACGCCGACCTCAAGGCCTGGGTTCGTCGCGAGGATGGTGGTGGCGTCCGGCGAGTAGTCATCGATCGGCATCGCAAGCACCGCGACGTGATGGGCGACGAGTGTTGCGGTGACCATCGCGGTGAGATCGATGAAGGTGCGAGCGGTCACCCGCCAACGGTTCGCGCCGATCGCAAGCACGATGGCCGACAGCGTCACGAGCGCACCGCGGTGGAGCTCGGCAGAGAACAATCGCCAGGGCTCGGCCTCCACGCCAAACGCCGGGATCTGCGAGAGGCGTCGATAGATGAGGAGCGACGGTTGCTCGAGTGATGTTCGCAAGCTGTCGTGGACGAACTCGGCGATCGGCTGCCACGTAAGAAGACTCAGCACGCTGACGGTTCGCAGCAGCGCGAGTGCTCGGTAGCCCCACATGGCGAGGTACGTGCCGATGAGTGCGGCGGAGGTGACCGGTCCGATCGCTTGCTCGGCCAACCCGGGGATGGAGACCCAGGCGGCCATCATGAGAACGGATGCTGTTGCGAACCCGCATGCGATGCGGGAAGAGACGACTCGTGTCGGCGTGAGGTCATCCGCCGGGCGCCAGCGCAATCCGGCGAGGGCGATGCCGGCGAGGGCGACGAGCGGAACAACACCGGCTCCGTCGTCGGTGCTCGACCACCCAGCGCGCGAGATGGCCACCGCACTGAGCGCGCAGATCGCGAGGACGATCAGCGACGAGGCGATGGGACGTTTGGCCGCCTCAGGAACCGGTTCGACGGCTTCAACAGGCGGTTCGGGCGCGGGGGTCTGGGGCGAACGGACCAGGGGGGCGACGGGCATGATGGGTACTATGACTCACCACTGTCCGTAATGCAACCGTCACTTTAGGTGGTTTTCTCGTCATCTGTGTGTCATGACCCCTTGACGGTGATTCGCTACGGGAAGTACTCCATGGGCGTGGGAAAGCGGCGGCGAATGAGAACTCGACGATTTGGTGCGCTGTTAGCGGCGCTCGCAGCCCTTGTTGTGGCGGCCTCCGTCGCTCCAGCCGGTGCGCAAGCAGGTGGCCAGAATCGGGTCGTCTACTACTCGGGCTTTGGTGAAGCCGGCATCGACTTCGCTTCACCGATCGCCACGCACGAATTCGTGCACACTCGCGATTCCGATCGCTTTGAGAGCTTCACGGCTTCAACAACCTGTGGCACGCACAAGGCTGATGACTTCCCAGCCGGGTCGGCCAACGTCCTTGTCGGATGGTCGATCGGGCGCCTGGGTCCGATCTACTTCCTCGCCCAATCCCGCAATCGTTGGGATGAGATTGACACGATCTGGCTGCTCGACCCTGGCACCGAAGAGAAGATGACCGGGAGCCCTGAGAACGGGAACTGCGACGGCGCACTCGATCGGCTTCCGTCTGAGTACCTCGCCGAATGGTTGAACGAAGACCCGACCCGTCGGCTGATGATCCTGTCCGGCGATCTCACCGAAGAAGACGATCGAGCTGGTCTTGAGCGCTTCTACATCTCAGGCTTCGACACGCCGAGGCTTTGGGCGCAGACCAACCTCTGTCGGATCAACAAAGGCGAGGTGTCGAACCACGACAACCGTCTCGTTCAGTTCTACATGCCCTTCACCACCGGGGCGCCAACGTGTCCCGATCAAACCCGTCGGGTGCTGTTGCCTGGTCAGCCGCCAACCGTCGGGCCGAGCATTGGCGATCAAATCGCTGCGTCGCCGTGGCAAGGAACCACCGGTCGCCAGGGTGCTGTCGTTCGGTTGTACGGATCGGTCTTCTCTCGTTTGCCCGAACCGAGCGGGTTCGACTTCTGGGTTGACGACGGCCGCACCACCTTTGAGATGGCTCGCTTCTTCGTGACCTCCGACGAGTTTGTTGCCACCTATGGCGCACTCGACGATGACGATTTCATCGTGGAGATCTACAGCAACGTGCTCAACCGCGATCCGGACGCGGCCGGGCTCGCCTACTGGCGCAACCGCCTGAGGACCGATCTCGACCGTGCCGGCCTCGTCGTGTTCTTCAGCGACGGCCCTGAATTCAGGCGTCTTTCCCAAACCTCGTAACTTTTGAGGCAAGCTCTGGCGGTGACCGACCTCGCCGCTGCCATCACCACGGAGCGGCTTGAGTTGCGCCCGTTGTCGCTCGCCGACGCGGCCGAGATGCACGCCGTGCTGGCCGCGCCCGCCCTCTATGAGTTCACCGGCGGGTCCCCGCCATCGCTCGAGGAGCTCGAGAACCGCTACTTCTTGCAGACCACCGGTGACCCCATCGGGGCGGAGGTTTGGCTCAACTGGGTGGTGCGCATCATCGATGGACCCGCCATCGGTTTCGTCCAAGCGACCGTTGCCGAAGACGCAACCGAGCTGGCCTGGCTGATCGGTGTCGAGGCACAGGGCAATGGCTACGCAACCGAAGCGACGGCGGCGATGCGAGCCCACCTCGAGAGATGTGATGTCACGTCGTTTCGAGCGACGATTCATCCCGATCACGTCGCGTCGAAACACGTCGCCCACTCGATCGGTCTGATGCCGACCGATGAATATTCCGACGGTGAAGTGGTCTGGGTCGCCGCGTCGGCATAGCCACAGATGTGTTCGTCGGATAGATGCCGACCGATGAGTTCTCTGACGGTGGAGTGGTCTCAACCGCCGCGCCGGCGTAGCCACAGATGTGGTTGTCGGATAGGTGCCGACCGATGAGTCTCTGACGGTGGAGTGGTCTCAACCACCGCTCCCTCGTTACCCAAGGGTGCGGTTGGCGGTTGTAAACGCTCAGCCCTGAACGGCGTGCGTTTCGCTCGACGGTTGCTTAGTAGCCGACTGCTTCGGCGGTTGTTGGCGTGAACGTCACCGTGCGGCGTCCGAGCCGCCAGGTGTCGGTCCGGACCGTGTCGATGACGTAGCCGCCGCTGGCTGAGCCCTTGACGGCGCCTTTGTTCGCGAGCTCAGGGAAACACCGTGCTCGGTCGGCCTCGGGGCTTGCCGCCGCAGCTGCCTCGGTCACGAGTGAGAGCCCTTCACCCATCACCTTCTCCTTGCGGAACTTCGGCGGGATCCACGCTCCCTCGACGGTGAGCGTGTGGTCGTCGAGCGGGAAGAGCGGTCCGAAGTAGTCGGCGACCTGCTTGTTTTGGCGAGGCGGAATCAACCACTGAAGGTAGGCGGGTTCATCACCTGCCATCGCGACGAAGCCGCCGTCGAACCCCGCATCCCAAATGCGCTTGCGGCGCTCGAGATAGGTGGCATCTCGTTCGCCGAGACCGTCGAAGTCGAACACCTTGGCGGCCAAGGCGTCATCGAGCGGCTCGGCGTGGAGCTTGACGTTCGCCGGCGCCGGCGTGAAGTCATCGGCGAACGTTCGGCTGAGTCCGCAGTACTGGTTCTCCGACCACACCCACGAACGAACATCGCCCAGCGCGCCCTTGGCATCGCCGTTCTTCACCTGCTGAACCAGCATCTTCGATCGACCAAGCACCCGCTGCATGACATCGACGGTAGTCCCAAGCCGCCGCCCCCTCCTGAGCGACGCAACCCACTGTCAATGCGGAGGGTTTTGCCGCGCGCTGTTCATTAACGAGTGTTGCGGGGATTGGCTCCGCTTCGATGGGGGCGCGGTTTGCGGAAGGATCTGCCGCGCGCTGTTCATCAACGAGTGTTGCGGGGATTGGCTCCGCTTCGGCGCTTGTTAGGCGGCGGTGACTCGTCGGGTCATGACGACTTCGACACCGGCTTCGTTCATCGAACGCCGGAACCACCACAGGCCAACCACGATGGTGAGGGTGGTGGTTGCGGGGCCGAGGGCGGACTTGATGAGAACGAACGAGGTGATCGATTGCGTTAGCAAGAGGTAGAGCGTGACGGCACCGTTGAAGAGCGAGGTGGCTGCCCAGAGGTAGGAGAGCTTGGGAAAGAACGCCTGGAAGGCGGGCTCGTTCTTCGTCTGGTCGTCGAAGGGGCAGAAGTCGTGAACGAGGCGTTCGGCCAGCGGGAGTCCGAGCGGAACCGAGATGAGGAACGCGGTGCCGATGAGCGTCGTGCTAATCGTGGGTTGCACGAAATAGGCGATGACGCTGCCGGTCAACACGGCGACGATGGTCTTCGCTGTATTGCCGATGATGCTCATGATGACCAGGCCCGCGATCCGGTGACCCTTGGCCCGTTGATGAGCGACGACACCGAGCGACCAAGCGAGGCTGGCCAGCACGGCAGGGGTGAGTCCGGCGATGCCGAATCCCACAAGGAAGATGACGAGCGGGACGACCTTGCCGACGACAACGTTGAGCCACGAATGACGGGCGATTGCCCCGAGGCCTGGAATGGTGACGCGTCGATCCACAGTCTTCAGTCGTCTTCAACGAGCCGAAGTCGCGTCCTTTTCTGAAGTTGGCACGGATGGCCTATACGGGCCTGACCGAATTCAGCGATCCGAGTTACGGGGCGGGGATGGAATCGAGAACCGTCGGCTCGAAGTAGATCGCATCGTCGTTCGTTGCGTTGCCAAGAACGATTGCGTCCAACGTCGCTCCGTCGCCAGGGACGAAGAAGTCCGCTACGAACGGGTAGGCGGTTCCGACGGTGACCTCGGCATCGAGGATGCGGCCATAGCCAGCACTTTCGAGTGCCGAGCGGTCACAACTGCCGAAGCTCGGTCCGTAGTTGTTGCCCTCGGTGAGCACGGAGAAGTCCGGCGTGTCGAAGCCGCTGGTTGCGGTGCCTTCGTCGATCTCCGTTGGGGTGATCGTTCCGATCAGCGCGTAACACGTGCCGGTTGCATCAACGAACGACTCGAGTTCGACCACAACAACACCAGCGAGGCTGCCGTCCCACGAGGTGTCGGAGAACGAGGTGTAGGTGAAGGTGGAGCCAGTGAGCGGAAGCAATCCGTCCGGGATGCGATCGCCGACGGTGATGACCGCCGGTGGTGCCTCGGTGATCTGATCGGGCGAGTAGCTGATCGCATCGTCATCGGTGGCGTTGCCGAGCACGACAGAGGAGAGGCCAGCCACATCATCGGCGGGGACGAAGATCTCGGCGTAGAAGGGGTAGCTGGTTCCAGTTGTGACGTTGGCGTTGAAGATCGACCGGTAACCGAGGATCTGAGCCGGCTCCTCGTCGCAGTCGGAGAAGCCGCTGTCAACGAAGGATCCGTTGGCGATCACGCCCAGGTCAGGTGCGTCGAAACCGCTGGCTGCGAAGCCGCCGTCGATCGAGGTTGGCGTGATGGTGCCCATGATCAAGAAACACGAGCCGTCGTCCTCGTTGAATCGGCCTTTGTCGACAGGCAAGAGGCCCAGCATCTCGCCTTCCCATGAGGTGTCGGAGAACGACGTGTAAGTGAAGGTTGCGCCGGCGAGCGGCAAGACGTCACCCGACGCCGTCGCGGCGACACTCTCAGGGGCCTGGGGAATCGAGTCGAGACGGTCGACCGTGTAATAGCGGGCGTCGTCGGAGGTGGCGCTGCCGAGCACGATGGCGGTCAGGTCCGGCGGGTTGTTGCCCTCGACATAGATCTCGGAGAAGAACGAGTACGAGCTGCCTTCGGTGAGTTCGGCATCGATGATGCGGGCGTATCCAGCGGCCTCGGCTGCATCACGTTCGCAATCGCTGAACCCTCGATCGAGGACGATGCCGTCGGCGACCGCGCCGATCTCGGGCGTGTCGAATCCGCTCGTGACGTTGCCCTCTTCGATCGAGTCCGGCGTCATGGTGCCGAGCACGAGGTGGCACGCGCCGGGGTCGTCGCCGGAGACGACGCCATCGACGACACCGATGAAGGTGCCGCTCCACACCGTGCCGGAGAAGTCTTCGTAGACGAAGTTGGTGCCGGCGAGGGGGAGTGGATCATCGATCGATTCGCCACCGGACGCTGGCACGTCGGCCGGTTCGGTTGTTTCGTCGGTCGTTTCTTCGGCCGCCGTCGTGGCGGTCGTTTCCGATTGCACGGCTGGCGCAGTGGTCGTGGACGCAACGGTTGAGGCCGTGGTGGTGATGTCGTCGTCGCCATCGCCTCCGCCCAAGAGGACGGCCGCGAGGCCACCGACGGCGAGAAGGCCGACGAGGCCACCCGCGATGATCATCCCCATCTTCTTGTTGGAGCCGGAATCGCCGCCGGGCGCGGCAGCGGGCTGTTGGCCTCCATAGGGGGCAGCAGCTTGTGGCGCCGGGGCGGCTTGTGGAACGGGTTCAGCGATGGGTGGAGCTGCCGGAGGTTGGTAACCGGGAGCAGATTCCGGCGGATACCACTTGCCATCGCTCGCGATCCACCATCCCTCGCCTTGTGATTGATCGCTCACGTGTTCCCTCTCCTCGGTGCTCACTCAGTAACGCCCGGAGGTTAGGTCCGAGCAGACACGAAGTCACTCATTGTCTGGTGCTCTATCGGCAGAACCCCGGGTGAGCCAAGTGTCTCAGCGCAGCTGGTTGGAGGACGATTTCACTCTGTGTAATGTTTATTACATGCTTACTGACTTGCAGAAGGAGACGATTGATGCATCATCAATCACTGAAGAATCAACCACAACAAACACTGAAGGTTCACGTCCGACGGGCGAGGCGCGCTGAGATGGCACGCCCAACCGGAGGACGAGGCCGCGGTCGCCAGGTCGAACCGCCCACCGTTTCAAGCGACGAACTCAGCGCATGGTTCGCTGGCAACATCCCAGACGATTGGTTCACCGAGGCACCGACGGTGATCGTCGATCGAGACGAGATCCTGGTCACTGGCACATTGCCGATGCCCAAGGTCGGCAAGACCACTGACGACAAGACTGGCGAGAAGGCCGACGACGAGGTTGGCGACGATGGCACGAACAACGCCGTCGCCGCACAGGCTCGCATCGCGGCGTTTCGGGAAGACTCAAGAGCACAACGAATGGCGATTGCCGAGCGTGCGCAGTCGAGCTTCCTCCGCACCGTTTCATGGGCCGTCGAGTGCGGCGATGAGAAGGTGGCCTACAAGACCGCAAGTGTCCCGGTCATGACTCGGCTCGGTATTCACGAACGAGCCGTGCTCGACACCCTGATCGATGCCGGTGTGGCTCGAAGTCGCAGCGAAGCCCTCGCCTGGTGTGTCGAACTCGTCGCTGACAACGAATCCGAGTGGATTGGAAGCCTCCGAGCCGCCATGGAATCGGTCACCGAGGTCCGCAAGGCCGGACCGGCCAGTCGGTCGTGATGCCCTTGTCCAGCGAACCGATGGTCGCCTAACGTCATCACTCGATGACGCTCCTGCCAATCAACACTCCATCGCTGCTTCTGAACACCTGCCTTGCAGTGATCTGTGGAGCGTTCGTTGCGAAGGAGGCGGCGATCATCGGTCGCGGACCATGGCGCTGGTTTGCCTTCGGCTTCTTCTTGTTGCCGATCGCTGTTCTGGCGCTCATCCCGCTCAGCTATCGCGCTGGGCGAAGAGGTCTGGCTCGACAGGCGCCGCTTTCGAGAGTGTGACGGTGTCAACCGCTTGGGAATCGTGACCCGAGCCAAGGTTGAGCCCGAGGAGTACGCCGAACGGAACGATCGTCCCCTGGAACATCAGCGGGAGATCGAACATGCCGAACGCGAGCAAACCGGCCAAGCCGGCGAGAAGAGCGATCGAACGTAATCGGCTCTCGTCGGTGCCCGAGGTGCGGATCGACTGAGCTCCCGTCCAAACAGCGGCGGTGACGATCATGAGGAATGGCACGGTCCCGACCAATCCCGTCGTCGCCAGCAGTTCGATCCAGATGTTGTGCGCATGGCCACCGGCCAGCCGCCGACCTGGGTCGGTGTTGATGTCGAGCGCCGCTGGGAGTTGGCCCGGGCCCGCGCCGAACCACGGCCGGTGGCCGAACGAATCGAGCGAGCGCTCCCAAACGTCGAGCCGGTCGAAATCGAGCTGGCGTTGAACGAGCGGTTTTCCGGCCAGCTGAGCGCCCGCCGTCTCGACGGCGCCATCGGTGATTCGAACACTCGTGATTGCCGACCGGCCACTGAACTGAAAGTAGTACGCCTCGTCAGGCTGCAGGATGTCCCAGAGGATGTCGTAGGTGCCGTTTGGAAGAGGCTCGCCATCAGCCCCTATTGCGGACGGCGTGACGACGAACTCGATCTGACGACCCGATTCGATTGGATCGGGTAGGGGCCATGTCTGCTCGGCGACCACAAGGCGGCCGGCATCCTCGTCGTCGACGACCCAACGAGCGGACAGCTCGACGGCATCATCGCCCGAAGGCTGGAGCCGTTGGCTGGTGTTGTTGGAGACGCTGATCGTTGCTTCCTGACCAGCGACGAGCTCTGACGGTTGGGCGATGTCGACGCCAGCCCACGCTGGGGTCGATCGGTCGTCCCATCCGGGTGCCGCGAAGACGATGCCGATCGCAAGTGCGATGCCAGCGAGAACGATCGACGTCTCTCGTCGCGCTCGGAAGGCACCGATGACTACACACGCAGCGACGCCAAGGCCGATCATTGCGCCACGGCTGTAGGTGAGTGAGAGGGCGCCGACGACCAGCAACCCCGCCGTGTATCTCGCCACCGAGTTTCGAAGCGTGAGCACCGCCGGAGCGGCAGCAACCAAGGACATCCCAGCCACGTTGGTGTGCGACCAGGGTCTGGTGAGCCGGTCGACGTTGCCGAGGCGCGTGACCGGCCGAGCCGTCAGCCGCTCGAACGGATCGACTCCCGAGAACAACACGACGAGGCCGACCGCCGCACCAATCGTGGCGGCGATTGCGAGCGAGCGGGCAAGCGTCGTCCGTTCACCTTCGGTCCAACTCGCTCGGGTCGCAACGATGATCACGCCGAGTGCGGTGAACCGGAGGGCAAAGCCCGCAGCGCTGGCGCGAGAGTCGGCGAAGACGACACTTCCCCACACGGCGACGATCCAGAATCCGACGAGGGCATCGACCCGGTCGAACGACAAGCCGTCGATTGGTCGGCCGGCTCTGACCAGAACGGCGATGAGAGCGGTAGCGAGAACCGATCCGGCGACCACCGCCGGGGCGATCTCCCGAGCACCGTCGATTCCGACGGCCAGTTCGAACGGGGCGATGAGAACGATGGCGGCGACGATCCAGCCGAGCGGGCGAACCGGCGGCATCATGAAGCTCGATGAGACGAGGACGAATCGATCGGCAGCTCAAACGCCAGAAGATCGTCGGGCTTGGGCTGGCCCGAACGGCGACGACATCGCTGCATCATGCGATGAGTGTGCTCGGAATCTCGTCCGCCCCGGATTCGGCTGCGCTGATCGGGGTGCTCGATCGCGGGGAGGATCTCGATCTCGAGTTCCTCGCACGCTTCGATGCGTTCTTCGACAACCCGATTCCGTTCCTGTCGCGCCAACTCGACGCGGCGTTGCCGAACGCTCGCTTCGTGATCACCCACCGCCCGAAAGATGAGTGGCTCGATTCGATGCGTTGGCTGTTTGGCCCGGGTCTCGATCGCCTCGATGCGCCGACTCGTGAGCTTGGCGATCGAGTGCATCGGGCGGTGTATGGCATCGACACGTTCGACGAACACGTGCTCGCCAACATCCATGAGCGCCACTACGACGACCTTCGAACGTGGTCACACGGACGCGACGACACCCTCTGGCTCGACCTCGCCGATGGCCTGTCGTGGGAGCCGCTGTGTTCGTTCATCGAGATGGCGGCGCCGTCGGTGGCGTTTCCCCGCTCGAACGCGTCGGACGATGGCGAGGAAAGAGAAGGAGAGCGTTGATGGCGATTGCGGCTGAGTGAATGCCAGCGATCACCGTGACCGGTCCCTCCGCAACGGCGACGGCCATTGACCCAACCGTCACGACGATCGCTGTCGCCACCGCGATTCGCGCGACCGTCGCTTCGTCGCCCTCGGCGATTCGTTCGAACGACCAACGAAGGCGCAGGACGATCGGAACGAGTCCAAGCGCGAGGACTCGAAGTACTGCCGACGCGTGTTCGAGGTCTCCAAACACGGCGTTGCTGAGCGGTTCGGCGGCAGCGATGAGCACGGCGGTGACGGCGATCCCAAAGCCGATCAGCCAGCCAGACCACCGGCGATATGAGGCGCTGCGATGTATGTCGTCGGCCATCGCCGGGAAGGCCGCTCCATATGCCGAGGCGGGAAGAAGACGGGCGGCTTCGACGAAGCGGGTTGAGGCCGCGAAGCCGGCGGCTCCAACGAGCCCGAACGCCCCGACGAGCACGAGCGCCACTTGGGCTGACACGGTGGTCGCTGCGACCATCACGGCGAAGGTTCGAGCGTCTGCGAGGATCGACCACGTCTGTGACATCGAGGCCGGTGGACGGATCGCGAGTCGAGCGATCGAGGCTGATCCGATTGCCGTGACGAGGTGCCCGACGCCGAGCCCCGCGATCGGCGCCCAGACCGTTTCGTAGTGTGTAACCAGCGCGATGGCGGCGGCCGCTCCGACGACCGATCCAGCCACGTTGGTTGCAATGAGACGCGTCATTTGTTGTCGACCCCGCAGAACCGCCGCCGCCACGGTCACGATCGCCTGCGGGATCAGCGCGAGGGACTGGATCGCTACGGCACCCGACACGACTCCCACTCGTTCGAGCACGATCGCAATGGCACTGAGCGCAATCGCGGCCGCCAACTGGAGGAACCCAACAGCACTGGCAAGGTCGGAATCACCGCCGCGTGCGACGTGACGCACAACGAGGGTGTCGGACCCGAAGGTGACGAACGTGTTGGCCACAAAACCCGCCGCGAGAACGGCGGCGAAGGCGCCGAATCGTTCGTCGAGTACCCGAGCGCTGATCACTGCGACGACAAGACCGAGGGCAGCTGACGCCAAACGGCCGCCGAGCAGCGCAAGTGTGTTGGCACGAATAGTCTTCGTCACCACCGCTTCACCACCGAGTCATCGTCGCGTGCTCGTTCCGCTGACCCGTGTATGAGGCCGCTCTCATCATGCCCGCACCAGCCATCGTCATCGCCGCCCATTCTCGCCCGCAATCATTGCGGCGTTTGCTGGCGAGCCTGGAGCGAGCGGAGATCCACACCGATACCGATCTGGTGATTTCGATCGACGCGGGAGCGGATGAGACCCCCGCAGTGGTCGACGTGGCGCGAGCATTCGACTGGCGGCACGGCGATCTACAGGTGATCGAACACGAGCGGCTCGGACTCATCGGCAACTTCCACTTCTGTGGCGACCTCACCGAACGCTTTGGCTCGGTCGTGCTGCTTGAAGATGATCTGATCGTTGGCCCGCACTTCTTGCATTGGGCGACCGACGCGCTGCAGTCGAGCGACGTCGATGACCGCGTGGCCGGGGTGTGCTTGTCTGCACCGTGGTTCGACGGGTTTCGGCATCTCCCAATGGAACCGATCCTCGACGGATCCGACGGGTTCTACGCCCAGATCCCCTGGTTCCACGGCATGGCCTGGACCGAGCGCATGTGGAAGGGCTACCGGAGCGGCGTCGATGCTGCCTCCGACGTTGCCATCCACCCTGCGTTCGATTCACTCGGCGACGACGAGTGGTTTCCTCCGGCGGTTCGTGAGTTGGTGGCGAGCGGTCGCTACTACCTGTTCCCGCGCGCCGCCCACGCGTCGAACTCGGGTGATGCGGGCACCCACTTCTCCGACTCGTCCGACTTCTTCCAGGTTCCGCTCAGCCTTGGCGCTCCCGATCGATTCTCGCTGTTGAGCCTCGACGACTCGCTCGCCGTCTACGACGACCACCTCGAACTCGAATCGTCTCGCCTCGCTCGCTATCTGGGTTTTATGGACGATCTCGCCATTGATCCCACCATTGACCTGACCGTCGATCTGCTTGGCATGCGAGACCTCGCAGCGGTTCGTTCGAGGCTTGGCGCGCAGGCCCTCGTGCTGACGACACGCCCGATGAAGAACCCGCAACGCAGCTGGGGTTCGAGTTTGCGGCCCCTCGTCATGAACGTCATCTACGACATCGCAGGGGACGACATTCATCTTGGTCGAGTCGACGATGTTCGAACCGACCGCTACGCGAACTTGGTCAGCCGCTCGACGCTTCGTCACCACGAAAAGCGCGGGCGGCTCCCCGGACCAAAGTCGTTTCGCGACTCGACGATCGATCGTTTGATACGAAAGAGTCGGCGGCTGTGAGTCCTCTCTTGCGGCCAGAGCTCTTGCTCGGCGACGCGGCAACGCTGCCTTCGATGCCCGCCGATGTGGTGTTGGTGATGGATGCCGGACATGCCGCCGGTCGGGGTCGGCGACGCCCTGCACCGTTTCGGAAGGTGATCGAACGACGAGGCGCGGCGATCGTGCAAACCATCGGTCCCGGTTCGCCAACCTGTGCTGTCACGGTGGAGTTCCTCGCGCATCTCGGCGTGCGCCGAATCGTGTTGGTCGGAGTGGCCGGGGCGCTCGACGCCACGCTGTCGACGGGGGACGTCGTCGTCGTCGATGGTGCCGAGAGCGATGAGGGAACCTCGGCGCACTACGGAAGCCACCATCAACCATGCCCAACGCTGACCGGGCTCATCGGTGCCCTCGGATCAGCCGGATCCGTCGTCACCACAGATGCTCCCTTGCGGCTCACCCAGGCCGACGTCGACCGCTATCGCTTGAACGCTCAAGCCATCGATATGGAACTCGCTGCGCTCTTTGCCGCGGGACACACGGTGGGTGTCAGCACCGCCGGAGTGCTCGTGATCAGCGACCGCTTCGGTGAGGACGGTTGGTCGCTCGGCGATCGCGGAATCGCCGATGACCGAGTCGCTGATTGCATCGACCAGGTGTTGCGAGCGTTGGAGGCTTCTCGATGAGCCATCGCGTCGCAATCGTGCACGACTCGCTCGCCGTTCGTGGTGGCGCTGAGCGTGTTGTGTTGGCGCTCGCCGAAGCGTTTCCCGATGCGCCGATCCACACCTCGCTGTATGTCCCTGAACTCACCCACCCTGGTTTTGCCGAGCTCGATGTGAGGCCCGGCCGGCTCAATGATGTGGACCGTTTCCGGCGAGATCATCGCCAGCTCCTTCCGCTGTTGAGCGGCATGTTCCGTTCGATGCTGATCGATGCCGACGTCGTGATCTGCAGTTCGTCCGGGTTCGCCCATCACGTCCGAACGACTGGTCGCAAGGTGGTGTATTGCCACACGCCCGCTCGTTGGATCTACGACACCGATCGGTACCTCGCCGAATGGGGTCGTCCGGTGCAGGTCGGTGTGTCGATGCTGGGTTGCATCGGTCGGCCACTCGATCAACGAGCGATGCGAGAGGCTGACACGCTCATCTCGAACTCGCGCCATATCGCTGCTGAGGTACGTGCTGTTTATGCACGAGATGCAACCGTGATTGCGCCGTGCTCGACCTTGCCGATCGATGGCGATACCACGGCCATTCGAGGTGTTGAACCCGGCTTCGTTCTCTCGGTCAGCCGAGCTCTTGGCTACAAGCGTCTCGATGTTCTCGTCGAGGCAGCTCGAGCAATGCCAGACACGACGTTTCTTCACCTCGGCGACGGACCACATCGCGATGTCCTACTGAAGGACGCGCCATCGAACGTGATCTCCCGGTCGTCGATTTCGGATTCGGAACTTCGCTGGGCGTATCGAAACGCTCGCTCTGTCGCCGTCACGTGCGCCGAAGACTTCGGCCTGGTTCCGCTCGAGGCCGCCGCTCACGGATTGACGGCCGCCTTGCCGAGAGCTCGTGGTGTTGTCGATCACGCCCTGTTCGACGGTGACGTTCGTTTCTATGACTACGCATCCTCATCGGCCCTCGTGGATGCGCTCGCCAGCATCGAAGCACCGCAACGAACGCTGGATGCAAACGCCCTCGGGGCAAGGCGATTCGTGACCGAGATGCGGGCGGTCGTGAACCGAGACCCGGTCGTTGATGTTCGCGATCAGGCGCCCGGGCTGGAGCGGTCAACAGCGGAACAGCTGTCAGTGGGACCGCCAGTAACGGAACCGCCAACAGCGCAACGGCTAACAGCGCAACGGCCAACAGCGCAACGGCCAACGAGGGCCACGACATGATCGGGTCTCCAAGCAGAGGCCCGGGCACCAACCTGGCCATCAATGGCCGAGCGCTGCGGGCCGGGGGAGGTGTTGGCCGATACGCCGAGCAGGTCACCGCTCGAATGACCGATGCGAAGGTCGTGATGCCCCCATCGCGTTGCTCGGGCCCTGGTGTCGGACAGCTTTGGGAGCAGACGAGCCTCACGCGAGCCGCCGCTCATCAGTCGCTCTTGAGCCTTGCCAACTCGGGTCCGATTCGCCACGACGATCACGTTCTCGTGGTGCACGACCTTCTTGCGTTGACTCACCCGGCGACCGTCAGCCCGGCCTTCGCTCTGCTCCAACAACGCCTACTGCCAGCTTCGATTCGAGGGGCTCGATCCGTCGTGACCGTGTCCAACGCCATCCGTGACGAGATCATCGATCACATCGGCATCGACCCGGCTTGCGTTCATGTAGCGCCACCGGGCGTCAAAAGAGGTGCACCACCGAGCGGTCGCATACTTGCCAAGCAACGGATCGGTGTCGCCGCCGACCAACCGCTCATCGCCGGAATCGTGAGCTCAGCCCCGAGGAAGAACAGCGCCGGTCTTCTCCGGGCTCTCGAAGCGGTCGGATCGGCTCGTCCGGAGGTGGCGATCCGCGTTGCGGGATGTGATGGGCCCAGCCACGTCTTCGGTCGAGGGGCGAGCCGGCCGCGCTCCACAGCGGTGGTAGATCTCGGAGCGATCGACGACGAGGCGATGACCAACCTGCTCGCCGCGGCCGACATCTTCGTCGGTCTGTCGGAAGCGGAGGGTTTCGGGATGCCGGTGGCCGAAGCCGCAGCATGTGGCGCCGCCGTCGTGTCGACGCCGATCCCCTCCGTCACCGAACATGTGAATCGACATCACGACGCAGCGTTAATCGTCGCCAATACCGACGAAGCGGCCGATGCCGTCATCGCGCTTGTCGACGCCGAACCCACCCGGACGGCCCGAGGTGCCCTCGGTGCTGAGGCGGTTGCAGAACTCACCTGGGACCGAACGGTCGAGCAGCTCAATCGTGTGATCGCTCACGAGAACGAAATGAAGGAACTCACATGGAACAGAACATGAAGACTCTGGATTTGTCGGATGCCATCGTGGCCACCGTTGCCTACGCCGACGTGTTCGACATGCCGATCAGCGTGTCGCGAACGCACCGCTTTCTCGTCGGCCATGCGGCTGGTGCCAGTGAGGTTGTCGAGCGAGTCGGCGTTCTTGTTGCGAACGGCACGCTCGGCCGGCGAGATGACCTGCTCTACCTACCGGAGCGTGGTGAGGTGCTCGACGTTCATGATGAACGGTCAGCGCGGGCTGAAACGATGTGGGCGGCCGCTCAGAAGTGGGGTGCCCGAATCGGGCGCCTCCCGTTCGTCAACATGGTCGCGGTTACCGGAGGGCTCGCCGTCGACAGCGTCGCCGATCACGACGACATCGACTTCTTCATCATCACCGAGCCACGGCGCCTCTGGCTGACTCGTCTCCTCATCGTTGGCCTCGTGAAGTGGGCCGAGCGAGACGACATCGAGTTGTGCCCGAACTACCTCGTGAGTGAACGAGCACTCGACTTCGACGATCGAGCGCTCTACGTCGCCCGTGAGCTCGCGCAGATGGTGCCAATCGTGGATGCGCAGCGGTGCCGAGATCTACGCAAACGAAACGAGTGGATGTTCGAGTTTTTGCCGAACGCAACCGTCGAAGGCGACGAGAGCCGTGTTGTTGAAATCGACGCGTCGCCCCTGACGAAGGCAGCAGCCACCGTGCTCAGCCTGTCGATCTTCGACCGGGTTGAGAACAACGAAATGAACCGCAAGATCGAGCGCCTCCGCGGCGTTCGCTCGCGCCGGCCCGAGGTCGGTCCGCCCGACGAGTCGTCGTTCTCACCCGACGTTTGCAAGGGCCACATGGTTGGTAACGCCGCGGGCATCGAAGAGGCCTGGAACGAACGCATCGGCGGATCCGTGTGAAGCACGATCGGATGAAGGAAGCCGGCTTGACGCAGCCCCGTCTGACGCTTGTCGACGGGGGACGTGTTGGTGCGGCAACGTTCGATGAACACGCCGCAACCTACGACACCGTTGCGCTGTCGGCGGTTGGCCGGGTCTTTCGTGATCGTGTCCGCAACCATCTCGCACCGCTCCTTGGCCCTGGTGCACGCGTGCTCGATCTCGGATGCGGCACCGGCCTCGATGCACTGTGGTGCGCCGAGCAGGGCTGCATGGTGACGGCGATCGATGAGTCTCACGAGATGGTGGCCACAACGCAGGCCCGAGCAGAAGCGTGTTCGCCCGGCCTCGTCGAGGCACGTGTTGGTGATGTTGGGCGAGACGAGTTCGGCGGCCCCTTCGATGTGGTGTTGTCGAACTTCGGTGTCGTCAACTGTGTGCCCGATCTCGGCGACCTCGGCCTGCGCTTAACGAACGCCGTCGTTCCCGGTGGCACCATCGTTCTCGTTGCCATGGCGCCACTGTGTCCGCCCGAGTTGCTCGAGGGTGCGGTCCGTTGGCTGCGCCACCCGTCCCGTCGTGTGCCCAACGATCACCTCTTGCGTCGCCGTCGAGGGGCTGCGGGTTCTGCTGCTGAGCGCGCTGCTGCTGAGGGCTCTGCTGTTGAGAGCGCTGCTGCTGAGCGCGCTGCTGTCTCCGGATATGAAGCGCTGAACCTTCGATACCTCACGGCTTCAGACATCGTCGAAGCCATCAGCCCGTCGTTCGATCTCGTCGCGGCACAAGCCATCGGAACGGTGCTTCCCACCTTCGAGCAGCGGCGCGTGGTCGACGCCCGTCCCGGTGTGTTGGCGGCGCTCAGCCATGTCGATCGGTTGGTGAGCGGACCGGCCGCCAAGCTCGGTCTTGGCGATCACCACATCGTCGTGTTGAAACGAAGCGGCGCATGACGTTCACTCTCACGGCTCCCGGCACCGACGAACCACTCGTGGCGGTCGACGATGGATACCGATCGGCGACGGGTGTGCACTATCCGGTCAGCGACGGAATCGCGGACCTTCTCGATCCAGCTGAGCGGGCACGCTTTGACGAATTCGCGCGCGACTACGGACGGTTCCGGGCGAGTGAAGGGCGCTCGCCCGTCTCTCGTGAAGCGATCGAAGCATTGCCGTTTGTTGATGTGTCTGGTCGACTCGTCGACGTTTGGGCGCAACGAGCCGCAAGCTACGAAGCATTCGCCGAGGGAATCGCCGGGTTGGCAACCGGCTCGATGATCGACGTCGGCGCAGGATGCGGATGGCTTGCGCTTCGGTTGGCCCGTCAAGGCTGGTCGGCCGCTGCGATCGACGTGACCATCGACGGTGATGGTCTTGGCGCCGCTGCGGCGTTCGCCGACGAGATGTTCGTGGCGAGGGCGGACATGGAACGCCTGCCCTTCGCATCGTCTTCGGTCGATCTTGTCGTCTTCAACGCCTCACTCCACTACGCCGAATCGATCGAACGGTCCTTCGACGAAGCGCACCGAGTGGTGAGGCCGACCGGCACGCTCGTCGTCATGGATTCGCCCGTCTACCGAGATCCGGCCGCCGGCCGAGCCATGGTTGCCGAGTTCACCAACGGTGCTGCTGCGGGCGATCGTCCCGCCGTCGATCTTGCGGGCCCGGGCTTTGTCACCGAGGCAGATCTTTCGTCGCATCAGGACCGGCACGCCGTTCGTTCCTGCACGCGCCTCGGCGAACCAACTGGCATCAAAGCAATGGCCCATTCGGTCATCGGGCGTCGGCGCGCTGGCCGCGAAGTTGCTCGCCGACCCGTGCTTCTCTTTCACTGCGGAGGTCAACCATGAAGGTCCTCATCGGACACTCCTACTTCCAACACTTCGATCCGAAACTGGCCGAGGCAAAACAGCCATACCCGCCGCTCGGCACGTTGATCGCGGCGGCGATGCTCGTCGACGAAGGCCACGACGTTGTTGTGTTCGACGCGATGCTCGAAACCTCGACGAGGGGTTGGGGTGAGCTCATCAGCCAACACGAGCCGGATGTCGCCGTCATCTTTGAAGACAACTTCAATTATCTCTCCAAGATGTGCCTCTCGCGTATGCGTGACGCCGCCTGCGAGATGCTCGGCGCGGCGAAGGGGCGGGTCGATCTCGTGATCGCCGCTGGGTCCGATGCCAGCGACCACGCCGAGGTGTTCCTCGACGCTGGTGCGGACGCGGTGATCTCCGGTGAGGGCGAAGAGACACTGCTGGCGTTGCTCTCAGCGCGCCGCGATGGGCTCACGATGCTTGGTCTTGCTGGGGTGTCAACGCGAGGCCCCGATGGTGAGATCCAGGTCGGAGACACCCGACCAAACATGAAGGGCCTCGACTCCGTTCCGTTCGCAGCTCGGAACTTGATCGACATCGATCGGTATCGACGAATCTGGCTCGAGCATCACGAGCGTTTCTCGCTCAACATGGTGACGACGCGAGGCTGCCCGTATCACTGCAACTGGTGCTCGAAACCCATTTGGGGCCAGCGATACAACGCTCGCTCGGTCGACGATGTGGTCGCAGAGATGGTCGAGCTCAAGCGTGAGTATCGGCCGGATCACATCTGGTTCGCCGACGACATCTTCGGATTGAAGCCGGGTTGGATCCAGCGCTTCGCCGAGCAGGTCGACGAGCACGATGTTCGCCTGCCGTTCAAATGCTTGAGCCGCCCTGACCTCCTCGTTCGGAAGGACACCGCCGAAGCGCTCGGCGCCGCCGGCTGCGAAGAGGTCTGGATCGGTGCCGAGTCTGGAAGCCAGAAGATTCTCGACGCGATGGAGAAGGGGACCACCGTCGATCAGATCGTGGAGGCTGCGGAGCGAGTACACGCCGCTGGATATCGGATCGCGTTCTTCATCCAGTTCGGTTACCCGGGCGAAACCCGTGAAGACATCGAAGCAACGCTCGACTTGATCCGGCGAGCGAAGCCGGACGACGTCGGGATCTCGGTCGCCTACCCGCTGCCCGGCACTCCGTTCTACGAGCGAGTCGAGGCCGAGCTCGGCCGCACCCGTCATTGGGTTGACTCGAGCGACCTCGCGATGCTCTTTGACGGTCCGTTCCCAACCGAGTTCTACCGAGCGTTGCACGAGCGAGTTCACACCGAATACCGACTGCGCAAGATGGCCTGGGCGGTCAAGAGTGATGGCATTGGAGCTGTCCGCTCCTTCTCGCCGATCGATGCTGTTCGGGCAGCGCGAGATCTTGTTCGACTGCCGGTGCAGCAACGTCGTCTCGCACGACTCGCCGAGTCGACCGAGCGAGACGTCGGCCTTCTCAACATCGATCTCGACCGAGACGCCGCCGCCACCCCATCCGAGCAACCCGTCTCGATTACCCCGAAGGGCTGACATCTCAAAGCCCGAACGTGGCTCGTTTCACCGACCTGTCCTCGGCGCGAATCTGGTTGTCAAGCAACCATTCACGCGCCGAGAAGCGGCTGAGAAGGTCCGGCACGTAGGCTCGTGTGATGTCAGTGGTGCGTGAGACAAAGTTGCCCGGCGTTGGTGTGCGTCATGAGTTCACGACCAGGGACGGGTCAGACGTCGCCGTCGTCGTTCACCATGACGGCCGGCGCGAGATCATGACCTATGAGCAGCAGGATCCGGACGCGTGCACGTCGGTCGTGACGCTGTCGGAGACCGACACACAAACACTCGCTGAGATTCTCGGGGTGAGCCATGTGACCGAAACCGTCGCCGCCGTGCGCCAAGACATCGAGGGATTGGCCATCGAGTGGATCGAGCTTTCGGCGAAGTCTGACCTCGCCGGTGCGTCGATCGGTAGTGGCGGGTTCCGGACCAAGACCGGGGCATCAATCGTCGCTGTGATGCGAAACGATCAACCAATCCCGGCGCCAGATGCCGATTTCGTGTTGTCTGGCGGAGACGTGCTCGTTGCCGTTGGCACGTCTGAGGGATTGCTCGCTCTCCGCTCGTTGCTGGACCACTAGCCACGTGATGTTCGCGGCCGGCTCGACCGAGACCGCACTCGCATTCCTCGAAATCGGTGCCGTCGTCTTCGGCCTCGGGGTGCTGTCGCGGCTTGCGGCGCGCCTTGGCATCACGGCCGTGCCCCTCTATCTGATCGCTGGCCTCGCCTTTGGTGAGGGAGGCATCGCACGCCTCGACGTCAGCGAAGACTTCGTCTCCCTCGCCGCCGAGATCGGTGTCCTTCTTCTCCTCTTCACCCTTGGCCTCGAATACACCGACGACGAACTCCGCAGCGGCCTCGGTCGTGGTTGGCCGTCCGGCGTTGTCGACATGGTGCTCAACGCTGGCGCCGGGTTTGGTGTCGGCATGCTTCTCGGCTGGTCGCCGCTCGCCGCTCTGCTTCTCGCCGGCGTCACCTGGGTGTCGTCATCCGGCGTGATCTCGAAGGTGTTGGCTGACCTTGGCCGCGTCGGTAACCGCGAGACCCCTCCAGTGCTCAACATCTTGGTAATGGAAGACCTGGCAATGGCCGTCTACTTGCCCGTTGTCGCAGCGCTGATCGTTGGCGGAACGCTGCTCGAAACGATGACGAGCGTTGGCATTGCCCTTGCCGTGGTCGTCATCATCTTGTTGTCGGCGTTGCGCTTCGGTGGCTACCTCAGCCTCCGCATCGGTGAGGGTTCGAACGAGTCGGTACTTCTCGCCGTCTTGGGGTTGGTGCTGCTCGTCGCCGGTGTTGCGCAGCTCTTCGAAGTGTCGGGGGCGATCGGTGCGTTCTTGGTCGGGCTCGCGCTCTCTGGCCGGACCGAGGAGCGAGCGATGGAGCTCATCGCACCGCTTCGTGATGTGTTCGCCGCCACGTTCTTCGTGTTCTTCTCGTTCCAGATCAACCCGGCTGATCTCGTCGAGGTTGCCGGTTGGGCGTTCTTGCTCGCAGTCTTGACCACACTGACCAAAGTCATCACCGGTTGGTATGCCGCTCAACGTCGAGACGTCGGAAAACGTGGCCGGCTGCGCGCCGGAACGGTGCTGATCGCTCGCGGCGAGTTCTCGATCGTGATCGCTGCGTTGGGCACCGGACTCGCCGACGGTGCGGCCCTCGGTGCGCTCGCCGCTGGTTATGTCCTCATCACGGCGATCCTTGGGCCACTGGCCACTCGCTTCTCCGATCAGATCTCCGAGAAGGTGCTCGAGCGAGGGACACAGGCGGCACCAACTGCCTGAGCCGATCGTGCGGCACTGCGGTTGCTCTTGGCAAAGATTGCCAACATGAATAGTCTTGACCAATGACCACGATGAACGTCTCCCTGCCAGACGAACTCAAGGGTTTCGTCGACGAGCGGGTCGATCAGAGCGGATACGGGTCCACGAGCGAGTACGTACGCGACCTGATTCGCCGTGATCGCGAACGTCAAGCGCTTCGAGGGCTGATCATCGAGGGCCTTGAGTCCAATCCGTCTCAGCCGGCAGACGATGCCTACTTCGAGGGTCTTCGTCGGGAGATCTCAGCTAGGGACTGACGTGAAGTCAGCGCGATTCCGCTCAGCAGCTGAGGGCGACGTCCAGCAAGCGCTGGCGTATTACGTCGCTGAGGCCAGTGCCAGTGTGGCGACTCAGTTCATTGACGAGCTTGAGCGAACTGTCCGTCGGCTTGAGGCACACCCCGAGCTCGGTTCTCTGCGCTTTGCGTTTGAGCTGGACGTTCCTGGCCTGCGCACGTTGCGGCTCGAAGCGTTTCCCTACCTGGTCTTCTACCTCGTCCAGGGAGAAGCTCTCGACATCGTGCGGTTGCTGCATACAAGCCGGGATGTTCCCCCAACGCTTCTCGGCCCGTGATGCCTTGGGGTGGCGACCTCTTGATGAATTGTGCGTTCAGTCGGCAAAGATCCGGCCGTAGCGGGTGACGCCGTTCGTCGGGCGCCCGGCTGTTCGAAGCGTGTGCCACAGAAGAGCAGTGTTGGCACTGACGACCGGGACTCCAGTGTCGCGTTCGACTGCATCGATCGCTCCGACCGCTCGAAACCCGTTGCCCCCGATGAGCACGAGATCGATGTCAGTGACGGCGCCACAGAGCCAACGGTGAAGGGCCCCCGGGTGCACGCTTCCTTGTCCTGATGGCAATCCGGCGGTCTCGGCTCGGGCCACGCCAACGTCGTTGCGAACCAGCCAGTCCTTGCCGAGATCAGTAAGTTCGGCCGGAAACCACGGCGGGTCGACGAGCAGCACCTTGGTTGCTTCGAAGTGTTCGACGGCAGCGAGGAGCGCCTGCCCGGTCGTCACGACCGGTTTCCCGTTGGCTCGTTCGCTGAGACGTGAAACGAGATCGCCGTCGTCGCCGACGTAGCTGGTCGATGTGAATGCGAGCGAATAGATGTCGATCGACGGCGGATTGAGCAGGCCGATGGCGTCGTCGAGTGGGCCGGCTGCTGCGACGTACTCGACGGGGGCGATCGCAATGCGGTCGGCCGCGGCTTCGACCGCTCCAACCGGGAAGCGAAAGCGGCTGGCGTTCACCGCGACACCGGTCGGAACGATTGCCGACCATTCGGACTCGGGCCCGACATCACCGTCGGGAACGAGGAGTCCAACTCGCAATCGGGCATCCCAACCGTCTGATTCAAACACTGTTGTCACACGGTCACCCTAGGAAGCTCGATCGGGCGGAGCGATTCGACACAAGGTGGATCGCCTTTGGCCCCCGTTGCCGAGATGTGGAGCCGAGAACTCGTGGTTCGACCCGCTTTCGGTTGGTGATGATCAGTGTGGCGCAGGGTTTCGGCGCCAGAGAACGCCCGTGTTTTCCCTGGTCTCAGCGGTTTGACGAGATTTCTCAAGAAAATTCTGTCAAACCCTGTCGAAAGCGCGTGGTTGCTGCGTCACCTCGACAAGAAGCCGAACGAACCACACGAAGGAAGCCCACCATGAGCAAGCACCCAACCATCCAAGTCACCGTCGAGCGGACCATCTCCGCCAGCCCCGAGGCGCTGTACGACGTGGTCGCCGACGTCACCCGAGTCGGTGAACTGAGCCCGGAGTGCATCAAGGCTGAATGGATCGGCAAGGCCGATGGCCCTGAGGTCGGCGCTCGCTTCAAGGGCACCAACGAACTCGGCACGACGAGCTGGGCGACCAAGCCTCGAGTCACCGAAGCCGACCGCGGCAAGGTCTTTGAGTTCAAGGTACCGATGGGCTTCGGCCCGACCTGGCGCTACGAGTTCCACCCCGTCGAGGGCGGCACCCGCGTGGTGGAGTCGGTCGACCAGGCCAAGCCATCGCCGTGGTTCATTCGCCGAGCCCAGCGCAAGCAGGGCGTGACCGATCGTGGCGCACTCATCGCCGATGGCATGCAGCAGACGCTCGCCAACCTCGAGACCGCTATCACCGCCTGATCGCTCTGCAAGCAACTCGTCACCATCAATCAGCAATCCAAGCAAACAGCAAGCCAAGCAAACAGCAAGCCAAGCAATCACCAAATCAATCAAACCAACCCCGGCGACTACTGTCGCCGCACACAAGGAGCACGACCAATGGAATACATGATTCTTCTCAACTCTGACGAGAGCGCAGCCCCCGACTTCGCACCCGGCTCTGCCGAGTTCGAGGCGATGATGGGCGAATGGATGGCCTTCAACGCTGAACTCATCGAGGCCGGCAACTTCATCGGCGGCGCAAGCCTGGCGCCGACCGCTGCGGCCACCACGCTGCACAAGTCGCCCGACGGCAACAGCACGACCGATGGCCCCTACGCGGAGACCAAGGAGCAGCTCGGTGGCTACTACATCGTCGAGGCCGCCGATCTTGACGAGGCCCTCGCAATCGCAGCCCGAGTCCCAATCCCGTACGGCTCGTTCGAAGTGCGCCCGATCGCCTTCCGTCCCGAGGCCTGAGCGCCGGCGAGCGCGCAATCGGTATGGGCGACGTTGATGCCGAACTGACCGTGTTGGTGCGCGAGCACGCTCCCCGCGTGCTCGCGCTGCTCGCCGGTCGGTTCGGTGATCTCGATCTCGCCGACGATGCCGTGGGCGATGCACTTGAGGAGGCCACCAATCGGTGGCCTACCGACGGTGTCCCGACCGTGCCGGCCGCCTGGCTCAACCGGGTGGCTCGCCGCAAGGCCATCGATCGGCTTCGACGAGCCGATTCGGCCAAGCGCCGCACCATCGCCGCTGCGCCCGAGCTCAACGCCGACCCAAACGACTCTGCGACCCCACTCGACGACATGATCGACTCCGACGCCTTCTTCACTCGCAATCAACTCACCAGCGACCGATCGTCCTCGCCTGACGACGATCCGGCGCTCGACGAACGCTTGGCCGGCGATCAACTCCGGCTCATCTTCCTCTGCTGTCACCCAGCGCTGAATCGCGATGCACAGGTGGCACTCACCCTCCGATTGATCGGCGGCCTCACCACCGAAGAGATCGCCGCCGCCTACCTCATTCCGACCCCCACGCTCGCCCAACGCATCTCTCGGGCGAAAGCCAAGATTCGTGACGCTGGCATTCCGCTGGCGATGCCCGACGAACTCACCGATCGACTCGATTCGGTGCTCACCGCCCTCTACCTGGTCTTCAACGAGGGTTACCTCGGTCGGGGTGATGCCGAGGCTCCGATGCGAGTCGATTTATGTGAAGAGGCCCTCCGGCTCACGGCCACGCTCGCCATGTTGTTGCCCGACGAGGCAGAAGTGCACGGGTTGATGGCGTTGGAGCTCTATCACCACGCACGCCGCGACACCCGCTTTGACGCCGGCGCCCAGCTCGTCCTCCTCGCCGATCAGGATCGAGCTCGGTGGGATCATCAAGCAATCAGTGCCGGCAACACCGAGCTCCACAGGGCGATGGCTCTCCGTCAGCCCGGCAGGTTTCAGCTTCAGGCACTTGTTGCCTCCCACCACACGACCGCCGC